>DBQC01000004.1:259-64758 GCA_002305075.1 Ruminococcaceae bacterium UBA1404 | reverse complement strand
CCATTATGAAACCTCCATGTTTTGGTATTGATCCGGCATCCCTGCCGAATATAAGCTTTTATATCTTCTCACAGCTTCGGCGGGGCGGCCGCCCCCACCGGACCCATGGAAAGACCGTTTGCTGTGCCGATACGCTGTGCTTTGTCCCGGCTCGTGCGCTCTTTTGGGCAAAAGCGCTTTGCGCAGAACCCCACAGACATAAGCGGCGTTGGAGAACGCAGGTCATTTAAAAGGTTCGTGGTGCTTGTTAGGGGCAACCTGCCGCTGCCCGATCTCGCGAGGTGGCAGGTGCAGGCGGTGGCAGGCCGCCCCTAAGGTGGAACATATCAAACCCATTTTACTCCGGGTCAAGGGGGGAGCTTCATCCTCGCCCCAACCCCTTGATCCTCAGAGCATATCATGGGAAGATAGCAAAGACTTTTAAGCGGCTACTGCCTTACTGGAGCAGCTGCAACACAGCCTGGGGCTGCTGATTGGCCTGAGCCAGCATGGCCTGCGCCGCCTGCCCAAGCACATTGGCCTTGGTATATTCCATCATCTGCTTGGCCATGTCGGTGTCCCGGATGCGGCTGTTGGCGGCGGTCATGTTCTCGGCCGCAACATCGAGGTTGCTGATGGTGTGCTCAAGCCGGTTTTGCAGGGCACCCAGATTGGCCCGCACGGTGGACACCACATTGATGGCACCGTAGCCGTTGGTGGGGTCATCATTGTTTTTGAGCAGGGCCATGGCATCGGCTGCCTGGGACTGGGTGGCCACCGACAGAGAGTTGATACCCAGACCGACAGTGCTCATGTCGCCCACCGAAACGGTGACCTTATTAAAGGCGTCGGCCGTGTCGCCGATCTGCAGCGTGAGACCCATGCCCGAGGTGGTGACGGTGGCGGTCATCTCGTAAGCCGGTTCGCTAATGCCGGGTTCTTCGGAAGTAAAGGTCAGCTTGCCGTCGGCAGCGGTCACGGTTGCATCGTTGCCGGGGCCAAAAAAGTTTTGGTGGGCATTCTCCGTGGTAATAGCGGTTTGCAAAGCGCTTAGCGTGGCGTCCCTGTTGGCGCCGATGACAACCTTGGTATCGTCGCCGGCAACGGCCTCTGTGACAAACTCGAACTCTGTGCCACCAACGGTAACCTTGCCGCCTTCGATGATGTCCACTTTGGAAAAGTCCAGAGTGTACACCGTTTCGGTACCGGTCGCACTGGCAGTGCCAGCCGCGCCAGGGGTGAACTTGGAGGCCACACCCATAGAACCGTCGAGCAGCTTGATGCCGTTAAAGTTGGTGCCCTGGGCAATACGGTTGATCTCGTGCTGGAGGGACTCGACCTCCTTTTGCAGGGCGGCGCGGTCCACATTGTCGTCCATGGTGCCGTTGGCCGACTTGCCGGCCAGCTCCACCATGCGGTTGAGCATATCGTGCACTTCGGCGAGGGCGCCCTCAGCCGTCTGAATGAGGCTGATGCCGTCCTGCGCATTGGCCGAGGCGGTCTCGAGGCCCTTAATTTGGGCCTTCATCTTCTCGCTGATGGCCAGACCGGAGGCGTCGTCCGCCGCGCGGTTGATGCGGAAGCCCGATGCCAGCTTCTCGAGGTGGCTGCCAAGGTTGGCATTGTTGATGCCCAGATTGCGGTGGGCATTAACCGCCATGTTGTTTGTTCTAACTACCATTCCCATGATAAACCTCCATGTTCTGTCCCCCCGGCTTCCCTGCCATGGGGGTTTTGTCATTCTGTTTTGCTCCGCCCGCCGGGTGATAAGACCGGCGCATACGGTGCTGGGATGCAAGGCTGTCAATCCGCCTTCATCCTACCTATTCGCACAGAAGGCCAAAAACTAAAGCGCCCGGCGCAAAGTTTTTGCGGCCGGACGCAAAAGCCAAAGGGAGCGCACCGGGCGCTCCCTTTTTTATCCGTCTTATTCTTCGTCCTCGTCGTTCTCGCCGGCAAAAGGCTTCATGAGCGACTCCCATGTTTCGTTAACGCTCTCTATGCATTCAAAGTAGGTGCGGGTTATCACATTCATGGGAATGCCCAGTTCTGCGGCGTGGTGGGTCATGCCCGGCCAGTCGGCGTTGTGGTAGCAGAGCACCAGCCCAAACAGATTGCCGCACTTGCCCTCGCCTGTTATGAGGGCCTGCTTTATCTCGTCCGAGATGGGCAGCTCCTCCAGGGCATTTTCCAGCGGCAGCTCCATCAGCGTGCCAAGGGTGGAGAACATACCCATCATGTAGGCCTCGTTCGAGGAGATGGGCAGGTCGGGCACATAGCTGCTTAGGGACTCGCAGAAGGTGGCCCTAAGGAAGGACATTCGGATGAGCTCGTCGGACATACCGCCGCTGTCCTGCTTAAAGCTAAGCAGATAAATCCACTGCTTAAGCTGACCAATGCCTAAAATAACCAGCGCCTGCTGCACCGACTTTACCCGGTTGCGCAGCGCAAAATAGGCCGAGTTAACAAGCTTCATCAGCGAGAAGGCAAGGGTGACATCTCGAGAGATGATTTTGGTAATTTCGTCAATATCGGGCTCGTCCTTGGTAACGGCCACCATGAGCTGGAAGAAGTTGGACTGCAAATGGTCAAAACGGTAGGCCTTGGAGGTTCTCTGCTCGGCCACATAACTGCCCTGATAGTAGTCGCAGTCGTAGCTCTCGGCCAGCGACAGAGCTTCGGGGGTGTTGATGTTGTAAGCCGCCACCTGCTTGCCAAAGCTGTGGGCTATGTCCACCACATTCTTTTGGGAGATTTCGGGAGAGGAGAGGTCTATTTTGATGATGTCCACCGCATCGAGTATGCTAAAGTAGCGCTGAGAGAATTCGAAGTTCTTGATGGCGATGCGGTAGCCCTGCTTTTTGTAGCGATAGATAATTTTGCGGGCCAGTGGGTGGACAATGGCATTGTCCTCAATTTGGATGACCAGCCGCTGCTCCGAAAACATTTTAGGAATGTTTTTCATCAGCAAATTGGGCGTAAAGGTGAGAAACGCTATCCGGCCCGAAAGGAATTTATCATCGCTAAGCTCCAGCAAAAACTGCTCGATGGCGTTGGCCACGCGCATGTCGTTCTGGTTATAGAGCGCACTCTCGTCCTCCCGGTATAAAATCTCGTAGGCTACTACCTTTTGATTTTTGTCGATAATGGGCTGACGCACTATATAAGTATCCATCTGTACCTACCTTCCCGCTTTAAGCATTGGTAAAGTTTCCGGACTTTTTCCAGTAAATCTCTATAGAATCCCCCTCGGCAATGGGCTCTATGTAAGAGGCATCTCGGCCGTTACGCAGCACTGCGATATCCCCCTGGGGCCGGGTGGGGTCGATGTCGGTATAGGCCAGCACATCGAAAAACAGGTATCCCCCCGGTTTAGGGTCAAGCCGCAGCGGCTGTCCGTTGAGGGTGATATTGAGCGCAGGGCCGGCGCTTTGAGCCGGGGGCTCGAGCGATGCCTCGTCCCGCAAGGTTGTGTCGGGCTTTGCGGCGGCCGGCCGGGGTGGGACGAATGCTTCGGGCATAAAGTCCACCCGGTCGCCCTCCTTGAGGGGGGTATCCAGCGGACAGTCAAACCGGCCGTCCAGCGCCACTCGACCGTGGCGTGCACCGTACTCGGGGTCGGCCAGCACATCGCCCAAGGTGACAATGCGCCGCAACTCCACCGCCTCCATGGGCCGGATGAGATAGTTGGGCCCCACCGGGATACCCGCCACCCGCACCAGCGTGCCCGCTGGCTTTTTCTCGCCGTCTAAATAGATGCTAAAGGTGCCGTAGTCCCGGATGGCTTTACACACCCGGGCGTCGGCATCGGTGCCGTTTTGGGCCGGCTCAAAGGTGAGCACATCATCGGCCGAAAGGGAGGTGGCCACGCTGGCCGGCCGGCCGTTTAGGCTGATTTGGGCCAGTGTGGGTGGCTGGCCCCGCACCGTGGTGCGCTGCCCGTTTACAAAAAAGGTAAGGCTGCGACCCGAGCGGCCCATAATCTGCTCATATTTATAGCCAGCCCGCAGCAGAGCCTCCATCACATTGGCTCCCGAGGAGCTTTGAATACGGACGGGACAATTATTCAGCATAACCCTAAAGCCGCCCCGGAGCGTACCCGCCGCCGCACAGACCCCAATGCCCATCGGGGTGGTGTAGTCGGCGGCCAGATAGGCGGGGTCGGCATCCACCAGGCGCTTCATGTAGTTGCTGCCACCTATGGCTACCTTGCTCGGGTCGAGGCCCACATGCTTGGCCACTCGGGGGCAGAGGCCGGGCGTTCGGCTACCGCCGCCCACCATAAAGATAGCCATGGGGGGCTGGGTGTTGGCCTCTAAGATGCGCCGGGCCACGGTTTGGGCAAGCTGCTCCACCGCCGGCTCGATGCAGTCGGCCAGCGCCTGGGCCGAAACCTCCCCCGGAAAGCCCAATATATCGGTGTAGGCAATGGTGTCCTGTCCGGCGCTCAGAGCAAACTTCATCTGTTCCGCCATTTGAAAGTCCACCAGCATGCCACGCATGACACACTCGGTAATTTCGTCGCCAGCCACGGTGGCCATGGTGTAGGCCGACACGCTGCCCTCGCGGGTTAAAGCGATGTCCGATGTGCCGGCGCCCACATCCACAAGGGCCACATTGAGCAGGCGCAGCTCGTCGGGGATAACCACATTGATGGCGGCAATGGGCTCGAGGGTGAGACTGGATATCGTAAGACCCACCCGGTGCATGGTGGCATAGAGGCTCTCGACCACCTCGCTGGGTAGAAAGGTGGCCACCAGTTCCACCGAGGCCCGCTTGCCTCGGTGCCCCTCTAAGGTGGAAAAGCTGTATCCGTCCAGACTGTACCGTGTTACCGTGTGGCCCACGCAAATAAAGTCTATATCCTCCCCCTCGTCGGCCGAAAGGGAGATCACCATCTCGTGGGCCTTGGCCACCGCATCGGCCTCGAGCGTGAACACCTGCCGGGCGTCTATGGGCCGACGGCCGTCCAGCGCAAGCTCGGACGAGGCCCTTATGGTACGCAGCACACGGCCGGCTGCCGCCACATGAACCTGACCAAGGGTAAAGCCCAGCTTAGCCTCCAAACGCTCTTTGACAAGAGCCGCCACACGGGCAGTTTCCTCTATATCCTCAATCTGACCATCCACCACGGCTCTGCGGGTGTGCTCGGCCACTTCTACCTCCATCACCCTGAACATGCCGTCCTCGGCTGTGCCCACCACGCCTATTACGCTGCGGGTGCCTATATCGAGCGCAAATATCAGGTTGTCTGTCCCCGGTGCTTTTTCAGACACGGTCTATCCCCGCCCTTCGTTCAAATGCTGCTTTTTGCCCTGCGGATATGCTCGCGCTGCTTTTCGAACAAAAAGGCGCATAACTGCTGCTCAACCCGGGGGCTGAGCTCGATAATCTCGGCTCCGATACGGCGCTTGCCTTCGCTGTTCTCGCGGCCTATGCGGCGTATAACCAGCTCGATATCCTCCTCGCCGGCCTTGCCGAGCGAGAGATGGACGGTCAATTTATCGCCGCTTTTGAGAGGCAGGTCGGTTTCTAACAGCAGGCCGCAAAGGCTGAGGTCAAGGATGCGAGTGGGCACAATGCGAGGCTCCTCCGCCTCGATGCCCTGACGGGCCAGCACCTCCGGGGGCACCAATAGGCGGCTGATCATGTTTACATCCACCCTGAAGAAGCGCCGCCGCTCGAAGTTGACAAAGTCGACCACATCCACCACCCGCATGAACTCGCGGTTGGACAGATAAACCTGACCGGCCAGCATTCTAAAGCCCTCGTGGCTGCTGTAAACGGCTATTTTCAGGGGCGTATTCATGGCCACAATGGGCATGGAGCCATTGGGGTCCATAAGATCGACCTCGCTGCCCTCCACCCGTCGGATGACACCCGAAGCGATATACTCGTTTTTTAAGGTTTTGGCCTCATAGATAGATCCCTCATGCTTTTTGGATATCAAGATGTCTCCCCCCCCCCCNNTGTATATTTGCCTGCCGAGCACGGTGCACCTCTCCCCTTTACCTAGAAGGGGGCTGTACCTCGCCGGTCGGAAGTCCTCGTATTTGATGGGTGGTCTCTACAAGCTGACAGTAGATGGCCGCCACCACCTGATAGAGTTCCTCGGGTATGCTGCGGCCTATATCCAGCATACAAAGCAGCGAAGCCGTACTGTCGTCCCGGAACACCGGAATGCCCTGCTTTTCGGCTACATCTACTATGCGGCGGGCCACATCGCCATAGCCGGCGGCCACCACCACCGGCGCAATATCCTCCTCGAGGTTGTATTTAAGAGCAACAGCCTTATTTCGTTTAGATTCTGACATCCACACCCGTCCTTTTATAAGGCAACGAGCGAAATACCTCCATCAGCGAGCGTTCCCGCTCAAGGTCGGTGATGCGCACATCGCCAAACTGGTAACCCAAGCTGCCCAGTACCCGGCCAATGTCCCGCTTTGCAGAGGCAAAGGCCCCGGTAAAGGCCGGTGGGCAGTATAAAAAGAAGTCCACAATTTTATCCCGAACAAAGAGCTCCATGTTAAAGCGCCCAAGATCGCCCACATCGAACACCATAAACATATGGTAGGTATCCCCCCGGAGTGCGGCCCGCTCGGGGGCGTCCTCCTCGCCGTTGGGATTTATCCATATCTCCATAAAGGACTGAGTGCCCATATGCTGCATGGGCAATATGTAATGGAGCAGCGGCGTAAAGTTGCAGGGAGAGGACAGCAGGCTCTGGACAATCTTCTCAAGCCGATCGCCGGTGCTGCGCAGCAGTTCGGCATCCTCGGCTTGGCGGTCGATGATGGAGATAAGCTTGTGGAGCACCTTAGAGCGCCCGGCAGCCTCCTCGGTGCCCTTGGGCAGAGGCTCCCGTTCAATAAACTCCATCACCAGACCAAGAAGGCGTTCCCGGTCCTCGTTTTGGGGTATATAGTCAAATACGCGGTCGAGTGCGGCCTCGAGAAAGTCGATATCGCCGCCGAAGCGAGAGAGGTTGTACACCGTGAGCGAGGCCGTCTTGCGGATTTTGGGCGACAGCAGAATGCTCTCGTCCACCTTGGCAAGCAGATCGAGAACCTCTCTTTTAAGCGTCTCGAACTGGGTTTGGGCATCCGGTCGCCGAAAGCGGGCCGAAAGCAGCAGCAACGACTCGCTGAGGGCCCGGCTGGGCGCCAGGCTCCTAGAGAGATATTCGAGGTTGTTGGCCAGCCCCTCGAGCACATCCCGCCGGGCGGTGTAGCCCGACAGGGCCTTTAGCAGATCGGCCACTGCACGGCGCATGGCCGAATATTTCATAAGCTGGGTGCCGCTGCTCTCCTCCCCGCCGGACAGGGCAGTTCGGGCGGTGTTAGCTTGGGCCTGAAGCAGATCCCTAAGCATATCAAACAGCTGACCCTTAAACTGGCTGGAACCCTCCTCCTGCCGCCAAAGCTCGGCGGTGAGTTCCTCGGGGGTAAGCAGCAAAGCAGTGAACATCTCCCGAATTTCCTCGGTCACCGCCCGGTTGGCTGCAGGCAGCAGAGAATAAACCTCCTGAAGCAGCGATATATTGCGCAGGTAGGTCACGGTAACCGAGGGGTCCTTGATGAGGTCCATGAGCAGCGCCGTGGTTTTTTCCTCGCCGGTGAGCACATTGTTCTGCATAAGCAGCGCATTGTCCGACCGGGCGCGGGTAACTTTGGTGACATCGGGCAGGTTAAACTGCGTAAGATTTTCGACACTGCGCCTCGTATCTATTACTTGAGTCTTATTGACAAGAGGTGTGGTAACTCTTAGAATATCAGACATAGGCGTATGTATCCCCCTTGTAACCCTTTGGGTTCTCTTTAATTATACTCCTAATAGCAAGAAAAGCAATATTTCGCTACATATTCCACCATTCGGACAGGTAAGAAAAAACAAAAGCCATAGATTTTTTGCTTGCGTTTTTTTGCATTTTGTCGAATAATTTAGGTAAGTGATTGCTGTGGTTGCTATCCAGATAAAAATACTAAGGTAAGCAGGTGAGATGTCATGGCTATCGATGCAAGTATGGAGCCTATGCTAGAGGTATTTATTTTCGAGACAACCACACTGCTCGAACAACTCGACAAAATTGTGCTGGGCGCCGAAAAAACCCGAAGCTTTGAGAACAGCGGCATCAACGAAATCTTCCGCATAATGCACACCATCAAAGGTTCGGCGGCCATGATGGACTTCACCAGTATTGCCGCCTTAGCCCATGCTGTGGAGGATGTGTTCTTCATCATCCGAGAGCACCCCGATGCCCTGGGCAGCGTGAGCGAGAACCTGTTCGATTTGGTCTTTCTTGCCTCGGACTATCTCAAAGAAGAGATGGAGGCGGTGCAGGCCTTTCACGAGACCCGGGGCAATCCCCAAAACCTCATCGACCAGTTAAGCCGGCTGGCTAGCCTGCTCAAGGGTGAGGAGGTTCCCCCGGACGCCGTGGGCACCGACCTGCCCGCCTCGGTCCCCGCCCCTGCGCCGGAGGCCACCCCGGTTGTGGCTGCCCCGGCGGGCCAACGCTATCGGCTGCGGGTGCGCTATGAGGAGGGCTGCCAGATGGAGAACATCCGGGCCTTTATGCTGATTACTCAGCTGGAGGATCTGTGCGATGAGCTGATCTCCATCCCCGACCGGCCCGAGAGCGATGCCTCGCTCAGTGCCGACATCATACGGGACGGCCTTATCCTCATCTTTACCCCGGCTGCAGGTGTGAGCCTGGATGAGATTTACGCCGTGATCGAGGCGGCGGTGAACATCGAGTCCTACGAGCTCTTAGACGCCGAAGCGCCCCTAGACGACTTTGAAGCCGTACATATATCCACAGCAGACGGCCCCACCGAGGACGATATCCCCCGGGAGGAAGTCACACCGGCCCAAGCCGCCCGTGCCATGCTTCCCGGCAGCGGCAGGCAGCAAAGCCTTATCAGCGTACATCAGTATAAGCTAGATCAGCTTATGGATTTGATGGGCGAGCTGGTGACCACCGAGTCTATGGTGATCAACAATGTGGATTTGCGAGATATGCGCCTGGACAACTTTAGTAAATCGGCCCGGGAGCTGCGCAAGCTCACCGACGAGCTTCAGGATGTGGTCATGTCCATTCGCATGGTACCGCTGTCCGGCGTGTTCCAAAGGATGCAGCGCATTGCCCGGGATGTCAGCAAAAAGCTGGACAAGCAGGTAGAGCTGATTACCTTGGGCGGCGAAACCGAAGTGGACAAGACCATCAACGACGCCATTGGCGACCCCTTTATGCACATGGTGCGCAACTCGGTGGATCACGGCATTGAGGATCCGCAGACCCGCCGCCGTTTGGGCAAGCCCGAGGTGGGCCGCATTGTGATGGAGGCCAAAAATGTAGGTGGCGAAATTGTTATCACCATCTCGGACGACGGAAAGGGCCTAGACGCCGATAAGATTCTCGACAAGGCCCGCCGCAACGGTCTGCTCACCAAGCCCGAGAGCGAATATAGCAAAACCGAGATTTATAACCTCATCATGCTGCCCGGCTTTTCCACCAATCAGGCAGTCACCGAGTTTTCGGGCCGGGGTGTGGGGATGGATGTGGTGCGCCAAAATATCGAGAAGGTGGGCGGCTCCATCAACATCGACAGCACTCCCAACGAAGGCAGCACATTCACCATTAAAATTCCTCTGACCCTGGCCATAGTGGACGGCATGGAACTGGCCGTGGGCGACACCATCTTTACACTGCCCATCACCTCCATCCAGCAGTCCTTTAAGGTAAACGACCCCAAGCAGATTCTGTATAACACCGACGGCTCCGAGATGATTCTTCTAAGGGGCAAGTGCTTCCCCATCATCCGGCTGCACCGCATCTTCAACTTTGAAACCGAGATAACCGACATCACCGAGGGCATTCTCATCCTTGTGGAGGGAGCCCGGGAGGAAGCCTGCATCTTTGTGGACGAGCTCCTCGGAGAGCAACAGGTAGTGGTCAAGCCCTTCCCGCCCTTCCTTAGTAAATACGCGGTCAAGCGCATGGGCCTGTCGGGCTGCACCATCCTGGGCGACGGCACCATCAGCCTCATTCTGGACGCCAACAACCTCCTCGCCCAGCACCACTAAAGAAAGGAGCCTGACACCATGGCAAATACAGCGGTTGTAGATTCGGCCCAGAGTATGTTAGACGATCTTCGCGGGCGCTATTTGACCTTTAACATTGGTGAGGTCTCCTATGGCCTCGAGCTTTATCATGTCATCGAGATTATCGGTATGCAGCCTATCACCAAAGTTCCCAATCTGCCCGACTATATCAAAGGCATTACCAACCTGCGCGGTAGGGTGGTTCCCATTATCGATGTGCGGCTTAAGTTCGGTCAGCCCGAGCGGGACTACGACGATAAAACCTGCATCATTGTAACCACCATAGATGATATGAATGTGGGGCTTATTGTGGACGAGGTCAGCGATGTTATCACCCTAGACGAGCAGGCCAGCGCTCCGCCCCCCGGATTTGGCGCCGCCAGTGCCGACCGCTATTTAAGCTCGATTGCCCAGGTGGGCGACCGGGTGGTTATGAATATCGACATTGTCAAGTTTTTTCAAAACGACCTTCCTCAATAAATTCTATCCTAAGCTGGCGACTTGCAGGACACAGCGCCTCTGCCGCGGCCATCCGCCGGCTGAGGCGCTATTACATCGACAAGCAAGGAGGGCACAAGATGACCATTCTAAGTAAAATTCGCGTCCTCATTGTGGACGATTCGCTCTTTTTTCTTAAAATGCTTGAACGGGGCCTCGCAAGCGATCCCCGCATCGAGGTAATCGGCACGGCTATGGATGCCGACGAGGCCGAGGAAAAAATCCGTCAACTGCGCCCCGATGTGGTAACCCTCGATGTGGAAATGCCCCGGCTAAACGGCATAGACTTTTTGCGCAGGCTGATGCCCCGGCACCCGGTGCCGGTTATTGTGGTAAGCTCGCTGCCCATCCGGGTGCTGGATGCGCTGGAGGCAGGAGCCGTGGACTTTGTGCGCAAAAGGGATGCTAACAGCGACCAAAACGCCCTGAGCTTTTTAACCGAGTTGCGGGCTAAGGTGAAGATTGCTTCTATGGCTAGGGTGCGGCACAAAGCCCCGACCGCCGCCCCGGCTGATCCCCCCCCCACCCCGCCGCCAATCCTAAAGGCTGGGCGGCCGGACATGGTAATTGCCATGGGGGCTTCCACCGGCGGCACCGAGGCCATCTTGCAGGTGGTGCGCAATCTGCCCGCCACCACGCCGGGTATGCTGGTGGTGCAGCATATGCCCGCAGGTTTTACTAAGATGTATGCCGAGCGACTAAACGGCATCTGCAAAATGCGGGTGGTAGAGGCCACCCACCGGGAGCGGGTAGAGCCGGGCAAAATCATTGTTGCTGCGGGAGACTATCACCTGCGCCTAGCCCGGGACACTTTGGGCTACTATGTAAAAAGCGAGCAGGGGCCCAAGGTGAGCGGCCACTGCCCTTCGGTGGATGTGTTATTCGAGTCGGCGGCGGAATTGACCGACGGTCGGTCAATCGGCGTGTTGCTCACAGGAATGGGGGCAGATGGAGCCGAGGGTCTGCTCAAGATGCGCAGGGCCGGCTGCTACACCATCGGTCAGGACAAGGAGAGCAGTGTGGTTTACGGAATGCCGCAGGTGGCCTATAATATCGGCGCTGTGGCCAGGCAACTGCCCCTAGACCACATAAGCGGCGAGATGATACGCTACCTCAACAGTGTGCGATAACCCCTCATGCACAAAAAATAGCGCCCAACCTATTTGATAGGTCGGGCGCTTTGATTTGTCTTTATTAAAGCACTTTGGAAAGAAATTCTCGGGTACGGGGTTCCTGCGGATTGCTAAAAAAAGCCTCGGGGGTGTTTTGCTCGAGGATTTTACCCTCGTCCATAAACAGCACCCGGGTGCCCACCTCTCGGGCAAAGCCCATCTCGTGGGTGACCACCACCATGGTCATACCCTCATGGGCCAGCTCGCGCATCACTTCTAAGACCTCTCCCACCATCTCAGGATCGAGGGCGCTGGTGGGCTCGTCAAACAGCATGACCTTAGGACGCATGGCCAGCGCCCGCACAATGGCAATGCGCTGCTTCTGCCCACCCGAAAGCTGCACCGGATAGCTGTCGGCTCGATGGGCAAGGCCTACCCGCTCCAGGAGCCGGTCTGCCTCGGCGTCGGCCTCCTGCTGGCTCATAAGTCCGGTGCGCACCGGGGCCAGGGTGATGTTCTGCCGCACGGTTTTGTTGGCAAACAGATTAAAATGCTGAAACACCATGCCCATGTGGCGGCGCACCAGGTTGATGTCGGTTTTGGGGTCGGTAATCACGGTTCCGTCGAAGGTGATGGTTCCCGAGGTGGGGGTCTCTAACAGATTGAGACAGCGCAAAAAGGTGGATTTGCCCGAGCCAGAGGGCCCGATGATAACCACCTTTTCCCCTTGGGCAATGTGGTCGGTAATGCCGTTTAAAACCTGGTTTTGGCCAAAGGATTTTGAAAGCTTGTCAACGCCGATCACTGGCACGCAACCTCCTTTCTAAAATCCCTAACAGCCATGTAAGGGCCATGACAACCGCCAGATAGACCACCGCAATGCCAAAGAAAGGCATAAAGGCCTGATAGGTTTTGCTCTGGATTTGAATGGCCACCTTGGTGATGTCCCGCAGACCGATGACCGTGACGATAGAGGTGTCCTTAAATAGGGTGATGAGCTCGTTGCCCAGGGCGGGCAAAATGTTCTTGACGGCCTGGGGGATAACCACCTGACCCATCACCGTGGCGTAGCTCATGCCCAGCGAGCGACCGGCTTCCATCTGGCCGGGATCCACCGACATGATGCCGCCGCGCACAATCTCGGACACATAGGCCCCCGAGTTGATGCCAAAAGTGAGGATGGCGATGGCCACCAAATTGCGGCTGCCTGCAAAAATAACAAAACCCATAATCAGCAGTTGTACCATGGCCGGCGTACCCCGGATGACGGTGGCATAGGTTTTGCAGAGCAGATTGAGCAGGCCCAGCACAACGCTCCGCCGTCCGGGCGGCCGCTGGTCGTGGAAGGTTCGCACCACCGCCACCAGCACCCCCAGCACCACGCCAATGCTCAGCGCACCGAGGGTGACCTGCACGGCCACACCCAGTCCTTTTAAGTATAAAAGCCATCGGTCGGCCTCGATAAAGCTCTGGTAAAAGTCTAACCATAGCTTGGCCTTCCAGTCCATCAGTCCACTCCTCCCGACCTAAATAAAGGGGCAGCACAATCGGGCTGCCCCCCTTATTAGTCTGTGATTTTATTCAGCCGTAATGTACTTATCGATAATGCCCTGGACGGTGCCGTCGGCAATAAGTTCGCTTAGGGCATCGTTGATGGCGTTGAAGAGCTCGGCATTGTCCTTGCCTACGGCGATGGCGTAGTCCTCGCTGACAAACTCGGTATCGAGAATTTTAAGGCCGGGGTTGGCCGCCACATAGGACTTGGCCGGCTCGTTGTCGATAACCACGCAGTCCACCGCGCCGGTTAAAAGGGCCTGAACCGCCGTGGAGCCGTTGGTGTAGCCCACAACAAATTCCTCGCCGTAACCGCCGTTCTCGGGGGTATCCGAGCAGTAGATGTAGCCGGTGGTGCCCTCCTGCGTGCCGATCATCTTGCCCTCAAGATCGTCCACGCTCTGAATCTCCGAATCCTCGGTGACAATGATCACCTGCACGCCGGTGGCGTAAGGCTCGGTAAAGTCGACATTCTGCTTGCGCTCCTCGTTAACCGTAAGGCCGGCCATAGCCATATCGGCTTTGCCGGTCTGCACAGCGGTGATCACCGAGCTAAAGTCCATGTCGTCAATCACCAGCTCAAGACCCAGCTTGGCAGCGATGGCCTCGGCAATTTCTATATCGATGCCCTCGTAGCCGCCGGCGTCGTCGGGCATCTCGTAGGGAGGAAAGGCCGCGTTGGTGGCCATGTGAAGCTTGCCGGGTACCACGGTCAGGCTGGGTTCCTCGCCGCCTGAGGGGGCCGGGGTGGAGCTGCCACCGCAGCCGGCCAGCAGGCCGAGGGTAAGGGTCAGGGCCAGTGCGGCCAATATAAACTTTTTCATGATTTGCTCTCTCCTTAATTGGTGGAACTGTTTGAATGATTATACACCCAGCCAACATAAAATGCAAGCATTATTCACGCAGTAGGAGTAACAAATAGAGGCTGCTTTGAGATCTAAAACGCAAAAAACCGCCCATAAGGCAGATTTTTTGACTTAACTGTATATTATAAAAGTTTTTCGCCCCGGGCGGCCGATTTGACCAGCATCATGCCATCTTCGCTGTTAAAAATCACCGTGCGACCGTAGTTGCTGCCGGTGTCGTCGGCCAGGATGGGTATGCGCATCTGGTTGAGGGTTTGGCGCACAGCCTCCACATTGCGCTGGCCGATGTTGGAGATGGCCGTATTGCTGGTGGCGGCAAACATCTGGGCGCCACCGGCAATTTTGGCCTGTATATGCCCGCCGATCGCCCCCATGGCCACCATCATTTTAACAAGCGCCGCTATACCCGTGTCGGCATAGCGAAAGGGCTGATTGGTTCCGCCCCCCATCTCTTTGCTGGAGGGCAGCATGATGTGGGCAAGGCCGGCTATTTTGGTGGTGCGGTCGTACAGGCAGATGCCCACGCAGGAGCCCAGCGCATAAGTTATCAGTTGGTCGGGGGCTTTAACCGCATTGAGGTCGGATATACCCACTACTACGGATTTGCTCATAGATCTATCCCTAAGTTGGTCATGATTTTATTCAGAGAGGCCACATCGGGGAATAGCAAAATGTGGCTGGGTGCGCTCTGTTCTTGGTTGCCAAACTCGTCTTCAATAAAGATGATTTTATCGCTGATGTTGGCGAAATGGATGGCGGGTACGCTCATGATGGCACCTAGCATATCGATGGTGAGGTCGGGGGTAGAGATGTTGATGGTCAGCCCGGTAAGCGAGGCGATGGCCGTGACATAGGAGGCCGCCATAATGTTGGACACCTCCCGGATAGCCGACATGCCCATCTCATCGATTTGGTCAAAGCGCTCGATCTCCTCACCGAGCAGAGCAGACAGGGACATATGGGCAAACTCCCGCTGGAGCAAAAACATCATCATGCCCTCTACATCCTCCGAGAGGGTGAGCAGCAGGCCAACAACCATGGTCTCGGGGCCCCCGAGTCCGGTTACAACCTCTGCATAATCTAGAATGCGCACCTTAGGCACCGAAATGCTTACCGGGTGGCCGAGCATCTCGGAAAGGGCGGTGGCTGCGTTGCCCGATCCAATATTGCCAATCTCCCGCAGCACATCGATCTGCATTTCGCTCAGGTCGTCATAGCTTTTAAGTGCCATAATCTACACTCCATCCTTTTAACGCAGGTTGTTTACAATGTCCTCCAGCTCGTCGGCGGTCTGAACTAAGCGGGCACTCATCTGAAAAGCGCGCTGGCTTTGAATAACCAGCACCATCTCATCGGCCAGCTCTACGGCCGAGCGCTCTAGGGCGTGCTGCACAAGCCGATAGGGTGGGGTGTCGTCATCCCCCTCCTCCATAGCCACGGCCTCGCCCGAACGCTGGGTTAGCCGGTAAAGGCCGTCTCCCATGGGCTCCATGCCATATGGATTGGGGATGTGATAGACGCCGATGCGCTCCATAAGGTCGGAGAGGTCGTAGCCGGTGTCGGTGTTCTCCTGCTCGGAAAGCTCAATGCGCTCACCGTCGGCATCCAGCACAAAGTGGCCTTCGACGGTTACAAGAAAGCCCTCGGTGCCGTCCTCAAGGCCGATGGCAAACTCCCCCTTACGGGTGTAGGCAATGCCGCCTTCCGCTTCGCCGGTTAGCTCAACGGCAAAGCATCCGTTGCCGATAATGGCAAAATCCAGCGCTAGTCCGGTAGGGTTAATGGGTCCCTGCCGAAACAAGAGGTCGCTGTCGGCTAGGCGCACACCATGGCCGGTGAGAAGCTCCTGCTCGGTGTTCACAGCCATGCGGGAATAGAGTAGGTCGGCGAACACGCCCCGCTGGGGCTTGTAGCCGGTGGTGTTCACATTGGCAATGTTGTGGGCAATGATATCCATGTCGCTTTGATAGGCCATCATGCCGGCGGCACCGCTGTAAAAGGCTATATTCATGCAGGTTCTCTCCTTTGTGTGCGTTAGGGTTTATGTGTTAACGAGATGTGGAAATATTAGGGTCAGTGTGCTACAACGAGGCAATCTCGGTTGCAGCCTTTTGATTGATGCGGTCGATAATTTGCAGGGCTGTGCTGCACGCCTGAAAGGCCCGCTGAGCCTCCATCACCCGGGTGTACTCCTGCGTGAGGTCGATGTTGGAGCGCTCGGTATAGCCCTGGATAACCTTACCCTCGGCAAACTGGGGCAGGCCGTCGGGATTATCGGTGGCGTAAAGGCCATTCCGGGTGAGGGTTAGGGCGGTTTCGGTACCGGTTTGGGCAACGCGCAGCCGAGCAATATCCTCGCCGGTACTGCTGTTGATAAGCAAGCCTCCCGCCCCCACATAAAAGTCGGCATGACCGAGTAAAATAGGCTGGCCACTGTCCGAAAGCACCCGTCCGGCGCCGGGCAGCACGAGGTAGCCGGCATCGTCCAGGTCGAAGCTGCCGTTGCGGGTGAGGTAGCGAGCCCCCTCGGGGGCCTCCACCATAAAGAAGCCGTCGCCGCTTAGAGCCATGTGATAGGGGTAGCCGGTCTCCTCGAGGGAGCTGGCATCAAAGCGGGTGGGCACATCGGACACAACCCGGATGGGTGCGGCTGCACCGATATGCCGGGTGTTGTTCTTTTCGATGCGGGTGATGTATTCATGCTCAAAGGTAGTGCTCACCACCCGCGAGGCCTTAAAGCCGGGGGTGTTGGCGTTGACAAGGTTGTTGCTGAGCACCCCAATGGTGCGCTCCTGCTGCAAAATGCCCGACGCAATGGTGTAAAATCCTCTTAGCATATGCATTCATCCTTTCATATAGGGCAGCAATGCGCCGCGCAGTTTGGTGATGAGCTTGCGGTTAACCTGCCCGATACGCTGTTCGCTAACCCCCATCACCTGGGCAATCTCCCGCATGGTGAGCTCCTCGTAGTAGTAGAGCGAAAGCACGGTGCGCTCCTGCTCGGTGAGCTTGTCGATCTCGTCGGCCAAAATCTTCCGCAGCTCCTGGTCGTCCATTTGGTGCTCGGGGTCGTTCTCGTCGCCTGTTAGAGGCCACATGGGGTTGTGGGCCTGTGGGGAGAGGGAGAGCAGCGCCTCGTAGGAGAGCATCCTGTCCCCCGATATTTCATAGATGCATTTGTCAAATTCCTCGGGCGTCATGTCCATATGCTCGGCCATCTCTTCCCGGGTGGGGGTGCGCCCTAAGCTCATGGCCAGTTGGTCGTGGGCCTGATTGATGCGGATGGAATTTTGCCGCACCCGGCGGGGCAACCAGTCCTGCTTGCGCACATAGTCGATGGCTGCACCCCGAATCTTGGTAAAAGCAAAGGTGGAAAATTTAACCCCCATGTCGGGATCAAACCGCTCAATGCTCTCGATGAGCGCGATGATACCCTGATTGATCATCTCGTCCATGGTGGCGTATTTTTGGTAGGTATTGCGCATCTCCACGGCCACGGTGCGCGCTATGTAGCTGTAGTGCATCACAAGGTCGTTGCGCAGCTGGCGGTCGCCGGTTTCTTTGTAGCGCAGCATCATGGCCTCGGCCTCCAGCTCGGCGGCGGCGCGGGTGGTGTCCTGTGTTGCAATCATAGCCCATCCCCCCTTTCCAAAAACACTGTCCTGCCTCCTTAGGTTCCGGCAATCGATCCGCCCAAGTTGGCGGTAGAAATATTGCCAAGGGCCTGAATTTTTATGCTGGCGTCTATCTCGCTAAAGGAGAGCACCACGGTGCCCAAAAAGAATTCGTCCACCAGCTTTTTGAAGTAGACCCGCACAATGGGCGAGGTGAGCACAATGGGCTGGGTTACAAGGTCGCGGATTTTGTCTATCTCCCGCGTGGTGGCGGTGATGATATCTTGAATCACATGGGGGTCCAGGGCAAGGTAGGAGCCGTTGTCCACCTTTTTGACCGCCGCCATGATCTGGTTTTCGATGTTGGCGTCCAGGCTGATAACCTTGAGCTGTCCGGCCTCGGCAAAGCGGTGGGTAATGGTACGCCGCAGGGCTTGGCGCACATATTCGGTGAGCATATCGATGTCGCGTACAGCGGCGCCGTAGTCGGCCACCGTTTCGAGGATGGTCTCGATATCCTTGATAGGCACCCCCTCCCGCAGCAGATTGGAGAGGATTTTTTGCAGCGTGCCAATGGGCACAACAGCCGGAATCGTGTCGTTGACAATGGCTTCGTTGGTCTTTTTGAGGTTGGTGAGGATGTTGCCCACCTCCTGACGGCTGAGCATCTCGTGGGCGTGGCGCTTAATAACCTCCGAGAGATGCGTGATAATCACCGAGGTGGGGTCTATAAGGGTGTAACCCGCCAATTCGGCTTTAATCTGCTTGTCGGCGCTAATCCACTTGGCCGGCATACCAAAGGCCGGCTCCACCGTCTCGATGCCTTCTATTGTGTCCTCCTCTTTGCTGGGCGCCAGCGCAAGGAAATGGTCGACAAGCACCTCACCCTCGGCCACCTTTTCGCCCTTAATGTTGATGGCATATTGGTTGGGGTTTAGCTGGCCGCTATCCTTAAGGCGCACCGAGGGAAACACCAGCCCCATCTCCTGAGCAAAGTGCTTGCGGAACATGACCACCCGATCTACAAAGGTGCCGCCGCTGCTCTCGTCTACCAGGGGAATCAGGCTGTAACCAAACTCCATGGAGATGGGGTCGACGCTGAGCAAGCCGTAGACATTGTCGATGTTTTTATAAAAGCTAACCTCGCTCATAAGCTCTTCGGTGCCCTCCTCGGGCAGTCCGGGAGCCAAAGCCGGCACCCGCTGCCGCCTGAGCAGCACAATCCCAAGGCTGATAACGCCTCCGGCTATAAGGCTGGTCTGGAGGGGTGGAAATCCGATGAGAATAAGCGCAAACATGGTGACGCCGGCTAAAACCAGAGCCATGGGCTGACCGGTAAACTGGCTGGCAAGGTCCTCGTTGAGGTTGCCCTCCGAGGCGGTACGGGTGACAATCATGCCGGTGGCCACCGAGATGAGCAGCGCCGGAATCTGGCTCATCAGGCCGTTGCCCACGGTGGAGGTGGCGTAGATATTCATAATCTCGCCAAAGCTGCCCTGGCCGCTCATCAAGCCGACGAGCACGCCGCCCACCAGCTGGATAAACACCACAATGAGCGCGATAATAGCGTCGCCCTTGACAAACTTAGAGGCACCATCCATGGCGCCGAAAAAGTCGGCTTCTCGCTGGATTTTAGACCGGCGCAGCTTGGCCTCGTCCTCGGTTATCAGGCCGGAGGAAAGGTCGGCATCTATGGCCATCTGCTTGCCGGGCATGGCGTCTAGGGTAAAACGGGCCGAGACCTCGGCCACCCGCTCGGAACCCTTGGTGATAACCAAAAACTGCACCAGCACAATAATTAGAAAGATCACAAGGCCGATAATCATGTTGCCCTGGATAACAAAAGAACCAAAGGTCTCGATAACCCGGCCGGCAAAGCCATTGTTCATTAGAATTTGCCGGGTGGCCGATACATTGAGCCCCAACCGAAACAGTGTGGTGATCAGCAGCAGTGAGGGATAGATAGAAAACTCCAGCGCCTCGCGGATATACATGGCCATGAGCAAAATCACAAAAGAGATGGTGAGATTGGCAATAAACATGAAATCCAGCACCGGCGTAGGCAGTGGGATAATCAGCAGAAGTATGATGGCGATAACAAGCGCCGATATGGTGTTGTTAAAAAGCTTCACGGCGTCATATCCTTCTTTTTAAGACTGTATACAAAGGCCAGAACCTCGGCCACCGGCTGGTAAAAGCGCTCGGGGATGGGGTTGTCTAACTCAATGGCCTCGTAGAGGCCTCTGGCCAGCGAACGGTTTTCGGTAACGATAACCCCGTGTTCCTCGGCCACCTCGATGATGCGCAGGGCCAGACTGTCGGCCCCCTTGGCAATCACTACGGGGGCTATGTCGGCCTCGGGATCGTATTTGATGGCCACCGCATAGTGGGTGGGATTTCGGATGACCACATCGGCCGAGGGCACATTCTGCATCATACGCCGCCGAGATTGCTGCTGCATGCGCTCACGAATTCGGCCCTTGATTTGGGGGTCGCCCTCAATCTGTTTGTATTCTTCTTTAATTTCCTGCTTGGTCATGCGCAGTTGGCGCTCGTAGTCAAACCACTGGTAGAAATAGTCGGCCGCCGCCACAAAGGCCATGATGATGACCACGGTGCGGACTATGGAGAAAATCACCTCACCGGTGTAAGCCATGGCGGCAGTAAGCTCCATATCCATAAGCCGGGGCAGCCGCAGAAACTCGCTATTTAAGGTGCCGAAGATGATGTAAATGAGCACCCCTATTTTGATGAGCGATTTTAGCAGCTCCACCATGCTGCGCAGCGAGAACAGCCGGCGCAAGCCCCCCAGCGGGTTTAGCTTGCTAAACTTAGGCCGCACCGCCTCCATGGTAAAGAGCATACGGGTTTGAAGGGCGGTGGCCACCACCGAAATAAGCCCGCAGATGAGAAGCAGCGGCAGCGCAGTGAAAATAAAGGCCTTGAGCACCTCGAAAAAGACGAGGTTCATATCGGCGATGGTGAGGTGCTCGAGGGTAGCGGTGTAGTTTAAAAAGGTAACTATGCTCTGCTGTATGGCAGAGATGGCGCCGGGACCCAAAATGCGAAGGCTATAAAAGACGCCCAGCATAGTGAGAACGGTGACCACTTCGCGGCTGTAAAAAATGTTGCCTTTTTTGCGCTCGTCCTGTCGCCGTTTTGGCGTTGCCTTTTCTGTGCGCTCGCCAGACATGGGTCATCCCCCCTTTGGGCAGGCCTTGGCGTTTAAGTGGCCATAACGGTGAGAAAATCTTGCAGACTGGTCAGTGTAAAGCCGATGTAGTTATCGATAAACGACCCAATGGGGCCGGCAAAAGCAATGAGAAGCAGATAGGCCAGCATTACCTTGAGCTGTATGTTGATGACAAATACATGAATTTGGGGAATCATCTTCATGAGAATGCCCATGGACAACTCTAAAATGAACTCGGCGGCCACAAAGGGCAGCGCCAGCCGGAGCGATAGAGAAAATACCTGTATAAACAGCTCGATGATGTGGCTAAGAGCCTCCTGAGAGAGGCTGAGCTGCCCGGCCGGAACCAGCGAAAAGGAGCCGGCAAACAGCCGCAGCATCACAAGGTGACTGTTGGTGGCCAAAACATAGAGCATGAACAGCAAGTTAAGAAAGTTGCTGGATATGGACATCTGAAGGTTGGTGCCGGGGTCGAAAACTTTGGCCATGGCCATGCCGAACTGGGTGTCCATCAAATCGCCGGCAAAAAAGAGCATATAGTAAAAAATCTGAAACACAAAGCCAAGGATGACACCGGCGAGCAGCTCTCCGAGCAGGACGATGGCAAAGTCCAGCGAAGAGATAATCTGCCGGGACAGCTCCACAGTGGGGGCTATAAGCAGCGTGAGGGCCACAACAAGGCCGGTGCGCACTTGGGTGGGCACATTGCGGCGGGCAAACATGGGGTTTACGCCAATCATCCCCCCAAACCGCGCCAGCACCAACGCAAAGGTATAGGTGCCCGAGAGCAAATTCCCAATCATCGGTTATATTCGGGCCGACAGGTCAAAGAGATAGACCATAAATTCGCCGAGGGTGGTCATCATAGCCGAGCCGGTGATGAATAAGAGCAGTGCAATGGCAAGAATTTTGGGCACAAAGGTGAGGGTTTGTTCCTGAATTTGGGTGGCTGCCTGAAAAATAGCCACAATAAGGCCGATGACAATGCTGGCAAGCAGCATGGGCCCGGCCAGCTTGAGCGCCACAAGCAGCGACTGAGAAAATATACTGAGCACATCGCCCTGAGTCATATCCTTCCCTCCCTTAAAGACGGGCTATCTAAAGCCCTTGACAAGATTGCCGAACAACAAGCCCCAGCCGTCCACCAGCACAAACATCATGATTTTAAAAGGCAGCGCAATCATGGAGGGGGGCAGCATGACCATACCCATGCTCATCAAGGTGCTGGACACCACAAGGTCGATGATTAAAAAGGGCACAAACAGCAAAAAGCCTATGTTAAAGGCCCGCTTGAGTTCGCTGGTCATAAACGATGGCACGATGACATCCAGCCCGATTTGGGTAAGGTCCTCGGGGCCGTTTACAATAAGCGCCTCGGCTGAACGGCCGTCCTCGGACAGGCTAAGAAATAAGTTGAGGTCGTCGGTATAGGTCTGGCGCAGCATAAACTCTTTAAAGGGCACCACGGCTGTGTCTAAAAACTCTTGCTGAGTGATAAGACCCTCGCGGTAGGGCTGATAGGCCTGCTCATTGACCGTGGTGAGCACCGGCTGCATGATGTAAAGGGTGAGAAAAAGAGCCATGCCCACCAGCACCTGATTGGGCGGTGACTGCTGGGTACCCAAAGCACTGCGCATAAAGGAAAGCACAATGATGATGCGGGTAAAGCTTGTCATCATGATGAGGATGGAGGGCGCCAGCGCAATAAGGGTAACAAGAAAGAGTAGCTCCACTACACCGAACGAGCCGTCTCCGGTGTCGGGCGCATCGCCCAAATCGAAGGTGACCGAGGCCGCCTTGGCCGACACACAGAGAAGCCCAATAAGTGCTGCGGTTATCAATGTCGCCAAGAGAAAGCGAATGAGCTGCTTTTTAAGTTGAGATTTGTTATGTGTATGCGTGTTCATGGACTATTCCTTCCGGGTGGGCGGTTTGTCCGAGCCTATGCCAAAACCTATCGATTCCCGCAGCAGCGTGGCAAAGCGGTCGCCGTTCTGGCTGGGGGCGGGCAGCCCGGCATAGTGCGCAGCATCCAACTCGGCTAGCTGGCTTATATGGTGAGCGGTAACACCCAAAAGCAGCACGCGGTCCTTGACCCGCACCACCATCAGGTTGCGGTCGGGACCCAGCACAACCCGCTCGAGCACCTGTATGCCGTCCCCGGGGGAGAGCTGCGTGGCATATCGGCGGCCTATAAAGCGGGTGCCTATATAAGCAAGAAACAGCGTGAGCACCAACAGCGCAATGGCCCCGATCAGCGTGAGCAGACTGCCCAGAGGATTGGGGCCCGCCGTGAGGGGTGACTGCCCGGCGGTGAGCAGGCCCCGGGCTGCGGCATGATAAATAGCCAGGCTGTTCATGGCGACTCCTTTTAACCGAGGATTTTGGAAACGGTTTTAAGAATACGGTCGGGCTTAAAGGGCTTTACAATAAAGTCTAAGGCCCCTAACTGAATGGCCTGAACCACCATGGCTTCTTGCCCCATGGCCGAGCACATAACCACCTTGGCGCCGGGATCGGCTGCTTTGATGGCTCTTAAGGCCTGTATACCGTCCATGTTGGGCATGGTGATATCCAAAATCACCAGATTGGGGCGCTGCTCCTGATAGGCGGCCACGGCCTGCTGGCCATCTCCGGCCTCGATAATATCGTCATAGCCGGCCTTGGTCAGGTAGTTTTTGATGGTCGTCCGCATGAAGGCCGCATCGTCAACCACCAGGATCTTTTTACCCATCGTTTCAATTCGCTCCTTTAAACAATTAGTTTTATAAGTGGGCGACTTACAGCCCGGTTTCTTCCTTAAGACTCTCCATAAGCTCCTTGGCTCCCACAATTTCGGTGATGCGCACGCCAAAGTTATCGTCGATTACCACCACATCGCCCCGGGCCAGCAAACAGCCGTTTACCACGATATCCACCGGTGCGCCGGCCTGCTTGTTAAGCTCGATGACCGTGCCCTGCCCGAAATCAAGAATGTCCCTGATTTTGCGCTTGGCCTTGCCGATTTCCACCGATACATCCAGCGACACCCGCATGAGCAAATCCATATTGCTGTTTGTAGCGGGGCTCTGGCTGGTGGCGCCTGCCGGGAAGGTGGGGAACTGCGGCGTTTGCACACTGACCGCCTCGCTCGGGGCCTGGGTCTGAGTAGACGGAACTTGGGGGGGCGGCGTGGTGGGCGGGGTGGGCGGATAGTAATAGGGGGGCGGATAGCCCGGCGGATAGGCCGAGGGGTCGTAAGGCTGGCCGTAAACCGAAAGATGCGGAGGATAAGGCGGCGCCGGTGTATAGGCCGGAGGCGGTGTATAACCGGCTACCGGAGGCGGCACATAGGCCGGCTGCTCGGCGGGCGCAGGGGCGGCCTGCTCAGGAATATAGGGGGGTGCAGGTGTCTGGGCCGCACCGGGTGGCACTACTACCGGCGGCGCCGAAGCAACCGGCGGCACAGAAGCGGCGGGAGACGCCGAAGCGGTCTGGGGCTCAATCTCCTCCATGGCCCGCATCTGCTCGCCAAGCACCTTCTCAATAATATTGATGGCCAGTTCCATAGGCAGAATGCTGGCAAAGCTACTGTCCATCACCCCATCGATGAGTAGCTGGAAGGAAACCGACACAATCTCCTCACCATCGTTCACCTCTATGGCTTGATGATAGGCGTCGGGCGAGTCGAGCATGATGGCCTCGGGGGTGGAGATGTTGATGGAGCTGCCTAAAAAGTCCGACAGCGCTGTGGCCGAGGCGCCCATCATCTGGTTCATAACCTCACAGGCTGCGCTGATGGACAGCTTGTCGAACACAAAGTCGTCGATTGGCTCCTCATCGTTGCCCATAAGGAGACCGAGGATAACCTGCATATCCCGTTGGCGGAAAATCATAAGATTGGCACCCGTGATACCCTGCACATAGTTAATTTTCACCATCATGGCAGGGTCGAGCTCGGCGTAATCCAGGGCGGAAAAGCCCCGTAGCTCCACCTTGGGCGTGGAAATGTTAACCTGCCTGTCGAGCAGTGTGGAGATGGCCGTGGCGGCAGATCCCATACTGATGTTTAGGATCTCGCCAAGGGTATCGATGTCCGCACTGGTCAAAAGGCTACCTGGTTGCCTTTGTTCTTGATCCATAGTGTCTTACCTCGTTTCAAGTCAGCCAAGCGGATTGTTCAGCTTAACCGATTTTTTCCCCTTCGTCTCGCCAAGCTTGGCTGTAAACCAGGGTATGCCGCCCACTTCCATAATCACATCGCTGGTAAGGGTCTTGGTCAGCGGGATAACATCGTCGGGCTGCAGGCTTAATAGGTCTTTAAGCTCCATGTGGAACTCGTGGAACACAACCTTCATATCCATGTCGGATTCAAAGACACCTTCGAGGAGGATGCGGCGCTTTTTCTGCTCTCGCTCGGGATCCTGGCGCTTGGTAGAGCGGTAAAAGCGCACGGTAAAGTTGTCGATAAACTCCTCTAGGCTCTCGGCGGGAAGACAGACACTCAGGGTGGTGCTCAGCCCGCCAATCTCTACATCCAATACGATAACGACTACGATATCATCGGGAGAATACACCTGCAACAGCCTTGAATTGGTTTCGATGCTGTTGAGGGTGATACCTACCGCCAAGCTGGTGTTCCAGGCGTCCTGCATCCGGCTGACCATCTTGTTCATCACATTGGTGAGGATAGCCACCTCGATTTCGGTGTAGTCCCGAGTGAAGTTGTGTGCGGCGCCCGAGCCGCCTAAAAGGCGATCGATCAGATAAAAGCCCATGGTGGTGGACATATCCACCATAATGTTGCTTTCGCTGTATCGGCTGTCCTCGGGCACAAAGTCCAAGATGCCCACCAAGGCATTGTCGGGCAGGGCGTTGTTGTACTCGAAGTAGCGCAGCTCCTCAATTTGCAATACCTCAGCGTTGACCACCGAACGCAAAAGGCCCGATAGGTAGGAGGATAGCAGCCGGGCATAGATTTCGTACAGCCCGTCCAGGGCACGCAGCTGCTCTTTGGTGAACTTTTTCGGGGAGGTAAAGTCGTATTCCTTTATCTTAGATTTTTGACTATCGACTTCCTCCTCTATATCCACTTCATCCATGCTCATCATTTTGTTTAGCAGGGCATCGATTTGGCTTTGTGTCAGTTGTTCGGGCAAGTTCATCCCCCCTTATAGGTATTTGGGCCTTTAGGGTTGGCCAGGCTGGGGCGCCTCGGGCAACAGGCTGCCGGGCTGAGCCGGTACACCAAAGTTGCGATGCACCCCACCCGAGACACCCGGCATGAGACCGCTGTCGTTACCGGGGGTCATCACATTGCTATAGCCCCCCTCCTGCGGGAAGGTGGCCGGGTCAAACAGGCCGGCCAGTGCGCCATAAAAGCCCTCATCCGCCGCCGTGTTGCTCACCACTACCATGTCCACCCGACGGTTTAGGCGACGGTTTTCGTCGGTGTCGTTGGGGGCTATGGGGTAGTTGTCTCCATAGCCGATGGGGCGCAGTTTGCGTGGGTCTATCCCCTTTTCGTCCTCAAAATAAATGGCGATGTTGGTGGCCCGCTCGCCGGACAGCGTCCAGGAGGACACCGGGTAGAACTCATAGTCTACCGAAGCGGTGTGGCCATTGATATTTATAAGATAGATCTGCGACTCTACGCTGTAAAGGCAGTCGCCCAAAAAGTCTAAAAGCGGCATGGAGTCCTGCTTAAGCCGAGCACTGTCGGGGAAGAAAAACAAGTTGTTGTTAAAGCGAATGTAGACCACATTTTCGCCCTTTTCAATATCCACAGATTCGGTCATACCCCTGTCCTCGGTGTAGGCCACCAAGTAGTCGTAGAGTTCGTCGAAATGTTGCGGACGGCTCTGCTCTATGTCGATGGGTTGGGGCTGCTGGTCTTGTTCGTGCTCGTCGACAATAGCGGGCGTATCCCCCTGTCCTATGCCGTCCAGGAAGGATTCGGCATCGCTGGTATCCTTAAAGGCCATTGCAAAGCGCTGCCACTTTTCGGCATCCAACACCGACATGCTGTAAAGCAGCACAAAAAAGCACAGCAGCAAAGTTACAAGGTCGGCGTAGGTGTTAAGCCAAGCACTGGTATTAATCGGCTCGCGATGTTTTTTAGCCAAACTGTCCACTCCTTTCCCGGCAAACTATGGCGAAATACAGCCATCACGGCATTTTATCATCTGATCTGTCTCGCTGGAGCAGATAGCCGGGAAGAAGCTGATTGAGCTTTTCGCCAATAAACCTGGGGTTGTCGCCGGCCTGAATGGACTGTACGCCCTCGGCCACAATGGTTTTGCAGAGATATTCCTCGTCGTGGCGGATTTTTAGCTTGGCCGAGATGGGCATAAAAATCATATTGGCCAACACGCTGCCGTAAAAGGTGGTCACCAACGCCAACGCCATGGCTGGAGCCACCTTGCTGGCGTCATCAAGCTGCTTGAGCAGGTTTATAAGGCCCATCAGCGTACCAATCATGCCAAATGCCGGGCCAAAGGCCGCGCCCATATCGTAAAAAGCCCGGTCGTTGGCGTGGCGTTCGTCCAGGTAGCTCAGCTCGGTTTCCAGCAGACTCTTTACCTTTTCGGGGTCTACTGCATCCACCACCAGCATCATGCTGCTTTTAAGAAAGGGATCCTCGGTGGTTTCGAGCTTGCTTTCGAGCGAGAGCAGGCCGTTTATACGGGCCTCGGTGGCAAATTCTACAATTTGGGCTATGTATTCCTGCGGGTCGTACTTGGTGGGAAAAAATACAATCTTAAGGTGCTTGGGTATCTTGGCAAAAAAGTCTAACGGATAAGAGATCATCAGGGCCACAATCACGCCACCAATGGTGATGATGACGCTGTTGACATCCCAAAAGTTGTCTAGGTTGGCCATCGCAATGCCCTGATCGGTCCACAAAATGCCAAACAAGACCACCAAAATGCCAAAGAAGTAGCCTAAAAATGACATGATATCCATGATCTATCAACTCCTGTATCCTTAAAGCTGCCGACCTATCCCCGGTAGATTTTGCGGCGATATTCAATGGTCTTGTCTATCACCTCTTGCATGGACTCCTGCACGATAACCAGGTTTCCGTTAGAGAGCAATATGGTGGTGTCGGGGTTTTCGGTAACTGTTTCAATCAGGTCGCAGTTTAGCGCAAACACTCCGCCTCTTAGCTTGGTGAGAATAATCATATGCCTGTCCCCTTTGTTTTAATTGGCAGACGCTGCCATAGGTAGGCAAGCGGGTATCTTATGATGCCCGCTTGCCTACGAGGGCGACCGAAGGGTCGCCCTCGGGGCGTCGGGTTAGCGCTTGAGGTTGATGAGCTCCTCGAGCATGGTGTCGGATACGGTGATCAGGCGGCTGTTGGCTTGAAAGCCTCTCTGGGTGGTGATCATGTCGGAGAACTCCTGCGAGAGGTCGACATTGGAAAGCTCGAGAGAGCTGCCGATTAAAGCACCGGTGCCATCTTCACCCGGAACGGCAAAAGCCGGCTCGCCCGAGTTCATGGTCTGGGAGAAATAGCTGCTACCGGTGCGCTGAAGACCCCGGGCGTTGTCGAAGGTGGCAAGGTCGATGCGGCCAATCACCAGCTCTCCGAGAACGCCGTGGCTAGCTACGATGGTGCCGTCGCCGCCGATGGAGATGCCGGTTAGGTCCTTAATACTCTGCTCGCCGCCTGCGGTGCCTCCCGTAAGCCTGATCTGGGCGCTGCCTAGGCCCACATCTTTGGAATCCTCGCTGGGAACGGCGTCTACCGTACCGGTGTGGGTTCCGGCGGCGTTTTTGAGCTTCTCCCAGTTGGACACGCTGACGGTAATGCTGTCGTCAAGGCCAGCGCCGCTGCGCTTGAGCACCACCTGCTTGCTGGACTGGAACTGGCTGGGGTCCACCAGGTTGGCGGTGTAGAGCACGCCGCCCACCTCGATGGAGAGGTCGATATTCTCATCGTCGGTGCCCTCGTCATGGACGACGATCTCTATCTCGGTGTCGAAGGCGGTTGGACGGAACTGGCCGCCCACCGATACGAAACTGACAGCGTCGGCCGCAGCGACCGGGATGGTGACGCTACCGGGAGTAATGCCGTAGTTGGTGCCAATCAGCTGGGCGCCGGTGATGGGGCTTAGCGCATTGCCAAACTTGGCCGCGTTGTTGGTGGTGAACTTAAACTCCCCGCCCGGATGCTGGCTGCCGATGGCCTCGGTGATGGCGGTGTTCACGGCGGCAGAAAAGCTGGCCAGACCATCAAACAGTGCATCGGGCCGCACCTTAATGCTGATGGTGTTGCTGCTGCCGACAAGGGCTACCACATCTTGGCCGTAGGGCAGCGTGCTGTCCAGACTAAAGCTGAAGCTCAGGTTGGATTGGGCGGTGTATTTAGAGGCGGTAATCGAAATCTCGGTGCCGTTTACCGTGGCAGCGCCTTTGCTGAGCGCCTGCTGCACCGCAGGAATTTGGAACTGAATTTTCTCGCTGCCGGGGGCTTTGCCACGGGAGTCGCCCGAGGTGCCCAGCACAAAGTAGCCGTTGGTGTCTATCAGATTGCCATAGGCGTCAATATCCAGCATGCCAGCCTTGGTATAAAAAATGTTGCCATCGTTGTCCATCACCTGGAAAAAGCCCTCACCGCTGATGGCCACATCGAGCGGGTTGCCGGTGGAGGTCATGGTGGAGGTGCCCATCATGACATCGATGGAGCTGATGGTGGAGCCGTAGCCCACCGAGGAGGGGTTTACGCCGCCCCGGGTGTCTGAGCCGGCCGATGCATTGCGCACATTCTGATAGAAGGTGTCGCGGAATGTGGCCCGGCTGGATTTGTAGCCATAGGTGTTTACATTGGCGATGTTATTACCGATAACATCCATGCGGGTTTGGTGGGCCTTCATGCCTGAAACGCCCGAATACATCGATCTAACCATTTTGCACTTAACGCTCCTTTTCTCAAGGAACCGCCCGGCCCGTCGGTCAGTCGGGGCCGGTTAAGCCTCCAAAAAGGTCCAGCTTAAAGAATAACGGTTCCGCTAATATTGGTAATCACACTGTTTTTAAGCTCTGCGCCCCCAAGGGCTGTGATGATGGCGCCCTTTTTAGCACTTACGATAAAGGCGGCCTGATCCATGATGATGAGCGCATCGTCCAGACCTTTTTGCTGGGCCAGCTCCATACCCGTTTGCAGGCGCTCTATGCGCTCGGCGGACATCTCTATGCCACGCTCCTCAATCCGGTTGGCGGCGTGCCGCGAAAAGGTCAGACTGTGGGTTTTTAGCTGGTCTTGCAATATAGACTGGAAGGAGCTGCCCGCAGGGGTATCTAAGCCGTCCCGCTTTGGCTGGGGGGTGCCCAGTGCGGGGGTGCCGGTTACCACCGGACGGCTCAGCCGGTTTCTAAGCAGCATATCGTCCATAGCGGTTTATCCCTCCTTGTAAGGTTGTGTGCCGCGGGGCCATGGGTTAGGCCTCGTCGCCGTCGTCGCTGTCCGGCTCGGCGGGTGCGGCCGACTCGCCGCTGTGATACTCCATGATTTGCTCTAAGGTGAACTTTTTGTCGTTGACATAGATGGCGAACTCGTTATCCACCAGCGATATTTTGCTGATGGGCCCGGTCTCCTTCTCCACCGCGCCCGACACGGTAAACCGCGCCGCTGTAACCTGCTGCCCAATGAGCGAGAGCACATAGTTGGTCTTCATAAAGCCGCTCATCTCCTGCATGGACTGCATGGTGGCAAACTGGGCCAACTGGGTGACAAACTGCGTGTCGTCCACCGGGTTCATAAAATCCTGATTTTGAAGCTGGGTGACCATCAAAGTGAGAAAATCGTCCACCGAGACGGCCTGCTTTGAATTGTCGAACACCACGCCGAGGTTGTTGGTGGCCCGACCGGTGTACTGGCTAAGGGCATTTGGGTTTAGGCTGTCGACCATGGTGTGACCTCCTTTTCATTTAGATGTAGGAGTCGAGTGCGCCGGTGACCCTTGCAGCCTGTGTGGGCTCGCGCTCGACCTCGACGGGGTCGACGGGGTAATAGGCGGGGCTGTCCGGCGTGTTAAAGGGGCTAAATTGGCGGCCTGCTCCGGTTTGCTGGCCGGTAAAGGCAAACTGTCCGCCTGCTGACAGGGTTTGGCTGTCGGGCAATGTGACAATCTCGCCAATCTCAGCCTCAAGGGGCTTGAGTGCGGTTTGAAGCGCCGCCGCCTCCTGACTGATCAGCCGGGTGAGCTGTGGGCTGGATGTGCCGATGCGCACCACCACCTTGCCCTTCTCCTCGGCCAGCTTTAGGGTGATTTCGCCCAATCCTTCGGGGCGCAGCTTAACCACAAAGGCCTCCCGTTTATCAAGGTTTTCAAGGATGCCGGTTTTAAGCTGGTCAGTGAGTGCATGGGGCTGGGGTAAGGGGCTCTCGGCTTGCAGACGGTCCATCGCGGGCCGCAGGCGCTGGGCATCCGCCCGGGCTTGCAGAGCCTCGATGTCGGCAGGCTGGATGTCCTCGGTGGGACGGGGCTCCATATTCAGCCGGCGCAAAGCCTGACCAAAACGCAGGGGATGGGTGTGCTCGGCGGGGCTGTCGGACTCGGTGACCCATGCGGTATGGAGCTTCTCGCCCACATCGGCAAGCTGCCGCCTAAAGTCGGGCGCCTCAGTTGAGTCTGGGGGGGTGACCTCTTGGGGGGAGGCCTGCAGGATGCTTTGGGCGTGGGTGCTCTCGGCCAAGTTGATGCTCCGGATGGGCGGGTGGGCCAAAGCCCCGGATGAATTGGTATCGGTGGCCGCCGCATCGGTTCGGATGGGATTAAATAGCTCGGCCTGCGCACCGGCTAAAAGCTGGGCCATCATGGCCATGGCATGTTCATCGGTGTCATCGCCGCTTTCTTTGCGACCGTCCGGCAGTGGCAGCCAGTCCCTGGGTTGGGGTCCTTCCACCTGGGCAAAAGCGCCGTCGGGCAAAAGCCAGTGGGTCGGTAGGGCGCTCAGATTGGCTAAAGCGTCGGGGGTGCCCTCGGTGTCTATCAGTCCCATCAGCGCATCGGGCGATAGCGTGGACTGGCCACCCAATAGCTGCATCAGCAGCAGGGCAAAGCCATCTCCGGCCGGGGTCGTCGGGTGTCCTGCGGCGCCCACCGCTGCCGCCTGAATGGGGCTGTGTGGTGCTTGGGGCATGTTTACATTGTTCATCTATCTCACCTCCTTTCAAGACATTTCACAGCCGGTGGCTATGAAATCATTTTTCGTATGGTATCGGAGGACACAAACTCATCGAGTTCTATGGCCTCCGCCTTACGAACATCCTCCATGTAGACCTCTAACTGCTTCTCCTCAAGCTTTTCAAGCTTACTGACCTCCCGAGAGGCCTCCACCACCACCGTCATCTGGCGTTCTACTGCGGCGGTGGCCCGGGCAAGATCTCGCCTTAGCTGGTCGAGCTGGCCACGCAGACTGGTGAGCTTTAGGTTGTAGCTGCGCAGCCTAAAAGCCGGGATGCCAGCCGCCTGCTCTTCTACAAGCTCTCGGGACAGCCGGGCAAAGGCTGCCTTGAGCTCAGCGATGCGGGCCTCTATCTGCATCTGGTTGAGGCGGAGCTGGCCGAGGCGGTTTTTTTCCTCGTCGAGCAGGCGCTCGCGGTAGCTCAGCAGCCGGTTTAGGGTAAAGGTAAACTTCTTCATAAGCCGCTTCCTTAGCTTACAATGCGCAGCATCTCAGCCACGGTGTCCTCAAAGGATACTTTGTGGCCCACGGCCTGCTGGAGCAGTGCGTTAATGGCGTCCATATGGGCAATGGCGTGGTCCAATTCGGGATTGGTGCCCGACTTGTATGCGCCGATGGAAATAAGGTCAAGGTTGTCCTGATAAATGGACATCATGCTGCGTATTTTTCCGGCCGCCTCCTTGTGCTCGGGGGTGGCAATCTCGCTCATAAGACGGCTTAGGCTGGCAAGGACATCGATGGCCGGGTAGTGGTTGCGCATGCCGATTTTGCGCGAGAGGATGATATGCCCGTCGATGATACCCCGCACCGTGTCGGATATGGGCTCGTTGGTGTCGTCTCCCTCCACCAGCACGGTGTAGATGCCGGTGATGGAGCCCCGCTCGAAGTTGCCCGAGCGCTCTAGAAGCTTGGGCAGCGCCGAGTAGATAGAGGGGGTGTAGCCCCGCGCTACCGGCGGCTCGCCCACACTAAGGCCTACCTCACGCTGGGCCATACAAAAACGGGTGAGCGAGTCCATCATAAGCAGGACATCCTTGCCCTGATCGCGAAAGTATTCGGCGATGGCCGTGGCTGTAAGGGCACATTTTTGGCGCATCATAGCCGGCTGATCGGAGGTGGCTACCACCACCACACTGCGGCTTAGGCCCTCGGGACCAAGGTCGCGATTGATAAATTCCACAAGCTCTCTGCCCCGCTCGCCCACCAGTGCAATGACATTGACATCGGCCTTAACATTGCGGGCAATCATGCCCATAAGAGTGCTTTTGCCCACGCCGCTGCCGGCAAAAATGCCGATGCGCTGGCCCTTGCCCACGGTAATCATGCCATCTATGGCTTTAACCCCCAGCTCGATCACCTCGCTGATGGGGGGGCGGGCCATGGGGTTGGAGGGCTGGCCGTTGATAGGGTAAAGAGCCCGGTAACCCTCGAGAGGGGGGCCGTCGTCAATCGGGACGCCCAAGGCGTCGATGGTTCGACCAACGAGGCAGTCTCCCACCGCCACCTCCAGCTTGCGGCCGGTGTTTTCCACCACGCTGCCGGCGCCAATGCCGTCAATTTCGGTATAGGGCATAAGCTGGGTGATGCCGCCCGTAAGACCCACCACCTCGGCCAAGGCTTGGCGGTTTTGGTCGATGTGGATGCGGCATATATCTCCCACATTGCAGGTGATACCGGTGGCCTCCACGCTCATGCCCACAATTTTGCTAATGCGGCCCTTGTATTGGTAGAGGTCGCTTATCTTAAGCGTCCGCCGCAGCGCCATGGTATGGGTGGCTATGCCTGTGGCCATCGAAATCACCTCCTTTTTTTGCGGATGGACTATACGGGCTGGGTATCACCAAATATGTCGGCCAGGTTTTTTAGCTGGGTCTCGACCGAGGCATCCACCACGCCCTCGTCAGTGCGCAAGATGCAGCTGCCGGGCTGGGTGGATACGGCGGTTATATCGATAGCCCCATTTGCCGAGGCGAACTCCCGGAAAAGGGTGTCTATGAGGGCAGGCAGCCGTTCGGACAGCTCCACCTCGATGTAGGTAGCCCCCCGCACCGAGGCCACTGCCCGTCTGACTAAGTCGACCATGGCGAGGGGATCGGTTTCTAAGGCATCGCCTAAAATTTTTCTGGCAATATCGATGGAAAGGGCGCCTATCTCCTTGCGGTAGTCTTCAAAAAAGGCTTGCTGACGCTCTTTAAGGGCGCCTAAAAGCCGGTGGGTTTCGGCAATGGCGTCGGCCGCCTGCCCAGCTGCCTCGGCCCGTCCCGCCTCAAAGCCCTCCTGCCAGGCTTTGGTGCGCAGTGTTTCGGCCTCCTTGCGGGCCTGCTCTAAGATGTCTTGGCATTCCTGCCGTGCGGCGTCGAGCAAATGCTCGGCCAGCGCCTCGGCCCGGGCCTTCTCCTGCTCCAAAATTGCCTGTGGATCAAGCTCGGACTGGACGACCTCGGATGGCTCCTCGGTCTCGACCGAGGGCGGCGGCGGGGGTGGCGCATCGGGAATGAGCACCACATCGTCAGATTGGTGCACCCAGTCGGGTTTGATAATCTTAAGCAATGATGGCGTCCTCCTCGCCCTTAGCAATGACGATTTCGCCCTGCTCCTCTAACACGCGGATAATGCCCACAATCTTCTGCTGGACCTGCTCCACATCGCGCATGCGCACATTATGCAGATAGAGAATATCCTGCTCGATGGTCTCGCGCATACGGGTGGACATATTCTGCATGATGACCTGTTTGACTTCTTCGTTGGTGGCTTTGAGTGCAATGGCCAGGTCCTTGGTGTCCACCTCGCGGATAAACCGCTGAATGGCCATGCTATCCAGGGTGACAATGTCCTCGAACACGAACATCAGCTTGCGTATCTCGTCGGCAAGGTTGGGGTCCTTTTGACCCAGCTTGTCGAAGATGCTCTTTTCGGTGCTGCGGTCCACCCGGTTCATAATATCGGCCACATAGGTGATACCGCCCACCTCCATCTGGTCGGAGGAGACAAGCATGGCGAATCTGCGCGCAAGGTTTTCCTCCACAATGGCAATATACTCGGGCGCGGCCCTATCCATATTGGCAATGCGCTCGACCACATTGATCTGCAGGTCGGTGGGCAGCTCGGAGATAACATGGGAAGCCTGTTCGGCACGGGCGTAGGAGAGCACCAGCGCAATGGTTTGGGGATGCTCGTGCTGCAGCATCATTTGAAGGCTTTTATAGTCAGCTTTTCGTATAAAGTCAAAATTCTTTGTTCGAAGCGACTTGGAAAGGCGCTCCATATAATCTGTAGCTTGCTGGCTGCCAAAGGCCTTTTCCAGCACATCCCGGGCATAGAGAATTCCACCCTCGTTAATCACCTTTTGGGTGACGCACAAGCCGTAGAAATCCTCTATGGTCTCCTGCATGTCTTCGGGCATCAAACGATCTAACTTGGCAATTTCCAGCGAAAGCTGCTCGATCTCTTCATCTTTGAGGTACTTATAAACCGCCGAAGCCCGCTCGCTACCCAGGGCGATAATAATGGCTGCGGCCCGCTGGGTCGCTGTAAGTTTCTTTGCCACTTTATCTGTCCTCCCTCATGAGACTTCTTATGAGGTTTGCTGTTATCTCGGGGTTGCGCGCCGCAAATTCCCTGACCTCCTGCGTAATGGCATCTTCCTTGAGGTTGGCTGCGGCTTTAGCTTCCTCCTGAAGCATGCGCTTGTGTTCGCTGATTTCCTTTTGCAGATCCCGCTTACGCTGCTCTTCCAGCTCGACCTCCTCGGCCAGAGCCGCCTCGGCCTTGCGCCGACGGTTTTGGCGCAGCACCAGCAGCACGGCCAGCCCGAGGGCAATGGCCAGCAGACCGCCGCCCAGCAGCCAAGGCAGATAACGCATCCAGACAGCCTCCTCGGCAGGGCCGGCGCCCACGGCTTGGGCGGCCTGGAAGTCCATGTTGGCCACCGTAATGTTGTAAGGCTGAATGTTGACACTTTTGGAGATGAGGTCGATAAGCAGCGCTTCCTTTTCGGTGGTGAAGTTGTCGTCGCTGACAATCACCGCCAGCGAGGCCTCGCGCAGCAGCGGCTCGCCCTTTTCGATTTGGGTGAGCACATAGCCCACATCAAAATCCATGCTGCGGTCGAAAACCGTGACATCACCCTCGTTGATGCCGCTTAGATTGGGGTATTCAGGAATGTCGGTGTTATACTCTTCGCCCACCAGCCCCCGTGCCGGGTCGTAGCCCCCCACGGTGTAATATTCGTCGATATGGGTGAGCACACCCTCGCCGTCGTCCTCCTGGGGGAGCACCTCCCGGCGTTCGGTGATGATTTTATCGTAGTCAAGGCTAACTTTAGCCACGGCCGTCACGCCATTTGTGCCATAAGTGGGCACCAGCAGACGCTTGACATTGTTCTCGATGGCCAGCTCGACCTGGCGCTCAAACTCCAGCCGCATGGCGCTATAATGGCCCGAGGCGTTCTCTAAAGAAGGGGGTTCTACACCGGTAAGAGCGTCGATCACCGTGACTTTAGCCGGCTGCAGCCCCGGCACCGCCGAGGCGACATGGTTTTTGATGGCCGACACCTGCTCGGGGGCTAGGTTGTGACCCGGGCGCATGGTGACCGTCACGCTGGCCGAGCTCTGCTCCTGCTTGGACTGGTCCCACACAAAATTGCTGCTCTCGGGCACATTGATGATGACCGCAGCATCGTCAATGCCACTCCATCGGTTGAGCGTGGCGCGTATTTGCTCCTGCAGCTGATAGGTTAGGGCCACCCGTTTTTCAAACTCTGTGGTGGTAAAGCCCGACATATTTGAAAAAACATCGTAAGTAAGGGTTGTTTTTGGATAGCCCTGTGCCGATAAACGATATTGAAGGTCGTCCCACTGGTCGGTGGGCACCTGCACATTGCCGCGGCTATCGATTTCGGGGCTTACGCCCATCTCAAGCAGCACGGCGTAGACCTCGGCAGCCTCCGAGCCGCTCATGCCCGGGAATATTTGCTTATAGCCCATTTTAGGCATATTCAAAAAGACCGTAAGGCCAACGGCAAAGGCCACCACGGCCGCCGCTGCCCCCAGTACGATCTTTTGGGTTTTAGGGGCCAACTTGCCCCAGTACTCTTTAAGATTATCAATGAGCTTGTTCAGTTGCTCCGCCATCTGCTCCCAGCCTCTTTTAAGAATTCAACCGGCCCGCGGACTGGTGCCCGACAGGCTTTAGATATGCAAGCTTAGATCTGCATTTGCATAATTTCCTTATAGACGCTGACCACCCGGGAAGTAAGCTCCACGGCGGTTTCGACAGCGGCTGTTTCCATAGCATTGCGTATCATGATGTTGTGCAAATCGTCCCCTGTTCCCATCACAAGATCATACGCGTCCTGCGCGGTGGATTTTTGGGTTTCCACCACATCGCGCATGGCCTGTCCTAAAACATCAGCAAAAGGCACCTGTGTGCCACCCGGTGCCGAAAGGCTGCCGGTTCCAATGTGGTCGATGGGTCGGATTGGCGAAATCTCCCGGGGCACAAACAGCCTGACCATATCTGCGCTCATGGAATAAAGCACCTCCGTTGGGTTGATTGATTAGTACGGTGTTCTAATGAGCTGATTACATTAGCACAAATTCGAGCAAATTTTCTAATGTAACCGATTTTTCCCTAAATATGACAAGATAAGTCCTAAAATCTGCATGAATAATGAGATTGTACACAAATACTTAAATTTGTAAATATCGTTCGACCCTCATAGCCGAAGATTTTACGGTTCTTCTAAAAAAAAATAGCGATTTTCATCTTATTTAGTAAACATTTTTTTACAATACCCGCTTATGTGAAAGTTCTATGACAATATAGCGGCTTATTTGCTGTGTGCAAAATGCCCCAAAAAATTAAAAGCCTGCCGTTTGTGGCAGGCTTTTGCACTTATGGACCTTGGAGTTTATACCCGGACGGTCAGCAGGCTGTCCATCACGGACACGAGATTGCCAATCTCGGGCTTGGAGATTTGAGCATCAGCCCCCAGCTCAGCACCCTTGCGGCGCATCTCCTCGTTGATAAGCGAGGAGAACAAAATCACCGGAAGGCCCTTTAAGCAGGGATCGTTTTTTACCAGCTTGGTCAGTCGGTGACCGTCCATTTGCGGCATCTCGATATCCGATATCAGGCAGACCACATGGTCGCTCAGCCGGTCCCCGCTTTCGGCGGCCTCCACCAGATAGTTCCAGGCCTCCAAACCATTGTCGGTTTTGATGATGTTTCGGTAACCGGCCTTGTTGAGCGTTTCCACAAGCATTTTAGAGAGCATCATGGAGTCCTCGGCCACCAAAATGGGCCGATTATCGGTTTGCCGTGTGCCCAGCCGCTCCACCTCGGATATTCTAAGCCCCATATCGGGATTAATTTCGGCCACAATCTTTTCAAAATCCAAAATGGTAATCAGGCGACCCTCGTAGTCGGCAAGACCGGTGGCAATGCCCTCGTCGCCGCCGTAAACAATTTTATCCGGCTTGCTTATCTGGGTCCAGGCTACCCGGTCGATACCCACGACCGTGTGCACATGAAAGGCAAAGTGGGCGTTGTTAAAGTTGGTGATGATAAAAATATCCCGCTCTTGGTCGTCCGAAGGGGGCAGGCCCAAATAGCCGGCCAAATCGATGACCGTTATAACCATGTCCCGGGACTTGAACACCCCCTCGATGTTGGGGTGAGACTTTTGCATGGGCTTTACCGGCTGGTTGACCATAATTTCCAGCACCTTGGCCACATTAATGCCAAACAGTTCGCCGGCGATGGTGAATTCCATAATTTCAAGCTCGTTGGTCCCCGCCTCCAATAAGATTTCCGATTCTCTACGCATAATCCTTCACCCATCTTTGCTTTAAATGGCCGCAACCGGTTGAATACCTTAATATAATTATAGAATATTGGCAGGGATTGTCAACGACAGAGGCAAACTTGAATCAAACCCTGCCACAAAAAGGCGATTGGTCTATGGCGGTTAGCTGCCCGTGGCTGTTCCGTGGTCTACCCCAGCTCGGGAGGCTACGGCCACATTGCGGTCGTGCTGGGGCAAGGTGGAGGCGTAGTAATATTTGCCCGCCTTGTCGGTGACAAAGAACAGGTAAACGGTATCCTCGGGGTTAAGAGCCGCCCGGATGGCGTCCATGCCCGGCGAACAAATGGGTCCCGTCGGCAGGCCGTGGCACACATAGGTGTTGTAGGCGTCGTAGAGAGGCTGATTGACCGTCTGCATATAGGGCTTGATGTTGCCCTCTACATAGAAGATGGTCACATCCGACTCAAGGCGGGGGAACTCAACCGAGCTCAGCCGGTTGTGGAACACCGAGGACACCCGGCGCATCTCATCGGGGTGGCCGGCCTCCTTTTGAATAATGGAAGCGAGGGTGATGGCCTCGTGAAGGGTAAAGCCCGCGTCAAGAATCTCCTGGTAAACCTCGGGGAACAGCTTCTGGTTAAAGTTCATCAAAAACTTGCGCAGCACCGAGTTAACATTTTCGCCCACATAAAATTCGTAAGTATCGGGGTAAAGGTAGCCCTCTAAGCGCCGGAAGATGTGCTCGTCCTCGGGTAGCATATTAAGAAACTCGTAGCCGAAGTCGGCATTTTCGGTGGCGCTAATAAAGTCGGCCGCCGAGCAGACGCCGTTTTGCTCGAGCTTGCGGGCAATCTCACGCAAGGTAGACCCCTCATAAAAGGTGAGGGTGACCGTATCGACACTCACATTGCCGCTGCGCAGCATGATGATAATTTCGTCATAGCTCATTTTGGAGTCAAAGACATAATCTCCAGCCTGAAACTGGTCCGAGGCCTGGCGGATAAGCCCCGCATAAAGCTGAAAGGTGAGCCCCTGATTGATGACGCCCGCCTTTTGAAGAGCCGAGGCAATCTGGCCGGAGCGCATACCTTGGGGAATGTTTAGCTCGATAAGTTGCTGCTCCCCCCGCCTAAGACCGAACATATCGGTGGCGGCGGACAGCACGAACAAGGCCAGCAACACGGCCACCAGCACCATGCAAACCACCAGCAAAACGGTTCGGCCTATGGGGGTGGTGCCCCGCTTGGGTTGTTTGGCATCGGACATAATATAAGCCTCCTATGGCGCAATGTCTAAGGTGATAAGGCGATCTACCGGTCGGTCGGTGGTCTCGCGGGGCAGTGGCGTGTGGCTGACAAAACCCGGGTAGACCAGCGTGACCGTAAGGCCGGTATAGCGCTGCAAAAATCGGTCGTAGTAGCCCCCGCCGTAGCCCAGACGGTAGCCCTCGTGATCTACGCAGAGGGCAGGTACTACGCAGAGCGTACCTGCGAAGTCCTCAAACAGTCTACTAGATAAAGCCGGCTCCCATATGCCGTATTTAGACTGCTCGAGCACTGTTTGGTCATCATAGATATAAAAGCCCATCTGCCGCCCCGGCAGACAGCGGGGCACCGCCACCGGCTTGGACATAGCCCACGCCGCCTCGATCATAGGGGCGGTGTCCAGCTCCTCGGGGGTGGAAAGGGTGCACAGCAGCGCCTTGGCTGCCACAAAAGCGGGATCGGCTATAAGCGCCTTAACAAGACGGCGGTCGTAGTCCTTGCGTGTCTCGGGGGGCAGCGCCGCCCGGCGGGCGGAGTACTCGGTTCGCATCGCCTGCTTAACAGACTGGATATCCGACATTAAATCTTCCTCCTAATCGGGTGGGGCCGGCATCGGTTAGTCCAGCACCAGCGAGATGTAGGGCGGCCCGCCCGACTCTATATCGGCGGCGGGGGTGTACCAGTAGGCCATAGCAAAGGGGCGACCCTCACCCAACCGGGCGGGCAACCGCACCCGACAGCGCCCAAGGCCGTACTGTGCCCGTAAGGCTGCGGCCAATGCACCGGCCGCCTTGGCGGGCAGACATTCCTTGACCTCGATAAGCTCGCCGTGGGGGTAGCAGACGGCGTAGCCCGGCCGGCCCTGATAATCAAAAGCCCAGATCTCGCCGCCGTGGTAGCGGCACTCGGCCCCCAAAAAGGCCAAGGTCTCGGTCGTCCAGCCGCAGTAGAGGGCACTCCCGGCAAAATAGCTGTCCCGCAGCGGTTTTAGCTCCTCAAGATTGGCAGCGGTAAGAACAAGGGGCTCCTCTTTCCCGTCCTCGGGCTCGAAAATGTTAAGATAGCTGGCCGTGGTATAGCCTCGCTTGCTATAAAAGTTAAACAGGCTGTCCCCTGCCGGGACAAGTATCGAAAAGTCGACCCCTTCGGTCCGCATATGTTGGTGTGCAGCCTCGAGCAGCGCCGTGCTGATGCCCCTGCCCTGAAAATCGGGGTGGGTGGCCACGGCGAACACATAGCGTCCCCGCAGCGTCCGGCCCTGAGCTGTGGCCTCCACCGGCACCATGGTGAGCATGGCGCTGAGCCTGTCGCCGCTGTAAGCCACAAGCACCTGCTCGGGGCGAAAGGCCCGCTCCATATAAAAGCGTATATACGCCTCGGGATCGCCAAAGCAGAGCCGCCAAAGCTCGGCTATTTGGGGAGCAAGCCCCGGGTGGGCCAGAGAAAAAGTAAGGCTCAAGGCGGACACCTCCTGTCAGTCGATGAGCTTGGCGCGGTAGCGCTCGTACATAAACTCGGGTTGGTAGGAGCGCTTGGCATGGCGCAGGCCCTCGTTGCCCATGTCCTCCTCGCGGTTGACATAGGTAAAGCCCTCCATGGCATGAATGGCAAACTGCTGGTTGATCATGGGGTAGGCTCCCTGCACCTCGGCAAAAGCCTTTTCAATGTGAACGCCAAAGGTGTCCGAGTTGATAGGATGGCCCATGGTAAAGGCCACCACACGGCCGCCGGCCCGGATAAGCCCGCCGGACATCTCTAAGGCCTCGAAGTTTTCAAGAGCCGAGCGCACCATAGCCGCCTCGTCGGCCAGGCTGCCCCCCTCGCCGCAGTCGTTCTGCTCGCACCACTGGCGGCTCATCTCCCGCACCTCGTCCAGGTTGTCCGGGGTGATGGGCTCGTAGCGCCAGTCGGGGTAATTTTGCATAAAGCGGTTGATGTGATTGCGCTTGGCATGAAACTTTTTACCCGACAGTGTTTGCAGCTTTTCCACCGAGTAGATATAGTCGGCGTATCCCTCGTTGGTTTCGTAGATAAAGCGCCCGGGGAAAAGCTCGTTTAGTATTGGAATTTGATGGGGCTGGATGCCGTGGAGCCTAAATGGGAGTCCCCGGCTGCTTGCGTCCTGCATAAGGTGCTCGATAACCGGCTTCAGCTCGCCTCGACCGGCAGGGAATAGATAGCTGGAGCGGTCGTTTTCGCCCATGAGGTAGATAACAAAATCACGGCAACGGGCCACATTAATATCGTAGACTCGAGACCAGTTGTAGTTGTTGGTAAAGGTGTATTCGGCTCCGCGAAAATCGCTGTACTTTAGCAGTTCTTCAATCCACTTTTTATCGCTCAGTTGAATCGGTCGAAAGGGAATTTCCATGGTTCCTCCTAAGGGTTACAGCAGTGCTGCTTTATTTATAATGTCATTTGCAATGGCCTCTACGCTGCGCAGCTCGCCCGCCTCGGTGCAGGCTATGCGGTGCCAGCCCAGTCTGTCGGCCGCATAGGTGGCGGCCTGCCTGCAGGCGGCAAGATAACTAAGGTCCCGCTCGTGGATGTCCCGCCTGCGGTCATCTCCGCCATAGCGGGCATCAAGCAGGCGCTGGGCCGCTTCAAGGGGCAGGTCCAGATAGAGCACCAAATCGGGAGCAGGCAGCCCCAGCCGCTCATACTCAAAGTCGTGGAGCCACTCTATAAAGCCGGGCCATTCCTCTCGGGGGAGCTTGGCCATTTGGTGGATGAGGTTGGAGGTGGTATAGCGATCGGCCAGGATAAGGCCCTGCTCGTAGCCGGACCGCCAGTTGTTTTGGTAGCTGATATAGCGGTCGGCGGCGTAAAAGCAGGAGGCCGCATAGGCGTTGACCGAACCGGTCTCCCCCGCCCCGATACCCCCGGACAGATAGAGCTTGACCAGCGCCGAGGAGGGGCTTTGATAATCGGGGAAGGACACAAGGCGCACAGCCTGTCCGGCGGCGGTGTAATAGTCCAGCAGGCGCTGGGCTTGGGTGGCTTTGCCGCTGCCGTCTATGCCCTCGATGACGATGAGCTTTGCCTTTAGCATGGGCCGTCCCCCCTGTAGCGGGCACGCACCTCTTCCATGCGCCCGCAGGTCATGCTGCCCTCGGGGCAAGGCCCTCGCACACAGCCCGGACCGGCGGCCGCAAACAGCGAGGGAGCTACCTCCTTGACCAGACAGAGCATCTGGTCGGCCAGGGCACGGATTTCCCACTGGGCACGGTTGCAGCAGCGATGGCTAAAGAAATTCAGCAGGCTTCTTGCATTCATTGTGACCAGCATTTTGGTGTCGCAAGCGTTTGGCAGCACAAATCGGGCGTCCTCTATGGCCATTTTGCCCGCCATGCGGGCGGCAGCCTCGGGCGTCTGCCCTTCGGCGATAAGCCGGGCGGTATGCTTGTCCTTCAATAGGGCGGACAGCGCCCGGTAGGCTTCGCCGGCTTTTTCCATGGCCTCGTGATACAGTTTCAGCGCTTCGGGATGGTCGGCAATTTCGGGAGGGGTTATAAAGTCGAAGTGGTCCTCCTTGACATAGCGCTGGCTCTGCACACTAAAAGAAGCGATGCGGTGACGGGTGATTTGGGCCAGCAGCGAACGAGACACCCCCTCGATGCCAAAGGTAAAGCTGGCGTGCTCGATAGGGCTTTCGTGCCCGAGCTTTAGAAGCATCTGGACAAATTCGGCCGATTTTTCGGGGGTAAGGTTGTCCATCAATTGGTCGAGTTCGGCGGGAGAATAGCAGATTTTAGCCGCTGCGGCCACGGTGGCCTCGGGGTTTGGGCTATGGCCTATTAATGTGACTTTAAGCATATCGACATCCTCTTTCCCTTAGAGCCTGCCGCCGCCGGGGGCCTTGGAGGGGCCCCCGGAGGCAGGCTTGATTTTATGTATCGTCCGCTTCGCCGCAGGGTGGGAAGAACTCCTCGGTAGGAAAGCGCAGCCGCCTAAACAGCTCGCAGGGGTCGTCGGTGGAGTCGTTGCACTCCCTGTCGGGTACGACGAAGTCGTAGGAAGGCACCATAATCTGCACCGGACGCTCCATCTGCACAATGGAGAACATACCGAGGGTGGCAAGTACCGTGTTAATGGGGGTTACAGAGTCAAAGCTTCCGTCGAACATATCCCGGACGCACTGGGGAATGGCCGCAATCGGCTCGGTGGGCATTCCGCTGGCTCCCACCAAGCTAAAGGCCAGCACCAGCGGGTCGACCGCCTGAACGGTGGCCGTGGGCACGCCGCCGCTGTAGCAGACATCCGGTGCGTCGGAGGAGAAGGTTTTAACCGTGCCCTCGCTGCCATAGAGAATCACCCGTTTTTGGCTGACGCAGAGGCCTTCGACCTGGGCAGGGTTGACGGTGCCGGTGGTGTAGACATTGATGCAAATTTTGAAATAGAAGGTCATTTCAACCGAATAAAAACCCCGGTTGAAGGTGACCGGCTCCACATCGAGGTAAGCGGCCACAACCTCGGCCCGCTTGACCCGCACCGACGATGCGGCGTCGATGAGGGGCTGGCCCTCGGTGGTGAAAAATACCTGGAGATTCTCGATGCAATCCCGATCCACGCAGGAGTCATAAATACGGTCAGTGTTTATGCTAACGGCTTCCATAAAGTTTGTCATGGCGCCATTATCCCGGGCGCGGGTGGCCACATCGTTTGGAACATCGCTCAGTGGCATATAAATCCTCCTGTCACAAATAGTCTCGCGTGTGCTCAATACATTGTATGAGAAGCCACGGCTTTTGTGACATTTAGATGATTCTCGTTTTTTTATGCCTGTCCGTGCCCTTTAAGCTCGCTGGAGCCGAGCAAAGGTGGCCATAACCTTTTTGGTACCCACCTTGTCAAAGGCGATTTCATAGAGGATGTCGCCCCCCATGTCGGTGGCCGATAGAACCGTCCCCCGTCCGAACACCCGGTGGATGACGGCGTCTCCGGGCATGAAGCTCTCAGGCTTCTGTGCGGTGGCCGGACGGCTCCCGGTAAAGCGGGAGGGAGCGGGACGCTGAGGCTGCCAGCCGCCAAAAAACTCTGCGGGTTCGGTGGAGAGGTCCTCGATAAGCTGGGCGGGTACCTCCCCGATAAAGCGAGAGGGCCGGTTGCGCATGGTTTGTCCAAACATCATGCGCTGACGGGCGCGGAGCAGGTGCAGCCGTTTTTTGGCCCGGGTAAAACCCACATAGCACAGCCGTCGCTCCTCCTCAATCTCGTCGGGGGCAACAATGGCCTGATTGCCCGGGAAAATGCCCTCCTCCATGCCGATGATATACACGCTTTCAAACTCGAGCCCCTTGGCTGAGTGCAGCGTCATCATGACCACGGCATCGGCTGCGGCGTCGTAGGTGTCCATGGCGGTGTAGAGGGCCACCTCCTCCAAGAATCCGCTGAGGGTGGGCTGGTCGGTGGAGTCAGCGTAGCGGGCCATGGTGTTTTTAAGCTCGCCGATATTCTCCATCCGGGTCATAGCCGATTGCTTGTCGGCCAAAATATGGTCGATATAGCCACTTTCAGCAAGTAGCGTATCCAAAAGGGCGGGCAGTGGCAGACTATCGGCTGCCTGCCTGAGCGTCTCCATCATGCGGGCAAAGTCCATAAGGGAGCGGGCCCTGCGGGAGAGAGGGGCAAATTGGTCGGCCGAGGCGATCACCTCATAGAGGCTGATACCCAAGGTTTGAGCCACTTCGGAAGCCGTGGCCACCGTGGCGTCTCCAATGCCCCGCTTAGGCTCGTTGATAATGCGCTTTAGGCGCAGGGCGTCCGCCGGATTTTCGATAACGCTCAAATAGGCCAGCAGATCCTTAATCTCCTTGCGCTCGTAAAAGCGCAGGCCGCCCACAATGCGGTAGGGAATACCGGCATTGATAAACACCTGCTCCACCGACCCCGACTGGGCGTTCATGCGGTAGAGCACCGCGTGGTCGGCATAGCGGCCGCCCTGGCGCACAGCGGCCTCCACCACCTCGGCAATGTAGCCGGCTTCGGCCATCTCGTCGGCGGCGGCTTTAAGCATGATGAGCTCGCCCCCTACCTGCTCGGTAAAAAGGGTTTTGCCCTTGCGCTCGGTGTTGTGAGAAATAAGATGATTGGCCGCATCTAAAATGATCTGGGTGCTGCGGTAGTTTTGCTCAAGGCGCACCACCATAGCCCCCTCGAACTGCCGCTCGAAGCCCAGAATATTCTCGATGGTAGCGCCCCTGAAGCGATAGATGCTCTGGTCGTCGTCGCCCACCACACAAAGGTTGCCATGGGCGTCGGCCAGCAGGCTGACCAGCGCATATTGGGCCCGGTTGGTGTCCTGATATTCATCCACCATGATATACCTAAAGCGCCGCTGGTATTTTTCCAGTACATCGGGATGGCTTTGAAACAGCCGCACAGTGTTGGTGATGAGGTCATCAAAGTCCATGGCGCCCGAGGTCATCAGGCGGCGCTGATACTCGCCGTAGATACGGGCGATTTGCTCCTTTCTGGGGTGCCCGTCGGCCTCGGCAAGCAGCTGCTCGGGGGTGTAGAGGGCGTCCTTGGCCGCTCCGATGGCATTGGCCATCGTTCGGGGCGGGTAGACCTTGTCGTCGAGGTTAAAGTCCCGCAAGATTTCTTTAATAAGCCGCTGGCTGTCGTCACTGTCGTAGATGCCAAAGCTGCGGGGGTAGCCCAGCAGATGAGCCTCGGCCCGCAAAATGCGCACACAGGCCGAGTGGAAGGTGGAAGCCGCAATGTCGGCGGCGATCTCGGCGCCCAGCATGGAACTCAGGCGCTCCTTGAGCTCGTCGGCGGCTTTATTGGTAAAAGTAATGGCCAGAATGCGGTAGGGGTAGGGCGGATTGTCGGCTATCAGAGCGGCCAGCCGCTCATCGTCCCGCTCGGCGCCCGTGGCCGCCGCCCTAAGAAAGCGCAAATCCTCCTCCGAGAGCCGGGGTGGCTCACAGCGGCTATGGTAGGCGTTGCCATAACGCAACATATAGGCAATACGGTTGATAAGCACGGTGGTTTTGCCGCTGCCGGCGCCCGCCAAAATAAGCACCGGGCCATTTATTTGAAAAACGGCCTGACGCTGGGCGGGGTTTAGGTGGGCAAAGCTCTGTTCGAGTGCTGCCCGTTTTAGCTGCCGATACTGTTCGGCAGTGGGGATCGATGCCACGAAAGGCACCTCACTTTCTCCCGCACACCACAGGGACTCGGGGCGGGGGTGGTAAACTGCGTTAGGGCCAAAATAGGCGTGGCCATATGCAAAATATTATAACACATACAGAGGCTATAGGCTATACCAAAGGCGTCTAAAATCGGCCGTGGTATCCCAATAAAGCTGTCTAAGCAACACAAAAAAACCCGCCTGCGGCGAGTTTTTTTGGTGTTTTTGAAACTTTTTGTGCAACTGAATCTGGGCGCTATTGGCTGCTGCTGCCCTTGGCAAATTTTTGTTTAGCCTGGTCTATTTTGGTTTTTTCGGCGGCCTCTACCTGATACCAGCCGCGCTTTTGCATCTCTGTAAAAATCTCGTGCTGAATTTGGTGCTCGTCGCTGAGAATGTTCATAAACTCGCTGCGCAGCGCCGGGGTGGCACACTCGTTGGCAAAGGTGTTATAGGTGCTGGTAATCATCTTCTGAGAGGTAAGAGCATCGGTAATCATTTCCTTGTCGCCAAACTGATTAAGTTTAATTTGCATAGACGCTCCTCCTAACTGAGTTGGCTGTAAAGCCGGTCGAAGTGGGCCTGATGCTTGGCAGCCACCTGCTCGCATTTGGATTTGAGCTGCGGGTCGGTGACCTGCGAGGCATAGGTTTTAAACTTGGCCACAAGGTTTTGTTCCACGCTGAGCTGATCCTCGATGGCCGAAAGCTCTTTGCTTGTAAGCTGTGACATAATGTTCCCCCTTATTTTGGTGTCGGTTTTAGTATGAGCTGCCGGCAATTAAATACACGGGGGTAAAAATTGTTAAACACATAAAAAGCCCCCCGGCCAAGAAGCCGGAGGGCCTTATGGATATTTTTTACTCGTTTAAGAAACGCAGCGCAGCATTGCAAAGGGTCTGGCAGCCGTAGGAGAGCGCTTGCTCGTCGGGGTTAAAGCCGGCGTTGTGAATGGGCGCACTCTTGATGTGGGGGCTGTCCACGCCCAGCCAGAAGTAGCTGATGGGCACCTTTTCGCCAAAGAAGGCAAAGTCCTCGCCGCCCAGAGCCGAATGGGGTGCGATAACGGCCTTGTCGCCCATAACATCCTGCATGGCGGCATAGACATGCTCGGTGACGGCCGGGTCGTTGACCACCGGGGGATAGCCGGGCGAAAAGTCGAACTCATAGCTGCCGCCCATGCCTTCGGTGACACCCTTGACAATGGCTTCGATGCGCTTGGGCATCATATCACGCACAGCAAAGTTGAGGTTGCGCATGGTGCCTTCGAGGATCACCTCGTCCGAGACAACATTGTATATCTTGCCTCCGCGGATAACGCCAAAGGTGAGCACAGCCGACTCCAGGGGGGGCACATTGCGGGAGACGACGGTCTGCAGCGCCGAGATAACCTGACCGGCCAACACAATGGCGTCTACGCCGTCCTGAGGCTGAGAAGCGTGGCAACTGCGGCCCTTAATCTTAATGTTCACCCTATCTGAGGAAGCCATCATGGGACCGAAGCGCACAGCGGCAGCCCCGGTCTCAATGCCGGGCCATACATGTAGTGCAATAATCGCATCGACCTTGGGGTTTTCCAGCACGCCGTCCTCAATCATATAGGGGGCGCCGCCGGTGGGGGACTTCTCCTCGGCAGGCTGGAAAATCAGTTTGACCGTGCCTTTAAACTCATCCTTCATGTCGTTGAGCACACGAGCAACGCCCAGCAGCCCGGCGGTGTGCATATCGTGTCCGCAGGCGTGCATAACGCCTTCGTTGACCGAAGAAAAAGGCAGGTCGGTAGCCTCGTTAACGGCCAGCGCGTCGATATCGGCACGGATGCCGATGCATTTGCCCTCGCCCTTGCCGCCGTGAATAAGGCCTACAACACCGTAGCCGCCCACGCCGGTCTTGTGCTCGATGCCCATTTCGGTTAGCGCTTTGGCGATAACACCCATGGTGCGTTCCTCTTGATAGGCAACCTCGGGATGCTGGTGGATGTCGCGGCGATAAGCGACCATTTCGTCGAAATACTTATTAGTCAGCTCTAAGATTCTCTCTTTCATGGCTCCTCCTTTTAACAAAGAAAAATTTTGTTGAAGAAAACAATGTGTGATAAGCTATCTTACAGTGTACTGTAAATCCGGACAAAATTCAACCATTCGCTACCGTTTATTAACAAATTGTAACAACTTAGTGATTATGTGTCTGCGGTATGATAAAACCGTCTACCAGCGTATCCAGATGGTCAAAAGCCAGCGCCGTGCCCCTGGCCACCACGAGATCGGGGGCTTCCAGCCGCTGAGTGGATAGTCCGGTCTCGGCGCCCAATAACCTATCCAGCCCGTGGAGATAGGCCCCGCCTCCCGAGAGCAGCAAGCCGTCGGAATAAATGTCCCCCGCCAGCTCGGGAGGGGTCACCTCCAAAACCTGACGCACGGCGGACACAATGAGCATGGCAGCATCGATAATGGCCTCTTTTACCTCCCGGCGGCCCAGCACCACCCGCCCGGGCAGACCGGTTTGGGTGTCGAGGCCCTTGACCTCCACCTCGACCTCCTCCTCGGGCTCAAAGCTCACGCTGCCCGCCTGCACCTTAAGGCGTTCGGCGGTGCGCTCGCCGATTTGCAGCCCGTAGGCGTTTTTAATATAGCGCATGATGTCACTGTCAAAGCGCCGCCCGGCCACCCGAATGGATTTTTTACAGACAATGCCATTGAGAGAGAGCACGGCAATATCGGTGGTGCCACCCCCAATGTCGATGATAAGCCGACCGCGGGGCTTTGAAATGTCCATGCCTGCGCCGAGCGCCGCCGCCACCGGCTCCTCGATAAGATAGACCTTGCGGCTGCCCGCCCCGAGCGCTGCACCGACCACCGCCCGGGATTCCACATCGGTAATGCCCGAGGGCACGCATATTATAAGCCGAGGTTTTACCAGGCTGCGGTGATACACCTTGCGCAGCAGCCCCCGCACCATGGCGCTGGTGAGGTCGAAGTCGGAGATCACGCCGTCGGCCATGGGCATAACGGCCCGTATTTTATCGGGGGTGCGGCCAATCATCTCGTAGGCCTCCTCCCCCACGCAGATTACCTGCCGGGTTTTTTGGTTAATCCCCACCACAGAGGGTTCCTTAAGAAGAACCCCACGCTCACGCTCGTAGACGATGGAGATGGCGGTGCCAAGGTCGAGCCCTATATCCTGCGAAGCCATCGGTTCACCTTCCTATATCTCAAGTTAAGTTGTTATCATCGAACATGTTCTGTCTAAGGGTGGCTGCCGCCGCCACGCAGTAGACCGCATCGGACCCCGACTCCCTAAGCAGTCGGGCGCAGCGGTCAAGGGTGGAGCCGGTGGTCATCACATCGTCCACCATCAGCACAACCCCCGGCAAGCTGCCGCCGCTTTTTTGGTAGCTTTGAGCGGCGTTGTCAAGACGCCCCGCAAGGCTCTGATTGTGCTGGGGCATCCGGCCGGGAAGCTTTAGAATGGGTGGCTCGGTGCAGTTAATACCCAGCCGCACGGCGACCACCTCGGCCAGCAGCCGGGCCTGATTAAAGCCCCGAGTGTTGTCCGGCGCATCAGGCACATAGGTCACCCAGTCAAAGGCCCTATCGCCGTACGCAAGACGCACCTGCCGGGCCATGGCTTCGCCAAAATAGTCGGCTGCCTTGGAGCGGGCCTCCCGCTTGAGGGTTAGAATTCCGTTTTTTACCCGTCCGTCGTAGGCAAAGGGGGCGGTGCATCGGACAAAGCCAAAGGGCTCGGCCCGGCAGACACAGTCCCGCTGACCCTTGCCGCATACGGGGCAGAGGGAGCCTTCCATGCGGCTTAAATGAGGCTCGCAGCTCTCGCAGGCCGCACGGTCCCGTCGGATGACCCCACTGCAAAATAAGCAGCGGGGCGGAAAAAGCAAGTCGAGCAGTCTGTGCCCAAACCCATGCATCACATACCCTCCCGCTCTAGCATCCACGCAAGGTTGGTATAGCGGCGGCCGCCTCGGTTGTTGGCCGCCATCTGCTGGGCGGTAGACGGGTGACCCACCATCACCAGCAGCTTTTTGGCCCGGGTCATGCCGGTATAAAGCAGGTTGCGGTAGTGCAGGTGCCGGTGGCTGCCCACAAGGGGCATCACCACAGCATCGAACTCGTTGCCCTGACTTTTGTGCACCGTGATGGCATAGGCCAGCTCAAGCTGGTTTAGGTTGTCAAACAGATACTGCACCTCTCGGTCGTCAAATTGGATAAGCATGGAGCGGCTGGGGCGGTCTATCAGCGTGATAAGGCCTATGTCGCCATTATAAATGCCCAAGCCCTTCTCCCCTGTCGAGCTCTGCCACTCCACATCGTAGTTGTTTTTAATCTGCATGACCTTGTCCCCTTCACGGAACAGCATGCTGCCAAAGCGCACCTCCCCCTTGTCGGGAGCCGGTGGGTTAAGATGCTGCTGGAGCAGCGCATTAAGCTGCACCGTGCCCACCCCGCCCTGCCGGGTGGGGGTGATAACCTGAATGTCGGTGAGGGGGGAGAAGCCATAGGTGTCGGGCAGGCGCCGCTGACAGAGGGAGAGCACCGTTTCGGCGGCATCGGCGGCGGTGGCCCGGCGAACAAAAAAGAGGTCGGAGTCCGGCCTTGTGGCAAGGTCGAGCCCCTCGCCCCGCACCACGCTGTGGGCGGTGGTGACAATGCGGCTTTGGGCGGCCTGCCGGAACACCTCGGAAAGATGCACGGTGGGCACCCGACCCGAGGCGATAACATCCCAGAGCAGATTTCCCGCCCCCACCGAGGGCAGCTGGTCCGAGTCGCCCACCAGCACAAGGCGGCTACCCAGCCGCAGTGCCCGAAGCGCCGCCTCGAAGAGAAGGGTATCTACCATGCTCACCTCGTCGAGAATAAGCACATCGCAATCCAGTGGGTTTTGGCTGCACCGCCGGAATTTTAGGCACCCCTCCCCGTCGGAGAAGCTGGCCTCGAGCAGGCGGTGAATGGTCTTGGCCTCAAGGCCGGTCACTTCGCCCATGCGCTTGGCGGCCCGCCCGGTGGGGGCAGCCAAGGCCGACTTGTAGCCCCGCCGCCTAAGCAGACGCAGCAGGCCGTTTAGGGCGGTGGTCTTGCCGGTTCCCGGCCCGCCGGTGAGCACAAATACCGGGCTGCCTAAAGCGGTGATAAGGGCCTCACGCTGCCGATTGGAGTAGCGAATTCCCAGCTCCTGTTCCACGGCGGCAATTTCGGTATCGTCTACCGTTTCCTCTGGGTCGGGCTGTGCCAGCATGAGGGCCAGGCGCCCGGCGATATAGCGCTCGGCCTCGTACTGGGCCGGAATATAGATGTAGCGCCGCTCGCCCCGCTCGAGAGCTATGAGAATCCCGTCTTCCACCATCCCGTCAAGGACCATTTCGGCCGTATCAGTTTGGCAGTCCAGCAGACGGCAGGCGGCGGGAATAAGCTTGTCCGCCGGCAGGCAGGCATGTCCGTTTTGCAGGTTGTGGCGCAGCACATAGCCAAGGCCTCCCCGCACCCGGCGGGCATCTTCCCCGCTTATGTCGAGGTGGGCGGCTATGCGGTCGGCGGTTTCAAAGTCGAGGCCGATGTGCTCGCCGCAGAGCAGATAGGGGTCGGCGGTGAGCTGGGCTACGGCGGTGTTCTGCCAGAGCTTGTAGCACGCAATACCCACCGAGGCGTCCAGACCGAACCGGGCCACAAAGGCGATAACACTGCGCACCCCATGCACAAGCGCATAGCTCTCGGCCATGCGCTGAGCCCTTTTAGGGGTAATGCCCTTAATCTCACACAGCCGCTCGGGCTCTTGCTCGAGGATGTCCAGCACCCGGTCGCCAAAGTGGGACACCAAGCGGCGGGCTGTGGCCGGGCCAATGCCCTTGACCGCCCCGCCCGACAGATAGTCGAGGATGGCGGTCTCACCCACCGGCCGTACCTGCTCCACCGACAGCGCTCTGAGCTGTCGGCCATACTCGGGGTGCTGCACATAGCTGCCCGCCACCCGCAGCACCTCGCCCACCACCAGCCCAGGATATTCGCAGAGGACAGGAGTTTCTTCCTGCCCATCATCCAGGACAAAAACCGTATAGAAGTTTTGAGGGTTGTGAAAGAGCACATCGGCCACCCGGCCTTCGAGGGTGGTCAGCTCGGTGGCGTCCATGCGCCTTCACCTCCTGTTCGTGTACTGAATTTTAGTATAATATACGAACAACGCCTTTGTAAACAGCCTGCTGCTCCAGCATGCCCGACAGCGCCTCCTCGTCGCAGAGGCGCACCCCCACTCGGCCCCGTGCAAAGGCACGACAGACCGCCCATGTGTCGGGATGCGCACCTAAGTTTACAATAATCAGCTCGCCGCCGGGTAGCCAGCGGTCATAGCGAAGGCTGCCCCAAGCGCAGCGCAGCCGCTGTTCTATATCCCCGTCCTCCCCCGATACGGGCAGCAGACTTAAACGGGGCCAGCGCCAGCCGCCTCGGAAAATGCCGCTCATGGCCCATTCGGCGGCCGACACCATCCCCAAAAGGGTAAAAAAACCCACCAACAACTCAAAAAGGATGCGTTCCATGCAAAATCACCTCGAAGTATCCTATGCCGGTGACACCCGAGGTGTTAAGCTGTCTAAAACCCCCCGCCCCAACTGGGGCGGGGGGTTTTATTTTGCACTGGCTCAGTTAGTTTTGCTCGGCCGTGATGGCGGCCACAGCCTCCTTTAGGGCTTCAGCCTTGTCGGTTTTCTCCCAGAGGACGCCTAAATCCTCCCGACCCATGTGGCCATAGGCGGCCAGCTGCCGGTAGATGGGGCGACGCAGGTCCAGATCCCGGATGATGGCTGCCGGGCGCAGATCGAACACTCGGTCCACCGCCAGAGTGAGCACCGTGTCGTCCACTTTGCCGGTGCCAAAGGTCTCTACCATAATCGAGACGGGGCTGGCCACACCGATGGCGTAGGCAATCTCGATCTCGCAGCGGTCGGCAAGGCCGGCGGCCACAATATTCTTAGCCACATAACGGGCCGCATAGGCCGCCGAACGATCGACTTTGGTGGGATCCTTGCCCGAGAGGGCGCCGCCGCCGTGGCGAGCGTAGCCACCATAGGTGTCCACAATAATTTTGCGGCCGGTAAGCCCGCTGTCGCCCTGAGGACCGCCCACCACAAAGCGCCCGGTGGGGTTGATGAGGTAGCGGGTGTTCACAAGCAGCTCGGGCGGTACCGTGGGCTTAATCACTTGCTCAATGATGTCGGCGCGCAGCTGCTGCATATCCACATCGGGGTCGTGCTGGTTAGAGATGACAATGGTGTCGACCCGCACCGGCCGGTCGTCTTTGTATTCGATAGTGACCTGGGTTTTGCCGTCCGGGCGCAGATAGGGCAGCAGACCGGTTTTGCGCACCTCGGAGAGACGCCGGGCCAGCCTGTGAGACAGAGAAATGGCCAGCGGCATAAGCTCGGGCGTCTCGTTGGAGGCATAACCGAACATGATGCCCTGGTCGCCGGCACCAATGGCCGCCGCATCGCTCTGCTCACCGTCCTTGGCCTCGAGGGCCTTGTCCACCCCAAGGGCGATGTCACCCGACTGCTCGTCAATGCTTACCAGCACAGCGCAGGTATTGTAGTCAAAGCCGTATTTGGCCCGGGTGTAGCCGATGTCCCGCACCACCCCACGCACTACGGCGCTGATATCCACATAACATTGGGTAGAAATTTCGCCCACCACCATTACCATACCGGTGGTGGCCATGGTCTCGCAGGCCACCCGAGCCAGGGGGTCTTTTTCGAGCACGGCGTCGAGCACCGCATCGGACACCTGGTCGCAGAGCTTGTCCGGATGGCCCTCGGTGACAGATTCGGATGTAAAGAGATAATTGCGCATGGATTTCCTCACTTTCCCCAGCCTGGGCAACAAAAAAAGCCCAGCCATAAGCCGGGTTTTATAATTTATCTTCCGGCTAAACCGCAGGATTTGGCACCTTACCCTATTGGGCAGGTTGCCGGGCTTCGCAGGGCCTGTTCCCTCCGCCACTCTTGATAAATAGTTTATTCAGTTGACAAGGTTTATTATAGCCCAACTGTCGTACTCTGTCAAGAAAAAAGGGCCCCGCCGTTTGGCAGGACCCTTTTAAGACAAACGATGACCGATCTTATTCGTTGATGCCGATAACCACGCCCGAGCCGACCGTGCGGCCGCCCTCGCGGATGGCAAAACGCAGACCGTTCTCGATGGCAATGGGGGTAATGAGCTCGACATCCATCTCGATGTTGTCGCCGGGCATGCACATCTCGACGCCCTCGGGCAGCTGAACTACGCCGGTGACATCGGTGGTGCGGAAGTAGAACTGAGGACGATAGTTGTTAAAGAAGGGAGTGTGACGGCCACCCTCGGACTGTTTGAGGACATAAACCTGGCCGCGGAACTTGGTGTGGGGTTGAATGGAGCCGGGCTTGCACAGCACCTGGCCGCGCTCGATCTCGGAGCGCTGCACACCACGGAGCAGAGCGCCGATGTTGTCGCCAGCCTCGGCGTAGTCGAGCAGCTTGCGGAACATCTCGACGCCGGTGACGGTGGTCTTGCGCTTCTCATCGGCCAGGCCGACAATCTCGACCTCCTCGCCAACTTTGATCTGGCCACGCTCAACACGACCGGTGGCCACGGTGCCACGGCCGGTGATGGTGAAGATATCCTCAACAGGCATGAGGAAGGGCAGGTCGGCCTTGCGCTCGGGGGTGGGGATATACTCGTCCACCGCAGCCATCAGAGCCTTGATGCTGTCGTAAGCGGGGTCGTTGATGTCGCTCGGAGCCTCAAGAGCGGCCAGCGCAGAACCCTTGATAACGGGAATATCGTCGCCGGGGAAATCATAAGCGCTCAGCAGCTCACGGATCTCCATCTCGACCAGCTCGAGGAGCTCATCGTCGTCCACCTGGTCAACCTTGTTCATGTAGACCACGATGTAGGGCACGCCCACCTGACGGGCAAGCACGATGTGCTCCCGAGTCTGGGGCATGGGGCCGTCCGCCGAGGACACGACCAGAATCGCACCGTCCATCTGAGCGGCACCGGTGATCATGTTCTTAACATAGTCGGCGTGTCCGGGGCAGTCCACGTGGGCGTAGTGGCGGTTCTCGGTCTCGTACTCAACGTGAGAGGTGTTGATGGTAATGCCGCGCTCGCGCTCCTCGGGAGCCTTGTCAATCTGATCGTAGGCCATAATCTTGGCACCGCCCAGCATGGACAGGGTCTTGGTGATAGCGGCGGTCAGAGTGGTTTTGCCGTGGTCGACATGGCCGATGGTGCCAATGTTGACATGGGGCTTAGTTCTTTCAAATTTTGCCTTTGCCATTAGAGTTTGCCTCCCTTATTGCTTGTAGAAATTCTGGTGGTTACACAACTCGTATTGTAGCAACACAACGCCAAAAAAGCAAGTGTTACTTAAACTTGTCAGTTCCGTTTACCCCGATCGCTCACTATGCCCTCGGCGATGCTCTTTGGCACCTCCACATAGTGAGAAGGCTGCATGGTGTAGCTGGCGCGTCCCTGGGTGCGGCTGCGCAGGTCGGTGGCATAGCCAAACATCTCGGACAGGGGGACAAAAGCCTCCACCTGCTGGGCGCCAAAGCGCGCCTCCATGCCCTGAATTTGACCGCGGCGGCTGTTTAGGTCGCCCATCACATCGCCCATATAGTCCTCGGGGGTGGTTACGGTTACAGCCATAATAGGCTCTAGAATGACCGGGTCGGCCTTGCGCATGGCCTCTTTAAAGGCCATGGAGCCGGCAATTTTAAAGGCCATCTCGGACGAGTCCACCTCGTGGTAGGAGCCGTCGTAAAGGGTTACAATCACATCCACAACCGGGTAGCCGGCCAGTACGCCGGCCATCATGGCGCCCTGGATGCCCTGGTCCACCGGAGCGATGTACTCCTTGGGCACTGCGCCGCCCACAACCTCGTTGCGGAACTCGTAGCCTTTGCCGCTCTCGTTGGGCTCAACACGGATCTTAACATGGCCGTACTGGCCGCGTCCGCCCGACTGGCGGGCATATTTCATGTCCACATCGGCATTTTTGCGGATGGTTTCCTTATAGGCTACCTGGGGGCGGCCCACATTGGCCTCGACCCTGAACTCCCGCAGCAGCCTGTCCACAATAATCTCGAGGTGGAGCTCGCCCATGCCGGCAATGATGGTCTGGCCGGTCTCCTCGTCGGTGTAGGCCTTAAAGGTGGGGTCCTCCTCGGCCAATTTTGCAAGTCCTGCGCCCATCTTCTCCTGACCGGCCTTGGTTTTGGGCTCGATGGCCACCCGAATAACCGGATCGGGGAATTCCATGGACTCGAGGACGATGGGGTGCTTGGGGTCGCAGAGGGTGTCGCCGGTGGTCGTGCTTTTAAGGCCCACCGCGGCGGCGATGTCGCCGGCGTAAACCGTCTCGATATCCTGACGGTTGTTGGCGTGCATCTGCAGAATGCGCCCTATGCGCTCGTTGTTGCCCTTGACCGAGTTGAGCACCGACGAGCCGGCGTTGACCGAGCCCGAATAGACCCTAAAGAAGCAGAGCTTGCCCACATAGGGGTCGGCGGCAATTTTAAAAGCCAGCGCCGAAAAGGGCTCGCTGTCCGAGCTGGGGCGCTCCTCGGTTTCGCCGGTATCGGGATTGACGCCGGTGATGTGGTCCACATCGGTGGGGTTGGGCATATAGTCGATAATGGCGTCCAGAAGCTTTTGCACGCCCTTGTTGCGGTAGGATGTGCCGCAGCAAACCGGAACCATTTTGTTTTGCAGGGTGGCCTTGCGGATGGCCAGCTTAATTTCTTCCTCGGTGAGCGTTTCGCCCTCGAGGTACTTCTCCATAATGGCGTCGTCCACCTCGGATACGGCCTCGAGCAGCGCCATGCGGTACTCCTCGGCATCGTCCACAAGATCGTCGGGAATGGGCTCCTCACGGATGTCCTTGCCCTGGTCATCGTAGTAGACATAGGCCTTCATGTGCACCAAATCGATGATGCCCTTAAAGAACTGTTCCGAGCCGATAGGCAGCTGGATGGGAACCGCATTACATTTAAGGCGGTCCTTCATCATCTGGATAACCTTGAAGAAGTCGGCGCCCACAATGTCCATTTTATTGACATAGGCCATTCGGGGCACATGATACTTATCGGCCTGACGCCACACGGTCTCGGACTGGGGTTCCACGCCACCCTTGGCGCAGAATACGGTAACCGAGCCGTCCAGCACGCGCAGAGAACGCTCCACCTCCACGGTGAAGTCCACATGTCCAGGGGTATCAATGACATTGATGCGGTGGTCCTTCCAGTAGCAGGTAGTGGCCGCTGAGGTGATGGTGATGCCCCGCTCCTGCTCCTGCTCCATCCAGTCCATGGTGGCCGAGCCCTCGTGGGTCTCGCCGATTTTGTGCGTCTTACCCGTATAGTAGAGTATGCGCTCGGTCGTTGTGGTTTTACCGGCGTCGATATGCGCCATTATGCCGATATTACGGGTGCGCTCCAAAGATACATCCCTTGGCATAGTGTCCTCCTTTTTGTGCAGTCTGAAAAACGCAATACGCCCAGGGCCTTACCAGCGGTAATGAGCGAAGGCCTTGTTCGATTCGGCCATGCGATGGGTATCTTCCCGGCGCTTGCAGGCGCCGCCGTTGCCGTTTATGGCATCCATAATCTCGCCGGCCAGGCGCTCTTCCATGGTGCGCTCAGAGCGGTTGCGGGCAAAGGTGGTGAGCCACCGCAGACCCAAAGTCTGCCGGCGCTCGGGCCGCACCTCGATGGGCACCTGATAAGTGGCGCCGCCCACGCGGCGGGCTTTAACCTCTACCACGGGCATGATGTTTTCCAGCGCGGCTTCAAACGCCTCTAGGGGGTCCTTGCCGGTTTTTTGTTCGATGATGGAAAACGCGCCATAAACAATTTTTTGCGCCACGCCTTTTTTGCCATCGTACATGATGTTGTTGATAAGGCGTGTCACCATTTTGGAATTGTAAAGTGGATCGGGCAAAACATCGCGCTTGGCTATTTTACCTCTTCTCGGCACTTTGCTTCCCTCCTTCATAATGATGAATTCATCGGTACTCGAAAGCTTCTAAAGCTCCCGCCTGCGCCGATACAGAGGTTTATATCTATATAAAACCTGCTGTATTAGCGGCAGAATTATTGTTTTTGGGGTGTTACTTTTGCTTGGGACGCTTGGCGCCGTACTTACTGCGGGCCTGACGACGGTTGGCCACGCCCTGGGTGTCCAGCGTACCGCGGATGATGTGATAACGCACACCGGGCAGGTCCTTCACGCGGCCACCACGAATCATCACAGAGCTATGCTCCTGAAGATTGTGGCCCTCGCCGGGGATGTAGGCCGTGACCTCGGTGCCGTTGGAAAGGCGCACCCTGGCGACCTTGCGCAAAGCCGAGTTGGGCTTTTTGGGGGTCTGGGTACGAATGGCAGTGCATACACCGCGCTTTTGAGGAGCCGCCTGTTCCACAGCCTTGCGCTTTTTAGAGTTCCAGGCAAACTGGAGCACCGGCGACGCAGACTGATAGACAACGCGCTCTCTTCCCTTCCGGACGAGCTGGTTAAAGGTTGGCATTTTAGAGTTTCCCTCCTTCTTTAAGAGTATGTATACAGCCGGCAGGTGTCCCCGCCGGACATGTAACCATAGGATAGATACGAGGAATTAACACGATTTGAAATTGTATCAAAACCGGGCCGGTTTGTCAATATTTTTAGCCCCACCGGGCGGATTTTATTCTGCCCGGTGGTTATAAGGCTATTCGAGAGAGGTTACGGTGTGGTCGGGCAGCACCGCATCGTAATCCACGGTACCGGTGCCAGCCGGAATGAGTTTGCCGATGATGACATTCTCTTTGAGACCCAAGAGGGGGTCTACCTTGCCCTTGATAGCGGCGTCGGTAAGCACCCGGGTGGTCTCCTGGAAGGAGGCCGCCGACATAAAGCTCTCGGTGACCAGCGAGGACTTGGTAATGCCCAACAGCACCGGCATAAACTGGGCCGGACGAAGCTCGAGTTCGGGGTTTTCGGCGTTGCGGCGCTCCACCTCGGAATTGGCGCTCAGCACCTCGCTGTGCTCCACATGGGTGCCGGGAATAAAGCCGGTGTCGCCCGGATCTTCCACCCGAGCCTTGCGCATCATCTGGCGCACAATAACCTCGATATGCTTGTCGTTGATGTCCACGCCCTGGGTGCGGTAGGTCTTTTGCACCTCGCGGATCAAGTAGTCCTGAACGGCCTCCGGACCGGATACCATAAGCAGCTCGCTCGGATCCACCGAGCCCTCGGTGAGCAACTCGCCCCGCTTCACCATGTCGCCCTCCTCAACCCGCAGCGTCGAGCCGTAAACCACCTGACATTTATACTGCTCGCCGGTCTCGGGTTCGGTGACCACCACCACATTCATGTCCCGGTTGTCCTTTTCAAAGCTGACCACGCCGGACAGATGGCTGATGATGGCGGCACTCTTGGGCTTGCGGGCCTCGAACAACTCCTCGATGCGGGGCAGACCCTGCGTGATGTCGCTGGCCGAAACCGCACCGCCGGTATGGAAGGTACGCATGGTAAGCTGGGTGCCCGGCTCACCGATAGATTGGGCAGCGATGATACCCACCGCCTCGCCGATGCCCACCGGTTGGCCGTTGGCCAGATTGGCGCCATAGCATTTGGAGCAGACGCCGTTGTGGGAGCGGCAGCCTAACAGCGAACGGATGGCCAGGCTGGTAAAGCCGGCATCAACGATGCGCTGAGCGGCGTTGGCGCTGATCATATCGTCTTTGGACTGGAGCAGCTCGCCGGTTTCGGGATGGTAGAGGTCTTCGACGAGATAGCGGCCGATGAGGCGCTCGCTGATGTCCTCGATGACCCGGCCGGATTCGAGAATGCTCTCCACCACGATGCCCTGGTCGGTGCCGCAGTCCTGCTCGCGCACAATCACATCCTGTGCCACATCCACCAGACGGCGGGTGAGGTAGCCCGAGTCGGCCGTGCGCAGCGCCGTGTCGGCCAGACCCTTTCGGGCTCCTCGGGAGGAGTTAAAGTACTCGAGAATGTTAAGGCCCTCGCGGTAGTTGGCCCGGATGGGAATTTCAATGGCCCGGCCCGAAGTGTTGGCGATAAGGCCACGCATACCGGCCAACTGACGAATCTGGTCGGTGGAGCCACGGGCGCCTGAATCGGCCATCATAAAGATGGGGTTATCCTGGGTAAAGGTGTGTTGCAGGGCATCCCGGATGCGGGCGGTGGTGTCGTTCCAGGTTTTAATCACCCGCTCGTAGCGCACATCGTCCGAGATAAAGCCACGGTCGTATTGGCGCTGTATGGCATCTACCTGCGCCTCGGCCTCGGCGATATAGTCCTTTTTCTCGGGGGGGATAAGCGCGTCGCTCACCGCAATGGTGATGCCGCTCTTGGTGGAATAGGCAAAGCCCTGGCTTTTGATTTGATCGAGCACCTCGGCGGTGACGGTGGTGCCGTGCACCGCAATGCAGCGCTTGATAATCTGCCCAAGCTCGCGCTTGCGCACCAAAAAGTCTACCTCAAGGTTAAACTGCTTTTCGGGGTCGGTGCGGTCTACAAAGCCCAGATCCTGAGGAATGGGCTCATTGAAGATGATGCGTCCCACCGTGGCATCGATGATACGGCTTTTTAGTTGGCCGTCGATTTCTCGCTCCACCCGCACGCGGATGGGCGCATGGAGAGTGACCTCGCCGCTATCGTAGGCCATAATGGCTTCTTCAAAGGAGCGAAACACCTTGCCGGCGCCCTTCTCCTCCTTGCGCTCCATGGTCAGGTAGTAGCTGCCCAGCACCATGTCCTGGGTGGGCACCACCACCGGCTGACCGTCCGAGGGCTTAAGCAGGTTGCCGGCGGCCAGCATAAGAAAGCGGGCCTCGGCCTGAGCCTCGGCGGAGAGAGGCACATGCACGGCCATCTGGTCGCCGTCGNNGCCGTCGAAGTCGGCGTTATAGGCCTCGCAGACCAGCGGGTGAAGCTTGAGGGCCTTGCCCTCTACCAGCACCGGCTCAAAGGCCTGAATGCCCAGACGGTGGAGGGTGGGGGCGCGGTTGAGCAGCACCGGGTGATCCTTGATAACCACCTCAAGGGCGTCCCAAACCTCCTTGACCATGGCCCGCTCGACCATTTTGCGGGCATTTTTGATGTTGGTAGCCACCTTTTGGTCCACCAGCCGCTTCATCACAAAGGGCTTAAACAGCTCGAGAGCCATCTCCTTGGGCAGACCGCACTGGTAGATTTTAAGTTCGGGGCCCACCACGATAACCGAGCGGCCCGAGTAGTCTACCCGCTTGCCCAGCAGGTTCTGGNNCCCTGCTTGCCCTTGAGCATATCGGACAGGCTTTTAAGGGCTCGGTTGTTGGGGCCGGTCACCGGTCGGCCGCGGCGGCCGTTGTCAATCAAGGCGTCTACCGCCTCTTGGAGCATGCGCTTTTCGTTGCGCACAATAATGTCGGGAGCGCCCAGATCCAGCAGGCGCTTAAGCCGGTTGTTGCGGTTGATAACCCGGCGGTAAAGGTCGTTTAGGTCGCTGGTGGCAAAGCGTCCGCCATCCAGTTGTACCATGGGCCGAATATCCGGCGGGATGACCGGAATCACATCCAAAATCATCCACTCGGGCCGGTTGCCCGAATAGCGGAAGGCCTCCACCACCTCGAGGCGCTTAAGCAGCTTGGCCCGCTTTTGGCCGGTGGCGGTGACAATCTCCTCCTTGAGCTCGGCCGCAAGGCTGTCCAGATCCAGCTCGGCAAACAGCGTCTTGATAGCCTCGGCGCCCATGCCGGCCGTGAAATCGTCCTCGTAAGCCTCTTTGAGCTCCCGGTATTCTTTCTCGGAGAGAAGCTGGTATTTTTTCAGGTTGGTAATACCCGGATCGATCACGATATAGGAGGCAAAATACAGCACTCTTTCCAGCAGCCGGGGGGACATATTAAGCAGCATACCCATCCGGGAGGAGGTGCCCTTAAAGTACCAGATGTGGGACACCGGAGCAGCCAGCTCGATGTGGCCCATGCGCTCCCGGCGCACCTTGGCACGGGTGACCTCCACGCCGCAGCGCTCGCAGACCTTGCCTTTATAGCGGATGCGCTTATAGCGTCCGCAGTAACACTCCCAGTCCCGGGTGGGGCCAAATATGCGCTCGCAGAACAGGCCGTCCCGCTCGGGCTTAAGGGTGCGATAGTTGATGGTTTCGGGCTTCTTGACCTCGCCGCTCGACCAAGAACGGATCATTTCGGGCGAGGCAAGGCCTATCTTCATAGAGTCAAAAACATTAAATTCCAAGTGCGACCCCTCTTCCTCAAATCTTAAAATTCGTCGTCGGCGTCCACATTGTCAAGGCCAAGGGCGGAAAAGGCAAAGTCGCTGCCCCTGTCGCCATCCTCATCCTCGTCGGGTTGCAGGATATCAAAGCCCGCCTGTAGCTCGGACTCCACCTCCACAGTGGTATTCTCAAAGTACTCACTCTCGCTGGGGGGGAGGCCCATGTCGTCGTCGAAGCTCTGCTTAAGGTCTATTTCCTCGCCATACTTGTTGAGCACCCGCACATCGAGAGCCAGGGACTGAAGCTCCTTAATGAGCACCTTAAAGGATTCGGGAATGCCCGGACGGGGCACATTGCGGCCCTTGACAATGGCCTCGAAGGTCTTGACCCGGCCCACAATATCGTCGGACTTAACCGTGAGAATCTCCTGGAGGGTGTAGGCCGCGCCATAAGCCTCCAGCGCCCACACCTCCATCTCGCCAAAGCGCTGACCGCCAAACTGGGCCTTACCGCCCAGAGGCTGCTGGGTGACCAGTGAGTAGGGGCCGGTGGAGCGGGCGTGTATCTTGTCGTCCACCAGATGGTGGAGCTTAAGGAAGTACATATAGCCCACGGTGACCGGGTTGTCGAAGGGCTCACCGGTGCGGCCGTCGTAGAGGATGCTCTTGCCGTCCTCGGGAAGGCCGGCCTCTTTAAGCATCTCGCTGATGTCGCTTTCCTTGGCGCCGTCGAATACGGGGGTCATAATCTTCCATCCCAGCTCTCGAGCGGCCCGGCCCATGTGCACCTCGAGCACCTGACCGATGTTCATACGGCTGGGCACACCTAAGGGATTGAGCACAATGTCCAGCGGCTGGCCGCCGGGCAGGAAGGGCATATCCTCCTGGGGAAGCACCCGGGACACAACGCCCTTGTTGCCGTGGCGTCC
>DBQC01000004.1:0-126 GCA_002305075.1 Ruminococcaceae bacterium UBA1404 | reverse complement strand
TCGGTCTCGCCCTTGGGGGTGACTTTGCCCACGAGAATGTCTCCGCTGCGCACCTCGGCACCTATGCGGATGATGCCCTCCTCGTTGAGTTCACGCAGCTGGTCCTCGCCCACATTGGGAATATCC
>DBQC01000013.1:61859-62933 GCA_002305075.1 Ruminococcaceae bacterium UBA1404 | reverse complement strand
GAACAAGGTCGACCAGGTCGACGACGAAGAGCTCCTCGATCTCGTTGAGATGGAGATTCGCGAGCTGCTCTCCAAGTACGAGTATCCCGGCGACGACCTCCCGATCATCCGCGGCAGCGCCCTGAACGCACTGTCCAGCGACAGCGCCGATCCTAACGCCCCTGAATACAAATGCATCTGGGATCTCATGGACGCCGTCGACAACAACATCCCCACGCCCGAGCGCAAATCCGATCTCCCGTTCCTGATGCCCATCGAGGACGTCTTTACGATCACCGGCCGCGGCACAGTTACCACGGGCCGTGTCGAGCGCGGCCGCGTCAAAGTCGGTGACGAGGTTGAGATCGTCGGCCTCATCGACGAGCCGAGGAAGACAGTCGTGACCGGTACCGAAATGTTCCACAAGACCCTCGATTACGCCGAGGCAGGCGACAACGTCGGCACACTGCTTCGCGGTATCGCCAAGACAGACGTTCGCCGCGGACAGGTCCTCGCAAAGCCGGGTTCCATCAAGCCTCTGACCAAGTTCCGCGGACAGGTCTACGTACTGACCAAGGAAGAGGGCGGGCGCCATACCCCGTTCTTCAACAACTACCGCCCGCAGTTCTACTTCCGCACGACCGACGTCACCGGTATCATCAATCTGCCCGAGGGCGTTGAGATGTGCATGCCGGGCGACAACGTCGAGATGGACGTTGAGCTCATCACTCCCATCGCCATCGAGACCGGCCTCCGTTTCGCTATCCGTGAAGGCGGCCGTACCGTCGGCTCCGGCGTTGTCATCGCCGTCGAGGGCTAAGTTAGCGCATATTACAAATGATATGGACGCTCCGGCTCATGCCGGGGCGTCCTTTTACAATGCTCAAATATAGTTTTCCACGCACGCATGGCGTACTGTCCTCGGCGCGCCGTCGTCCCTTCGCCGCCCGGAGACCCAAAATAAAAATCATAAAGAATTGGAACGATAAGAAGGTTGCGAAACGGGCTAAAATAGTGTAAGATATTCTTGCTTTGTTCCGGCGGGGAACAAGGCCGCACTAGTCGGGGAGCCAGCGGTGCCCTGTAACCCGCAAT
>DBQC01000013.1:59309-61835 GCA_002305075.1 Ruminococcaceae bacterium UBA1404 | reverse complement strand
GAACCGAGCAGCATTAAGCGGATCTTTCCGTGTGCCGCGGGGTTGCCGTTTCCGAGCAGGCTGTCCGGGTAACGGATATATTGCAGCATTCAAAAGCCGGTGTGCGGTCTTGTTATTCGCCGGAAATCCGCCGATTGGCGAAGGGAGAGTTCTGTTTGGATGGTGAGGGCATGTATCAGGCGCTTTACCGAAAATGGCGGCCGCGGACGTTCGGGGATGTGACAGGCCAGGCGCACATTACGGATACGCTTCGGCGCCAGGTGGAAACCGGGCGGCTTTCCCACGCGTATCTTTTCGCCGGAACGAGAGGAACGGGGAAGACGACCGCGGCGAAGGTTCTTGCCCGCGCCGTCAACTGCCTCGAGCCCAAAAACGGCGAGCCCTGCAACCAATGCGCCGCCTGCCTCGGCATCGAAAACGGGAGCATATTGGACGTGCTGGAGCTTGACGCAGCGTCCAATAACGGGGTGGATCACGTCAGGGCTTTGCGGGACGAGGCAATCTATTCCCCCGCCGCGGTGAAAAAGCGCGTGTATATCGTGGACGAAGTCCATATGCTCAGCACCGCCGCGTTCAACGCGCTTCTCAAGATATTGGAGGAACCCCCCGCGCACCTTATGTTTATCCTTGCGACCACGGAGCTGCACAAGGTGCCCGCAACCATCCTTTCGCGCTGCCAGCGCTTTTTTTTCAAGCGGATTTTGCCGGAAGATATTGCCGCCCGCCTGCGGTATGTCGCGCAGCAGGAACAGATCGGGCTTTCCGAGGATGGAGCCGGCCTTTTGTCCAGACTGGCCGACGGCTCCATGCGCGACGCGCTGTCCCTGCTCGACCAGTGTGCCGCCTCCGGCGCGGCGGTTGATTTAAACCGCGTACGCGAGGTGCTGGGTCTTGCCGGCAGCGAAGACATCGTTCAAATGGTAGAAGCCATCGGCAGGGGAGAAGGCCTGCAGGCCATCGAGATCCTTGCCGGGCTCTACGCCGCCGGAAAAAGCATGGAAAGCGTCCTCGACGAGATTTCAGATCTTCTCCGGGACCTGCTCATGATGCTGACCGCGCCGAAGGGCGGAATTCCCCTGCTCAGCGGGGCCGGGGACGTTAGTACCCTGCGAAAGCTCGGCGCCCTCTTCACGCGGGAGCGTCTCATTCAGGCGCTTTCGGTGGTGCAGGGCGCGCAGGGAACCCTTTCCTTCGGCGGAAGCCAGAGAACGTGCGTCGAGCTCTGCCTTCTGCGCCTGTCCGACCCGACGTTGGACAATAGCGTTACGGGGCTCGCGGCGCGCGTGGAGGCTCTGGAAGAGCGCCTGATAAATGGCGCTCCGCCGGCTCCCGCCGCTCCTGAGATCAGCGAATCGGCGCGCAGAGCGCCGGAAGCGCCGATCAAAGCAAAGGCACCGCCTGAACAACAGGAGAAAAAGAAACAGGCCGCGTCGGTCGAACCGCCTGCGGCTGAGCCTTCCCCAGCGAAAGAAAAACCGGGGGAAACGGGTAACCCCCCGCCCGGTTTCTGGGAATCTCTTCTCAGGGAAGCCAAAAAAACCTTGGATGTCGGTCCGCATTACACGTACCTCTCCTCGCCGGAGCTGACCGCCTGGCGCTGGGAGGAGGGCAGGCTCCTTCTCCTCACCGACAGCGCTCTGACAAAGAACCTTCTCAGTCAGCCGGCGGCGTTCGACGCCATCCGGACGGCCGCGAAACGGGTCACAGGCTTCGACGTGCCGCTTGTCATCCGCGAACGCGGGCAGGATACTCCGAAAAACGGAGATGGAGATAAATTCAACAACCTTCTGGCGGTCAGCCGCCAGCTTGACATAACGATTGAGTGACTTAGGAGGAATGGAGATGGCAAAGGGATTCGGCGGTATGGGCGGAAAAGGCATGCCCGGCGGCTTCAGCATGAACATGCTCAAGCAGGCGCAGAAGATGCAGCAGGACATGATGAAAATTCAGCAGGAACTGGAACAGCAGACCTTCACGGCCGCGGCCGGCGGAGGGGCGGTCAACGCTTCGGTGAACGGGAAACGGGAGCTTCTTTCCCTCACGATCGACCCGGCGGCCGTCGATCCGGAAGATGTGGAAATGCTTCAGGATATGATCGTTGCCGCGGTGAACGAAGCGCTGCGCAGCGCGGAGCGGGCGATGAGCGAAGGAATGTCTCAGATTACCGGCGGCCTTGGCGGCTTGGGTCTGGGCTTCTGATATAGTTTTCCTATTCCGAAAAGAAAGAAGGTTCGAAATGAACAGATACGAATGCACCCTGTGCGGCTTTGTCTACAATGAAGCGGAAGGATACCCCGAAGGAGGAATCGCTCCGGGAACCAAGTGGGAGGACCTTCCGGCGGACTGGGTCTGCCCCCTTTGCGGCGCAAGCAAGGACGATTTCGAAAAGCTTTAAAAGGCCCTATGTCAATTATTTGCGTAGAGCAAAACGTAATAGTATCCGGCAAGCAGTGAGACTGCTTGCCGGATTTCTATATAATCAAGAAAATAAAGGGAGAGAAACGCGCTCCGCTTGTGACTTTTCTT
>DBQC01000013.1:59014-59195 GCA_002305075.1 Ruminococcaceae bacterium UBA1404 | reverse complement strand
TATGTATCGCGATATCCCCTTATTCCTCGCCCGACTTCGCTAGGAGCGCAAGGCTGCGCAGCACCTGTCCGCGCGTCGGATTTTTATCGGGAAGCCCCGCGTCGGAATGGAAATAGGCTTTGCAGAAACGGTTAAAATCAGCCGCCGTGAGAGGCTCGTCGGGGGCGAAGCGGCCGCCGGG
>DBQC01000013.1:56141-59009 GCA_002305075.1 Ruminococcaceae bacterium UBA1404 | reverse complement strand
CGCCGTACGGATGAGAGGCCTTCACATCCTGGAAGTAGGAGGGCTTTCCGCTGGAATGGTCGTAAAATCGCCGCCGGGCCGCGCCGGCGCCGAAGATGGTCATGGCAAGTTCGCCCCGCGTGCAGGGCGCGTCCGGCCGGACGGTGTTGTCCCGGTAAACGGGACAGCAGCCGAGGTCAAGCAGGGTTTTGGCGTCTTCGAAACCCTTATCCCCCGGGCCGAGGTCTCGGAAGGGAGAGTAGGCGAGCAGCTCAGGAACCGTGACGACTCGGTAACCGTATTCGGAGAGAAGCTCAAGCTGATGATTCAGACCGTGGGCCACCGGGGTGCGTCGCGCCATGTTGTAGCCGTCCTTCTGGAAAATGATCTGGCCGCAGAAGAAATCCGGATTTTCTTCCAGCCGCTTTTTCACCGGTTTCCACATCGCGTTGACTTCCGCCTGGTAGTTCTCGCCCGGCTGCCAGCCGCCGCCGTCGTAACTGGCGGCAAGATACTGATAGCCCATCATCGCATAGACGTCGTAAGCGGACAGGCCGTCCGCGCAGTGATCCACATAATGCGGGGGACGTCCGAGGGTCATCGAATAGGAAAAGCGCTCCGCGATTAACCGGTGAAGCAGCTTCAAATCATTCAGCGCGGTGCAGGCGTTTTGAAAATATGCCCGCTTGCCGTACAAAAGGCGTTTTTTCCCGAACAGGATATGCGCGTATCCGTGGTTCGACAGGGCGTGCCCTCCGGAGAGCATGCGGGAGACAAGTTCGGGGCAGTGGACCGCTCCGCCCTCCGCGTCCCGGCCGATGTCCGGGTAGTGGTCGTAGCGCAGGCCGCCCCAAAAAGCGGTGCCCTCCTTTCCCGCGCTGTCCGGATAGGAGGCGGAAGTATCCCCCACAATGTCAAAGGTACCCTTGGCGCCGAATCGCTCCAAGGTTTCCAGCAGCAAAACCGTCAAAGGAATGGAGGATGGGCCGTTGGAAGGGGCAAGACGGCAGGGGCCGTCGTCAAACGTCATGGCGCAGACCCGTTCGCCGAGCTTCACCCGTTCGATGCGGCGGACGGGAGACAGGAAAACGGGAGAGCGTTTCCCGACCCCTTTCTTGATGCCGCGCGCAAGAAGGCGCGCCGTTTCCATGGAAGCGGACATAGTCTCACCTCTTTGAAAAGATACGCAAAAGCAGACAATAGCAAAGATAAAGCAAAGCGCGAAGGAGTTTGCGGGGATTTCCGGCGCGACGCGCCATTTTAAACTGGGAAAGTCCCTTGCAAAGGGGAGAAGTGGGGCGGACCAGAACGGCGGAGCAGGCGCCTTTTCGCAGCGCCTCGCGCAGCGTCTCGGGAGAAAGGTCAGCGCAGTCCACCACGGTGTATGCGTTTCCCACTTCGGCGCGGGAGTGCGNNCGGCGGCGTATTCGGCTGCCAGCCGGTTCGCCTCCGGGGTGCGAAAGCAGGCCCGCGCGTTGGCGGTTTCGACGGCATCCGGCCGGAAACCGAGCGCATCCAAATCCATGGCGGGACGGCCGAAGGGGTGTGCGGCCGCCAAGAGAGCGCCGCAGCGGGAAAGCTCGGCCGCCGCTTCCGCGGCGGAGGGAAGCCTGCCTTTTGCGTGCAGGGCCGCGCAGTCCGGCTCCCGTTCCGGGAGCAGGCCGACCAGATGGCCGTTTTCCGTCGAGCATTCGCAGGCGGGGAGAATCACAACCCCGTTCAGCACAAACGGAGCGGATATCGTGAACAGGTCGTGGTCCGCGACGGCAATCGCGTCAAGCCCGCGCTTTTTGGCCGCGGCGGCAAGCGCCTCCAGAGAGGAGCGCCCGTCGGGCGACCGGTCGGTATGCACATGAAAGTCGATGTGATATTTCATCCTTTGTAACGGTTCCTTTGCAAGAATGAACGCAAGTAGGCAATTCCGGGGCGTAAATCGCGCATCTCAAACAGCCCGTCGCATACGTTGGGATTTATAAGGTCCCAAAGCATGCCTGCCGTGCGGCCGGCTTCCCCGCGCCGGAGGTATCCAAGCCCGGCGGCAAGGTCCGAGGGGAAAAAGCGCATCCGTACCTTCCCCGGCTGCGCGCGGGCGGGCAGGGGAAGGGGAGTGTCCGGGTTTCCCTCGTTCCAGGCAAGCGTGAACCAGGAAAGGGAAAAGCCGGTATTCGCGGCGCGCGTAAGGGGATACGTGCCCCAAAGGCGGGGATTGGCCTCCAAAAAGCGGGGATTGCCGTCCGCGTCCTCCTTAAACTCAAACATTACGGGACCCGTATAGCGGCACGCGCCGGCAATCCTCTCCGCGTATTCCTCGAGCAGGGGATAGGAAACCGTTTCACAGCATGTGGAAGGCCCGCCGGTTACGGGAAGTTCCCGCACGCGGCGGTGGCAGATGAGAGTTACAATCCGGCCCTCATTGGCCAAGACGGAGCAGCCGAACCCGCCGCCGGTAAGAAACTCCTGCACTAAAGGCGCTTCCCCGGCAATACGGCTAAAATGCTCGTAGCTTGCAAGAAACTCCGCTTCCGTCCGCGCGATGCGGTAACGCCGCGCGGCGGGAAGGCCAAGCCGTTCGCCGAACGGGGGCTTTACCACGCAGGGATAGGATATCCGGGCGGCAAACGAGAAGATCTCCTCGCCCGGTTCTGGCTCGAAGGCGCGCGGCAGNNCGCGGGTTTTGTCGTTGAGAAGACGAAGCGTTTCTTCCGCCGGGATGCAAAGGCCGCAGGTGGCGGAAAAGCGCTCCCGAACCTCCTCCCGCGAGAGGAGGGATAAGGTCGCGGCCCCGACGGGGAGGAGGGCGGGGCGTTTGCCCTCCCGCTCAAAGAGGGAAGCGCAGAAGTCATACAGCGCGTTTTCGTACTCCTCTTCCGGGAGCAAAACGGTTTCGGA
>DBQC01000013.1:0-56034 GCA_002305075.1 Ruminococcaceae bacterium UBA1404 | reverse complement strand
CGCACCTCCCGATGCTGCCCGGACAAGGAGATGCCGCGCCCCGCGGGACATCCCTTGCGCTTCCGATTATGGCAGTTGAATCAACCAAAGCGTATGTTATCTTATCTGCCATTATAAACCATACTCAACCAAAAGGAAAGAGAGGATTGCTTTTCGGACGGGGGAAGGCGGGGAGCGCGCTTCATCTTCCCGCAGTTTTGAAAAAAACGGCCGCAAAAAAGAGGATTTTTTTCTTGCGCGTTGTAAATAGGAATTGGCACATTGCGTGAAAAGAGGTGGTCGAATGTCGAGGCGGAGTACGGAAGCCTGGGAGCGGGATAACCTGTCCCCCTACGCGTTTTTGTCGTCGGAATCGAAGGGGCGCGCGGTACCCATCGAGGAATGTGAAATTCGGACCTGTTTTCAGCGGGACATCGACCGGATTGTCCACAGCAAGTCCTTTCGCCGCCTGATGCACAAGACGCAGGTCTTTTTAAACCCCGAGGGCGACCATTACCGCACGCGCATGACCCATACGCTCGAAGTCTCGCGCATTGCGCGGACCATCGCGCGGGGACTTAAGCTCAACGAAGACCTGACCGAAGCCATTTCCTTGGGACACGATCTGGGTCACACGCCCTTCGGCCACGCGGGGGAAGCCGCGCTCAACCAGATTCTGCCCGGCGGGTTCCGCCACAACGAGCATTCCCTCCGTGTGGTGGACAAGCTGGAAAACGGCGGCCGCGGCCTCAACCTGACCTATGAGGTGCGGGAGGGCATATTGGGCCACACGGGGCAGCAGATTCCCCGGACGCTTGAGGGGCAGATCATCCGCTTTGCCGACCAGATTGCCTACATCAACCACGACATTGACGACGCCATGCGGGCCGGCATCATCAGTTCGGGCGACATTCCTGGATCCATTTCAGCCGTCTTGGGCGAGCGGCACAGCGAACGCATCGACACCTTGGTGCGCGACGTCATCGAATGCAGCGCAGCGGAGCTGAGGCAGTCTCCCGCGGCGGCCGACGCGATGCAGAAGCTGCGCTCCTTCATGTTTGAGCGCGTTTACCGCAACCCGGAGGCAAAGGGAGAGGAGTCCAAGGCGCAGGCGATGCTTCTGGCCCTGTTTGAGTTTTACGTCGCGCATCCGGACAAGCTCCCGGAGGATTTCCGCAGCGAAATGGAACGGGAAGGGCGGGAGCGCGCGGTCTGCGACTATATCGCCGGCATGACGGACAATTACGCGGTGGAGAAGTACGAGGAGTATTTCATCCCTTCCGGATGGGCGAAAAAGTAATCCTCAGAGTCCCCCCGGCGAAGAATGGAACGCCTTGGGTATAGTTCTGTAAATTGATGGCAATCATAGAAGCAAATTTGCAACTTTTTTGGCGCTTTTCGCTCAGATGCGCGAGGAAGAAGGAAAGGGGATAGGGCATGCCGTTTCCGGACGGATTTTTGGATGAACTGGTCGCGCGGTGCGACATCGCTGACGTAGTGTCCGGCTATGTCCCGCTCACCCCGAAAGGGCGCAACCTCTGGGGCCTTTGCCCGTTCCACAGCGAAAAAACGCCTTCCTTCTCGGTCTCGCCGGAAAAACAGATCTATCATTGTTTCGGCTGCGGAAAGGGCGGCGGCGTCATCAATTTCATCATGGAGATGGAAAATCTGCCCTTTCCCGAAGCGGTGCGCATGCTCGCCGCCCGCGCAGGCATGACCGTGCCGGAGGACGGCGCGGACCAGGGCAGAAGAAAGCGGGAACGTCTTCTCGAGGCAAACCGGGCAGCAGCGCGCTTTTTTAACGATACGCTCGGCACGCCGGAGGGAGCCGCGGGCGCGGAGTATTTTTCAAAACGCGGCCTTTCAAAGGGGATTATCACCCGCTTCGGGTTGGGCGCTGCGCCCGACCGGTGGGACGCCCTCCTCCACGCCCTCGGCAAACAGGGCTTTTCCAAGCAGGAGCTCTTGGACGCGGGACTGGCCGTAAAAAACCGCAACGGGACGATCTACGACCGGTTTCGCAATCGGGTAATCTTCCCCATCATCGACGCGCGCGGCGGCGTCATCGGTTTCGGCGGACGGGTTTTGGACGATTCGCAGCCCAAGTATTTAAACACGCCGGATACGCCGCTTTTCAACAAGAGAAGAAACCTGTTCGCGCTGAACCTCGCCCGCAAAAGCAAGCTCGGCTTTCTGATTCTCACCGAGGGCTACATGGACGCCGTGAGCCTTCATCAGGCCGGGTTTGACAACGCGGTGGCGATGTTAGGCACCGGCTGCACCGAGGAGCACGCGCAGCTCCTTTCCCGCTATACTGGGGAAGTGCTCATCTCCGGGGACACGGACGGGCCGGGGCTCGAGGCGGTGCAAAGGGCCATCCGGGTATTGGAAAAAACGGGTCTGAGCGTGCGCATTCTGCGCCTGCCCGGCGCGAAGGACCCGGACGAGTTTCTGCGCAAATACGGGCGGGAAGCCTTCCGGGTGCTGACCGAACGGGCGGAAAACCACATCGAGTACCGGCTGCTCCAAATCCGCGCGAAATACGACCTGAAGTCGGACGAACAGCGCGTCGCCTTTCTGAAGGAAGCCGTGGGGCTTGTCGCCTCCCTCCCCGGCCCGGTCGAACGCGAGGTCTACGGCGCCCGGGCGGCCGAAGCGGCGGGCATCTCGCGCGAAGCCATGGCGCTTGAGGTGAAGCGCGCCCGCGCGAAATTGGCAAAGACGCAGGAAAAGCAAAGCGAGCGGCAGATCCTTCGCCCCGCAGTTTCCTTCCAGCCGAAGGAACGAAGCCTGCGCTACGAAAACGTCCGGTCGGCTAAGGCGGAGGAAGGCGTGCTGCGCCTTCTCTGGATGAGTCCGGAGCTCTTCCGGAAGGTGGAGCGGCTCGGGCCGGAACAGTTCTCCTCCCCGTTTTTGGGACGCGTTTTCGAGCTGTTTGCGCAGCGGTACAGGGCCGGGCACGGGATATCGCCCGCGGTTCTCGCCCGGGAGCTCACACAGGAGGAGATGAACCGGTTGACCGCGCTCCTGCAGGAGCCGGAATCCCTGGAAAACGCGGAGCGGGCGATGGAGGACTACATAGAAATTATAGAGACAGAGCTCATCAAACGGGAGGCGGCGCGGGAAACGGACCCGCTTCTGCTGGCGCAGGAAAGGTACCGGGAGAAGAAAGGATATGGAGGAACAGGCAATGATGGAAGAAAATAAGCTTGGTTTTACGGATGTTCAGGACGAAGGAAAGGATGAGCTGGCCAACCTGCCGGAAGGCGCCGCGCACGCGGAAGGAGAACGCGACTCGGATAAGCTCAACGAGCTGATCGAGCGGGGCAAGAAGAAGGGCAAGCTCAGTTCCAAAGAGCTGATGGACGTCCTTGAAGATATGGAGCTGGAGAGCGACCAGCTTGACAAATTGTACGACACCTTGGAAAATCTCGGAATCGATACCGTGGGGGATGATTACCTGCCCGAACTTGCGGAGGACGTCGAGCCGCCGCTTGAGGAAATAGAGGAAATCCCCGAGGAAGAAATCGTCGACCCGAACACCCTCATTGACAGCTTCGCCATCGACGACCCGGTGCGCATGTATCTCAAGGAAATCGGTCGGGTAAACCTTCTCACGCCGGAGGAGGAAATCGACCTTGCCACGCGCATGTCCGCGGGCAACCGTGCCATCGAGCGGCTGGAAAAAATCTGCAGCCAGATCAAGGCGACCGGCATCTCCGTCGCCTCCGAGGAAGAGCTTGCCGAGCTTCACCGTCAGGAACAGGACGGCGAGGCCGCGAAGCAGCGTCTCGCGGAGGCCAACCTGCGCCTTGTGGTCTCCATCGCGAAGCGCTACGTCGGGCGCGGCATGCTCTTTTTGGACCTGATTCAGGAAGGCAATCTCGGTCTCATCAAGGCCGTGGAAAAGTTTGACTATACCAAAGGATATAAGTTTTCCACCTACGCGACTTGGTGGATCCGCCAGGCGATCACCCGGGCCATCGCCGATCAGGCGCGCACCATCCGCATCCCCGTCCACATGGTGGAAACCATCAACAAGGTCATCCGCGTCTCCCGCCAGCTCCTGCAGGAACTGGGGCACGACCCCAGCCCCGAGGAAATCGCGGATGAAATGGGCATGCAGGTGGACAAGGTGCGCGAAATCTTAAAAATAGCCCAGGAGCCGGTTTCACTGGAAACGCCCATCGGCGAGGAGGAGGACAGCCATCTGGGTGACTTTATCCCCGACGAGGACGCCCCCGCCCCGGCGGACGCCGCCTCCAATACGCTGCTTCGGGAGCAGCTGGCCGATGTGCTGCAAACCCTCACACCTCGTGAGGAGAAGGTTCTGCGCCTGCGCTTTGGCCTGGAGGACGGCCGGGGTCGCACCCTCGAGGAGGTGGGCAAGGAGTTTAATGTAACCCGTGAGCGCATCCGGCAGATCGAAGCCAAGGCCCTGCGCAAGCTGCGTCATCCCAGCCGCTCTAAAAAGCTTAAGGACTTTCTCGACTAAGTCTGACGATTGACAAAACAACACCGTTGTGGTATATTTAAGCCCAATCACCAAGGGAAGAAGGATATTATGCACATTACCCTCGAGGCCGATTATGCTGTTCGTATTGTCAGCTGTCTTGCCCAGTCGGGCCGGCGTATGGAGGCCAAGCTTATCGCCGAAAAAACCGGGGTTACCCTGCGTTTTTCGCTTAAAATATTGCGCAAGCTGGTGGCCGGCGGCATCGCGCGCTCCTATAAGGGCATTCATGGCGGCTACGAGCTGGCCCGCCCGCTTGATGAGATTTCTCTGGGCGATGTCATTGGCATTGTGGAGGGCAATATGGTGCTTTCGCGCTGTCTCAATGAAGACTACCCCTGCAACTGCGACAAGGCCACCTGCCACTTTCACGCCATATATGACGAGATTTCCCAAATGGTTCAGCAGCGTCTGAACGAGGTGAAGTTCTCGGACTTATACGGCGACCTCCAGACCGAATAGCCGTTACATAAAGAAAAGCGCCCCGTGCTTAGTTTGTTCCTATTAAAAAGCGAGAGCTTGCGGCAGCATTTACTGTACCAAAAAAGGTCCCCCGCATCTGCGGGGGGCCTTTTGGCTTTTGCCGGGCGGCGCCATTTATTGGGCATATGGGGGTGTTTTTCCTCGTCTTGCCATTTTATCTCTCAGCTTTTAAGCGGCAATGCGGTCGGTCTGTGGGTCACAATCATTAGAAAAACATGGCTAAAGTGGCCTGACTTAGCATAATCTTGAACAAATTCTGCCTCACAATTATGCTGATTATGGGCCTTTTCACGATTTTGCATTCTTTTTACCCAATTAACACTTAAAAGCACAAAAAAGTCTAAGAAGTGTCTGTTCAAGCGCTTTTTGTTATGCTATACTGGGCCATATCTAAAATTAGACCGGGATAGGAGACTGATGACATGCAAACAGAGCTTCAGAAAAAATACGGTTTGCTTACAGCCATTTCTATGGTGGTGGGTATCGTCATTGGCAGCGGCGTCTTTTTCAAGGCCGAGCAGGTGCTGCGGGCCACCGGGGGCAATATACCATTGGGTATCGCCGCCTGGGGTATTGTGGGCCTAATTATGATTATCTGCTCCTATGCCTTTGCCACCATGGCCACCCGTTATGAGCGGGTAAACGGCGTGGTGGATTACGCCGAGGTGGCGGTAAGCCGGAGCTACGGATATTATGTGGGTTGGTTTATGGCCATGGTCTATAACCCCACCCTTACTTCGGTGCTGGCCTGGGTGTCGGCCCGATATACCTGCGTGCTGCTGGGTTGGGACATCACCGGCGGTTCTTGTATGGTCATCGCCTGCTTTTATCTGGTAGCCAACTACGCCCTCAACGCCCTCTCGCCCATTTTGGCGGGTAAGTTCCAGGTGGCCACCACGGCCATCAAGCTTATTCCCCTCTCCCTTATGGCGGTGGCAGGCACCATCCTTGGACTGACCAGCGGCATGACGGTGGAGAACTTTACCCGGGTCTCTATGGGGGCCGAGGGAGCGGCCGGCGGCGGTCTGTTCGCAGCGGTGGTGGCTGTGGCCTTTGCCTACGAGGGCTGGATTTTGGCCACCTCCATCAACGCCGAGCTGCGGGATTCCAAAAAGAACCTGCCCCGGGCGCTCATGACGGGCGCCGCCATCGTGGTGGCTGTTTACATCCTCTATTACATCGGGCTGGCGGGCGTGGTGCCCACGCCCACCCTTATGGAAAACGGCGAGGCTGCTGCTAAGCTGGCCTTCCAGAGCATCTTTGGTGCGGTGGGCGGCACACTGATCTTTGTCTTTGTGATTATATCCTGCCTTGGCACCCTAAACGGCCTGATGCTGGCCTGCACCCGTGGCCTTTATGCGCTGGCCATCCGCGGTGAGGGCCCCTTCCCCAAAATGTTTCGTCAGGTGGATGCGGTGACCAATATGCCCACCAACTCCTCGGTGGCGGGGGTGGCGCTGGCCGCTTTCTGGCTGCTCTACTTCTATGGCGCCAATCTCACGGCAAGCTGGTTTGGCCCCTTCTCCTTCGACACCTCCGAGCTGCCCATTGTCACCCTCTACGCCGCCTATATCCCCATCTTCCTCATGATGATGAAAAAAGAGCAGGATCTCAGCGGCTTTAAGCGCTTTATCATGCCCGGCTTAGCCATTATCGGCTGCGTATTTATGGTGGTGGCCGCCTGCTTGGCCCACAAGATGGCCGTAGTGTATTATCTGATTATCTTTGCCGTATGGATGCTGGCCGGTGCACTGCTGCGCGGCAAGCAGATGAAAAGTCAATAACAAAGCAAAAAGGCATCCTTTGGGGTGCCTTTTTTCCTGCTAAGCGGCTGGCTTAGAACTTAACGCTGCACCTAAGCCCTGGGGCATAGGGCCGCCTTGCATAACTGCAGGGCGGGGTGCAAAAGGTATAGAAACATAGGCTAATACTGTGAAAAGAGGTGCGCTATGGCTGAAATTTATCTGGCGGGGGGCTGCTTTTGGGGAACCGAGCGGTATCTTTCTCTGTTGCGGGGGGTGCTGTCCACTCAGGTGGGCTATGCAAACGGGCATACCCAAAACCCCACCTATGAGGCGGTCTGCCGGGGAGACACCGGCCACGCCGAAACGGTGCATGTGGTCTACAACCCCGATCTGATGCCGCTTAGCGAGCTGCTCGGGTACTATTTCGTCTCGGTGGATCCACTGGCGGTCAATCGACAGGGGGGCGATGTGGGGCCCCAATACCGAACCGGTATCTACTATACAGACCCCGACGACCTGCCCATGATCCGCCGCGCTATGGATGCACTGCAGATGCAGTACAGCCGGCCCATCGCCATCGAGGTAGAGCCGCTGCATAACTTTACCCCCGCCGAGGACTATCACCAGCGGTATCTGGAGAAAAACCCCGGGGGCTACTGCCACATCTCGCCGGAGCTGTTTGCCAAGGCGGCGGCCACGGCCGAGGTTTCTGCCCCACACACCTACACCGCTCCGGACGATGCCACGCTGCGCAGCACCCTCACGGCTCTGCAGTATGAGGTGACCCGAAACAACGCCACCGAGCCACCCTTTAACAACCCCTATTGGAACAGCTTTAGGCCGGGCATCTATGTGGACATCACCACCGGCCAGCCGCTGTTTGCCTCGGGCGACAAGTTCGATGCCGGCTGCGGTTGGCCCAGCTTTGCAAAACCCATCGACCCTTCGGCCCTTATCGAGAAAGAGGACATCTCCCATGGTATGCGCCGCACCGAGGTGCGCAGCCAGGCGGGGGACGCCCACTTAGGCCATGTGTTTGCCGACGGCCCTGTCGAAACCGGCGGCCTGCGCTACTGCATCAACAGTGCGGCGCTGAGGTTTATCCCCAAGGAGGCCATGGCCCGAGAGGGTTATGGGCATCTTTTGCATCTTGCCCTGTAAGTATAGGAAAAAAATTTGAGAAAACTTGTGTATTTGTTGCAAATACAACAGGAATGAATCAATGCGCAGGCTATAATAAGTTCACAAAGGCTAACATTCAGAAGCGTCGTGGAGGTGACAGGCCGTGGGAGAAAGACGCATTGACCTAAGCCAATCGGTGCAGGCGCTGTGCAAGGCGCATCCCGAGCTGATAGCGCTACTGGCCGACATGGGCTTTAGGGATATTCTAAAGCCGGGTATGCTGGAGAGCGCCGGGCGATTTATGACCATTCCAAAGGGCGCCGCACTTAAAAAGCTGGACATGGCGCATATTAAAAGGCAGCTCACCGAACAGGGCTTTGTGGTTATTGATGAGGAGGTAGTAAAATGAGCCAGGAAATTAACAACCGCGAATACCGCAAAAATGTTATAAAGGAACTACTGGAAAGGCTCCATGCGGGCGAGAGCGTGGACGATGTTAAGCAGACTTTCGATCAGGCCTTTTCGGGCGTCTCGGCCATGGAGATTTCCGAAGCCGAGCAGGCTCTGATCGCCGAGGGCGTGCCGGTGAGCGAGGTGCAGCGCCTGTGCGATGTGCACGCCGCCGTTTTTAAAGGCAGCATTGCCGAGGCTCACGACCCCTCCGAAGCCGCCATGGACCCCGGTCATCCTGCCCACACCCTAAGGGAGGAAAATCGGGCCATCGAGCGGCTGATAGACGAGCAGGTTCGCCCAGCGCTTTCGGCCTTTATGGCGGACAGCCAGCCGACCCAGCCACTTGTTAAAGCTCTAAACCTTCTCGGTCAAATTGATGTGCACTATCTGCGCAAAGAAAACCTGTTCTTCCCCTACATGGAGCAGTATGGCATCACCGCTCCGCCCCAGGTGATGTGGGGAGTCGACGACGAAATCCGCGCCATGCTCAAAGAGGCCCAGGCACAGGCGGCCGCCGGCGACAAAGCCGTGGCAGAGACACTGGAAAAGGCCCTCGGTGGCATTACCGAGATGATTTTTAAAGAGGAGAGCATCCTCATTCCCATGCTGCTGGACACTCTGACCTTGGAGGAGTGGAAAAGCATTGCCGATGAGAGCGGCGAGCTGGGCTACTGCCTCATAGACCCGCCGCCGGTCTGGCAGCCCGAGGTGTCCATGGATGCGGCAGCGCCGCCCACCACCCCCGAGCGGGGCGATATCACCCTTCCCACGGGCTTTTTGTCGGTTACCGAGCTTACCCATCTGCTCAACACGCTGCCCATAGACATCACCTTTGTAGGTAAGGACGATACGGTGCGCTATTTCTCCCAGGCCGCCGAGCGGGTTTTTCCACGCACCAAGGCCATTATCGGGCGAGAGGTATCCAACTGTCATCCCCCGGCCAGCGTGCATGTGGTGGAAAATATCGTGGAGGACCTCAAGTCGGGCAAAAAGGATAACGAAGATTTCTGGATTAAAATGGGGGACAAATATATTTATATCCGCTATTTTGCCGTGCGGGATGAGCAGGGCGAGTACCTCGGTGTGCTCGAAGTGACCCAGAACATTGCCCATATCCAGCAGATTACCGGCGAAAAGCGCCTTGTAAGCGAGTAAGAATAATAAAAAAGCCCGGAGCCGATAGAGCTCCGGGCTTTTTTGTGCTTATAGTCGTCTTATTTTGCGGGTTGTTACCCCTTGGTCCGATTTAATCTAACGGTCTTTTTTCTTTTTGCTGAACATCGGTACAGCGGCGCTCAAGGCACCCATCAGCCCAAGGGCCAGCAGAGATGCTGCATTGCTGCTGGCGCCGGTGTAAGGCAGAGCAGCCAGCGGGATCTTAGGCTCTTCGATGGTGATGACCTGCTCGGGCGTAGCGCTCAGCGGGGGAGTGGTGTCCACAATGGTGGTGGTATCGTCATCGTAATCGTCATCATCGTCCTCGGGGCCGGGACCGGAAATGGACGAATAGGCATTGGTCAAACTAAATACTGCTGCATAGTCCTCTTCCTGATCTTCTTCCACCATCATAGGGGTCATCTCGGGAATGGTTTTGGTCACCGTTGCAACGCCGCTCCAGGTCATGCCGCTAATGGTGTAGTTATACTCGGTGGCGGTGTAGGTACCCGGCGCAAGATGCGTAACCACCCAGCGATAGACGCCATCTTCAAAGCTGTCGGCATTTTCTATATCGAGCACGAAGGTCGGGGGCACTTCCTCGGCCACCTGAAGCGGGGCGGCCCTGTACAGTTCATACTCATACTCCCCAACCAGCTCAATATAGAAGTCGGAGGGCAGCGTCGCACCGCTCAGGGTTTTGGTTACCTCGACGGTGTAACCGGGTACATAGTTTAGGGTAAAGTGGAAGGTATCATCAAAAGTATAGCGGTTGCGAGAGAATTTATCAGGGGCGCTTAAATACTCGGGAATGGGTTCCTTCCAATAAATCGGGAATACCACCTCATACCGGCCGGCCTCTAGGCTCGAGAAACCGCCGCCGGTAAAGTTCTGGTAGTCGCCGTCGGGACCCATGATAAACTCGCCTGTAGACGGATCGTCTTGGTCGTACTTATAGAGCCATATGGTCTCGATATTACTGGGCTCAAACACGGCTGAAGGATTGTAATCGCTATATCCAGCACCAAAATGATGATAAGTTACCTCATCAATGTTGTCGATAAGCTGCGCCCTTATGCTATTGTCGTCTGTGGATATAATGGTGAGCTCGTTCTGAAAGAAAGATGCATCCGACAAATTGCCCTCTTGCGTCGCAACATACAGATGCAGGGTTTCGCCCTCTTGGTAGGGCGTCGAGCTAAACCCATAAAGCCCGTTGGTGTAGTTCTCGTCGATAAACGCTCCGTATGCCACCTTAAAAACGCTACTAACCGTGCCCGGAATAGTCAAAAAACTACAGCCTTGTGCGACAATTCGATGAAACCGATCGGTAAAAAACAGGTTTCCGGTATACATAAAATTGGAGTGCTGTGTTTGGCTCGGTGATTCTTTTAATATGCCCATATAGTCGATTTGGTAGATGCCATCGCTGTCGCGCTTGGCGAACTCGGGCAGCTCATACATTTCCGGATTGGTGGGAATGGGGTTAAGCCCCGGGATAACCTCGTGCGTATCCAAATCGATGGGATACCAAATTGCCGGCACACGAACCTCAATGAACTCGGGTGGTTCGACCGTTTGTGCAGCGGCCGCCCGATTTACGGCTGCTGCGGGCTCTTGGTCGGATTTATCATCCGGGGCTTCCTTTTCGTCTTCGGTAACTTCTTCGCCGGGGTCTTGGGCGGATTGCTCATCGGGGTCCACCTCTGTCTCATCGGCAGTATCGTCACCGGGAACTTGTGCGGATGTATCATCCGCTGTGGTTGCGGCGCTTTGCTGTTCGCCTTCCGGTTCAGGAGTTTCTGCAACTGCGTGGATGCCTGATCCGGCAAAGCTGAAAAGCATAACCGCAGTGAGCATCAGACAAAGGATGCTTTTTGATGTTCTGGCTTTCATTTGAACTCCTCCTTTTAACATATGGGATAAATCAATGGCGTGATTTCGGTATGGTAACCGGTGAACGATGCCGCAAAAGCCGGCAGATGACAGTGTTTTCTGGATTATCTGGGCAGATTATTGACGGTTACCATGTCCTGCATAATTATCCAGCTAAATCTTACATGTGTATTATGCCAATATTTGGTTACTTTAATATTACATGTAGACATGTGCACGGCTTATTACATAATTTTTTACCTTAGAACAATGCGCCCTCGGCATAAATCCGGGGACGCAAAACAGATTTTATTAGCCTGCCGCTGTAGCCATAACCATGCTATAAACCCCAAGGCTATCAGACCACCTAACCCTGATGATATAATCCATCAGCCGGTAAAGCGGTAGCCTAAACGATGAAAAGCCCCCCTATAAACGGGGGGCTTAGTAGTTTTATGCAGATGCAGCGCTGGAGTTTACCCTAAACAGAAAAAACAAGCAGGCCGGTGCTTTGTTTAGCCGGGCTTAAATTGCCCTAGTGAACACAGTGCTCATACCTTGCTCGCCGCAACCAGGATTTTATCCTCCTTAGGGAGCATCATGAACAGGGTGATAATCACGATAAGCGCTACCCCGGCAGCCACAATATAGATCGGCACATAGCTGCCGAAACTGTCGAATGTCTGCCCGCTAATCACCGGGGCGATGGCGCCGCCCAGGCTGGTGGCGGCAGAAAGCTTTCCGTAGATAGAGTTAAAGCTTTTCATGCCAAAGAGCGTCTGGGTGATAATGGGCATACACACGGCGCCGAACGAACAGCCAAGCCCGATGCCGAGGACAATGGCAGCCAGTGCAATGGTGTGGCGGCAGAAGATCATGCCGATCAGGCCGATAAAGGTGCAGCTGCAGGCGATCACCGCAGCTTTGCGAACACCCAGTCGGTCAAACAGCTTTCCCAAAATCAGCTTGCCCACAGCCAACGCGCCCATTGAGATGGAGGCCATCATGGCGGCAAATGTCACCGAATAGCCGTTATCGTTTAGATGGGGCGAAAGCGTTGGGCTGAGGATGCTGATACACATCACGATGCCCACGCTGCAAAAAGCCAGAGCCCAAAACACGGGCATACGCATGATATCCTCGGCGCTGCTGCCATTGGAGAAAGACTGCGACGGTTTTCCTTGTTCTATGTCGTCTTCTTCCACATAACCGTAGGGCAGCAGACCCATATCCGATGGTTTCTCCCGTATAACAAACCAGACCAGAGGCACGATGACCACCATCATCATTACACCCACCACCCGGTAAGTGGCACGCCAGCCGATGGAGAGGATGAGCTGGCTTATCACCATGTTCATCACCACGGCGCCAATCCCGGTGCCCATGGAAGCCAGGCCGATGGCTATGCCGCGCTTCTCGGAAAACCACATGCCTACAATATAAGTGAAGATCATCAGGGAGACAGAGCAGTTGGCAAATCCCAGCAGCAATGTGATGGCGTAGTACATAAGCAGACTGTTGGCGAAAGAATAGCAAAAAAAGATTGCCGGAAGCAGTACCGCAGAAAGGCGCATCCAGTTATTAAGGTTGATGCGTCGGGAGAGCCGGCCCCAGGAGAGGCCGAAGCCCATGGATACCACCGACAGGATGGTTTGATTCAGGCTCATCTGCTGGCGGGTGAAACCCATATCGGCGCACACCGGCTTGACAAACTGGCCGAAGGAGTTGTTGATGATGCCCACAGTCATCGCAATGACGACGCAGGTAGCCGCCACGATATACCAGCCATAGAAGATGCGCTTGCCAGGAAGATCACTCATGTTCAATGCCTCACTTTGCCGCTCATTCTTTTGGTCTTTGCCATTATAAAGTATAGCACCACCTATACCCGCTGACAAGGAGAAGAAAAGGCGGCACGCCGCATATTCGGCATGGCAGCGGGTAGCTTCACACGGATAAATGGAGTGGGCGCTCTTGAACCATGGGGCGGGGCTTTGCCCCCTACATATTTAAGCATTCTTTCACGCTGTGTATTTTCTGTGCAGCTTACAAGTTTTTTGATGCGTTTTTGTGCGGATAGATGATTTGCGAACATAAAGAGAAACCCGTCTACACAAGCCGTTTTTGGCTTATATATACGGGTTTCCCTTTATTCTTCTGTGGTCGGAGTAGCGAGACTCGAACTCGCGGCCTCTTGGTCCCGAACCAAGCGCGCTACCAGCTGCGCTATACCCCGACAAATTGATAAAACAGGAGCCGTCCGGATTGGACGGCTCACCGTTGGTTGCCAGACTAGGATTCGAACCCAGACAAACAGAGTCAGAGTCTGCCGTGCTACCGTTACACAATCTGGCACCGAGCATTACCTATTATATCGTTCCGGCTAAAAAAGTCAAGAGCAAAATGTGATATATGAGGTAAGACCGGAAAAAATGAACAAAGCGTGTCCACAGGGATAATAAAAACTGGTTGATAAAAAGACCATTTTGGAGTACACTTAACATTAAGTTGCTTTTATTGCTCAGTTAGACTATTATTTGCATTATTTGTCAAGGAGGATATTCATATGGCGAGCAAGCATCTAAAAACGGCGGAATTTGAGACTGAGGTAGAAGCCGGCAAGGGCGTAGCCCTTATCGACTTTTGGGCAAGCTGGTGTGGTCCCTGCCGTATGCTGGGTCCGGTGATCGACGAGCTGGCCGGCGAGGTTGGTGATACGGTGCTGGTTGGCAAAGTGAATATCGACGAGGAGCAGGCGCTGGCCGCTAAGTATCGTGTGATGACCATTCCAACGGTTATTGTCTTTAAGGATGGTAAGGAGGTTGAGCGCCTTGTAGGCGTGCAGCCCAAGCAGAACTTCCTAAAGCTGATCGAAAAGGCAAAATAAGCCTAAAATAGACCCAAAACACTAAGACCCGCCCTAACAGGCGGGTCTTTTTTGCTGAAAAAACGGCTATATGCTGCGGCCTTTTTCCCCACAAATCGCCCTATACTGCGCATCCTATAGCTGAGCCAAACAAGTGTCTCGGCGTCTTTTTTGTTTTGTGGGACATAATACACTCAGGAGGTGCGCTTTTGCATACCATTATACTGGGTGCGTCGGCTCTGAGCGAGCGCCTTAGCATGGCGCTCTACCGCATTTTCGAGCGGCAAGGCGGTGCGCTTGTTTTAAGTCAACAAAAAATTTTTGGATCGGCCAGGGGTTACAAGGTGCTCATTGCTCTGGCGGGGGAAGCCACTGTCGTAGAGGCAGAGGGCGCCTTGGTACTGCTGCCGGCCGACAGCCATCCCCCCATTTTGCGCTGCCCGGTGACCTTGGTGGCCGATTCGGCCCGGCAAAGCTGGCCACGGCCGCTACACGGTCAGCTTATCAGCTGCGGTTTTTCGGCCAAGGATACTTTCACCCTCTCGAGCCGCACCGAGGACAGCGCCGTGGTGGCCCTTATGCGGCGGGTTTACAGCCTGACCGGACAAGTGGTGGATCCCTGCGAGGTACCCATTGGCTTTGGCCAAGACGACCCTTTTATTGCCTTTGGTGTGGTTAGCACGCTGCTTCTTACCGAAAACACACACATTTTAGAAGTATTAGGCCCTGAGACCAACAATTTACAGCTATAAAAAAAAGTCTGCATATCATACTATAAACGCAGACGCAAGTAATAACCCTATAACTTAAGGAGTGTAAAATCATGGCTAAAAGCAGCAATAGGCTGGTTGTCCCCGAAGCTCGGGAGGCCCTTAATAAGTTTAAGATGGAGTGTGCCAACGAGGTTGGCGTAAACTACAAGCAGGGCTATAACGGCGACATGACCTCTCGCGAGGCCGGTTCCATTGGCGGCCAGATGGTCAAGCGCATGATCGAGGCTTACGAGAACTCGGTTAAGTAACCAATTTAAGTTAATATTTGCATGATCTAAAACTCCCCGGCACGGCAAAAGCTGTGTCGGGGAATTTTTGTTTAGTTATGGCATGGACTATTGGCTGGCCCGTTGTCCCCGCACCAACATACCATAGGCAACATCCACCACCAGCTTATGCCAAGCTGACGAGCCGTTGTAGTGATAGCACACATCTTTAAGGCTCTCGCCCCGGTAATAGCGGCCGCCGGGTGTGAGATAGTGGGTGGCCAAAAAGCGGCTCTTGTGGGTCATACAGGCCTCAATGCTCTCAAAGCTCATGTAGCGCCGTCCGTCAAAGCCGAAGCCCGACACATTGTTGGGTGCACAAAGGGATGTAAAGTGGCCGCTCTCGGCCGCATCGATGGCGGCATTCCAAAGCGGGCAGAGGCCGGTCTCCTGCTGGAGAGCCAGATAGACGCCGCCATAACCCACCTGCCCCTTGATGAACATGGAGTCCAGCTCCTGGGCACTAAAGTTGCAGCTGCAGCCGATAAGAGGATGACCGTCGGGATTTTGGCGCAGCTGGGCAATCAACTCGGTGGTGCGCTGCTTAAAGCTGGGCGGCTCGGGCTCGGGGGCGACCGGCATGNNGGCGGCGGGTCTATCCGGGCCGGAGCCCGAGCCGTTTGGGCCGTGGGCGCCCAGAGGGTGAGGGATGCCGCTGCAGATGCCTGCGGCAGGGTTTGGCTAGCGGGCATTTGTAGCGGCTGGGGCAGATTCAGAAGCAGTATCGACAGTGCCACAAGGGCTATTTTTTGCATAATTCCTCCCGGGCGACTGTTTGGCCGGAGCCGTCGGCCCTTGTCAAGTAGTATTTTCCATTTTTACCTCCTTTAATCACCTGCCCTTGATTTTCGCCGGGCCATACACTAAAATGACAGTATCAAACCGAATGGGAGAATGACTGCGATGGTGGAAAAAAGCTATGGGCGCCGGCAGCTTTGGAAAAGCGTTATCTCAATTGCCATGCTAACTGTGGGTGGCATCTGTTTTATGTTTGGCTGCGTGGCCGCCATGATTTTGATGAACAAGGAATAAGAAAATCCCCGTCCTCGGACGGGGATTTTTTAGCGATGCGGCTATTTTTTTATCCGCACCCACCAGCTTTTAACCAGCGGGTCGGAGGTGGCGCTCAGGCGCATATCAAACTGGTCGGAATAGGACTCGATAAGCTGGGAGAGGTTTTTATAGCCGAAGTGGCGTGTATCAAAGTCGGCCAGCTGCTGGCTTAAAATCTGTCCCAGCGTGCTCAGCAGCACCCAGTCGCCCTCGGGGCTGCGCTTTTGCAAAATGGCCTTGATATGCTCGGCCAGTCTCTGGCGGTTGTCGAGCTGGCTGCCCGGTTCGCTCATGGCGCAGTCGTCGTCCTCGGAGTTGCACCGCACCCGGATATAGATATTTTTGACCATGGGGTTGGCGGTGGGCACCCGGCGCAGTTCAAAGTCCTCGGCGAAAGAGGCGGCCAGCAGCGAGAGGTTTTTATAGCCGTAGCTGCGTGTGTCAAAGTCGGGGTAGCGCTTGTTAAGAATGCGCCCCACCTCGCTGAGCAGCACCCAGCCGCTGTCGGTCTCCTGCTCGTCCACAATGGCCCGTATGCGCTCCACCAGCTTGACCCGGGCATCCTCAATACGGTCGGGCTCGGAGACGGTGGGCGGCGCTTCCTCGGCCGAAAGGTTTTCAAGATATAAAAACTTCTCGCAGGACTGCACAAAGGGCCGGGGCGTCTTTTTTTCGCCAAGGCCCACCACATACATACCCGACTCCCGCAGCCGGGCGGCCAAGCGAGTAAAATCGCTGTCGCTGGACACAATGCAAAAGCCCTCTACATTGCCGGCGTAGAGCAAGTCCATGGCGTCGATAATCAAAGCCGAATCGGTGGCGTTTTTGCCTGTGGTATAGGCGTATTGCTGGATGGGGGTAATGGAGTACTCAAGCAGCATCTCCTTCCAGCTGGTCATATTGGGGCGTGTCCAGTCGCCGTAAATACGCTTGATGGTGGGGGTGCCGTGGTTCACCGCCTCGGTCAAAATGCTCTTAATATATTGGGGCGATACATTATCAGCATCAATTAAAACCGCCATACGCCTTTCGTTGGACATCTGTTACTCCACCTTTCCGTTACTCTTAAACTATATCTTGCTCACTTTGGCTTGTCAATCGCCGAAAATGTGATACCATAACCTTAAGCGTGCCTATCGGCCAGGGTGTCGGGGTGCGAACACAGGAAAGGATGTGCCTTGCCATGACAGGTAAACAAGCTTTTGCCAAAATTGATGCAGTGCGCGATACGCTAGAGGAGATTGCGCTAAATATGTGGCGCGAGCCCGAGGGCCCCTTTCGCGAGCATAAGGCTGCCAAATGGGTGGCCGACGCGCTAGAGGCCGAGGGTTTTACCGTGGAGATGGGCGCGGGAGGCGTGCCCACGGCGATTAAGGCTACTTGGGGCTCGGGGCGGCCGGTTTACGGCATCCTCGGCGAGTTGGACGCACTACCCGGCATGAGCCAGATTGTGGCCACCCACAAAGAGGCGGCCCAGCAGGATGGTTACGGTCAAGCCTGTGGCCACAACCTGCTTGGTGTGGGCTCTTTGGGCGGCGCCATCGGTCTCAAGGCCGAGATGGAGGCCCGGGGTCTGCCCGGCACGGTGGTTTACTACGGCTGCCCTGCCGAGGAAATCTTGGTGGGCAAGGGCTATATGGCCCGGGGCGGCGCCTTTGACGATATCGACTACTCGGTGGCCTATCATCCGGGCACGGTAACCGGCGTCAATGTCGCCCGCAACACGGCGCTTAATTCGGCCTATTTCCACTTTAAGGGCATTACGGCCCATGCCGGCGGCGACCCCCACAACGGCCGCAGCGCACTGGATGCGGTGGAAATTATGAATGTGGGTGCCAACTACCTCAGGGAGCATGTCACCAGCGATGTTCGCATCCACTATATCATCACCGAGGGCGGCGTAGCCCCCAACATCGTGCCCGACCGGGCCACCAGCAAGTATTTTGTGCGGGCATTTACCCGTCAGGCGGTAGAGGAGGTCTACGAGCGGGTGCTCGATTTGGCCAAGGGTGCCGCCATCATGACCGGCACCACCGTGGAGGTGGAGTATCTGGGCGGCTGCTATCAGAACCTGCCCAACATGAAGCTGGCCGAGGTTTTGGATAGTGCCCTGCGCGAAATTCCCCGCGAGGGCTACACCGAGGAAGAACGGGAATTTGCCCGGGCCCTCAACGCCAGCGCACCCAAGGCCTACTCGACCATCCTAAAGCGCACGGGGCTGCCCGAGGGCACCGAGTTCCATGAGGATGTGCTGCCCCTGAGTGCGGCGGCCGACTCCTTTGGCTCCACCGATGTGGGCGATGTGCAGCATATTGCACCGGGCATTATGTTCACTACGGCCAGCTACAACCTGGGCGCACCCGGCCACAGCTGGCAGATTGCGGCCTGCTCGGGTCACTCCATCGGCATGAAGGGTATGCTCTATGCGGCCAAAGCCATTGCGCTGCTCGGCCTCAAGGTCATCGAGGACCCGCAAATCCTCATCGACGCAAGGGCCGAGTTCGACGCCGCCATGGCCGGACAGAAGTATGTCTGCCCCATTACCGACGATATGCCCATCCCCCAATAAAAACTGCCATTAAACGGGAGCGCCCCATGGGGCGCTCCTGTTAGTTTTAGCATATAGAGCTTTTTAGGCGCTGCCCAAAACCCACCCGAGGGATATAAAAAACCTCCCGCCCGGCCGGGTGGGAGGTTTTTTGCTTATTTTTTGCCGCCGGCGTTCTCGGGGCGGTAATAGAGCCCCCGTGTGTGTTCCATGGGGGGCGGCAGCCCGGCCTCCATGGCGGCCAAAACCTCGGCGGTCTCGGCGGGGGACTCCCGGGTTAGGTAGATGGTGTAGAAATCCACCCCTTTAAGCTCTGCCAGCCGGTCGCCCATGTAGAGGGGCAGATGGTTGTACAGCGTGGACACCCGACCGTCGCAGTCTATGAAAAAGTGCTTGCCCATGCGGTCGGTCAGCGTGGGATAGCCGCAGTTTATCCCACGGCATCCCCCCTGGTGGGCCTTGGCCGGGCAGTTGCGCAGCAGCATAAGGGGCAGATGCCCATAGGCCAGCACCCCTCGGGGCAGCCGGCCACCCAAGCGACCAATTTCCCGCAGCATCAGCTCGAAAGAGAGGGTGGCATCCTCAAGGCCCAGCCGCTCAAACTCCGAAAGGGCAGGGGTGTTAAAGATGTTAAGCCGTGCGCCGCCATGTAGCGCAAATCCGGCCTCCCGGGCCGTATACAGCGCCCCTAAGGACTCCACCACCGCTTGGGTGATGCCCATGTCCCGGGCGGCTTTAAGCTGCTCGGCGGTTTGGGGGTCGGTGCCAAAGGCGGCCACAGGCAGCTCGATGGCCAGTCGGGGCAGCGCCTCGGCGGGCAGTGCCTGCTCGAGCTGGTCTATCAAATGCAGGGGCAGAATGATCATCTCGGCGGCCGAATTAAGGGCTATGGGCAGTTGGTCGGCCCGGCCTAGGCGCATTCGCATGGCGGGCATAGCCGGGGCGGCGGTACGAGGCACGCTCTGCCAGACCTGCTCGGCGGCGGGCAGACTAAAGGGCCAAGGATTCAGAGCCTCCCGGGCGGTGAGCAGCGCACCGAGGCCGTCCCGGCGCAGTCCGTTGAGCACCGAGGCGGGTAACATGACATCGGGGCCGATGTCGCAGCGGATGCTTCGGGCATAAAAGGGGGTGCCGCCGGTTTTGGACAGGGCGGCCTCGGCCCGTGTGATGTGGGTGGGCGCAGACCGTGCCTGCTCCACCGGCTGGACAGTATCGGCAAAGGCGGTAAAGCCGTCCTCGTCTTCTATAAAAAGCCGGGCGGAGCGGCCCACCTGGGCGGTGAGCGCAAAGTCCACCGCCACCCGGGGGTTCTCCTGGCGGTAGAGGGCCCGGTAGCTTTTAAGCAGGCCCTCGGTGGCGGCGGTCACATCCTCCTTTTGGCGAATGCCAAACATACGCTTGTCCCGCCGGCCGGTAAAGTATCCGTCGGTAAAGCCACTGCGGGAGAATATGGCCGCCAGCGCCTGGGCATCGTAGGGGCGGCCCTCTCTTGCGGCCACAGCGGCGGTGACGGCGGCGGCCACATACTCGGGTCGCTTCATGCGCCCTTCTATTTTGATGGCGCAGACCCCGGCCTCGGCGATGGTTTCAAGATGACCGAGCAGCGAGAGGTCCCGCAAAGAGAGGGCATGGGTGCTATTTCCGCAGGCAAAGGGCAGACGGCAGGGCTGGGCGCAGAGCCCCCGGTTGCCGCTGCGGGCACCCACAAGGCTGGAGAGATAACACTGGCCCGACAGGCCCGTGCAGAGCGCACCGTGGACAAAAATTTCAAGCTCAATACGGCTTTGTTGCCGAACAGCCTTGATTTCCTCCAATGTAAGCTCCCGGCCCAATATCACCCGCTCGAGGCCCAGCTCCTCAAGGAGCCGAACACCCTCGGCGCTGGTGACGCTCATTTGGGTCGAGCCGTGTAGCGGCAAATCGGGGCAGGCATCGCGCAGGGTGCGGGCTACGGCCACATCCTGTATAATCACTGCATCCACACCGATGGCGGCGGCCTGTCCGGCGGCATAGAGCAGCAAATCCCGTTCGCTCTCCCGCACCAGCGTGTTAAGAGTGAGGTAGACCTTGGCCCCCCGGCCATGGCAAAAAGACACCGCCTCGGCCAATTGGGCCTCGTCAAAGCCCTGAGCTGAGCGGCGGGCGTTAAGCAGTCCCGCCCCCCCTAAGTAGACCGCATCGGCCCCGCACAGCACGGCGGCTCGCAGGCTTTCGGGCCCGCCGGCGGGGGCCAGGATCTCTAGATTCACAGGTTTTGCCTCCCCTCGCAGCGTGACGCAATCTCCTCAATGGCCAGAGCGATATATTCCCCTGGGCTTAGGCTGCGCACGCCGGCCACATAGGTGTTGCAGCGGCTCACCGGCAGCAGCACCTTGCAGGCCGGGCTTTGGCCCACGGCGGCAGCCATAGCCGGCGTAATCTCGCCGTGGAGCGCATCGGCCACCAGAATGCCCATGGGTCCCACAATAAAGTCGGCGTCCTTGCAGTTAACCCGCAGGGCGTTTTCGCCGGTGGCCCCATAATCGGCCCGGGCCGACAACATGGCGGCGGTGGCAGCGCTGTTGGTGCCTACCGCCACAATCTCGTCACCGATACCCCGGGCCCGCAGGCCCTCCACCAGTGCACGGCCCATGCGCCCACCCTGACCGTCTATCACCACAATCTTCATATAGTATGTCTCTTCTCCTTTATAGGCCCATATTTTTTTCATTGTATCGCATTCCATGGGCCGGTGTAAAGAGCCCGCCGACTTGACATGGGAGGCTTTGCACCGGTATAATGGTCCTATAAAGCCGCCACGAAGGCGGCAGCACCTTTGCGCATCCTTCCATGAATTTAAGCCATGAAGGCTTTTCCCCGCATAGCCGGGGAGGAGGCTCCATGGCTTTTTTGCTGTGCGGCCCAAACCATAAAAGGAGTGTTCTTATGAATACAAAGATTCGCAGCCTTAGCTTTACCGGCCTCTGTGTGGCGCTGGGTCTTGTTTTGCCCCCGGCCTTTCACACCATTCCCAATGCCGGCGTTGTCTTTTTGCCCATGCATATTCCGGTGCTGCTGTGCGGGCTGATAACCGGCTGGCCCTACGGGTTGGCCTGCGGCGTCATCACGCCTATTTTATCCCACCTGGCTACGGGTATGCCCCCCACACCGGTGCTGCCCGGCATGGTGGTGGAGCTGGCGGTTTACGGCCTTGTGGGCAGCCTGCTCATGAGGCGTCTGATTCGCCGGGGCATGGCGGGGGTCTACGGTGCGCTTATTGGGGCCATGTTGGCCGGCCGTCTGGCTGCCGGAGTGGCCAAGGCGCTGATTTTTAATGTGGGCGCTTACTCGCTGGAGATTTGGATTGCCTCCTCCTTTGTAACGGCGCTGCCCGGCATTTTGCTGCAGCTGGTGGCCATTCCCGCCATTGTGCTGGCGCTGCGTCGGGCTCGGATTATACAAGCCCAATAATCATAAGGGGGAGGGCATAAAGCCTTCCCCCTTGACATCTCTGTGGCTCTGTGCAAGAATGAAATCCTAATTGCATCCATCCATGGAGGACGCCATGCTAACAAAGCTTGAGGACAATATTTACACCTTTTCCATCCCGCTGCCCCAAAGCCCCCTGCGCAGCATCAACAACTATGTCATCAAGGGTAAAGAGCGTCATCTGGTCATCGACTCGGGCTTTCGCCACCCCGACTGTCTGGCCGCCATGGAGGCCGGCCTTGAAGCCCTTGGCATCGAGCGAGAAAAAACCGACTTTTTTTACACCCATCTCCACTCCGACCACACAGGGCTTATGGCCGATATCGCCTCTGCCCATTCGCACATCTATATGCACCCTATAGACCGGGCTATCCTGCGGCGGCTGGTGGCGGGGGCCGAGCGCTTTCGGGGCGATACCATAGAGGAATATATCCGAGAAGGCTACCCCGAGGACAGAGTGCGCATCTCTTTGGAGAACAACCCGGCCATTGTTTATGCCCCCAACCGGGATATGCCCATGATTGAGGTGGCCGACGGCGACTGGATTGAGGTGGACGGCCAGCGGCTTATGTGCCTGCACACCCCGGGACACACCCCGGGGCACACCTGCCTCTACTGGCCGGACAGGCAGATATTATTCGCCGGCGACCAGATTCTCTACACCATCACTCCCAACATCACCACATGGCCCGGCGTGGCCGACAGCCTTGGGGATTATCTTGCCAGCCTCGAGCGGCTGCGGGAGCTGCCCATCCGGCGAGCCTTTGCGTCCCATCGCAGCCCCGACGGGGATGTGGAGGCCCGCATCGATGCGTTAGTGCACCATCATCAGGAGCGCCTAAACAGCGTGCTTGCCATTCTAACAGCCCGCCCGGGCATCAGCGGTTACGAGGTGGCCTCCCGCTTGCAATGGTCTATCCGGGCCAAAAGCTGGGAGGACTTTCCCGAGAGCCAGAAGTGGTTTGCCGTGGGCGAGGCTTTGTCTCACCTTGACCATCTGCGCCAAACCGGCCGAGTGATACGAGAGGTCGCAGGAAACCGGCACTTTTACCGAGCGGTATAAGCGCTATAAAAGCAAAGAGCGCGCCCATGGGCGCGCTCTTTTTCGATGTATCAGCCAAGCCAAGCGTGGGTGAGTTCGCCGAGGATTTTGCAGCCTTGCAAAATCTGCTCATCCGAGGGGGTGGAGAAGTTGAGCCTAAATCCGGAACTGGGCTTTTGAGGGTCGGCGGCAAAGGCCACACCGGGCACCGTGAGCACCCCCCGGGTGATCCCTTCGGCCACAAAGGGATAGGCGTCCTTGCCATCGGGCAAAAAGGCCATGATGAACAGCCCGCCCTCGGGGGAGTTAAACCGCACCGCCGGGTGGAAGTGGGTGGTCATGGCCTCCACCATCAGGGCGGCCTTGCGGGCGTAAAGGGCCTTTAGGCGGTCGATATGGCCTTCAAAGTCATACTGGGTCATATAGGCGTAGCAGATGTGTTGGAATAGGAGGTTGGAGTGGACATCCACGCACTGCTTGGCCGCTGCAAAGCGGTCGGAGAGGGCAGCATCAAAAACCATATAGCCCAGCCGGAAGGCCGGAGCCATCACCTTAGAGAAGCTGCCGGTATAAACCACCCGCCCGTCGGTGTCCAGACTCTTAAGCGAGGGCACCGCCTCGCCGGCAAAGCGCAGGGTGCCATAGGGGTCGTCCTCCAGAATAAGCACATCATACCGCTGAGCCAGGGCATAGATGGCCCGGCGTTTTTCTAAGCTGGTGGTAAAGCCGGTGGGGTTTTGAAAGTTGGGAATCATATAAATGAACCGGCAGTCGGGATGGCTTTTAAGAGCCTGCTCCAAAGCGGATAGATCCATGCCGTCGGCCTCCATGGGCACGCCCACCAGTTTTGCGCCATAGGAGCGAAAGGTATTGAGCGCTCCCATAAAGGAAGGTTCCTCCACAATGACCGTCTCGCCCTCGTTAACAAAGAGCTTGGCCATCAGATCGCAGGCCTGCTGTCCCCCGGATACAATATAAAGCTCATTATTTTCAAAGCCAATGCCCTCTGCCTTAAGACGGGTCTTGAGGGTATCCCGCAGGGGGGCATAACCCTCCGAGAGGCCGTACTGAAGCATGGCGATGGGATCCTCGGCCAAAACTCGGGCGGTTATCGCGGCAATTTCGGCCACCGGAAAGGCCTCGGAGGCGGGGTTGCCGCTGCCAAAGGAAATCATCTTAGGGTCCCCTGCCAGCGTGAGCAGTTGACGAATTACCGAGCCTTCTACCTGACCCATGCGGTCGGCAATGTTGTATTCCATGGTCATCCTCCCTTGCAGATTTAAGATGTCAAAAGCCTACCACAGCCGCATGGAACTGTCAATCGTTGGAGAATTTGCCCATCGGTTATTGTCATCATATGCAAATTGTTATATAATAGACTAAAATGTCGAAAATTTGTAAGAACAGATTGTGATATTGGTGGCGGACAACAGCCTTTTAGGCTTTAATAGTAAAACTTAACATCTGCCTTAGGAGGTACAACCATGATGATTTCTACCAGAGGACGCTACGCACTGCGGGTCATGGTGGACTTGGCCGAACATCAACAGGGGGAACGCTATATTCCCCTTAAGGATATTGCCAAGCGCCAGGGCATTTCAGAGAAGTATCTGGAGAGTATTCTCAAGTTACTGGTGCGCGACGGCCTTTTGGTAGGCCTGCGGGGCAAGGGTGGCGGCTACCGGCTTACCCGTCCGCCGGAAAGCTATACGGTGGCCAATATCCTGCGTCCCACCGAGGGCAGCCTTGCGCCGGTGGCCTGTTTAGAGAGCAATGCAATTCAGTGCAACCGCACCTCTATGTGCCCAACGCTGCCCATGTGGAAAGACCTCAGCACACGGATCAACAACTTTTTCGAGAGCATTACCATTGCCGATCTTTTAGAGGGCGAACCGCTGCCCTGCCCCGCACCTAAGGAGCAGGAGCTTTTTGTATAACAGGTAGAGCCGTGGAGCTATAAGCTCCACGGCTCTTGATTTTGCGTCGAGTGCCTTTATGCAATCGGCTCAGCCCACCAGGCGAATGTCGGCCTCGAGCAAAATGCGCTTGATGTCGGCCTGGGCTTCGGGGCCAGGGCGGCGCAGCGGGCTGCGAGGCTCGCCCCCATAAAGGCCCATAAACTCCATGGCCACCTTGAGCCCGCCCACGCCGTATTGCGCGGTTACCGCAGCGTTGACCGGCATAAGCCGCACAGCCAGCGCCCGGGCGTCGTCCAGGCGACCTGCCTGGTAAAGCTCCATAAGATGCACGCACTCGTCGGGCAGAATGTTGGCCAGCGCCAGCGTAGCCCCCCGAGCACCCATGCAGAGGCTGGGCAAAAAGAAGGCCCAGTTGCCCGCAAACACCGAGAAGGAGGGATCGGACCCCGCTACGGTCTCGGCAATTTGGGCGATGTTGCCGCCGGTGTCCTTAACACCCACAATGTTGGGGTGGTGAGAAAGGGCGCTAAGCAGCGCCGAGGAGGTGTTTACGCCGGTGTTGCCAGGCATATTGTAGAGGATGACCGGAAGCGGCGAACGGTCGGCCACCTCGGTGAAATAGGCCTTTAGAACCTCTTCCTTCATGGCGCCCTTGTAGTAGAAGGGGGTCAGAGCCAGCACGGCGTCGGCCCCGCATTCGGCGGCCAGGCGGCAGAGCCAGAGAGTCTCGTCGAGGCAGTTGCTGCCCACCCCCACGGCCACCTTTTTGCGTCCGGCGACCCGGTCGCAGCAAAATCGTACAAGCCGCTCCTTCTCGGACTCACGCAGCGACACAAACTCGCCGTTAGAGCCCATAACCACAATGCCCTCCAATTTGGAGGAGAGCCAAAAGTTCAGGTTGTGCTCCAGCCGGTCGAAGGCGATGCTACCCCCCTCAAAAGGGGTGGCGATGGGGGTGTAGATGCCTTTGAGTGAAAACATAGCGGTGACCTCCCATTATTATGCTCGCCCGCACCGGGCGGCTATATCTATAGCATAATACGCCAAGAGGTTTTTTTCAAATATTTGCATAGGTATGATGCAATATTTGCCGGATGGGGGAGAGAAGCGACCGGGTGGCGCACGCCCTCTTACCCCGGCGGTGGTGGACTCATCCGGGCTGAAGTCACGGGAAAATTGCAATAAAAAAACAAAACGCACGCACATGATGTGCATGCGTTTTGCACCGGCATTATGCCGATGGTCTGAGTGACTGGACTTGAACCAGCGGCCTCTACCACCCCAAGGTAGCGCGCTACCAACTGCGCCACACCCAGACAGCGAGTGTTATTGTATCATGTATATTTGATAAAATCAAGGGGTTTGTGCCAACTTTTTTACCCCTTTGTATCCGTGGGAATTATACTCTATGAAGAAAAATATAAAACTTAAGCCTAAATCATAGCAAGTTGGCGATTTTGCGTTATTTTATGCGTGAGGCAGCGCAAAGCCAAGACAGTTTTCGGAAATGACCGATTCAGCTGATTTCTTAGGTAAAAAACGCAATAATCGCAAAAAATATTGACAACCCGCCAAGATATGTTATAGTAATGGGGTTGAGGGGCGGGATATCCGCTCCCCAACGCATCTATGCAAAAAGTCACAGTCCAATCAACCGACTTACATCGGCCTTATTTAGGGGGTCGATAGGAAAAAACCTTTTGCGGGTGGCGGAATGAGGGCTGTGAGGCGGGATAGAGAGGCCCGCTTAATCACCGCAAAGGGGGATGCTTATGGAAAATTATATCATATCGCTTCGCGGAATCAAAGTCCAGTTCGACGATTTGCCCGTTCTTAAGGGCCTCGATCTCGACATCCGCGACGAGGAGTTCATCACACTCTTAGGCCCATCTGGCTGTGGTAAAACCACCACACTGCGGATTATGGCTGGCTTCGCAGAAGCCTCGGAGGGTGATGTTTTTTTTGAGGGCGTGCGCATCAACGACCTGCCACCCCACAAACGCAATGTCAACACCATATTCCAAAAATACGCACTGTTTCCACACCTGAATGTCTACCAAAATGTAGAGTTTGGGCTTAAGATTAAGAAAATTCCCGCAGCCGAGCGCAAGGTCAAGGTCAAAGAGATGCTCGAGCTGGTGGGGCTGGGGGGCTTTGAGGCGCGGGATGTCAATCTGCTCTCGGGCGGTCAGCAGCAGCGGGTAGCCATTGCCCGAGCGCTGGTCAATCAGCCCCGGGTACTTCTCCTCGACGAGCCTCTGGGCGCTTTGGATCTCAAGCTGCGCAAGGAGATGCAAACCGAGCTCAAGCGCATTCAGCAGTCCACCGGCATCACCTTTATCTATGTCACCCACGATCAGGAGGAAGCTCTGACCATGTCCGACCGGGTGGTGGTGATGAAGGACGGCGAGATTTTGCAAATCGGCACCCCGCAGGATATTTACAACGAGCCCGTAAACGCCTTTGTGGCCGATTTTATTGGCGAGAGCAACATTGTTCCCGGGGTTATGCGGCGCGACTTTCTTGTGGAATTCGCCAACAACGCTTTTCGCTGCGTGGACAAGGGTTTTGAGCCCGACCAGCTGGTAGATGTGGTTATTCGCCCGGAGGATCTGCGCATTGTGGCGGCCGACGAGGCCCCCCTAACCGGCGTGGTGAGCTCGGTGACCTTTAAGGGTGTCCACTACGAGATGATGGTGGAAAGCGCCGGGCACGACTGGATGGTGCACTCAACCCAGGCCAGCGAGGTGGGCGAGTTTATCGGTCTGACCATGAGCCCATACGACATTCACATCATGGAGCGCATGGAGGACGACTCGCTGGATTGGATCGAAGGGGAGTCCTCTGCGAGCATGGAGGGCGGCCATGCGGAATAAAGTTTTGTCGGCCCCCTACCTATTCTGGATGGTGCTTTTCACCGTAGTGCCCCTTATTCTTGTGGCCTACTATGCCCTTACCGGGGCGGACGGCGGTTTTACCCTTAAAAATGTTTCGGATGTGCGGCAGTTCTCGGGGGTTATCTTCCGGTCGGTCTGGCTGGCGGTTATCGCTACCCTCATCTGCCTTGTGATGGCCTATCCTCTGGCTTACAGCATGAGCCGTCTGCGCCCCCAGATGCAGCGGGTGGCTTTGCTGATGGTCATGCTGCCCATGTGGATTAACTTTTTGCTGCGCACCTACGCCTGGATGACCCTGCTCGAAAACACCGGGCTTATCAATCAGCTGCTCGGCCTGCTTGGCATTGGCCCCTTGCAGCTTATCAACACCCAGGGGGCCGTGGTGCTGGGCATGGTGTACAACTATGTGCCCTTTATGATTTTGCCCCTTTATTCGGTGATGACCAAAATCGATCAGGGCCTAATTCACGCCGCACAGGATTTGGGCAGCAACACCCTTGGGGTGTTTGTCAATGTGGTGCTGCCGCTGTCTATGCCGGGCATCACCACCGGCATTACCATGGTATTTGTGCCGGCTGTGTCCACCTTTGCCATCTCCCGTATGCTGGGCGGCGGCCAAAACCTGATGATTGGCGACCTTATTGAGCTTCAGTTCCTCGGCACATCCTACAACCCCAACCTGGGCTCGGCCATTTCGATGGTGCTGATGGTGCTGGTGCTGCTGCTGATGAGCGCCATGAACCAGTATGCCGACGAGGAAAAGGAGGGCATGATTATATGAAGCATCTCTCCCGCATCTATACCGGATTTTGCATGTTTTTTCTCTACCTGCCCATCTTTGTACTCATCGTCTTTTCCTTTAACGAATCTAAGTCTCGGGCGGTGTTTACAGGCTTTTCCTTTAAGTGGTACCAGGCGCTGTTCCAAAACGATGTCATCCTAACCGCCCTTGGCAACACGCTGCTCATTGCGCTGATTTCCACCCTCATCTCCACACTCATCGGGGTGGCTGCGGCCATTGGCATCAATGCCATGAACCGCTGGCTGCGGGGCGTGGTGCTCAATACCACCTATATGCCCATTGTAAACCCCGAGATTGTCACCGGCGTGTCTCTTTCGCTTTTGTTTGTATTCATGCGCCAGGTGCTTGGTCTGCCCATAGAGCTGGGATTTATGAGCCTTATTCTGGCTCATGTCACCTTTAGCACGCCCTATGTTATTCTCAATGTGCTGCCCAAGCTGCGCCAGATGGATAAAAACCTCTACCACGCCGCCATGGATTTGGGCTGCTCGCCCATGCAAGCCGTGCTGCGGGTGGTGCTGCCCGAGATTATGCCTGGCATTATAACCGGAGCTTTTATGGCCTTTACCTACTCCATCGACGATTTTATCATCAGCTACTTTGTCAGTGGTCCGGCGGTGCAGACCCTGCCCATCGTGATTTACTCCATGACCCGCAAAAAGGTCTCGCCCGAGATTAATGCGCTGTCTACCATCATCTTTTTGGTAGTGGTGGGGGTGCTGTTTATCTCCAACATCGCCCAGGATCGTTGGGCTATCGAGACCCGCAAGCGCCTAAACTAGCCTGCCGACTACCCATCCCATACCCTAAAGGAGGTTGCCTACTTGAAAAGAATTGTGATCTTTGCGCTTATTTTGATGATGCTGGTCGGTCTTGCAGCACCGGCTTTTGCCGCAACACCCCTGGACACTTCGAATATGGACACCGCCTATTACAGCCGCTTTAAGGACGCCGGTATCACCATCAATGTCTTTAACTGGGGCGAGTATATCTCGGACGGGCGGGACGGTTCGGTGGACATCAACGCCGAGTTCGAGGCCCTTACCGGCATCAAAGTAAACTACAATATGTTCGAATCCAACGAAGCCATGTACGCCAAGCTCAAGGGCGGCAGCGTCAGCTACGATGTGGTCATCCCCTCGGACTACATGATCAGCCAGATGATTGCCGAGGATATGCTGTTGCCGCTGGATTTTTCCAACATTCCCAATGCGGACAATGTGGACCCCAAGTTTCTCAACATGACCTACGACCCCGAAAATCTCTACACCCTTCCCTACACCTGGGGCACCGTGGTGATTATCTATAACACCACCATGGTAGATCCTGACGAGGATGTGGAGACCTGGGATATACTCTGGAACGAGAAATATGCCGGACAGATTCTCATGTTCGACAATCCCCGGGATGCCTATGGCATTGCCCTTAAAAAGGCCGGACATAGCCTGAATCCCGCCAGTGTGAGCGAAGTCGAGGAGGCCACCGAGCTTCTTAAGGCCCAGAACAAGCTGGTGCAGACCTATGTGATGGACCAGATTTTTGACAAGATGGCCGCCGGCGAGGCCGCCGTGGGCCCCTACTACGCCGGCGACTTTATCACTATGCAAAACGACAATCCCGACCTTGCGGCCGCCTACCCCCGGGAGGGCACCAATATATTTGTCGACTGCATGGTTATTCCGACCTCGGCCAAGCAGAAAGAGGCGGCCGAGATGTATATCAACTTTATGTTAGAGCCCGAGGTGGGTCTGGCCAACACAGAATACATCGGCTATTCCACCCCTAATCTGGCCACCCTTGCGCTGCTCGATGAGGAGACCACCGGAAACCCCATCACCTATCCCCCTAGCGAGACAATGGAAAAGGCCGAGTTCTTCCTCGACCTGCCCCAGGAGGTCAAGCTGGCCATGGATAACGGCTGGAGCACCTTCCGCAACGACGACGAGGCCTTTAACTTCTGGCTGATGCCGGTGCTGGTGGTTGTGGCATTGGCGGCCGTGGCTATGATGGGCATAGGCCGCTCTCGCAAGAAAAAGGTTGAGTATTAAATTTTTTTAAAGCAAAAGCCGCCGGCTAAAACCGGCGGCTTTGTTGTTTGACACAGTAGGCTATCCCCGCACAAGAAGCTGCGCCAGCATCAGCCCAATAACGCCGGGCAGCCCAAACAGTCCGGCCATAAGTACCGAGGTGGGCCCCAAAGTGATCAGTGGAAGGCCCAGCATCCCGGCTGCGTAGCTCAACAGCAGCCCTCCAAGACCGGTGATGGCCGAGCTAAACCAATTTCTAAAAAAGCTGCCCGACTGCCAGTAGGCGGCCAGCATCACCGCCGCAGCGGCAGCTAGGGCCAAATAAATTAGGGTCATGCCCCCGTCCTCCCTTCGTTTTAGCGCACTGCCGTCTCCCGAGCCCGAGGGTGGTAGGTTACACCCATGGCTCTGGCCTGCTTGATCAGATAGGCGTAGCGGGCGTCTAAGGCTTTGTGCTGATGAACATAGTAGTCAATCATATCGGGGTCGCTGGTCATGTTAAAGAGCGATTCGAGCGTGTCAAAATCCTGCTGAAGCTCCCACAGAGCCTCCAGCAGCTTACGCTCATCCTCGCCCCCGGGTGGGCAGGGCTTTGAAAACCGAGTCCGCAGCCGGCTAAAAAGGCTCACGCACATTCCCCCTTGGCGCTGTCCGCCAGTTTAATCTATGTGGACAGGATGGGATATTATGCCCCACTTTAAGCAGCCGACCCATAAAAAAGGGACGGCCAAGGCGGCCGTCCCGTGGGGGAGGGTTTATTGAGTGGGGGATGCGGCTTCGGGATCCTCCCGGAGCAGCTTAGGGCTGCTTATCCGATACCAGATAAAGATAGACATGCCCCGAAGCGCTGCGCCGATGGTTACACCAATCCAGATGCCATCCAGCCCCAAAGCGGTCTGGGAGAGCAGGTAGGCCAGCGGCACCCTAAAGGCGTTCCAGCCCACGCTGGTAAGGGTGGGGGGCAAGGTTCGGCCCATGCCCTTAAAGGCGCCCGAGGAGATGCCCTCTAAAGCGGCGGGTATCTGGCAGAGGGCCAAAATGCGCATATACTGGCCCCCCATGCGGATGATGTGCTCCTCTCTCACAAAGACGCCATAGAGGGTGCCGCCGGCAAAAAAGAGCAGCGCCGTAACAAATACCCCCCAGGACAGCGCCACCCGCAAGGCCATATTGTAGCCCTGCCGGATGCGGCTGTACCGACCCGCGCCAAAGTTTTGGCCGGTATAGGCCGTAAAGGCCGAGCCCAGTCCGGCGCCCAAAAGCCAGGACAGCGATTCAATCTGGCTGCCCACACGCTGCACCGCAATGGCTGAGGCACCCCAGCCGGCCACAAACCGAGAGATCAGCATGGATAAAAAGGTAAACAGCATACTTTCAAAGCCGATGGGTACGCTCCATACAAAGATTTGCCGTACAACAGCCCGGTTGGGGCGGGTCAGCAGCGTGATGTGCTCAAAGGGGCGGTCTTTGTGCCGCAGCAGCGCCAGAATAGAGAGCAGGAACACCACGGTCTGCCCGAGCACCGTGGCCAGGGCCGCCCCCACAATGCCCATATTCCAGGTGAAAATCATTAACGGGTCAAAAATCATATTGATAACCAGACCCACCGAGTTGATGAGAAAGGGTACCCGAGAGTTGCCCGAGGCGTTAAAGCTGCCGCCGATAGCTGCCGTAACAAAGACCATGGGCACACCGAGGCCCACCCAGCGCAGATAGGCGGCGGCATCGGCGGCCACATGGGCCTCCTGAATGCCAAAAAAGCCGATAAGCGGCCGGTTTAGTACTATGAGCACCAAGCCGTAGAGCAGACCGAGGGTCAGTGACAAAAACAAGGCGTTTTGGGCATAGTCCCGGGCTTTTTCCCGGTCTCCCCGGCCGATGCTTTGGGCTACGCCGATTTCGGCACCCATGCGCCCTATGAGCATAAAGGCCTGCGATAGCCAGAGATACATACCCGCCGAGCCCGAGGCGGCCACGGCGTCGCTGCTTAAATGGCCCAGCCAGTACATATCGGTTAGATTGTAGGTCATCTGCATGAGTTGGGTGCCCATAATGGGCAGCGCCACCAGCATCAGCTTGCTTAGGATGCTGCCCTCGGTTAGGTTATAACGCCGCTGCTTATCCTGCACAGACAGGCCTCCTTTATGTAACAATACATGATAAGACAAAAAGAACCGCCCCCCAAGGCCCGGGGGACGAAACAGCCCAAAAGGGGTTCTGCCGGGGCAGAGCCCCTGAGATGTTTAAAATGCGACTAAGCCTGTAAGCCGGGTTCTGTCGAGAACAACGATCTATCTTGGCGCCCTGTTGCCAGTTGCGCTCCTGCCACCAACCCGGGGACGCGGCGGGCAGCCGCATAATGCCCCCTTATGAGGTGTTGCTTCAGATAGGGTTTGCAGGGCCACGGCGTCGCCGCCGTGCCGGTGAGCTCTTACCTCGCCTTTCCACCCTTACCGGCCTAAGGCCGGCGGTATATCTCTGTTGCACTTTCCCTAAAGTCGCCTTCGGCTGCCGTTAGCAGCTATCCTGCCCTATGAAGCCCGGACTTTCCTCAGACGCGGCCTTGCGGCACTGCGCCCGCCGTTGTTCAGCTTACTCGCCCAGGTATTATACCACAAAGAATGTCCCATAGCAACCTGTGTGTGCACAGCAACTTGCGTTGAGCCCACAGGCGCTTTGTGCTATACTTTGATTTAAGCACATTGTTTTTAAAAAAAGGAGGACGCCACTTGGCCCACACACCCTACAATCCCAATCCTGCGCTTCGGGCCACCGTGCAGACCCAAGCGCAGCGGCTCTGTTTTCCGGTGCCTGCCGAGCTGGCGGGTATGCCGGTGGGGGCCTTTTTGCGGCGCTGCGGGGTATCGGCCAAAACCTTGCGGGCCGCCAAGCACCTTTATGGGGGCATTGCCCAAAACGGACAGCACATCCGCACTGTAGACCCGGTGGAAGCCGGTGCCATAGTGTCGGTGCACACCGGCGAGGGGCCGCGTTCCTACCGCCCGGCCGAGGGCATCCCCATCGAGGTGCTCTACGAAGACGACCATATGATTGCCTTTAACAAGCCGGCCGGCCTCAACACCCATCCCTCCAACCGGGATGCGGCCGACAGCTTGCTAAACTACGCCCACGCCCACTTTGCTCAGCGCACCTTTAGGCCGCTAACCCGGCTGGATAAGCAGACCTCGGGGGTGCTGCTCACGGCCAAAACGGCCTTTGCGGCCACCGCCTTAAAAACCCTGCCCGAAAAAACCTACTTAGCCATTGCCGAGGGGGAGCTGACAGGGCGAGGTACCATCGACCTGCCCATCAGCCGCTCCATCGACCAGGTCAAGCAGCGCACCGTGCTGCCCGGGGGCGCAGCCTCCATCACCCACTACCGGACGCTGGCCACCGGAGGCGGCCACAGTTTGCTGCTTGTGCGGCTGATAACCGGGCGCACCCACCAAATCCGGGTGCATCTTAAACATCTGGGCCACCCGCTGGCGGGAGACGACCTCTATGGCGGTGCGACCCATATCATTGGCCGTCAGGCCCTCCACGGCCTTTGCCTGCGCTTTACCGACCCCTTTTCGGGCGAGGCCCGCCACATTACGGCTCCGCTCCCGGCCGATTTTACCGCCGCCTGCAAGCAGCTGTTTGGCGGTCTGCCCGCCATAACCGACGAGCTGCTCGGCGGCTTTCCGGGGGAGGGCCCCGGAATGTCCATCCCATATTTTATATAAGGAGGCCCTTATGCGCATCTTGATGATTGGCGATGTGGTCGGCCCCGGCGGCTGCCAGTTTTTGCGCCAAACCTTACCCGCCCTTAAAACCGAATACGCCCCCGATGTTGTGGTGGCGAACGGAGAAAACTCGGCCTCGGGCAACGGCCTGTTGCCCGTGAGCGCCGACTTTCTGCTAGACAGCGGTGTGGATGTGATTACCACGGGCAACCACGCTCTAAAACGCATCCAATCCTACGAATACTACGACCGCACGCCCCGGGTGCTGCGGCCGCTTAACCTCCATCGCTCGGCCCCGGGGCAGGGGTTTTATATCCACGACGACCCCCGGCACCCTCTTGCGGTGATAAGCCTTCAGGGCCGGGCTTTTATGGACCCCATCGATAATCCCTACGACACCGTGGACGCTTTGCTGGATAGCCTGGACACCCGCTGCGTGCTCATAGACTTTCACGCCGAGGCCACCGCCGAGAAGCAGGCGCTGGCCTACTATCTTGACGGCCGGGTGTCGGCGGTTATCGGCACCCACACCCATGTGCAAACGGCCGATGCCCGCATTTTACCGCAGGGCACAGCCTTTATGTGCGATGTGGGTATGTGCGGCGGCTACGATACGGTGATCGGCGTGGATCCCCAAAACCCCATTGCAAAGTTGCGCACCGGCCTGCCCGCCCGCTTTGAATACCCCAGCGATCAAGCCGAATATGCCCTGTGGGCCGTAGTGATCGACATCGACCCTCAAACCGGTAAGGCCGTGGGCATTTCGCCTCTATGCCGGCGGGGTCGGCTTGCTTAAAGGGGGGCGCACCATGACAAAGCTGCTGGCTCTGCTGCTGGCGTGCGCCATGCTTTTGGGCTGTTCGCCCACCACCGTGTTCGAGCCGCTGACAAGCGAGACCACGGCGCCCACACCGGAGGAGCCCGAGAGCTCCAGCCTACTTAGGTTGCCGGTCAATTTACAAGATGGGCTCAACCCGTTTAAAATTAGCACCCAAATTAACCAGAGCCTTGTACCGCTTTTATACGATGGACTTTTTCGCCTTAGCCCCGACTATCAGGCCGAGCCGCTGCTGGCTTCCGAGGCCATGGCCGAGGGGGCTGCTTGGCGGGTAACGCTGCGGCCGGACGCCGTTTTTAGCGACGGAACTCCGGTGACGGCGCAGGATGTGGTCTACTCCTTCTATCAGGCGGCGGCTGCATCATCGCCCTACGCCGAGCAGTTGCGGCAGGTTCAGGCCTGCTATGCGCAGGAGGGGGCGGTGGTTTTTGCCCTTGACCGGCCCAACAGCCTCTTTGCACGCAATCTCACCTTTCCCATTGTAAAGGCCGACACCGGCGGCAGAGATCGCCCCATCGGCAGTGGCCGGTTTGTGGTGAGCACGGCCGACAGCTCGGGCATGACCCTTATCCCCGGGCGGGAACCGCAGCGCTGCGGTCCCGTTACCGAGGTGCGCCTTGTGGCCATGACCGACGACTTTATGACCGCCTCCTCCCTCAAGGTGGGCACCATCGATTTGCTGCTGGCTACCCGCAGCGAACGGGAAAAGGCCCTTGCGGGGGTGGACAGTCAGTCGGTCGACCTCAATGCCCTCAACTTTTTGGCTATCAATCCCACCTCCGAGACGCTGTCCGACCCGGCGGTGCGTCGGGCTATCTATCTTGCCATCAACCGGGAGGAACTGGCTCAGTGGAGCTATGGCTCCAAAGCCGAGGCGGCCTATACCCCCTTTAATCCCCGGTTAGACTGGCTGCCCGATGCCGAGTTTGTGGGGCGGGACGGCCTTGCCCGGGCCATAGCGCTGCTCGAGGAGGCCGGCTACACCCCCGAAGGGAAGGATGGTCGCTTGTCGTTTGTGCTGCTGGTCAATGCAGACAGCGATGTGCGTCTGGCGGCGGCCTATCGGCTGCAAGAACAGCTTGCCCGGGCCGGCTTTAGCCTCAGGGTGGATGAGCAGCCCTACGAGAGCTTTCTGGCCGCCTACCAAAATGGGCGATACGACCTATGTCTGGGCGAGCAGCAAATCGCCGACGACATGACCCTCGACCTTCTTCTGCCCGGCATCGCCCAAAACTACGGCGAACTGTCGGCCGCCTACATCCGCTTTATGGCCGACCATAACGAGGCCGATGGCTTCATTGCCCAATTTCTTGAACAAAACCCGCTTATTCCGCTGGTTTACCGCTATGGCACGCTGGCCTCGGCCAGAAACTTTAACACTTCTCTTGTTGCAACTAAGTGGGATATTTTCTATAATATGTCCGAGTGGTAGACAGCACACACCGCTTTGGGCATAAATAGATATATATAGCAATCATAAGACAGGGGGATACTAGATGATTAAGATAGAGAACCGCTACGGCTCTGTGGAAATATCGCCCGATTACTTTGCCAGCCTTGTGGGCCATGTGGCCTCAAACTGCTATGGCGTGGTGGGCATGGTGGCCTCGGATGCGGTGCAAGGCATCAAAACCATGGTCTACCCCAAGGGAGAAATGATGGATAAAGGTGTACGCATCCGGGTTGTGGGTGGCGAGCTTCTGCTCGACTTGCATATCGAGGTTTCCTATGGCGTCAACATTGCAGCCATCACCCGCAGCATCGTCAACAATGTGCGCTACGCCGTAGAGCGGGCCACCGGTTTCAAGGTCCAAAAGGTCAATGTCTATGTGGACGCTATGAAACACAGCTAGCCGGCAGGCCTACGAAGGAGAGAACCATGATGGTGATAAAAGGAAAAACACTGCGCGATGCGCTGATTTCGGGGGCGAACAATGTCACCAACCAGCGCCAGCAGGTGGATGCGCTCAATGTATTTCCGGTGCCCGACGGTGACACCGGTACCAATATGTCCATGACCATCGGCGCCGCCAAGCGGGAGCTGGAGCTCATGGCCGACAACGCCCGGGTGGACGAGGTAGCGCAAACCGCAGCCTCGGCGCTGCTCAGGGGAGCCAGAGGCAACTCGGGGGTTATTCTCTCGCTGCTGTTTAGGGGCTTTTCCAAGGGTCTGGCCGGCAAAAAATCCGCCAGCGCCGCCGACATGGCTGCGGCTCTATCCATGGGGGTGGACGCCGCCTACAAGGCCGTGATGAAGCCCACCGAGGGTACCATCCTCACCGTGAGCCGCATGGCCGCCGAAAAGGCTCGGGAAATGGCCGAAAAAGCCCCCGACGACATGGTGGATATGTGGAATCAGGTGGTGGCTGCCGCCGCCGAAACGCTGGAAAAGACCCCCGACCTGCTGCCTGTGCTCAAAAAGGCCGGCGTGGTGGATGCCGGCGGCAAGGGCTATCTGGCGGTGCTCGAGGGAATGCGGGCCACCTTTGTAGAAGGGGTTGTGCTGCCGCTGGATGAGGGCGGGGAACCCACCCCTGTCCAGGGGCAACCCGCTTATGAGGACCACTTTGACCCCGACTATGACGAGGAGATGACCTTTACCTACTGCACCGAGTTTATCGTCGAGCGCAGCGGAGGTGAGAGCGATGTGAACCCGCTGCGAGAGGCGTTGGAGGGCATGGGTGACTCCCTTGTGGTGGTGGAGGACGACGAGATTATTAAGGTGCATCTCCACACCGACAACCCCGGCGATGCCCTTCAGGCTGGGCTGGGCTATGGTATGCTCTCTAAAATTAAAATTGAAAATATGCACGAGCAGGTGGAGCGTCGCCGGTCAGGGGCCAAAAAAGCCGCCCCGGTCCCCCAACCTCAAGGCGAGGAGACGCCGGCCTTTGCCTACCGTCCGGTGGACGAGGACATCGACTACGGTTTTGTGGCGGTGGGAGCCGGCGAGGGCATCTTTAAGCTTTTTGCCGACCTTGGGGTGGACAATATGGTGGCCGGTGGCCAGACCATGAACCCCTCTACCGACGATATTCTAAGCGCCATCCAGGCCACTCCGGCCAAAACCGTCATGGTGCTGCCCAACAACAAAAACATCATTATGGCTGCCGAACAGGCCGCCCGACTGGCCGACCGCCAGGTGGATGTGTTGCCGACCACCAGCATCCCTCAGGGGCTGGCGGCCATGCTGGCCTTTGACCCCGACGCCAGCGTGGACGACAATCACATCGCCATGATGCACGCCGCCGAGCATGTGGGCACCGGGCAGATTACCTATGCCGCTCGGGACAGCGACTACGACGGCAAAAAAATCAAGGAGGGCGAGCTGCTGGCGCTGGAAAATGGCAGACTGGCCTTTACCGCCAAGGACATCGAAAAGGCAGTGATCCGCCTTGCCAAAATGCTGCTTAAGTCGGGCAAAGACCACAGCTTTGTCACCCTTCTCTCAGGCGAGGATGTGGACGAGGCAGTAGCTGCCAATGTAGAAGCCGCCCTGCGGGAGAAGTTGCCCGCCGACATCGAGCTGGCCCATATCCGAGGCGGCCAGCCCGTATACTACTTCATCCTCTCGGTGGACTAAAAAGACAAAACAGATAAACCCCCGGCCTATAGCCGGGGGTTTTGTGTCGGGTTTTCTATCTAGTTTATCCTTGCGCCGTACTGGAAAAGGGTTTGGCAGCAGGGCAGCAAGCCCCAACTCGCCTATGTGCCGGGCAGTAAAAAGCCGCCTTGCATATCTCCCTTTTACGAAGGAGAGGATAGGTACACTAGGGCATGACTTATTTAATCCAAAAAGCTTTCTGTGGCCGGTCAATTGGGCGCTGCGCCAATCTGGTCGAACAGAGCATCCACCTGACGGCCCAAAGCCCGGTGTTCGGGAGTCTCGAGGACAGGGTCGGCATCCAGCATATTCTGAGCGGTCTGCTGTGCGGCTTCAAGTAGCGCCATGTCGTCCACCAGGTCGGCAATTTTTAGAGGAGGCAGCCCGTGCTGACGCTGGCCAAAAAAGTCTCCGGGACCCCGCAGGCGCAAATCTGCCTCGGCAATCTCAAAGCCGTTTTGGCTGCGGCGCAGTATGCTCAGGCGCTCTCTCACCTCGGGAGACTTGCTGTCGCTGAGCAAAATGCAGGTAGAGCGGGCGCTGCCCCGGCCAATGCGGCCCCTGAGTTGGTGCAGTTGCCCCAGCCCAAAGCGCTCCGCCCCCTCGATAAGCATAATCACGGCATTGGGCACATCCACGCCCACCTCCACCACGGTGGTGGCCACCAGCAGCTGTACTTCACCGCTGTAAAACCGGGCCATCACCTCGGCCTTTTCCTTGGGGCGCAGCTTGCCGTGGAGCAGTCCCACCCGGTAATCTCGAAAGGCCCCGGCGGCCAGCTCCTCGGCGTAGAGGGTGGCCGGAATAAGACCGGGCAGGTCGGGGTTCTCCTCCACCAGCGGGCAGATGATATAGCCCTGAAGCCCCCGGTCCAGATGCTTTTTAATATAGCCAAAGGCCCGGTCCCGCTTGTCCGAATCGATCAGGTAGGTCTCAATGGGCTGACGGCCGGCCGGCAGCTCATCGATAACCGAGAGATCGAGGTCGCCATAGATGATGAGGGAGAGGGTGCGGGGAATGGGTGTGGCCGACATGACCAGCGTATGAACGGCCTGCCCCTTGCCCGACAGGGCCGCCCGCTGGGCTACCCCAAAGCGGTGTTGTTCGTCGGTAACCACCAGGGCCAGCTTATGAAAGTCCACATCGGCGGTGAGCAGCGCATGGGTGCCGATGATGAGATCGATCTCCCCGGCGGCCAGCGCCTTTTTGATGCGGCGCTTTTCAGCGGCGGGGGTGGAGCCGGTGAGCAGCGCACTGCGCAGGCCAAAACCCTCGCAGAGGGGCGAGAGGCTCCGGTGGTGCTGGGCGGCCAAAATCTCGGTGGGGGCCATCATAGCGGCCTGAAACCCGCCCTTGCAGGCCATGAGGATGCCGGCCGCCGCCACCACCGTCTTGCCCGAGCCCACATCCCCCTGTATGAGCCGGTTCATGGGGCGGCCCTGGGACATATCGGCCGCAATATCGGCAATGGCCCGCTGCTGGGCACCGGTCAGGCTAAAGGGCAGCGCCTGATAAAAGGCCGTCCAGTCCGGAGGGGTCAGCGCAGGCGCACTGCGCTCGATGCCCCCCCGGCGCAGTTTAAGCAGCGCCAGGGAGAGGGTGAGCAGCTCCTCAAAGATAAAGCGCCGCCGGGCTATGGCCGCCTCCTCCACACTGTGGGGGAAGTGAATGGCCCTAAAGGCAAACAGACTGTCGCAAAGGTTGTGCCCACGCCGCACGGCCTCGGGCAGCACATCGCCGAGGCTCTGGGGCAGCGCCTCGAGGGCGGTGCGCACATGGGCGGCAATCATGCGGCCGGACAGGCCGGCAGTGAGAGGATAGACCGGATAGAGCCCCACGGCCTCCTCCTTGGGGAACACCATGGGGCTGCGGATTTCCTTGCTGAGCAGTGTGCCGTCCACCCGGCCATAAAACAGGTATTCCTCGCCCTCTTTAAGGCCCGCCACGGTGTAGCGGGTGTTAAAGAAGCTTAAGTTCATCACGCCGGTATCGTCCCCCACCAGCACCTTCCAGATGGACAGTCCCCCCCGAATTCGGGCCTCGCTGCCTTTATTAAGCACTTTTGCCCGCACGGCGCAGCGCTCGCCTAAGGGGGCTGCGGCTACCTCGAAAGGGGCCGAGAGGTCGATGTAATCCCTTGGCAGATGGCGCAGCAAATCGCCCACCCTATAAACGCCCAACCGGCGGTAGAGGGCGGCCCGCTTTTGGCCTACGCCTTTTAGGTATTGTATGTCGGTGTCGAGGGTAAGGGTCATGGTCGCCTCCCAAAATCGGGGGTAATGATTGTATTTTCGTCAAAATACAAAGCTTTTAAAAGATTGGTTGACAAGCTATTTTGGGTTTGCTATACTAAGTGAGCGTTTTCGCACAGATAGACGATCCATTAGCTCAGTCGGTAGAGCACCTGACTTTTAATCAGGGTGTCCCGCGTTCGAGTCGCGGATGGATCACCAGCAATTCCGCTTGGCAGTAGCCGGGCGGTTTTGCTTTTTATGAGAGAAAAGGGCCGTCCTGACCGCTACCGGCAGGACGGCCCTAGCCGTATTTTTGACGCTTACCAAAGGTGGCTATACTCCTCGCCGGTCACATCGTCGATAAAATGCACCGGGGTGCTTATGAGCTCACCCTGGCCCGACAGATCGTGGTAGAGGTTGCAAACATCGGTAAGATCGTCGATAAAGGCGGTCTCAATCTCGGTGAGGGCGGCCACCTGATTGCCCTCCATGTAGATATACACGGCGTCAAAGGTTTCGTCCTGCACCTCAAAGCGCACAAAGTGGGTGATCAGGTCCTGGGATTTAAGCCGCTCAAACCGGGGCGCAAGCTCGTCCGATATGCGCCCTAACACCGATGATAGCATCTTGTGGTAGCCCTCCAGCGGCAGCAACACAATCAGCGTGTCGGGCGGATCGTCGGGCAGCATGGTTACACCGTTGTGTGCGGTCACCAGCGCCTCCAGATCGGCAGGTGCAACAAGGGCTTCCCGGTCGGTGGGGATGGCGAGGGTGATGGCCGAGTAGTTTTGATAAAGGGCCGTGTGGCGTACACCGGCCAAATCGGCCACCGGATACTTAAAAATAACTCCCTCATAGATCCCCAGTCCCTCCTCAAGCTCGGGGACAGGGTCGGTTTCGGGCTCGGGTTCCGCCTCGGAGCAGGGCTCGGAGGAGACTTCGGGGGAGGGCTCGGAAGATGGCTCAGAGGTGGGTTCGACGGGGTCGGGGAGCACAGGTGCCTCGCTGGAGGTATTTATCGGCACGCTCGACGCCGACGACGGCTCGGGGGGCTCGGACGAGGGCTGGTTCTGGCCGGCCTTGTTGCAGGCCGAAAGGATAAGTAAAAAAATAGCAAACAGCAGATATTTTTTGGCCACAGTGGACCTCCTTGTGCATAGCTGCAGGGTATTCGCGGTGCGGCCTCAGGGTTAGCGTAATGGGTAAGGTTATCATAGCACGGGGCCTGTGCGAAATCTCGGGTTCTATGAGAGGGGGCATCGCCACAAGCGCCGATGAGCGGTGTGGTTACCCATCAAAATCGTTTGCCTGGGGGCGGTAGCCAATTGGAACCATGGGTATATAGCCGCGCTGTGGCTATTATATCACAAACCCATGTAACACGCATCTTTTTTTGATGAAATGGGTGTGACAGACAGGTGAGACTGCCCCGTCCTAATCCTTGTCCATCCGCAAAAAGTCCTCTATTCCAAGTTCCAGCACCCGCATGAGGCTCAGCAGCTCGTGAGCTCTAAGCTGGCGGCGCCCCTGAAGACTGCGGCAGAGGGCCTCCTTGTCCATGCCGGCTCGACGGGCAACAACGCTCTTTTTTAGCCCGGTTGTGCAGATTATGTCGTCTATAATCCGTGCGGGGTCGTGTATTTTAGATTTTTGCATGGTGCCTCCTTATTTAATCTTGGTCAGGGCAGTCTGTGCAGGCATCATTATAGCACAAATACTTGCGTAACGCAATAATATCACAGAACAATTTATGGATACATTGCGAAACGAAAAAGAGCGTGGCCCTGTATGCCCGTAAATTTTAGCAATGAGCGAAAGGAAGCTACTGTTTTTATGCCTCTGCGCATAGCCTTGGATGAGGTGTTAAGGATGAATCGCTTTTACAACGCACTTTGCCGGGACGAGGGGGCCTATCCGATTCCCGTCGAGCTAAAGCCCAACTGCCGTCAGGCCCGAATGCTCATGGGGGTCTATGCCGGCCCCGACTCGGAGCTCAACTGCGCCTTGCAGTTTATGTATCAGTTTCTTGTGATGGCCGAGAGCCACCGGGCCATGGCCTTTGCCCTCAAGCGCATAGCGCAGGTCGATATGCAGCATATGGCGCTGTTGGCCAACAGCATCCATCAGCTGGGGGAGGAGCCCAAATACTGGAGCTATCGGGGACATATGCGACAGTTTTGGAACGCCGGATTTGTAAAATACGGGCGGGATATGCGCACCATGATCGAGCAAAACCTTCTTATCAAATATGAGATGGTGGGGAGTTACCGCAACCTTATCCGGCGTATCGACCAGCCTCAGTTGGGCGCTTTGCTCGAGCGCATTTTGCTCGATGAGCAGGTGCATATCAACCTCTTAGAGTCCATGCTTAGCCAGCTATAAAGTCCCTCTCGCACAGGGCGGCTTGCCGGCCGCCCCATTTGGCATGCTCTGCATAAGCTACCAAAAGGGTGGCCTTCGGGCCGCCCTTGCTCTATACCGAGGCGGCGTGTACAATGGTGGGGTCATCATGTAAACGGGGGGATTCTTGTGAAAAGGGTCGAAGTTGAGGACATCCTCAAATTTAGGTTTCTATCGGGGCTCGAGCTGTCTCCTTCGGGTAAGCGGCTGGGCTTTGTGGTGCAGCAGGCCAAACCCGAGAAAGACGGCTACACCGGACATATCTACCTCTACGACCTCGCCACCGGCAGCACTAAGCGACTCACGGGCGGGGGAGAGGAAAAAAGCCTCTGCTGGCTGGACGACGAGACGATGCTGTTCGCCGCCGGGCGGGACAAGGCTCTGGCCGAGCGGGTCAAAAAGGGCGAACCCTGGACGGTTTACTACGCCCTGCGCACAAGCGGCGGCGAGGCCGAGGAATATATGCGCCTTCCCCTCAAAGTGCAGGATATCACCCCTCTGTCGGGGGACGATTTTGTGCTCAGCGCCGATTACCGCCCCGGAATGCCCGACTTTACCGCGCTGTCCGCCACCGAGCGGGAGGCCGCTTATAAGCAGCTTGAGGCCGAAAAGGGCTGGCAGATTATCGAGGAAATACCCTTTTGGTCAAACGGGGTGGGCTACACTCCGGGCAGACGCCGTCGCCTCTATCATTACAATCGGTCCACCGATCGCCTGACCCCCCTGACCGACGCACGGGAGGCTCTTGTCAGCTACCGGGTTAAGGGAGAGCAGCTGCTCTTTATCTCCAGGCTCCACGAGGATAAGCTGGGCCGGGCTGCGGGGCTCTATCTCTACGATTTTGCCACCGGCATTCGCCGCACCCTTGTGTCCGAACAGCAGGGGCTGAACATCGAGGAGGCCGACTTTGCAGGGGATGCTATCCTGATAGCCGCCAGCGATATGCAGACCTACGGCCACAGCCAGGAGCCCCATCTCTACCGCTGTGAGCAGGAGGGTCTGCGCCTTATATGGAAAAACCAGCGCTATATCGGCAGCGCCGTGGCCACCGATGTTAAGCTGGGTCAATACCGCACCCAGCGCCGGGGGCAGGACTGCCTGTATTTTCTTGTGACCGAGGGCTTTTGCAGCCGGATTATGCGGGCCGATGCCGAGGGCCGCATCGACTGCTTTGGCGCCGAGGACGGGGCGCTGCAGGACTTTGTGCCGGTACCGGGAGGCTTTATCGCTGTGGGGCAGCGGGGTTTGCGCCTTCAGGAGCTCTACTTTGTGGGCACGGACGGTCAGGAGCGCCGCCTTACCGATTTTAACGAGGATTATTATAAGAGCCACCGCCTAGCCACGCCCCAATACTTTACCTTTGAAAGCGGCGGCGACATTCTGGACGGCTGGGTGATGCTCCCCCCCGACCATGACCCCACCGAGCGTTGTCCGGGCATCCTCAACATCCACGGCGGGCCTAAAGCGGCCTACAGCTCGGTGTTCATGCACGAGATGCAGGTTTGGGCCGCTGCGGGCTATGCGGTGTTCTTTACAAATCCTCACGGCAGCGCCGGCAAGGGCGATGCCTTTGCCGACATAAGAGGCCAATATGGCAAGGTGGACTACCAGGACCTCATGAACTTTACCGACCGGGTGATAGAGCGCTATCCCTGCATCGACCCCGACCGCCTGGGCGTCACCGGCGGCAGCTACGGCGGCTTTATGACCAACTGGATTGTGGGCCACACCCACCGCTTTAAGGCCGCCGCCACCCAGCGCAGCATTGCCAACTGGATAAGCTTTTATGGAACCACCGACATCGGATACTACTTTGGTGAGGATCAGATGACCACCAATCCTTGGGACAAACCAGAAAAGCTTTGGTGGCACTCGCCGCTTAAATATGCCCACCATATCAAAACCCCCACGCTGGTCATCCACGCCGACCAGGATTTGCGCTGCTGGCTGGCCGAGGGTCTGCAGATGTTCACCGCTCTCAAGGTGCACGGGGTGGACAGTCGCCTCTGGATATGCCACGGCGAAAGCCACGAGCTCTCCCGCAGCGGAAAGCCCGCCAACCGTATCCGCCGCCTAACCGAGATCGGCGGCTGGTTTGATAAATATCTCAAGTAGCCCCTAAAGCTCAACGCAGCCCCGAAGCAAGTTGGGAAAAGTCCGCAGCCCGCAAAGCAAACAAAACCCCCGGCACTTGGTGCCGGGGGTTTTTGGTGCAGATAATTAAGATAGCGGCATCTTTCGCAGCTCGGCGATGGTAGGAAAATCTCTAAAGCCCATCACATGATTACCCAGACGGCCGTTGGAGAGCAGGTAGGTGCCCCGCTCGTAAAGCTCAAAGGTCATGGTGCCGTCCCGGGCTACGGTGAGATCCTCGGCCACGGGTGTGTAAACCCCGGGTTTGCCCACCTTGTAAACATGGAAGGTGGAGTTTGGTAAAAAGCGGGCAACCGGCAGCGTGACCACAACCTTAGAGGTGGGTAGCGGCTGGTGGCCGGTGGTGATATCCTCTAGGGTAATCTCAAACTTAGGGGTGCGCAGGCCAAAATAGCGCTCGTGCTCTCTTAGGTCTCGGCTGCGCAGGGTGAGGTCTAAGTGATACCTCGGACCGGCAATCAGATTTTCGTTAAGATCGGCCGCATAGAAGGTCAGGTGATAAAAATCGGCCTTCAGGGTCATGCTGGCTTCCTCGCCCTGTCCGCGCAAAGCCTCAAACAGCCAGGTAGGGGCGGTGCGCTGGTCATCAAAAATCACATTGGTGTTTTCCACATTGAGTTCAAATGCCTGAGCAGGATCGAGGGTTACCATGCCAAACATATGGTTGGGTGCCCAAAAGGTTTCGGCCTCGGGGCTCTGGGCGAAGACCGGCAGCGCGCAGCTTAGCAGCACAAGCAGGCCAATCATTAAGGCACATGGTCTTTTCAAGGGATGATCTCTCCATTCAAGCCGCACAGAAAAGGCGGGGAATAACGCATCGGCAACCGGCGGCCGATATATGGATACAGTATAGCACAGCTTTACTGTATGGACAAGTTCATACAAAAATTTTCGGTTTTATTTGTTTTAGCCCCAGCCTTGCTGGACTTTGTTAATAATAACCGAATATTCGTTGACAAATTGTTAATGTGGCATTAAGATATAAGGTGTTTTATAGGGTGGGCGGCGTCCGCTGCCACCTCCAAAAGGATTATCACTGAACAGGAGTGAAAATGTTGAACGACTTATCAATTCTGATGCCTATTGCATCGGTAGCGGCGCTTAGCTTTGCGGCTATAAAGGCCAAGCGCGTGTTTGCCGAGAGCGAGGGCACCGACGACATGGTGAAGATTGCGGCTGCCATCCGCCGCGGCGCCAACGCCTATCTTCGCCGCCAGTATGCCAGTGTAGGCAAGTTCTTTTTGCTGGTAGCTGCCGTATTCGTTGTTCTTTATCTCATGGGTTTTGTCAATGTGTATACCCCCTTTGCGCTGTTGTTGGGCGGATTTCTTTCTGGCCTTAGCGGATTTTTGGGCATGCGTATTGCCACCGCCGCCAACTCGCGCACGGCTAACGGTGCCCGCACCAGCCTGCCCCGGGCGCTCAATGTCTCCTTCTCGGCGGGCAGCGCCATCGGCTTTATCGTGGTGGGCCTAAGCCTTGCCGAAACCTCCTTCTGGTATTTCCTCATGCGCTATGTGGTCTATGCCGGTGCTCCGGCAGCCGAGCAGGCCACACTGGTATCCACCGCCATGCTCAACTTTGTTATGGGTGCCTCGCTGATGGCTCTGTTTGCCCGTGTAGGCGGCGGCATTTTTACCAAGGCCGCCGATGTGGGCGCCGACCTTGTGGGCAAGGTTGAAGCCGGCATTCCCGAAGACGACCATCGCAACCCCGCCGTTATCGCCGACAATGTGGGCGACAATGTGGGCGATGTGGCCGGCATGGGTGCCGACCTCTACGAGTCCTATTCCGCCGCCCGTATTTCCTGCATGGCTCTGGGCGTCACCGCCGGTTACGGCTTTGCGGGCATGGGTCTTCCCATGGCCATTTGTGCGCTGGGCGTTCTGGCCGCCATTGTGGGCAGCTTTTTCGTTAAGACCACCGAGGGTGCCAGCCAGAAGAGCCTGCTCACCTCGCTGCGCACCGGAACCTATCTGGCCAGCATCATTGTGGTGATCGGCTCCTACTTCCTGGTCAACTATGCGCTGGGTCCCGGCCACATCGGCGTATTTATTTCGGTGGCCGCCGGACTTATTGCGGGCAACCTTATCGGCTACTTTACCGAATACTACACCTCGGCCACCTATAAGCCCACCCAGAAGCTGGCTGCCAGCTCCGAGACCGGAGCGGCCACCATTATCATTAGCGGTCTGTCTCTGGGCATGCTGAGCACGGCTGTGCCGGTGGTTATCGTCTGCGTGGCGGTTATCCTCAGCTTCTACCTCTGCGGCGGCGCCGCAGATTACTCGCAGGGCCTCTACGGCGTGGCTATGTCGGCAGTGGGCATGCTGTCCACGCTGGGCATCACGCTGGCCACCGATGCCTTTGGCCCCATCTGCGACAACGCCGGCGGCATCGCCGAGATGACCGGCCTTGACGAGTCGGTCCGCGAGCGCACCGACGCCCTCGACTCCATCGGCAATACCACCGCCGCCACCGGTAAGGGCTACGCCATTGGCTCGGCGGCCATCACCGCTCTGTGTCTTGTGGCTTCCTTTATCGATCAGATTCGGGTTATCTCCCCGGGATATGCGTTCGACCTGTCGGTTATGAACCCCACCACCCTCTGCGGTCTGTTTATCGGCGCCATGCTGCCCTTTATCTTCTCCTCCATGACTATGGAATCGGTGGGCAAGGCAGCCATGAGCATCGTGCACGAGGTGCGCCGCCAGTTTAGAGAGATCCCCGGCATTATGGAAGGCACTGGCGAACCCGACTACGAGGCCTGTGTGGACCTCTGCACCCGCAGCGCCATCCAGGAGATTACCGCTCCCTCGGTGCTGGCCATTGTGGTGCCCATCGCCGTGGGCATCCTCCTCGGTCCCAGCGCTGTGGCCGGTCTGCTGGCTGGCACCACCGTGACGGGCTTTGTGCTGGCCTGCATGATGAGCAACGCCGGCGGCGCCTGGGACAACGCCAAGAAGTATATCGAATCAGGCGAGTTAGGCGGCAAAGGCAGCGAGAACCACAAGGCTGCCGTTGTGGGTGACACCGTGGGTGACCCCTTTAAGGACACCAGCGGCCCCTCTATCAACATCCTGATGAAGCTGGTCTCCATGGTGGCCATTGTGTTCGCTTCGGTGATTATCCAGTTTGCCATCTTAGGCTAAACCAACCATTTTGCCCCCCGGCCTTTGTGCCGGGGGGCTTTGCCATGCAAAAAAGCGGCGGCAGAGAGATGGCGGCACCCCGTCCTCTCGAGCACTTGGGGCGTCCCCCCCTACTGCGCCGATATAAAAAAACACCCCCCGTCCATTTCGGGCGGGGGTATTTCGCAAAAATTCAGGCTGTGCCGGTGACTGTTTTAGGCCGCCTCTTGGTCGATGGTCACCGGTACCAGCGCCTGAGCAAAGGTAGTGGGCACCGAGATGTCCACCGACACATCGTCGGCGGCGTCCGGGTCAAGGATGCTGTAGAGCAAAAACACGCCCGCCCCGTGGACGCCGGGCTGAGTGGCGATGAGATCGGGGAAGGTCTCCTGCAGTTCGGCCCAGCTCATATCGGCAATGTAGATGTCCGACTCATAGAACAGCTCATGGGTGCGCTCTACAAAGTCTGCCGAGGGTTCAATGGCCATAAAGGTCAGATTAAAGCTCTTGCTCTCACCGGGCTCGAGGAACTGCACCACAAAGTCCATGGTGGCAATACCCAGATTATCCCGGGGCAGCACATACTGCAGATGCTCGCCCTCGCCAAACAGGTTTTGGGGGGTTCGCCAGCTGCCCGATCCCTGAACATAGGCCACGGTTTTATCGCCGGTGTTCTCTAAGTCAACGCGCACCTCAAAGGCATCGCCGGGCAGAATGGGCTTCTCGGTGATCAGTTCGGCGGTCAGCTTAAGGCCGTCATAGGCATCCGGCTCGAGGCCCTCGGTGCGCTCGGATATGGGCATATCCGGCTCGGGCAGGGCATCCGCTGGCTGGCTGGAGGGAGGCAAACTTCCGGTAGTGGCGCATCCGGCCAGAGCGAGGGTGGCTATCAATAAAATGAGTTTTTTGAACATGGTTGGGTCTCCTTTCAAATGGCGTTTTTTGTCGCACAGTATATAAGTGCGCATAAAGGAGTGAAAAATTGCGTGGCAAATATAGCTTTTGTGTGAATTTTTGATGGCAAAAGCCTTTGACGCAAAAAAAGACCCCGCCATAAGCGGGGTGTTTCTTCTATTCTAAGTTGAGTCGGTGGGTGAGCACCCAGTGGGTTATCAGGTAGTAAACAGCGCCAAGGGCAAGGCCGCCTCCGATGCCAAGCAGGCTGTAAATGGGCGCAGCGGCTCCGAGATAGTCCAGTACCAAGAGGCTCAAACTCCGCAGGCTGCTTTGCAGCGCAAAAAATCCCACAAAGGCCATAAAGCTCACGGAGGCTCGGTTGCGATTCATGAGATGCCCCACCGAAATGGAGGCATAAATCATCAGCACATACCGCAAGGTGGAGGACAGGGTCTGGGCCAGCCACTCGATGAGATAGAGCCACAAATTGTCCAAAAACAATGGATTGATCGGCCCAAGGCCGTATTCCAGCACCTCGCGCAAATGGCTGAGCTGCCCGCCAATCATGAGCAGCGAGCCCAGCCCCACGGCTAAACCGCTTAGAATCAGCCAGCAACTGGCGGTGAGCAGCTTGCTGAGAATGAGGCTGTGGCTGCTCACCGGCAGTGTGAACATAAGATAGCCTTCGCAGCCAAGAAGATTCTCATAAAACCGCTGGACGGTCAGCACCAAGGTAAGCACCGAAATGGCCACTGCCAGCGCAAAGAAGACCGCAAAGCGAACTCCCGAGAATATAACTCCCGGTTGACTGATAGCCAGCGGGGCCGCTATGCCGCTGAAAAAGCAAAAGGCCAGCAGCACACCATAAAGGGGCAAAAACACCCGGGCCGTAACGCCCAACTCATATTTGAGCAGCTTTACCATGTGCGAAACACCTCCCTGAAATGGGCATCCACTGAGCCGCCGGTGCGGTCTCGCAGCTCGTCGGCCGATTCCTCCAGCACAATTTTGCCCTCGCGGATGAACAGAACCTCCTCTAAAACCGGCTCTACATCGGCGATGAGATGGGTCGAGAGAATGACGGTGGAGTCTTCCCGATAGTTTTGCAAAATGGTGCGCAAAATGTAGTCTCGGGCGGCGGGGTCTATACCGCCGATGGGCTCGTCTAAAAGGTAGAGGTCGCTCTGACGGCTCATCACCAAAATGAGCTGCACCTTCTCTTGGGTGCCTTTGGACATGCTCTTTAGGCGCTGGCTTGGGTCGATACCCAGCATATGCAGCATTTCGGTGGCCCTGTGACGGTCAAAGTCGGCATAAAAATCGGCAAACAAGCCCATTAGTCGGTCTATGTTCATCCAGTCGCCTAAATAGTTTTTATCAGGCAGGTAAGACACATGGGCCTTGGTCTCCACGCTGGGGGCATAGCCGTTGATCAGCACCTCTCCCCGGGTGGGGGTCAGCAGTCCGGCGCAGAGCTTCATCAAGGTGGTTTTGCCGCTGCCGTTGGGCCCTAACAGCCCCACAATGCGCCCTCGGGGCAGCACAAGGTCAATGCCTTGCAGTGCGGGCCGGCTGCCGTAAAACTTGCATAGCTGATGGCACTCCAAGATAGGCGGCTGGTGGATTTGTTCGGTCATAGGCTGCTCCTCTCTGATGCGGCGGTTATATGGGCAATGCGCTCGTTACAGATGGATAGAATTTCGTCCGGGCTGTAGCCCAGCGAGAGAAGTTCTCGAATAAGGGCCTGCATCCGCTCGGTGGCGATGGTGCTGCGTACTCGCTCGATCAGGGCCAAATCCCGTGTGATAAAGCGGCCCATGGTGCTCTGGGGCAGCACAAGACCCTCCTCGTCCAGTAGGCTTAGAGCCTTTTGCATGGTGTTGGGGTTAACCGAGGCATCCTGGGCCATATCCCGCACCGAGGGCAGTTTAGAGCCGGGGGTCAGCCTGCCCGATACGATAAAATGCTTAATTTGATCCACCAATTGGGCGTAGATTGGCCGGTCGCCCTTGATGTTCCACTCCATAGAAGCCTCCTAGCGGAGAAAAAACCGTCTCCCGTTATTGTATCAATTAAATCATACAATAATGAGAGACGGTGCTTTTGTCAAGTTTTCTATTGTGTGGCAAGGCTCATCCCTCCAGCAGTCCGCGCAGCGAGGCCAAAATCCGCTTTTCCCGGCGGGATACCTGAACCTGTGTAAGACCCAAAACCTCGGCGGTTTGGGCTTGGGTCTTGCTGCCAAAATAGCGCAGCACAATCAGCGCCCGATCCTCGGCGGGCAGCAGGCTTATGGCCTGATTGAGGGCAATGCGGTCACTGAGAGCCTCCTCGGGGGACTCCACCGGCAGGTCGAGCTGGCCGCCCCCCTGCTCCTCGCTCTCGGTAAGGGAGAGGGGAGGCGCACAGACATTGAGGGCCATGGTGGCCGCCTCCACATCCACCTCTAACAGCTCGGCCAGCTCCTCGAGGGTGGGCTCTCGGCCCTCTCGAGCTGCAAAGCGCTCTCGTTCCCGCCCCAATCGCAGCGAAAGCTCTTTGACCGTGCGGCTTATTTTAACCGAGCCGCCGTCTCTAAACAGCCGGCGCATTTCGCCTAATATCACTGGTACTGCATAGGTAGAGAGCTTGAAACCTCGAGAGGGGTCAAAGGCGTCGGCCGCCTTAATCAGTCCGATGCATCCGGCCTGAAACAGATCCTCATATTCGATGCCCCGGCCCCGCAGCCGGTGGGCGCAGGCGTGCACCAGCCCCAAATTCTCGGTGATGATAGCCTCCCGGGAAGGGAGATCGGCCTCAACCTTCATGGGTAGATCCTATCCGTTTTTCAAGGGTGACCGTGGTGCCGCTGCCCGGTTTTGAGCGCACGGTAACCTTGTCCATCAAGCTCTGCATCACCGCAAAGCCAAGGCCGGCCCGCTCGCCGTCGGCGGTGGTAAACAATGGCTCCATGGCCTTTTGCAGATCTTCTATGCCGCAGCCCTTGTCCCGCACTTTGATGCGGATGCGCCCGTCGGGGTAAAGCGCCGCCGTTATGTAAACGGCGCCCGTCCCGTTTTTATAGGCGTGGACCACGCAATTGGTCACCGCTTCGCTCAGCGCGGTGCGAATGTCCGAGAGCACATCGATGGTGGGGTCGAGCTGGGCCGCAAAGGCGCAGATAACCGAACGGGCAAAGCCCTCGTTGATGGACAGGCTTTCTATGGTGAGTTTCATGGTGTTTTGCGCTTTCACTTGTCCGCACCCCCGTAGTTTATGGTGGCCAGCTTGTCTATCCCCGACAGGCGCATGACCTTTTTAATTGTGGTGGGCGCATTGTCCACCACCACCTTGCCGCCGAGCTCCTCCATCAGGCGGTAACGGCCCATCACAAGGCCAATGCCCGAGGAATCCATAAATGTAATCCCGCCAAAATCGAGCACCAGCTCGGTGGGGCGGTGCTCTGCAATGGCGGCGTCTATGCGCTCACGAATGGGCTTGGCGCTGTGGTGGTCCAAATCGCCCACCAGCACAGCGGTCAGGCTGCCCGGGGCCGTATTAATGGTCACCGGCATTGTTTCATCGTCCTTTCTGTGGGAAGTAGGGAAAAAGGGCAAAAAAGAAGTCCCTCATCGTTTAAGGATAAGGGACTTCTCGGGCATATTCTGTCGGGATAGGGTGACGGGGCGGCTCGAAGATGGGCGGATTTTGCGCCTATCGCAATACTATTTCGCGCGGCGGCTCAGCCAATCGAGCACAATTTCCCGCATATCCGAAGCGAGGTAGAGCGAACCGAATATGAGGATGACATCGTCGTTCTTGCACGCTTTGAGGGCCATCTCAAAAGCTTCCTCCCGGGAGGGGGCGGCCACGGCGTTTGGAGCCACGGGCAGCAGCTGCTCGAGCAGCTCGTCTACGGGCAGGGCCTTTCTGTCGTAGCTGGCGGCGGTGCAAATCACCTCGCGGCAGTGGGGCAGCACCAGGTTAAGGGCGTCGGCCACCCGCTTGCCCTTCGAGGCGCCCAATATGGCCACAACCTCCCGGTCGCCCAGAACGCTCAGCGAACGGCCCAACATCTCGAGGCCGGATGGGTTGTGGGCGCCGTCAAGGATGATGAGGGGGTCGCGGCACAAAATCTCGAACCGGGCCGGGAAGCTCACCGCCTCGATGCCGGCCACAATAGCCTCGTCGGGCAGCCGGACGCCCCGGTGGTCCCGGAGCACCCGCAGCGCCTCAATGGCGGTGATGGCATTGTCCACCTGATGTTCGCCCAGCAGCGGCACGGTCAGGGTGAGACCGCCGTAGCGAATGCGGGTACCAAACAGGTCGCTGCTGAGCACCTCGGCGCTCTGGCGGTTGCCAACAACAAAGGTGTTCTCCCGCTCGGCGGCGATGCGCATAAGCTCGGCCAGCGCCTCGGGGTCCTGGGAAGGATAGCTCACTGTGATACCGCCCGGCTTGATAATGCCGGCCTTTTCAAAGGCGATGGCCGTCAGGGTGTCGCCCAAGATGGCCTCGTGGTCATAGCTGATGGAGGTGATGACGCTTACCAGCGGCACATCGATGATATTGGTGGGGTCAAAGCGGCCGCCTATGCCTACCTCGAGCACCACATAGTCGCAGTTTTGGCGGCGATACCACTCCAGCGCCACCGCCGTGACCACCTCAAACTCGGTGGGGGCCTCGCCCTCCTGCTCCATTTGGTCGGAGAACTCCTTGACAAATTCGGTGCAGGACACCAGCGCCTCCTCGGGGATGAGCTGGCCGTCTACCTGAATGCGCTCGCGAAAGTTGAGGATAAAGGGGGAGATGAACTTGCCGGTACGATAGCCGGCGGCTTGGAGGGCTGAGGCTATAAGGGTGGTGGTAGAGCCCTTTCCGTTGGTGCCGGCCACATGCACAAACCGCATATTCTGCTGAGGGTTGCCCATGAGTTCGAGCAGGCGGGTGATGCCATGCAGACCGGCCTTTTTGCCAAAGAGATTGCGGGAGTGAATAAAGTCCAGGGCCTGTTCGTATGTCATAGCGATACGACCTCCTATTTCTGGTATTGACTGAGGCTGGTGGCGATGTTTTGCAGCAGCTCCCGGGCGGCGGCCAGACGGGCCCGTTCGGCCTCTACCACAGCGGCGGGAGCGCGAGAGACAAAATTCTCGTTTTGCAGTTTGAGCTCGATGGCCTCCAATTGCTTTTGTGCCTTTTCCTGTTCTCTTTTCAGGCGGGCAATTTCTTTTTCTCGGTCCACAAGCTCATCCACCGGCAGCAGAATGCGGGCCTCGGGGGTCAACACCTGCACGGCGTCGGACAGCTCGAAGTGGCTGCCCACATGCACCGAGGAGGCCGAAGCCAGGCGGGTGAAAAAGGCGCTGCTGGCCTCGAAAGGCGCGGGGTATTCGGTGAGGATATACAGGCTGGTTTTGCGGCTGGGGGGCACATCGGCCGACAGACGAGCCGCCCGAATGGCCTTGATGGCCCGCACCACCATGTCAAAGTCCCGCTCGTCCTCGGGAAAGTCAAGCGCAGGGTCGTGCAGAGGCCAAGGTGCCACAATGAGCGCCCCTGTGCCGCCATGCAGCGTTTGATAGATCTCCTCGGTGATAAAAGGCATAAAGGGGTGCAGCAGCGATAGGATGCCGGTGAGCACATGCACCAGCACCTGCCGGGCACCCTGGGCATCGGTCTCCTCGCCGCTTAGGCGGGCTTTGGCCAGCTCGATATACCAGTCGCAGAACACATCCCAGGTAAAGTCGTAGAGCTTGCCGGCGGCCACGCCCAGCTCGAACTTGTCAAGATTATCGGTTACCTCGGCCACCAGGCGGTTATACTGGCTAAGCAGCCACTTGTCTTCGGTGTAAAGCTGCTCGGGCAGGCCGGGGGCGGGGGGATTTTCGCCTAAGTTCATCAGGATAAAGCGGGCGGCGTTCCAAATCTTGTTGCAGAAGTTGCGGCTGGCGGTAATCTTCTCCTCGGAAAAACGCATATCGTTTCCGGGGGCATTGCCGATAGAAAGTGTGAGGCGCAGTGCGTCGGTGCCGTATTGGGCAATCACATCGAGGGGGTCTATGCCGTTGCCGAGGGATTTGCTC
>DBQC01000022.1 GCA_002305075.1 Ruminococcaceae bacterium UBA1404 | reverse complement strand
TTGGCACGGCGGGCTTTTTTTACTTCATCTCGGGGGTAAAGGCGTTATAGGCGGCTACTTCGGGCAAAGGCAGGCGGTTCTTTTCCCGACCCGGGCCGGCGGGGTGACCTAAAGCCAGCACCAACCGGAGGATAAAGTCCTCGGGAATGCCCAACAGCGCTTTGATGGGCTCCTCTTGGAAGATGCCCATGATGCAGGTGCCCAGCCCCTGCTCGGCAGCGGCCAGGCAGAAATGCGCGACCGAGAGGCCGATGTCCAGCTCGCTATAGTTTTCGCGCAGCATGACAACGCCGGGCCGGCGCAAATCCACAGGCTTTTCTGCCACGGCCACAAAGACCGGGACCTCGTCGGAAAAACGGTTGGTGCTGCTGCCCTCCAGCCGCACAAGAGGGGCAAGCTTTTTAACCAGCACCGGATTGTCGGCCACCACATAGCGCCAGGGCTGGCAGTTGCAGGCCGAGGGGGCCAGCCGGGCCGCCTCGAGGCATTTGTCGATCTGTGCGCGTTTAACCGGGGTGTTCATGTAGCTGCGGCAGCTGTGGCGGGCTTCTATCAGCTTAAAATAATCCATAGCACACCTCTTGATGGGTTTATTTTTACCTTGAATTAAATTATAGCACAAGTTTTATGCGAGGCATAGCCGTAGATGTGTGGATTTTTGACGGCCAAATCGGCTATCGGTCAAGCTGAACAGCATTCGTAAAATTTTTTGGGCGTCTTCACCATATCCCCCCAGGGGCAGGACATGGTATACTGAGACCGAAGTGGCGGTGCCATTCAGATTATTTTAGGAGGTTCTTTATTTATGAAAGATGCACTACTTGCTCTGAAGAATCACCCCGGCATGGCAAAGGCCTTTGCCTTTTTAGAGGCCGACCGAGAGCGCACCATGGAGGAACAGCTTGAAATTTGCGCCATCCCCGCTCCTTCTAATCATGAGGAGAAACGCATCGAGGATTTCCACCGCCGTTTTCAAAGCCTGGGCTTTGACGAGTGTTGGGTAGACGAAGTCGGCAATGTGCACGGCCGCATCAAGGGCACCGGCGGCGGGCCGACCCTCATGGTGGCCGCTCACCTGGATACGGTATTTGGCTTCGAAGTGGACACCACCCCCGTTATTAAGGACGGCGTTGTCTACGCCCCCGGCATCGCCGACGACACCCGTGGCATGGCCGAGCTACTTACCATCACCCGGGCGCTGCACGAGAGTGGTCTGCGTCCCATGGGCGACATTATTATCTGTGGCAATGTGGCCGAAGAGGGTCTGGGCGACCTGAAGGGCGCCAAACATATCTTTAAGACCATGACCGACATCGACGGCTTTATCAGCATCGACGGTACCGGCGCTGGTTCGCTGACCTTTGACGGCACCGGCAGCTACCGCTATAAAGTGACCTATTCGGGCACCGGCGGCCACAGCTTTGGCGCCTTTGGCATCCCCAACTGCATCCATGCTTTCTGCCGGGCCGGCGCAAAAATCGCCGACATCCAGGTTCCCACCGATCCCAAGACCACCTATAACATCGGCGTGGTACAGGGTGGCACCTCGGTCAACTCCATCGCCTTTGGTGTGGAGATTCTCATCGATATGCGCTCTAACAGCGCCGAGGCTCTGGACGCCCTGGATGAGAAGGTCCTGGCCGCCCTCAAGGAAGGCTGCGAGGAAGAGAACGCACGCTGGAACCATCCCACCGAGCGTGTGGAGGTTACCATCGAGCGGGTGGGCACCCGTCCTGCCGGACAGCAAAACCACGGTGACCCCATTGTGTTGGCCAGCATCGCCAGCTGCGAGATCTGCGACATTGCGCCCCAGATTTCGGCGGGCGGCAGCACCGACTGCAATATTCCCATCAGCCTGGGCATTCCCGCAGTGGCCATCGGCCGGGGTGGCATGAGCCGGTATGGCCACAGTCTCAAAGAGGAGTGGGCTCCTATCGACGAGCATCTTGCCCCCCAGCGCACGCTGCTGCTGGCTCTGGCGCTTACCGGCGTAGAGGGCGTTATAGAGCCGATTCTGCCCATCCGGAGATAGTTTGCATATAAAGACGACGCCGTGCCTTGGCCTGCGCTCGTATGGAAATGTTAGGCAAATCTCACAAAATTCTCACAATAACTTTGGAAGCTCCAAAATGCTATTGATAAACCAACCAATTGGTGTTAAACTCTAGTGAGTGGTGGATTTCTTGCAAAATTTGAAATCCACCGTAAAAGCGCGTGTATGAATTAAAAGGAGGAGGCTGTCCTAATGAACAAGTACACTATGGAAGTCCTGGAAAAGGTAAAAAAGAGGAACGCCGGCGAGCCTGAGTTTATCCAGACCGTTGAGGAGGTTTTTAAGAGCCTCGACCTCGCAATTGAGCAGAACCCTCAGTATGAGAAGGTAAACCTGCTCGAGCGCATTGCCGAGCCCGAGCGCCAGATTATTTTCCGCGTGTCTTGGGTGGACGATGCCGGCAATGTTCAGGTCAACCGCGGCTATCGTGTTCAGTTTAACTCGGCTATCGGCCCCTACAAGGGCGGCATCCGTTTCCACCATACGGTCAACCTGAGCATCATGAAGTTCCTGGCCTTTGAGCAGACCTTCAAGAACTCCCTGACCAGCCTGCCCATGGGCGGCGGTAAGGGCGGCGCTGACTTTGACCCCCGCGGCAAGTCCGACGGCGAGATCATGCGCTTCTGCCAGGCCTACATGACCGAGCTGTGGCGCCACATCGGCCCCGATCTGGACGTTCCCGCCGGCGACATCGGCGTGGCTGCCCGCGAAATTGGCTACCTCTACGGCCAGTACAAGCGCATTAAGAATGTCTGGGAAAACGGCGTGCTCACCGGCAAGGGTCTCAGCTACGGCGGCTCTCTGTTCCGTCCCGAGGCCACCGGCTATGGCGCGGTCTATTTCCTAAACGAGGTTCTCAAAGCCAACAACGACACCATCGAGGGCAAGACCATTGCCATCTCCGGCTTTGGCAATGTGGCCTGGGGCGTGCTGCTTAAGGCCCACCAGATGGGTGCCAAGGTTATCACCATCTCCGGCCCCGACGGCTATGTGCTCGACGAAGAGGGCATCTACGGCGATGACAAGATTAAATGCGTGCTGGCTCTGCGTGCCTCGGGCAACGACAGAGTGGGCGACTATGTCAAGGAATTCCCCAATGCCAAGTTCTTCCCCGGCGAGAAGCCCTGGGGCGTCAAAGCCGACATCCTCATGCCTTGCGCCACCCAGAACGAAGTGGGCATGACCGAGGCTGAGATGATGGTCAAGAACGGCATCAAGTACTACATCGAGGTCTCCAATATGCCCACCACCAACGAGGCGCTCGATTATCTCATGGACAACGGTCTCATCGTTGGCCCGAGCAAGGCGGTTAACGCCGGTGGCGTGGCCACCTCCGGCCTCGAGATGAGCCAGAACAGCCAGCGCCTGAGCTGGAGTGGCCCCGAAGTGGACGAGAAGCTGCACACCATCATGGTGAACATCCACAAGGCCTGCGCCGAAGCGTCTGCCGAGTTTGGTCTGGGCTACAACCTGGTGGCCGGTGCCAACCTGGCCGGCTTTAAGAAGATTGCCGAGGCCATGATGGCCCAAGGCGTCATCTAAGCTTAAATCCTTACAACCAAAAGTCCCCCGCCACAGGCGGGGGACTTTTTTTGTGCTGCAAGCCAAAAGGCTTTTTAACGGTTTAATCTACCTTATTGATGCGATATACAGCCCGAGCATTATCGTAGCTGTGGCGTATCAGGGTGTCGGTGTCCACACCCTTTAGAGCGGCCAGAGCGGCGGCGGTATGGGTCAACATGGTGGAATCGCAGCGGCGGCCCCGAAAGGGCTCGGGGGCCATATAGGGGCAATCGGTCTCAATCAGCAGCCGGTCCAGCGGCACGGCAGCCGCCGCCCGCAGCGGCTGTTTTGCGTTTTTAAAGGTGACCACGCCGGTAAATCCGATATAAAACCCCAGCTTCACATAGGCCTCGGCCATCTCGGCCGAGCCGGAAAAACAGTGGATAATGCCGGCGGGGCGATAGCGCTCAAGCAGCTGATAGGTGTCCTCGGCGGCCTTGCGGCTGTGTATCACCACCGGTATATCAAGCGCACATGCCAGCTCAAGCTGACGCTCAAAGGCGGACCGCTGCACATCGCGCGGGGAGAAGTCGTAGTGGTAATCCAGGCCAATCTCACCCAGCGCCACCACCTTGGGATGGGCGCACTGCTCGGCCAGCTGTGACAGAAGCTTCTCATCGAGGTCGGTGGCATCGTGGGGATGAAGGCCCACCGTGGCGTAGATATAATCATACCGCTCGGCCAGACTGATACTGGCAGTGCTGCTGGGCCCGTCGGCGCCGATGTTCACCACCAGCCCCACACCCCGCTGGGGTAGATCGGCCAGCAATGCCTCCCGGTCGCTATCAAATCGGGGGTGGTCGTAGTGGGCGTGGCTGTCAAATAAAGGATGCATGGGCGGCTACCGGATGCGGGAGCCCACCGGGATGGCGGGGTCCAGTTCGATGAGGGTGACCAGCTCGTTGCCATCGGCGTCAAAGCCCGAATCGGCCGAGAGGATCATACCCTGGCTCAGCTCACCCCGCAGCTTGACCGGCTTTAGGTTGGTTACGGCCACAACCTTTTTGCCGATGAGCGTTTCGGGCTTATACCAAGCCGCAATGCCCGACACAATCTGCCGGGGGGTGCCGCTGCCGTCGTCAAGCTTAAACAGCAGCAACTTGTCGCTCTTTTTTACCGGCTGGCAGTCCAGCACCTTGCAGACGATGAGCTGCATATCCATAAAGTCGTCAATCGAGATCATTTTGGGCTGCTCGGGCTGGTCGGCCTTGTCAGCGGTCTTTTCCGGCACCTTTTCGGCGGTCTTCTCGGGGGCCTTCTCGGCGGCAGCCGCAGCCTCCTCCTTCATGCGGTCCAGCTCGGCCAGCTCCTTTTGCAGGTCGATGCGGGGGAACAAGTTGCCGGTCTTTTTAACGGCGTCATAGTTGAGGTCGGCCCGGTAGCAGGCGGCTTCAAGGGACTCAAGCTGGGCGGCGTCCTGGCCGATTTGGGCCAAAATGGTCTCGCAGCTTTCGGGGATAAAGGCGTTTAGCAAAATGGCCGACACCCGGATGGCCTCAAGCAGGTTGTAGAGCACCTGAGCCAACCGGGGATGGCTCGCCTCATCCTTGATAAGCAGCCAGGGGCTATTTTCGTCGATATATTTGTTGGCCCGCGAAATCACGGCAAAAATGTCCATCAGTGCCGACTGGGGAGATAGTTTGTCCATGTGACTCTCCACGCCGGCCCGAAGCTTATTGAGCATATCGATGAGCCCTTGGTCGCTTTCTTCAGCCTGACGGTTTTGGGGGATGGCCCCGTCGAAGTAGCGCTCCACCATGGACACGGTGCGGCTGACAAGGTTGCCCAAGTCGTTGGCCAAATCCGAGTTGATGCGGCTGATAAGCAGCTCGTTGGAGAACACGCCGTCCGAGCCGAGGGGGAACTCTCTTAGCAAAAAGTAGCGCAGCGCATCCACCCCATAGCGACGGGCAAGAACTTCGGGGTCTACCACATTGCCCTTAGACTTGCTCATTTTGCCGTCTCCCATCAGCAGCCAGCCATGGCCAAAGACCATTTTGGGCAGCGGCAGGTCGAGGGCCATAAGCAGCGCCGGCCAGATGATGGAATGAAAGCGGGTAATCTCTTTGCCCACCATGTGCAAATCGGCCGGCCAGTAGCGCTTAAAGTCGTTGTAGCGGTCGTTTTCGTAGCCTAGGGCCGTGATATAGTTGGACAGGGCGTCCACCCAGACATAGACCACATGGCCAGGGTCAAAGTCCACCGGTATACCCCAGGTAAAGCTGGTGCGAGAAACGCACAAATCCTCAAGCCCGGGCTTTATAAAGTTGTTAATCATCTCATTTTTGCGGCTTTCGGGGAAGATGAAGTTGGGGTTGTCGGCATAGAGCTGCATCAGCCGGTCGGCATAGGCCGACAGCCGGAAGAAATAGGCCTCCTCCTCGGCGTCTTCTACCGGGCGGCCGCAATCGGGGCAGCCACCGTTTAATAGCTGACTTTCGGTCCAAAAGCTCTCGCAGGGCGTGCAATACTTGCCCTTATAGGTGCCTTTATAGATTTCGCCCTTGTCGTACAGGGTGCGGAAGATGCGCTGGGTGGCCGCCACATGATAATCGTCGGTGGTACGGATAAAGCGGTCGTTTGTGATGTTCATAAGATCCCACAGCACATGGATGCCGTCCACAATCTTGTCTACATATTGCTTGGGCGTAACGCCGGCGGCTTTTGCCTTTTGTTCGATTTTCATGCCATGCTCGTCGGTGCCGGTCAGGAACATCACATCGTACCCCTGCATTCGCTTAAAGCGGGCCAGCGCATCGCAGACCACCGTGCAGTAGCTGTGGCCGATATGCAGTCTGTCCGAGGGGTAGTAAATGGGGGTGGTGATGTAATAGGTCTTTTTTTCCATGAAAGGAACCTCCTGACAAAATAAAGTAAGCCACCGAGCGTGGCTAAAAAATTTGGCAAACCAAAGCGATGTTTATCTTAATAGTATAGCATATTTTGCGGTAATTACAAGGCGTATAGAGGCTTTGAAGGGGCTGCATCCCAAGTTGCTCGCGCAGCGGTGTTCGGCATGTCCGGCCCAAATGCAGCATAGACTTAAATGGATTTTCTCGCTTAGGTTAGAAGGAACAATAAGGGCCATAATCCTTTGTGTATTCTGTATCTTGCTAAGGAGATGCCAAATTAGATAAAATATAGGTATAGATTACAGGGTGTAAACTACTGGCCGAATAATCTTTTTTTATGAAGGGAGAGGCTATTTTTGGACAAGAAGCAGGCTTTGTCTATCATCGATGCACGCAGCGAAGTAATCATTGAGGTAAACGACCGTCTTTGGGAAAATCCCGAGACGGCTTTCCAGGAGTTTATCTCGATGGACATCCTCTGTGACGCGCTGGCTGCCCAGGGCTTTGAGGTGGAGAAGGGTGTGGCCGATGTGCCCACCGCCTTTACCGGTCGCTTTGGCAGCGGCAAACCCGTCATCGGCTTTTTGGGCGAGTACGATGCCCTTTCCGGCCTCTCTCAAGAAGGTGGCGTCGCGGTTAAAACACCCATTGTTCCCGGCGGACCCGGCCACGGCTGCGGTCACAACAACTTAGGTGCCGGTTCGCTGGCGGCGGTGATGGCTGTAAAACACTACTTAGAGAACAACCCCGGCAAATCGGGCACGGTGATCTACTTTGGCTGCCCCGGCGAGGAGGGCGGCTCGGGCAAGGCTTTTATGGCCCGAGAGGGCGTTTTTGACGAGTGCGACGCCTGTATCACATGGCACCCGGCCAGCACCTTTAATGTGCGCAGTGGATCCAACCTTGCCAATGTTCAAATTGAATATCAGTTTAAGGGCGTGTCGGCCCACGCCGCCGGCGACCCGCATCTGGGCCGTTCGGCGCTGGACGCCGTGGAGCTGATGAATGTGGGCGTGCAGTTCCTTCGCGAGCATATGATCGATTCGGCCCGCATCCACTACGCCATCACCAACACAGGCGGCTACTCGCCCAATGTGGTGCAACCCACCGCCGATGTGCTCTATCTCATCCGTTCGCCCAAAACCCCGCAGGTGCTCGAGCTAGCCAAGCGGGTAGAGAAGATTGCCCGGGGCGCTGCCATGATGACCGAAACCGAGCTGACCATAGACTTTATTAAGGCCTGCTCTAACATTGTGCCCAACAATGTCATCGAATCGGTGCTCTATAAGAACTACGAGGAAGTGGGACTGCCCACCTATACCGAGGAGGAGCGCCAGCTCTGCCGAGAGATCATTGCCAGTTACGAGTCGCCGGGTGCGGCGGACTCCATGGCTAAGATGTCCGAGGTCTGGGCCGAGATGATTGCCGAGCGTCAGGCCGAGGATGTGTCCATCAACGACTTTTTGCTGCCCCATGTCAGCTTTGAGACGGTATCCCCCGGCTCCTCCGATGTGGGCGATGTCAGCTGGGTTTGCCCCACGGCCCAAATCAGCGCCCTTACCTGGGCGGCCCGCTCTCCAGGGCACTCCTGGCAGAATGTGGCCATGAGCAATACCTCGGTGGCCCATAAGGGCGTGCTCACGGCCGGCAAGGTGATGGCCGGCGCCGGCATTGACCTTATTGATAACCCCGAACTCTTAGGGGCTGCCAAGGCCGAGCTTAAAAAGCGCCTGGGCGGCAGCAGCTATGTCTGCCCCATTCCCAAGGGCGTAAAGCCGCGGGCCATCGGCTCTAAAAACTAGGTGTGCAGATTTGAAATTTATTTTACATAAGGAGAAGAACATGGAACAGATGAAAAAACAAGCCCTGGCGGGCGTAGATGCCAAGTATGATGTTTATGCCGAAGCCAACGACCGCATCTGGGAATACGCCGAAACGGCTTTTGAGGAATTTAAGAGCATGGAGACGCTCTGCGAGCTGCTGGAGCAAAACGGCTTTGCGGTGGAAAAGGGCATTGGCAACCTTGCCACCGCCTTTAAGGGCACCTATGGCAGCGGCAACCCGGTTATCGGCATCCTCGGCGAGTACGATGCGCTTTCCGGCCTTTCCCAAGAGGGTGGCAATCCGGTTAAAACACCCATTATCCCCGGCGCTCCCGGCCACGGCTGCGGACACAACTGCTTTGGCGTAGCCAGCGTGGCTGCCGCCGTAGCGGCCAAGGAGTATCTGGAGGCCACCGGCAAAGAGGGCACCGTCATCTTCTTTGGCACCCCCGGCGAGGAGGGCGGCTCCGGTAAAGCTTTTATGGCCCGCGAAGGCGTGTTTGATGGCATCGATGCCGCCATCACCTGGCACCCCGGTACCACCAACTGCATCATGACCGGCTCCTATCTGGCCAATGTGCAGGTGCTTTATAAGTTTAAGGGCGTGTCGGCCCACGCCGCCGGCGACCCCCATCTGGGCCGCTCGGCTCTGGACGCCGTGGAGCTGATGAATGTGGGTGTGCAGTTCCTAAGAGAGCACATGATCGACGCTGCGCGCATCCACTACGCCATTTTAGACACCGGCGGCTACTCCCCCAATGTGGTGCAGCCCAAGGCATCGGTACTCTATCTCATCCGTGCGCCCAAGAATGCCCAGGTACAGGAGCTCTACGCCCGGGTCAACAAGATTGCCCAGGGCGCTGCCATGATGACCGAGACCGAGCTGGAGATCGACTTTGTCAAGGCCTGCTCCAATATGGTGATCAACAGCACCCTCGAAAAGGCCCTCTATAAGAACATGGAGGCCATTCCGGTTCCCACCTATACCGAGGAAGAAAAGGCCTTTGCCGCCGCGATACAAAAGAGCTACGAGAACCCCGGCGACGAATATGCCAGGCTTATGGAGGAATATGGGGACCACATGACCCCCGAAGTTGAGGAGAAGCTGCGGGCCCGCCCCAGCCTCAACGACTTCCTCATGCCCTTTATCACTTCCAATGCCGTAGCTCCCGGTTCTACCGATGTAGGCGATGTCAGCTGGGTAGCTCCCACGGCCCAGATGCAGGCTGTTACCACTGCCGCCGGCACCCCCGGTCACTCCTGGCAGTATGTCTCCTGTAATAAGACCTCTATTGCCCACAAGGGTGTCATCTACGCAGGCAAGGTTATGGGTGCCACGGTTATTGATCTGATTGATAACCCCGAAGTGCTCGAAGCCGCCAAGGCCGAGCACAAAAAGCGCCTGGGTGGCGACAGCTATATCTGCCCCATCCCCGCAGGCGTTGCCCCCCGGCCCATCGGTAAGCTGTAAGCCCTCCCTCGGGGCCGCAGCGCTATCTATACTGCGGTTCTGTGGGCTTAGTTTTGGGGATGCCTTGGCATCCGCCTTCTAAAAAAGACCTTCAAAATGAAAGGAGCGCATTTCCCATGGATCAGTTCAAAGCCCAAGCAATTGCAGGTGTCGACGCCAAGAAGGATATGTACATCGATGCCAACGACCGCATCTGGGAGTACGCCGAAACAGCCTTTGAGGAATACAAGAGCATGGATAAGCTCTGCGAACTCCTCGAGAAAAACGGCTTTAAAGTAGAGAAGAACGTTGCCGACATCCCCACCGCCTTTAGTGGTACCTGGGGCAGCGGCAGCCCGGTTATCGGCTTTTTAGGTGAGTACGATGCGCTGTCCGGCCTCTCGCAGGAGGGTGGCAACCCGGTTAAAACCCCGATAGAGCCCGGCAAACCCGGCCATGGCTGTGGACATAACTGCCTGGGCGTGGGTAGCCTAGCCGGCGCTGTGGCGGCCAAGGAGTATCTGGAGGCCACCGGCAAGTCGGGCACCATCGTCTACTACGGCACCCCCGGCGAAGAGGGTGGCTCGGGCAAGGCTTTTATGGCCCGCGAAGGCGTGTTTGATAATCTTGATATTGCACTCTGCTGGCATCCCAGCACGGCCAACATGATTTTTACCGGCTCCTCCAATGCCAATGTGCAGGTGCTGTATAAGTTTAAGGGTGTGTCGGCCCACGCCGCCGGCGACCCCCATCTGGGCCGCTCGGCTCTGGACGCCGTGGAGCTGATGAATGTGGGCGTGCAGTTCCTCAGAGAGCACATGGTCGATGCTGCCCGCATCCACTACGCCATTATGGACACCGGCGGCTACTCGCCCAATGTGGTGCAGCCCAAAGCCTCGGTGCTCTATCTCATCCGTTCGCCTAGGAATGCCCAGGTGCAGGAGCTCTACGAGCGGGTGAACAAAATTGCCCGTGGTGCTGCTCTGATGACCGAGACCGAGCTGGAGATCGACTTTGTCAAGGGCTGCTCCAACCTCATCGTCAACGCCACCCTCGAAAAGGCCCTGTATAAGAATATGCAGGAGATTCCCGTTCCCACCTACACCGAGGAAGAGAAGGCCTTTGCCGCCGAAGTGCAAAAGAGCTACGAGAATCCCGGCGATGAATACACCAAGTTTATGGATAAGTTCGGCGACCACATGACCCCCGAAGTCGAAGAGAAGCTTAAGGCTCGTCCCAGCCTCAACGACTTCCTCATGCCCTATCTCAACTCCACCACCCCCATGGCCGGCTCCACTGATGTGGGCGATGTATCCTGGGTAGCTCCCACAGCCCAGATCAATGTGGTTACCACTGCCGCCGGCACCCCCGGTCACTCCTGGCAGTATGTGGCCTGCAATAAGACCTCTATTGCCCACAAGGGTGTTCTTTACACCGGTAAGGTGCTGGGTGCCACCGCCATCGACCTCATCAACAATCCCGAGCTTGTTGCCGAGGCCAAGGCCGAGCATCAAAAGCGGCTGGGCGGCGAAAGCTATGTCTGCCCCATCCCCGCTGGCATAAAGCCCCGTCCCATCGGACAACTGTAAGCAGACCACAAGGCATGGGCCGAAGCATCGCTTTGGCCCAGCCTCTTTGTGGCCTTCCACCTTATGCGACCAAAAGGAGGACAATCCCATGGAGCAGGCAAAGCGCAAAGCCCTACAAGCAGTAGAAGACAAACGCGATATGTTCATCGATGCCAACGACCGTATCTGGGAGTATGCCGAAACCGCCTTTGAGGAGTTTAAGAGCATGGATAAGCTCTGCGAACTGCTTGAGAAGAACGGCTTTAAGGTGGAAAAGGGCGTGGCCGATGTGGCCACCGCTTTTACGGGCACCTGGGGCAGCGGCAGCCCGGTTATCGGCTTTTTAGGTGAGTACGATGCGCTGTCCGGCCTTTCGCAGGAGGGTGGCAACCCGGTTAAAACCCCGATAGAGCCCGGCAAACCCGGCCACGGCTGCGGACACAACTGCCTGGGTGTGGCCAGCCTGGCTGCTGCGGTGGCGGCCAAGGAGTATCTGGAGGCCACCGGCAAAGAGGGTACCATCATCTACTTTGGCTGCCCCGGCGAGGAGGGCGGCTCGGGTAAGGCCTTTATGGCCCGCGAGGGTGTGTTCGACGGCATCGATGTGGCCCTCACCTGGCATCCGGCCAGCTACAACGCCATTGCCAGCGGTTCTTCCAACGCCAATGTGCAGGTGCTGTATAAGTTTAAGGGCGTGTCGGCCCACGCCGCCGGTGACCCCCATCTGGGCCGCTCGGCTCTGGACGCCGTGGAGCTGATGAATGTGGGTGTGCAGTTCCTCAGAGAGCACATGATCGACGCCGCCCGCATCCACTACGCCATTTTGGACACCGGCGGCTACTCGCCCAATGTGGTGCAGCCCAAAGCCTCGGTGCTCTATCTCATTCGCTCGCCCAAAAACAGCCAGGTGCAGGAGCTCTATGCCCGGGTCAACAAGATCGCCCAGGGCGCTGCCATGATGACCGAGACCGAGTTGGAGATCGACTTTGTCAAGGGCTGCTCGAACACCATTGTCAACACCACGCTCGAGAAGGTGCTCTATAAAAATATGCAGGAAATCGGCGTTCCCACCTACACCGAGGAGGAAAAGGCCTTTGCCACCGAAGTGCAAAAGAGCTACGAGAGCCCCTTCGACCCCATCGAGGTTATTACCAGGCGGCTCAAACTGTCCGAGCTGCCCGAGGAATTGGAGGCCATTCTCAAAGAAGACCGGCCGCTTTACGACTTCCTCATGCCCTTTTATACCTCCAATGTGCCCAGCGCCGGCTCTACCGATGTGGGCGATGTCAGCTGGATAGCCCCCACGGCTCAGATTTCGGCAGTGACCACCGCCGCCGGCACCCCCGGCCACTCCTGGCAGTATGTGGCCTGCAATAAGACCAGCATTGCCCACAAGGGTGTGCTGTTTGCCGGCAAGGTTATGGGAGGCGCCGCCATCGACCTGATTGAGAACCCCGAGATTATCGAGGAGGCCAAGGCCGAGTTCAAAAAGCGCCTGGGCGACGAAAGCTATATCTGCCCCATCCCCAAGGGCGTAAAGCCTCGGGCCATCGGTCAGCTATAAGAAAAAAACGCTACTTAAACCCGGAGGGTCGGCGCTGCCGGCCCTCCAATATTTATGCGCATATAATAACAATAAAGCAAGGCAAAATCGCAAAAAACTTTATTTTATGCGCATAAACAGAAAAATACACTTTGCAAATCCCTCGCCAAGGTATATAATAATCCTCATAGATTCCAAAACGGAAAGGAAATGAGGTCATGACCAAGCAAGACGCCCTTGAGGTGATAAACCAAAAACAGGATTTAATCATCGAGGTAAGCGACACCATATGGGACTACGCCGAGCTGTCGCTGCTCGAGAAAAAGTCGGCGGCCTTCTATATCCAAAAGCTCAAGGATGAGGGCTTTGATGTACAGACACCGGTGGCCGGCATGGATACCGCCTTTCTCGGCAGGGTGGGCAGCGGACGACCGATTATCGGCATTCTCGCCGAATACGATGCGCTGGATGGCCTCTCTCAGCAGGGAGGTATGGCCGAGCGTCGCCCCATAGAGGCAGGCAAGCCCGGTCATGGTTGCCACCACCACGCCTTGGGGGCCGGCTCCTTTGGCGCAGCGCTGGCCGTTAAGGCTTACTTAGAGTCCAAACCCGAGGGCAGCGGTACGCTGGTGTTCTACGGCACCCCCGGCGAGGAGGGGGGCGCCGGCAAGGCCTTTATGGCCCGGGACGGCGTGTTCGACGAGCTGGATATCGCCTTTTGTTGGCATCCGGGCAGCACCAATGAGGTGACCACCGGTACCTGCAACTCCAGCTTGCAGATAGAGTATAAGTTTACCGGTGTATCGGCCCACGCTGCCGGCGACCCCCATTTGGGTCGTTCGGCGCTGGACGCCGTGGAGCTGATGAATGTGGGCGTGCAGTTCCTTCGCGAGCATATGATCGATTCGGCCCGCATCCACTACGCCATCACCGACGCCGGCGGATACTCGCCCAATGTGGTGCAGCCCGAGGCTCAAGTGCTCTACATGGTGCGCTCCCAAAAGGTGGGCCAGGCCCTCGATTTGCTAAAGCGGCTGGACAAAATTGCCGAGGGTGCCGCCCTTATGACCGAGACCACCCTAAAGCGCCGCTTTATCGACGGCACCTCCAATACGGTGCCCAATTTCACCTTAGAAAAGCTGCTTTATGACAACTTTGCCCAGATCGGTGTGCCCAGCTACACCGAAGAGGAGAAAGCGCTGGCGGCCGCCCTTATCAAAACCTACGAGAACCCCCGCACCGTGCTGCCCGGCTTTGCGGCCAATCAGGACCCCGAAATCGGCGAGTATGTCAAATCCAAAATTGCCGACGGCCGACCCCTAAACGACTTCTTGGTGCCCTATTATTCCAGCACCGCCATGCGCATGGGCTCCACCGATGTGGGGGATGTCAGCTGGATTTGCCCCACGGCCCAGATTACCACGGTGACCCAGGCTTCCAACAGCCCCGGCCACTCTTGGCAGAATGTGGCCATTGGCAACACCTCCATTGCTCACAAGGGGGTGCTCTGCGCCAGTCGGGTGTTGGCCGGCGCCGCTATTGATATTTATGAGAACCCCGACATTGTGGCAGCCGCCAAGGCCGAGTGGGAGAAAAAGCTTGGGGGCGAAAGCTACCGCTGCCCTATCCCCGCCGATGCGGTGCCCATCGCCGTGGGGGATAAGATGTAACAAACTGCGCCCGTCCATCAGGACGGGCGCAATTCTATAATGGTTTAGATCTTCACCGCCACCCGGCCCACTCTGCTGCCAAGTGGGGGTGTTTTTGCACGATATAAAAACTGCGCAAACACCTGTAAGAACCCACAAAAACCCGGCATAAATATCATCGTTTGTGCTAATTGTTCCATATCAAAAAAGCAGGTATAATAAAAAAGGATGCCCCTGCCACCCCTTGCGGTATGGCCTTAAAATGCTGGTATTATTTTAGGGCTTGCCCCGTATAGTTTAAGTGGTGGGTGGACAACTATTCGCCTGCCAAAGGCACCATGAACGGGCTTGCTGTCACAAGAGAAAGGGGAAGGATGTTATGGATTACATAAACCGTATATCCGAGCTTGTCGAACACAAACGCGACCTGTTTATCGAAGCAAACGATCAGATCTGGGCCTTTGCAGAACCCCGCTTTCAGGAGGTTAAATCGGCGAAGTTGCTGGCCGAGCTGCTGGAGAGCCAGGGCTTTAAAACAACCTGGGGCATAGGCGGGGCCGATACAGCCTTTATGAGCCAGTGGGGCGAGGGCAAACCGGTTATCGGCTTTTTAGGCGAGTACGATGCGCTGTCCGGCCTGTCTCAACAGGCCGATGTCGCTGTGCACACCCCCATCGAGGAGGGCGGCCAGGGCCATGGATGCGGTCATCACACACTGGGTGCCGGCTCTGCCGGCGCGGCGGTGGCCCTCAAGGACTACATGACCGAAGCGGGCCTTAAGGGCACGGTGCGGTTTTACGGCTGCCCGGCCGAGGAGAACGCGGGCGGCAAGGCGTTTATGGTACGCGACGGCGCTTTTGACGGCTGCGACATTGCCATCACCTGGCACACCGGCACCAGCACCGGCCTTCAGCCCACGGGCCTTCTCGCCAACTTCCGAGTATTCTACACATTTAAGGGCACTTCGGCCCACGCTGCCGGCGCACCCCATCTGGGCCGCTCGGCGCTGGATGCCGTGGAAATTATGAATGTGGGCGTAAACTATATGCGCGAGCATATGATTTCGGACGCCCGCGTACACTACGCCGTCACCGACACCGGCGGCACCGCCCCCAATGTGGTGCAGTCTAGAGCCCAGGTTCTCTATGCCATTCGGGCCCCCAAGGTGACCGATGTGCAGGAGCTTAAGCGCCGCATCGACAACATCGCCAGGGGCGCCGCCCTCATCACCGAAACCGAGGTGGAAATCAAGCAGGTGTCGGCCTATACCAACTACCTTGCCAACAGCGTTGTAGGCGCCGAGATGCAAAAGTATATGGAGGCGCTGCACCACACCCTCACCTATACCGACGAGGAGCTTGTCTACCTTCAGAAGTTTAAGGACGCCACCCCCGAGGCCGATATACAAAACTACAAGGCATTGGCTCAGCAGTATCTGGGACTTAAAGGCGCCGAGCTCGAGGCCCATATGCAAAAGCCCATCTCGGATGTGCTGTTTACCCGCTATCCCAAGGGTTCCGGCTCCACCGATGTAGGGGATGTAAGCTGGGTGGTGCCCACCGCCTGGTGCTTTGTCAGCTGCTATTCCATGGGCTGCACCGGCCACAGTTGGCTGGAGACCGCCCAAGGCAAGAGCTCAGTGACACATAAGGGGATGCTTTATGCGTCCAAGGTCATGGCGCTCACCGGCCTTTCCTTTATTTTAGATCCCACCTTGGTAGACAAGGCTAGAATAGCCCTGCTTGAAGAGCTGGATGGCCAAGTTTATAAATCGCCGCTGCCCGAAGGATACAAACCTGAAATTTGGTAATTGCAAAGGAGGAGCACTGTGGAAAAGAGAAGAGCAGAAATAGCCCAGTTGGTGGACGACCGTAAGGACATCTTCATCGACATGAGCCATCAGATCTGGGGGTTTGCCGAGCCCCGTTTCCAGGAGTACAAATCATCCGAGCTGCAGCAAAAGGTCATGGAGGAGTTAGGCTTTAAAAACACCGTGGGTCTCGCCGGAGAGGAGACGGCTTTTATCGCCGAATGGGGCAGCGGCAAGCCGGTTATCGCCATCTTAGGTGAGTTCGACGCCCTGTCCGGCCTCTCTCAGGAGGCCGACTGCGATGTACATACCCCGGTCGCCGGCATGGATCAGGGCCACGGTTGCGGCCACAATATCCTCGGCGCGGCCTCGGCTTCGGCGGCGGCGGCTGTCAAGGAGTACATGGAAAAGCATAACCTGCCCGGCACCATCCGCTACTATGGCTGCCCCGCCGAAGAGAACGCCGGCGGAAAGGCCTTCTTGGTGCGTGACGGATTTTTCGATGACTGCGATATCGCCATCTGCTGGCATCCCAACCAGTTTAATATGGTCTCAGCCGGCGGATCGCTGGCCAACTTCCGGGTGTTCTACACCTTCCACGGCACTTCGGCCCACGCCGCCGGTGCACCCCACTTGGGCCGCTCGGCGCTGGATGCCGTGGAGATTATGAATGTGGGCGTAAACTATATGCGTGAGCATATGATTTCGGACGCTCGGGTGCACTATGCTGTCATCGACACCGGCGGCACCGCCCCCAATGTGGTGCAGTCCAGAGCCCAGGTTCTCTATGCCATTCGTGCCCCCAAGGTGACCGAGGTGCAGGAGCTCAAGCGCCGCATCGACAACATCGCCAAGGGCGCCGCCCTCATCACCGAGACCACCGTAGAAATCAAGCAGGTGTCGGCCTATTCCAACACCATCTCGAATGCGGTTATCGAAAAGCAGTTGGGTGCGCACCTTAGTGCTTTTGTACCGGTGGAATACACCGATGAGGAGATGGAATACGCCCGCAAGTTTACCAAGGTTATCACCGATCTCGACCGCAAGAATATGCCCGAACTGCTTAAAAAGGTGCTGCCCAATAAGGAAGACTTTAATAAGTGGAACGGCGCCGCCATCTACAACTTTGTGGCACCCACCACGGTGCTTGGCCGTGGCTCCACCGATGTGGGCGATGTAAGCTGGGTGGTACCCACCGCCCAAATCAGCACAGCCACCTGGGCGCCCGGTACGGCCGGTCACTCCTGGCAGGCCACCGCCCAAGCCAAGGGTCCCGTGGCCGACAAGGGCCTTGTTGTGGCCGCCAAGACCATGGCCTGCGCGGCGATGGACTTCATGACCGACCCCGAGCTGGTGGCTGCTGCCCGAGCCCAGTGGATTGAGGACCTGGACGGCGAGACCTATCCCAATCCTCTGCCCAAAGGCTACATGCCCGAGATCTGGTAATGCACATTTTACCCATCTGAGATATGATACCAAACGCTCCCCCGGCCGGTCCGGGGGAGCGTCAGGTGTTTTACAACCTAAGGAGGTGTCCAGCATGGACAAAAGAAGTCAGGACATAGCAGCCCTAATAACGAAACATGAGGCACTTTTTACAGACATGAGCGACCGCATCTGGGGCTTTGCCGAGCCTCGGTTTCAGGAGTATCAATCGTCTGAGCTGCAGCAGAAGGTTTTGGCCGATTTGGGCTTTAGCATTCGGGCAGGGCTGGCCGGTCAGGAGACGGCCTTTATCGCCGAATGGGGAAGCGGCAAGCCGGTTATCGCCATCTTAGGCGAGTTCGATGCGCTGTCCGGCCTATCGCAAAAGGCCGATGTCACCGAGCACGACCCGGTGGAAGCGGGCGGTCAGGGACATGGCTGCGGCCACCATTTGCTGGGTGCGGGTTCGGCTGCGGCAGCCACGGCGGTTAAGGAGTATATGGAGCAGAACGATATTCCCGGCACCATCCGCTACTATGGCTGCCCCGCCGAAGAAAACGCCGGCGGCAAGGCCTTTTTGGTGCGGGACGGCCTTTTTGACGACTGCGACATCGCCATAACATGGCACCCCAGCACGGTTAATCAGGTCTCTTTGGGCAGCTCGCTGGCCAACTTCCGGGTGTTCTATACCTTCCACGGCACTTCGGCCCATGCCGCCGGCTCACCCCATTTGGGCCGTTCTGCCCTCGACGCCGTGGAAATTATGAATGTGGGCGTCAACTATATGCGCGAGCATATGATCAGCCAGGCTCGGGTGCACTACGCCGTTACCGACAGTGGCGGCACCGCTCCCAATGTGGTGCAGTCCAGAGCGCAGGTTCTCTATGCCATTCGGGCGCCCAAGGTAACCCAGGTTCAGGAGCTTAAGCGCCGCATCGACAACATTGCCAAGGGCGCCGCCCTCATCACCGAGACCACCGTAGAAATCAAGCAGGTGTCGGCCTACTCCGACCTCATCACCAACAAGGTTATCGCCGCCCGGCTGGATGCTCATCTGCGCAACTTTGTACCCATCGACTACACCGAGGAGGAGCTGGAATACGCTCGCCGCTTTACCGCCGTGACCACCCAGATGGACAGAGACAACCTTGTCGGCAGCATTAAAAAGCTACTGCCCAAGGCCGAGGCCGAGCGCTGGCTTAGGGAGCCCATTCTCAATGTGGTGGCCCCCTCGGTCGACATGGGTGCCGGCGGCTCTACCGATGTGGGCGATGTGAGTTGGGTTGTGCCCACAGCACAGCTGACCACCGCCACCTGGGCGCCGGCCACGGCTGCCCACTCCTGGCAGGCCACAGCGCAGGGATGCAGCTCCAACGCCCACAAGGCCATGTTTGCCGCCTCTAAGGCGATGGCTTGCGCAGTGCTGGACTTTATGACCGACCCCGAGCTGGTGGCCGCCGCCCGAGCCCAGTGGATTGAGGATCTGGACGGAGAGACCTACCCCAACCCCCTGCCCGAGGGCTATATGCCCGAGATCTGGTAGACTGGCAGCCTTCCTACCCATAGCAGGCTAATAAGGCCGCTGCGCTAACTGCGCAGCGGCCTTTAACTTTTTCCGGAGCGCATAGCACATTTGTATATAAATAGGTACCCAATAGGGCATTTCGACCAAACGGAGAAAAAGTGCTCTAAAGTTTGGTGAAAAAACCGAAAACCTTTTGGCGCAGCAAAGACAAGTTTACCCGCTCGCCAAAATACATATAAAACAAGGGAGCTGCGGGGGAATCAAACAAACACAAAGGTGAAAAAAGTAGGATGGGGCCGAATATATGAACAAATCGTGACTTTTGTTCATATTTTGTGTGTCCTAAAATAAGGAACCATTATATTTTAGACGGACCCATTCGGAATGAGCTTGTACAAATTGCAATAATATCCCATAATGTCTAGGTTAAACTAACTATTTTTAGAAAAAATGCCTACATTTTTAGTGAATTTGACGAATATATTGTTAATGCTTGACATCTATTTTGCAAACCCTTAAGATATAAGCGTACGCTATAATGTCAATGCCGATGTAAGGGGGAATGTCACCATGCGCGCCGATACTACCGTCCAAAAAAACTGGCTCGAAAAGTTTATGGACGCCTTTGCCAGGGCCGCCAACAAGCTGCCCTCACCGCTCATGCTCTTTCTCATCTTCTTTGTGGTCACGGCTATTGTTTCGCTGCTGCTCTCCTCCATGGGAGTGCAGGTCACCAACCCTTCCAACCAGCAAATTGTCACGGTCCGCAACTTTTTTAGCAAGGATGGCGTGGTCTGGTTCCTAAGCAAGATGATCACCAACTTCACCGGATATGCACCGCTGGGTCTTGTGCTGGTGATGAACTTTGGCATCGGTCTCTGCGAGGAAGTGGGGCTGGTTAAGGCCGCCCTTAAAAAGTTTATGGGCGGTATGTCGCCTACGCTGCTCACCGTGGCCGTATGCTGGGTGGGCTGCATGGGCAACCTCGCCTCAGACGCCGCCTCGGTTATCATCCCGCCCATGGCCGGAATGCTCTTTTTGGGCGCAGGCAAAAACCCCATTGTGGGCTTTATCTGCGGTCGGGCGGCCGGCTCGCTCGGCTTCCACTCCCAGATGGCCATTGCGGGCACCGATGCGCTGCACCAAGGCATCACCAATACAGCGGTGCCCATCGCCTCCAACAACCCCGCATTGCTGGTGGAGGTCACCTGCAACTACTACTTTATGTTTGTCTCCTGCATCATCAACACCATTGTTTGCGCAATCATTACCGAGACGGTGATCACCAAGAGCTTTGGCGAGTATAAAGGCTCTGCTAAGCTACAGGAAGATCCCCTAACACCGCTGCAGAACAAGGCCCTAGGCCGCACCGGACTGGGAATTTTGCTCTACATAGGCGTTATTGTGGTTGGCCTTTTGACGGGATTTTTGCTCACCGACGACGGCAAAATTAACGGCTCGCCCTTCCTTGGCGGCATCATTCCGCTGCTTTTTGGCATGTTCCTAACCGCCGGGCTCATCTATGGTTTTTCCACCGGATTTATGAAAACGGAGAAGGACATCACCAAGGTGCTGGCCAAAAAGACCGGATCGTTTAATACCTATATTGTACAGGTGTTTGCCATCGCCCAGTTTACCGCATTGTTTACATGGACCAACATCGGCACCATCCTCTCCATCGCTGGGGCCGACCTGCTGGTGGCCATCAACTTCAAGGGTATACCGCTCTTTATGGCCTATATGCTTATTACGGCGCTGGTAGGCCTTTTGGTCAGTTCCAACTCGGCCCAGTATTCCATTATGGCCCCGATCTTTATCCCCATGTTCATGTTCATGGGCTACCATCCGGCCTTTACACAGGTTGTCCAGAGGGCCGGGCGCAGTTGGCTGGGTATCATTAGCCCCATCAATGTCTATGTGTACATGATTATCACCATGATCAACGAAACCTACGACCCCGACTTTACCCTGGGTGACATCCTCTCCCAAGGCAGCATCCCCTATATGCTGGGCGGCATTGTGGTCTGGTTCGGACAGGTAATAATCTGGTACCTGCTCAATCTACCTCTGGGTCCCGGTGCCCCGGTGATGATTGGCGACATTCCGCTGACCATCTAACGGATATGCCCACACCCACGCTGCGGCTTGACAGCGCGACCTCTCCGGCGTAAAATAGCCCCAGTAAAGGGGCGTGGGAGAGATGGACGCAAAAGGCCACATCGAGGCGGGCCGCTACACCTGCATAGGACTGCGAGGGGAGAGCCTGTGCTTTGCCCTGCGAGGAAGCGGCATCCGTCCGCTCATACTGCTGCTGGACACCGACCCCAATCTGCTGCAGGGGGTGGCGCTGACCGATAAGCTCATCGGTAAGGCGGCGGCCATGGTGGCCGTGTTAGGTGGCGTACAGTCGGTCTGGGGCCAGACCATGAGCGACTCGGCCATTGCCTATCTCACCGAGCAGGGCATCCCCCATAGCTACGAGAAGCGGGTGGCCCACATCCTCAATCGGCAGGGAGACGGCATCTGCCCACTCGAAGCGGTAGCCCTTCCTCTGGACCATCCCCGGAAGGCATACCAAGCGCTCAAGGCTCGCATCGCCCAGCTTATGGCAGGGCAGTAACAAAATTAGGCCGGCCCCCGCAGGGGGCCGGCCTTGTTGCAGCAGGAAGATATCATCTGCCAAAGTCCATAATAAAGATGCCGGTATCCGAATCGAGGGCACGGCCTACATGACCGCCTTCTATCACATCCACCATCACCTCCATGGTGGGAAAGACATAGCCCTCGAACAGATGGCCGCCATAGGCCTGCATATTTTCGTCGGTGACCACCGTATGGGCGTGCAGATAGGGCTGATTATCCTTTTCGGTAATGGTGCCAAAAAAGGAGGCAATCTCCATGCCCTGATTAAAGCTGCGGCGGGCAAACTGCATATCGCTCTTTCTAAGCAACCCTAGGGTAACATTTTCCATGCCGCCCAGCGCCCACACCCGGCCTAGGCGAATGTCCTCCTTTTTCAGGAAGTCAAGCAGCGTGGTTATAACCTCCTCGCCCTTATCAAGACGCAGCACATAACGGCTTCCTACCTTGGTATATTCCATAGATTTTCGCCTTCCTTTCCGGGCTAAGCCCTTGATGAATTTATCATAACATGGGGCGACATGGGCGTCTATAATGAATCCTTATGTTACAATTTATTAATTATTTGGCAAAGGACTTGCAAAAAAGCGCTTTTTTGCTTATACTTAACGGGAGTGTTTGACGTCTAAAACGCGTCTATCGCGTGTTATAGGAAGAAAAATAGAAACAGTGAGGGAGAAACATGGATTTTCTATTGCAAGGTGTTTTAAATCTCTTTAGCGAGCCCGGGCAAGTGGTCATGTGGGTTATCGGCGCATTGCTGATCTGGTTGGCCATCGAAAAAGATTACGAGCCTGCGCTGCTTCTTCCCATGGGCTTTGGTGCCATTCTGGTCAACCTGCCCTTTTCCGGTGTACTCAATCAGCAGATGGCTGGTATCGGTGAGGTAGCCGGCGTTATTCAGTGGCTGTACGAGGTCACCATCGAGGCCGCCGAAGTGCTGCCCCTGCTGCTCTTTATCGGCATCGGCGCCATGATCGACTTTGGCCCGCTGCTCTCTAACCCCAAGATGATGCTGTTTGGCGCATCGGCCCAGGGCGGTATCTTTGCCGCCATTATTGTGGCCATCCTCCTAGGCTTCAGTTTAACCGACGCTGCCTCTATCGGCACCATCGGCGCAGCCGACGGCCCCACCGCCATTCTGGTGTCTCAGGTGTTGGGCAGCCAGTTTATCGGTGCCATCTCGGTGGCTGCCTACTCCTACATGGCCATGGTGCCGTTGGTACTGCCTCCGGCCATTCGTCTGGTCACTACCAAGAACGAGCGCCTTATCCGCATGAGCAATGTGGCCCTCAAGGCCTCTAAGCGCACCCGTATCCTGTTCCCCATCGTGGTGACCATCGTCGCCGGTCTGGTGGCGCCCGCCTCGGTGGCTCTGGTGGGCTTCCTCATGTTCGGCAACCTCATCCGCGAGTGCGGCTGCCTCGAAAGCCTGTCCCGCACCGCCCAGAACGAGCTTGCCAACCTGATTACATTGCTGCTTGGTATCATCATCTCCTTCAACATGCATTACGAGCAGTTCCTCAGAATAGAGACCCTGTTCATCATGGCTCTGGGTCTGGTGGCCTTTGTGGTCGACGCCATGTTGGGCACGCTGTTTGGCAAGTTCCTCAACATCTTAAACCCCCGCAACAAAGTCAACCCCATGATTGGCGGCGCCGGCATCTCGGCCTTCCCCATGGCCAGCCGTGTGATTCATAAAATGGGTCTTAAAGAGGACAATCAGAACTTCCTGCTGATGAACGCTGCGGCTTCCAATGTGTCTGGACAGATTGCATCGGTGGTGGCCGGCGGTATGATCCTCTCGCTGGTTCCCGACATGATTGCCGCCGGAGAGGGCGGACTGAGTGCAGCCATTGAGCTGTCCCTCAAGGGCATGGCCGGTATCTTCACCGTGCTGGGCATCCTGTCTCTCTGCGTCATGTTTCTGTCTAAGATGGACAAGGACTAAATTTCGCATCATATAAAGCCCTACAATAACCTCAAAGCCCCCGCCGACGGCGGGGGCTTTTGTGCGGCACAACACCCTATAGATTGTAGGGGGCTTTGCCTTTGGTTTAGTATCGGTCTCGACCGCCGTCTGTCTCGAGGGGTTGGTCCTCAAGCGGGTGCAAAAAGCGGCGCTCCAAACCATTTGCCTGACGCACAGTGACCGCACTCACATGGTTGTGGCGGTCAAACTCGGTCTTAATCAGCGGCTCGCCCCGCAGAGCGGCCACCCCCGGCTCGAATACCCGGGTTTCTATCCCCTCATTAGGCAACTTGGAGCAGTCCACCACCCGACTACCATAGAGACAGCCCTGACAACGGCAGCGGTCCACAATGGCCGCACAGTTTGCGCACAGGCAGCGGCTGCACAGCCTGAGCTGGTAGGTAAGGTCTATCACCGATTTATAGGCCGCCGCTTTCTCCCGATCGGAGGCGCTGTCTATCATCAAATCCTTAAAGCGCTCGAGGAGACTGCCCTTATCGGCGGCCTCTAGGGTGGCGATACCCCGCTCAAGGCGGTCTATCAGTCGGGTCATCTTAAGGGGGCAGGCGGGGTCTGACCCGTGGAGGGTACCGGTGCGCAGGTCGGTGAGCACCACCCGTCCCTCTCTAAGGGCCTTTTTGATGTTCATAGGGCTTCACCATTTCAATAAAGGTCTCCCGCCGGCAAAAGGCCGACGGGGGCGGATCGGGTTAGTTGTCCTCGTTTAGATAGCTGGCAAAAAGCGCATCGGTTTCGGCGTCTCGCAGCAGCTTCTCCTCGGCGGCCTTGTCGCTTAGGCCACTCATGGCCGAGTAGCCGGCAGCCTTGGCCTTCTCTTTGTCGATGCGGGCTTTGGCGCCGCTTAAGAGGTCGGTTCCGGCCAGGGCATCGGCTGATGCCATTTGCTTGCCGAGGCGCTGCTCGGCCTTGGCCGTCTCGTACTCCATCTGAAGGCGGTCGGCCTCGCTGCGGCGGGAATAAAGCTCGTTTTCCAGCACCCGAATTTTGTCCTGCCACTGCTCGCTGGCGGCCTTGGCGTCGGCATAGTCCTCGGTGACCTGAGCAATCTCCTTGCGCACAGCCACTTGGCGCTCCACATATTTGCGGGCGGCCTCCTTGCCTTGTTCGCCGGTGGCGACCAGCGCCTTGATGCGGTCGGTGAGCTCCTTATCCGATTTGTTAAGTTCCTTTAGCCGGGACTCTAAGGCCACGGGACGGCCCACCACCACAGCGGCGGCCTCCTTGGCCTTGACGATGGACTTTTCAAGATCGGCTACCGAGAGTTGGGCCAGCTTTCCGGGATCGCCCAGACTGTCGGCCACGCTGTTCCACCAGGATCTAAAGTTATCAAGCATTTTTCCCATGGTCAGGTCTCCTTTAAGTTAGAATTATATAGAGCTACAAGATTATAGCAGCTATATTCATTTGCGTCCGCCGAAGCTGCGTCCGGCGCCGCCGCCCGAGGAACGGCCCCCGCCGCCCATGGAGCGTCCGCCGCCAAAGCCGCCCGAGGAGCGAAATCCGCCCGACGAGCGAGAGCTGCCCCCGCCCGAGGAGCGTCCGCCCCCAAAGCTACTGCGGCCGCTGCCGCCGAACGACCCGCCCGAGCTGCCCCGAGGCGGTGGGGGTGGGGGAGGCCGAGGCGGAAAACGAGGCCCGAAGCTCGGCCCAAACCAGAAGATGGGTCTGCGGTAACCGCCGCCCATATAGGGGCCGCCCATGGGGGGCGGGGGCGGGCTGCGGCGATTCAAAATGTTGACTATAATCACCACCACCAGCACCAGCAGGGCCACCAGCATAATGCTGAGCATGGGGCCCATGATGTCCGGCTCGGGTTCGTATTGTTCGGCCTCTAAGGGGGCGGGCGGGGCGGTGTCGAGGCGGGCGGCGGCACTAATCAGTGCAATGTGGGTCTCGTAAATGGCAGCCGCCAGATCGTCCTCGGCCAAAGGCATAAAGGTATCGTCTAAAATGCGCCCGGCTCGGCTGTCGGGAACAAGCGTGCTAAGCCCGTCTCCCACCACAATATTGACCGCACCGTCCTCCACGGCCACAAAGAGCAAAAGGCCGTTGTCGTCTCCGGCCGAACCGATGCCCCATTCGTTAAACAACTCGGTGGCGTAGATAAACGGGTCGTCGCCGATGTAGTGGTTGGTGATGAGGGTGACCACCTGAGCGCCGTTTTGGTCGTCTAATTGGGCCGAGCGCCGGACAAGCTCGTCTATTTGTTCGGCCGAGAGCACGCCCGCATAGTCGCTAACATAAAAGCCCTCGGCGGGGGACAGCGCCGCCACGGGCAGCATCAGGGCAGCGCAACACAGGGCGGTTAAAAGCAGAGCAAGGCTGCGTTGTTTCATGGTACCTCCTTACAAGCGGTTGTTATACTCGCGTATGGCAATGAGCAGGCGGTTGCGGGCCCCGGTGAGCTCATCAAGCTGGCTTTGACTGTCCTGAGCCAGACGCAGGCAAAGCCCAATCATATCGGTGGCTATATCGGCCCTCGTCAGCGGGTTTTTCTCGTCTTCAATGCGCTTTATCATCCCATTTAGTTCGGCCTGATTGCCGGCGTCTCCGTGCACGGTGACCACATTGCGGCAGACTGCCACGGCGTGGTCGACGGCCGCATCCACGATTTTGGCGTTTTCGGCCAGCGCCTGACGCCGCCTGCTGCTCGACACCATCATGCCGGCTACCACCAGGGCCAAAACCAGCAGCAGTGCCACGCTGATGATGCCAATTTTAGAGAGCTTCGGCCTTTCGGCAGCGGCGTCTGAGGGTTTTTTTATGTCAATCGACATACATCTTCTCCTTCTCAAGGTGCAGGGTGTGCAGCCGCTGTTTCATCTGATCAAAGGTTTCGGGGCTGATGACATGCTCGATGCGGCAGGCATCCCGCTCGGCGATTTCGGGATCAAGGCCGAGGGACAGCACCAGATAATCGGTGATAAGCCGGTGGCGCTCCAACACCGAGGCGGCCCTTTCGCGGCCCTTTTGAGTCAGCTCAATGGTCCCATAGGCCTCCATATCGATGTACCCGGCCTCTCGCAGGGTTTTCATGGCCCGGCTCACGCTGGGCTTGGAGTAGCCTAAAAAGCGCGCCACATCCACTGAACGCACCGGGCCTCCCCGGCGGTCTAGTACCAAAATGGCCTCGAGGTAGTTCTCACCCGATTCATAGAGTTTCATATGCGCGCTCCCTTCTTATCAGATTAGGGCTGTGCACTTTATAGATAACAGTCCATACTTAGCATAGCACTTTTTGCAGGTGCCCACAAGTTTTTTCTTAATGGCCATGGGGCTATGCCCACGATGAGAAAGGGCCACAAAACAGGCTCGCAAGAGCCAATTTTATATAAGAGGGGCCTTAGGCCCCCTGCCCGGGCGGGTCAAGGAGCAGCATATATAGGTCGTTGACATTGGTGCCGGTCGGCCCGGTGAAGATAAGGTCGTCCACGGCGGCTAAGGCGTGGTAACTGTCGTTGTTCTCAAGGGCGTCATGGAGGCTGATACCCCGCTCCCGCAGCCGCCGGGCGGTGCGGGCGTCCACCATGCCGCCGGCGGCGTCGGTGGGGCCATCGGTGCCATCCGAGCCCAATGCCACAAGCAGCGCCCCCTCAAGACCGTCTAAATACCGGGCCGCCGACAGCGCCAGCTCCTGATTGCGCCCGCCCAGACCTGTTCCGGTCACCCGCACCACCGTCTCGCCGCCGCAGAGAATAGCCCGCCGCCCGCCTAGGGCGTGGTAGTGCCGTGCAATGGCGCCCAAAAAGCTGCCCGCCTCTCGGGCCTCGCAGTCCAAAGAGTAAGTCAGGGTTAATGTAGAATAGCCCAGTTCCCGGGCGGCCTGCTCGGCCGCACGGCATAGAGCGGCCACGCTGCCGGTGATGTGGGTTTCCACATGGTCTATGTGTTTGGGTGTCTCCTCAGATAAAGCCGACAGCGCTTCGGGAGAGAGGTGGAGGTTATACTGCTCCACAATGGCCAGCGCTTGGGCGGCGGTGGTAGGGTCGGCGGCCGCCGGACCCGAGGCGATCACATCGAGGCGGTCGCCAATCACATCGGACAGCACCACCGCCAGCACCCGAGCCGGGGCACAGGCCATGGCAAAGCGGCCGGCCTTTACTTTGGAGAGCCGCTTGCGCACCGTGTTCATCTCGCCGATGGAGGCTCCCGAGCGCAGCAGGCTCTCGCTGATTTTCCGAAGCTCCTCAAGGGGGATAACCGGCAGCTCAAATAGCGCCGAGCCACCTCCCGAAATAAGCAGCACTACCGTGTCCCGGGGCGTTAGGCCGTGCACCAGCTCAAGAGCCCGTACGGCACCCTTCACCGAGCCGGCGTCGGGCACCGGATGGCCGCCAAAGATGACCTCAGTGCGGGGGATGGGGGTTGGTCCGGTGTGTCCGGGCTTGGTTATTACAAGGCCGGCGGTGAGTTTATCGCTCAAGGTGTCGGCGGCGGCTGCGGCCATAGGATAGGCCGCTTTGCCGAGGGCTATCATGATCACCCGCCCCTGATACTGCCGTCCGACCAATGCCGCACCCACGGCCTGACGGGGCTGTACCGCCCCAATGGCCTCGGCGATAATGCGCTTAGCGTCCTCTCTTAGCGACATAGTGTCCTCCTTATGGGTTACCCTCCGGCTGACAAAAGCCACCTCGCCCGCATAGGATGAGGCGAGAAGGGAGGGGTTTTATGCGTGTGATGCCCTATCGCCGCTGGGAGGCGGTTGCCTATGCCAAACAATGGGCTTTTGGGCGCAACAAGCGATATTTTGACTTTAGTGAGTTAGGGGGCGACTGCACCAACTTTATCTCTCAGTGCCTGTATGCGGGCACCGGCGTGATGAACGAGACCGAGACCTTTGGCTGGTACTACCACTCTTTGGCCCGCCGTGCTCCGGCTTGGACGGGGGTGCCCTACTTATACAATTTTCTCACCCGCAAAAAGGCCGACGCAGGGCCTTTTGGGCACGAGGTCACGCTGGAGGAACTGCAGCCCGGGGATATCGTGCAGCTCTCCTTCGACGGCCGGCAGTACGGCCACAGCCTATTGGTGGTGGAGCGCACCGGGCAGCCCGGGCCCGACGGGGTGCTGATATCCACCCATAGTCAGGATGCCTTTGGCCGCACCCTTAGCAGCTACCGCTACCAAAAGGCCCGGTATATTCACATAGACGGCTATCGGCGCTAAAAGGCTTATGTGTCCTGCTCGGTCATCCAGTCCCGCACGGCGGATAGCAGCGGTGCGGGCTGGTTGGGCAGATCCCCCTCGATAACGGCCTCGAGCAGCCTGCTTAGCGCCCGGCCCACCTCGGGACCGGACAGGCCCAAAGCCAGCATATCCCGGCCGTTTACCGCCAGATGCCGCAGACTAAAAGCCTGCCCCTCGGCGAGGACTTTGTCCAGCGTCTCCAGCACGGCCCGGCGCAGGTCCCGGCGCTGTTGGGCGATGTGGGGCGCCTTGGCCGCATCGTCGGCGGTTTTGGCGGCTATCAGCCGCCGCAACTGGGTCTCTCCCAAACGGCCCAACCAGCGGCGCACAATCCGCTCCTCGGCGCGAATATCCGCCCCGTGATACTTCACCAGCTCGATAACCTCTCGGCGCATCCGGCTCTCGCAGCGCAGCCGGTGCAAAATGATCTCGGACATAAGGGCACTTAAGTTGGCGTGGCCCTTAAAGTGGCCTATGCCGGCGGCGTCCATAGTAAAGCTGCCCGGCTTGCCAATGTCGTGGAGCAGCATGGCCAGTCGCAGCGTGGGGTCGTTGGGGCAGGCGTCCACCGCCCGCAAAGTGTGGGTGTAAACATTGTAGGCGTGATAGGGGCTTCGCTGTTCAAAGCCGATCATGGCCTCGGTCTCGGGGATAATAACGGGCAGCAAAAAGTCGCACTGGCCAAACACCCGTCCAAAGCCCGGCCCCACCAGTGCCTTGAGAAGCTCGGCGAACACCCGCTCGGCGGCAATACTGCGCAAAAGATGGGCCTGTTCGGCCATGGCCGCTCGGGTGGCGTCCTCAATAGAAAAGTTTAGCACGCTGGCAAAGCGGGCCGCCCGCAAAATGCGCAGAGCATCCTCCTCAAATCGGCTGGCAGGGTCGCCCACGCAGCGGATGAGCCTGTCCGACAGGTCGGCCTGACCACCGAAGGGATCCACAAGGCCCCGCTTGGGATGATAGGCCATGGCGCCTATGGTAAAGTCCCGGCGGGATAAATCGGCTACAATATCATCGGTAAAGCTTACCGAGTCGGGCCGCCGGTGGTCTGTGTAGGGGCCGTCCAGGCGCAAAGTGGTCACCTCGTAGGCCCCGTCGTCTCCAAGAGCGGTCAGCGTACCGTGCTTGATGCCTGTGGGCAGCAGTCGGTAATCCTTCAAAATATCGGCCACCCTGTGGGGCTGGGCGGTGGTGGCAATATCGTAGTCGGCGGGAGATACACCCCGCAGCGCATCCCGTACGCAGCCGCCCACCAGCCAGGCTCGGTACCCCGCCGCCTCGAGCTTATCAAGGATATCCGCCGCACCGGCGGGTATGAAAATGTTCATGGCGGAGCCTCCTTTTATCTTTAGAGTGTTGCACGCTACCGCGGACAAGCTTGTTATCGGCCTTAAAATAGCGCATAATGGCCTCAAACCTACATAAAGGATGATGCAGCATGATTAAGGGTATGAGTCACATCACGCTGATTGTGAAAGACTTAGAGAAAACTTCCGATCTATTGCAGCGGGTTTTGGATGCTGAGCTTGTCTACTCCAGCGGGGATGAGCAGTTTTCGCTCTCGCGGGAGATGTTTTTTATTATCGGTGGCATTTGGATCGCCATTATGGAAGGGGAAAGCACCATCCCCCGCTGCTATAACCATATAGCCTTTGAGATTGCCGACCAGGACTACGAACGGTATAAAGAGAAGCTGCTGTTGGCTGGGGTGGAGCTGCGACCCGAGCGTCCCCGGGTGGAAGGAGAGGGCCGTTCAATCTATTTTTACGACTATGACAATCATCTGTTCGAGCTGCACACAGGCACACTTAAAGAGCGCCTAAAGCGATACGCACAGCGCCCCTAGAGCACCTGATTTATAAAGCCCTTAAAGGCCGAGGGCATCGGGTAGCCATCTGCAATCTCGGACAGGGGTGCAAAGAAGTGGTCGTCAAAATCACATAAGCCTTGGGTGTCTACCAGCCAGCCCCGCATATGCCAGCTTATGTGGGTGAACAGGTGGCGGCGCTCCCCCAGGGAGTCAAGGGCCAGCAGCCGACCCCCTCGGGCGGTTACAAAGGCCTTTATCTCGGCCTCGGTGAGATGTCCGGGCAGATTGACCGGCTCATAAAGGCCGCCCAATAGCCCACCGTCCTCCCGGCGGCGCAGCAGAAGCGCATCTTTCTGGCGTATAAGCAGCAGGCTGCGATGCTCCTGTCGGCGGGGCTTTTTCGGGGCCTTAACCGGCAGCGCTGCCACATTGTTTTGCGCCCGGGCGAGACAAAGCCTGTTTACCGGGCAGCATGCGCACTTTGCCTGCGCTCCCGGACGGCAGATAACCGCCCCCAGCTCCATAAGAGCCTGGGTGAAGTCGCCGGGCCGGCGGGTATCCATCAGCTCGGTGACCAGGGCTGCGCAGTCCTTTTTGGCTCTGGCGGCGGTCACATCGGCCTTAGAGCCGGTGATTCGGGCTAATACCCGCAGCACATTGCCATCCACCGCCGCCACCGGCAACCCAAAGGCGATGGAGGCCACCGCCCCGGCCGTATAGTCCCCCACGCCGGGCAGCCGCCGGATGGCATGGTAGTCGGCGGGCAGCACGCCCCCATACAGGCGCATAATCTCTATGGCGGCCCTTTTGAGATAATGGGCCCTGCGGTAGTAGCCCAGCCCCTGCCACAGCCGCAGCAGGCGGGCGTCCTCCACAACCGACAGGGCGGCAAAGTCGGGAAGCTCGGCGATAAAGCGCCTGAAATAGGGGATAACCGTCTCCACCTGAGTCTGTTGGAGCATAACCTCCGAGAGCAGCACATGGTACGGGCTGGGGTCGTCTCGCCAGGGCAAGGTGCGGGCATTTCGGTCGTACCAGTCCAGCAGCAGCGCCGACAGGTCAATGAGATCAGGGCGCTGGCTAAGACCGGGAAACAGCTTAGAATCGGTGGACATAAAAGGCTCCTTGGGGTGAAATACGAACCGGTTGCTGAACGAGAATAGTATAGCACATCTTACCCGACGATAAAACATTGCTCTGGCTGCAGAAAAGCCACCACAATATTTTTGCAATATTAGGCACATTGTGCTATATTGTGGGTAATCTTGTCGGCGCCGCCAAATAGCGATGATAAACGGAGGAGTTGCCATGAAACAACTGGCCAAACGGGAGCAGGAGATCTATGATTATGTTGTTCGGCGCCTAACCGAGGGCTTGGCTCCCACGGTACGAGAAATCTGCACCGAGCTGGACATCCGCTCCACCTCCACCGTGCACAAATATCTCAAGGACCTCGAAGCCAAGGGGCTGCTGCTCTCGAGCAGCGGAGCCAACCGCAGCATTCGGCTGCCCAGCCGGGGTCCGGTTTTGGTGCCGCTGTTAGGCGCCATCACCGCCGGTCAGCCCATTTTGGCGATAGAGCAAATTGAGGATTATATCCACTTTAGGCCGGAGAGTGGCGGCACCGAGGGACTGTTTGCCCTGCGGGTGCGGGGAGACAGCATGATTGACGCCGCCATTTTAGATGGGGATGTTATTGTTGTGCGGCGCACGCCGGTGGTGGAAAACGGCGAAATTGCCGCCGTTTTAGTGGGGGAGGAGGCCACGGTTAAGCGCTTTTTTAAAGAAAACGGCCACTATCGCCTTCAGCCCGAAAACGCCGCCATGGACCCCATTATCACCACCGAGGCTACCATCTTGGGCCGAGTTGTGGGCGTTGTGCGAAAATATTAGCCTATGTTAACAATATCGCCATTGTTTTGTCATTGTTTTTGGTAACCCTTAGTGCTAAACTAAATAACGGATCGTCGGCCGACCGGCCGGCGGATAAAGGCCCTTTGGGCCAACAATCAGGAGGTCTTTTTTATGAAGCGTCTATCGCTTACCATCCTTGCGGCTCTGCTGGTCCTTGCGCTGCTGGCGGGCTGCCAAACCACGCCGGCGCCGGCTTCATCTGAGCCCGAACTGCCCGATCCCCAGCCCAAGGCCACCGTGCGGCTTATGGGCATGTCCGGCCCCACCACCATGGGCATGGTCAAACTGCTGGCTGAAAATGACAAAGACAATACCGAAAACCACTACGAATTCCAACTGGTGGCCGAGGCCGCCTCGGTGACCGCCGCCATCGCCAAGGGCGAGGTGGACATTGCGGCCATTCCGGCCAACCTCTCGTCGGTGGTCTACAACAACACCGACGGCAGCATCCGACTCATTGCGGTCAACACGCTGGGCGTGCTCTATATTGTGGAAACCGGCGACAGCATCCAGTCGGTGGCCGACCTTGCGGGCAAGACCGTTTATGCCACCGGCAAGGGTACCACCCCCGAGATGACACTCAATTATCTTTTAAAGAACAGCGGTCTCGATCCGGCAACCGACCTGACGGTGGAGTATAAGACCGAGGCGGGCGAGGTGGCGGCCATTCTTGCACAGGGCGACGCCATTGCCATGCTGCCCCAGCCCTTTGTGACCGTGGCCCAGAACCAGAACGACAAAATTCGCATCGCGCTGGACATCACCGCCGAGTGGGAAAAGGTTGTGGAGGACAGTTCGGTGGTCACCGGCGTGGCTGTGGTGCGCACGGAGTTCCTTGAGGAGAATCCCGAAGCGGTGGACAAGTTCCTCTCCGAGTATCAGGCATCCATCAACTATGTCAACGCAAATGTGGCCGAAGCGGCCCAGATGGTGGGCGAGCTCGGCATTGTGCCGGCCCCCGTGGCCGAAAAGGCCATTCCACTCTGCAATCTTGCCTATTTAGACGGCGAGGAGATGCAGCAGAAGGTCGGCGGATTCCTGGCGGCACTCTACGAGCAGGATCCCGCCTCGGTTGGAGGCAAGCTGCCCGATGAGGCGTTTTACTACAAAAAGTAACATCAAATGGCTGCAAAGTACGCTGGCCGTCGGCTTTTGGCTGGTGGTCTGGCAGCTTTATAGCGACCATCTTGGGCAGGCGATACTCATGGTATCGCCTGCTTTGGTTGCCCAAACCCTTTGGGACATGATAACCCAGCCCATGTTTTGGCAGGCGGTGGGCGGCTCCTGCGGGCGTATTTTGTGGGCCTTTGGGCTGGCGGCGGTGGCCGGTGTGGTGCTGGCCGTAACGGCCTATGGCCTGTATCCGGTGCGGGCGCTGCTTTCGCCGCTTATGTTGGTGATGAAGAGTATTCCCGTGGCCTCCTTCGTGTTGGTGCTGCTGTTTTATGTTTCGGCTAAAAACCTTGCGGTGCCGGCGGCCTTTATTATGGTGCTGCCCATCATCTACACCGGTGTGCTGCAGGGCATGGACGCCACCGACCCCCAGCTGCTCGAGATGGCTCGGGTGTTTCGGGTGCCGGTTTGGCGGCGCATTGTCTACATTTATGCCTCGCAGGTGCTGCCCTTTTTTGCTTCGGCCTGCTCGGTGTCGTTGGGGCTTGCCTGGAAGAGCGGTGTGGCTGCCGAGGTGATTGGCGTGCCGGCCGGCTCGATTGGCGAGCGGCTTTATAAGGCCAAAATCTACCTGATGACCGGCGAGCTTTTTGCCTGGACGCTGGTCATTGTGCTGATAAGCCTTGCATTTGAGTACATTTTTAAAGCGCTGCTGCGCAAAGCCGTGCGCACCATGGAGGCCCGATGATGGATATTGTTCTAAACGGTTTGTATAAAAGCTTTGAGGGCAAAATGGTACTGCAAAACTTCTCCTGTCGACTGCGGGAGGGTAGAACCACCTGTATCACCGGGCCCTCGGGGGTGGGCAAGACCACGCTGCTGCGCATCCTCATGGGGCTCGAGCAGCCCGACGCCGGCACCATCGAGGGCCTGGGCACACGGAGGCTGTCGGCGGTGTTTCAGGAGGAGCGCTTCTGCGAGAATCTGACGGCGGTGCGCAACATTGGCCTTGTGCTCCCCGGTCGGCTAAACCGCCCGCTTATAGAGGACGAGCTGCGGGCACTGTCTCTGACCGACGCCGACTTTAGCGGCCCGGTGCGGGAGCTGTCGGGCGGGATGCGGCGGCGGGTGGCGCTGGCCCGGGCGCTGCTGGTGGACTACGACCTGCTGCTGCTCGATGAGCCGCTAAAGGGCCTCGACGATGCGGTTAAAGCCCGGGTGATGGCCCATCTGTACGAGCGAACCGCCGGACGCACGGTGGTCATGGTGACCCACGACCTGCGGGAGGCCGCCGAGCTAGGCGCCGACATTATAACCTTGGAAGAACCCCAATAAAAAGCCCCCCGTACATACGGGGGGCTTTTTTGGTAGGTTTATACGGTGGGCACCGGTTGCTCAGTGCGGTCATGCAACAAGGCCGACAGGGCGAAGGGCCGCCCGTGACCGGGGTAGACGGTGGTGATGTCCATGCCCATCAGGCGCTCAAGGCTGGCCCGGGCGGCGTCAAAGTCCTCGGCTATGTGGCAGAGGGAAGGGGCCTTAAAGTTCATCAGGGCATCGCCGCAGAGCAGCCGCCCATCCTCAAGCAGCAGGCCTACCGAGCCGGCGGTGTGGCCGGGCAGGTGCACAATCTCGGCCGGGATGCCATAGATGTCCAGACGCAGGCCGTCCTCAAGGGTATAGTCGGGCTCTATGCGCTGCTGAGCACCGATGACGGCTTTGGAGGCGGTCAGCAGCATCTGCCCTGCAATCCCCCGGGTGCGCAGGGGCCGCGGCTTTGTGACATCCTCAAAGTGCAGCGCAATGGGCACACCGTGGTGCTGACGCAGATACTCGGCGGTGCCGCTATGGTCGGCGTGGGCGTGGGTGAGCACTAGCAGCTCAATGGCCTCGGGGGCCAGTCCCTCGCTGTGGAGTGCCCGCACCAACCTGCGCTCGTAACCGGGGGGTGCGCAGTCCACAAGTAAGGAGTGGCCGCCCTTTCTAAGCAGATAGCAATTCACCTGTCCAAACCGCAAAGCAACAATCCGGGGCATCCGGTCACCGCCTTATCCTGTCTTAATTTAGTGCATCTCGGTAGGGCCGTCCGGCGGTGCGACCTCGGTTGGGGCCGCACTGTGGCGCCGGTGTATCAAATACCCAAAGGCCAGCGAGGTGATGGGTACGGTAATCAGCAGCCCAAGGCTACCGATTAAAGCCTGAAGCAGCTCGACCACAATCATTTCGCGGTTAAAGAGCTCGATGGGCGACTGGGCATAAACTACCAGCAGCAGCACCAGCGACAGCGAGCTGCCCACATAGGCTAAAATAAGCGTGTTGGCCGTGGCACCCATGATGTCCCGCCCAATGTTGAGGCCGGACTTTATAATGCGCAGATAGCTCACCTCGCCACCGGTGGCGTCATAAATCTCGCTTAGAGAGGAGGCCAGCGACACGGCCACATCCATCACCGCCCCCAGCGCGCCAATGACCACCGCGGCAAAGATAATGGCCTTGAGGTCGATGGGGCGCGGGGTGTCCAGCGCCAAGAGAAAGACCGACTCCTCGTCCACATAGCCGCTTAGCCGAACAAAACTGTCCATCAACCAAAACAGCAGCCCGGTGGCCGCCAACCCGCCAAGACAGCCCAAAGCGGCGGCCAAACTTTTGCGGTTGTAGCCGCTGAGTAGCCCTAAGGTCATCAGTACCACATAAATGGCGATGACATAAGTAGCAATATAGATGTTAAAGCCGGACAAAATGGCCGGCACAAAGACCAAAAACAGCGACAGACAGGTCAGGCTGAGGGTCAGCAGTGTGTTAAAGCCCTTAAAACGGCCAAAGAGCAGGATGAGCACCCCAAAGGCCACCCCCAGCCATAGCAGCGGACCGGTGCGGTCATACTCCTGAAGCATCCAGGTGTGCATGCCCTCCTCCTGCTCCAAAAGATAGACCAGCACCCGGTCGCCGGGCTGCACCTCCCGCAACTGGATAGGATAGATGGGCTCGTTGAGCTGGGTAACGGTCACCGAAAGGCCCTTATAGCGCCCCGAAGTGAGGGTGGCCCTAAAGTAGATGCGCACGCTTTCCATCTCCACGCCGCCCCACTCCATGGTGGAGGATTCCCGGCTTATCACATCGGTCACCTTGCCGGTGGCCAGCAAATGGTCACGGTTTTGGCTAAATAGGATGGAGTTTTGGGTGGCTATTCGGTTGCCTATTATTATGAATAAAGCCGCAAGGGTCAGCGTTAACAGATACAAAAGCCCCTCTTTGTGGCGGGGGCTGCCCTTAAATAGGGGACGATTCATGGAATTTCTCCTAATGTAAATGGCTCAAACTCCCTTTTATCTTAGACGCAATCGCCTGAGCTGTCAAGATTGGTCAAAAGGTGACATAAGCTGGAGGAAAAGCTTGCCTATTTGTCGAAAAAAGCTATAATGAAACCAGCCGAACAAAATACAAACAGGAGGATAAAACGATGCCTTGGACACCCAATTTATCCGTTGGCGTTCCCCAGATCGACGAGCAACACAAGGTGTGGTTCGAAAAAGCCGAAAAGCTTTTTGAGGCCGGTCAGAAGCGCCAGGCCGCCGGGTATATAGGCGAGCTGCTGGGCTTTTTAGACGACTATACCCGCCAGCACTTTGCCGATGAAGAAAAGTATATGCTCAGCATCAACTACCCCGAATACGCCGCCCAAAAGCAGGCCCACACCGCTTTTATCGCCGAGCTTGAAAAAATCAAGCGGGAGTTTGAGTCCTCGGGAGGCAGCTTTTTGGTGATTATGAACGCCAACAAGTTGGTGATCGACTGGCTTACCAAGCACATCTCCAATATGGACAAAAAAATTGGCGAATACGCAAAACAGCAAAAAAGCTAAAAAAAGCTCACCCCAAGACGGGGTGAGCTTTTTATGTAGACTAATCGCAGGATTCGGCGGGCTGCACGGCCTTTTGCGAGCCGGTGTAAAACAGCACCGCACAGACGGTGGCGGCCGAAAAAGCCGCCAGAGCGCCAATAAAGGGGTACTTGTTGTTGACCATGTAAAGCGAGCCGGCCATTGCCGCCCCAAAAATACCGCCCAGGCTCTTCATGGAGTTAAAAAAGCCCATAACAAGGTTGCTGTCCTTGTCTTTGGCGGCGTCGGCCGCCATGTTTTGCAGCAGGGGCATAGTGATGGAAGACATGGCGTAAAAGACCACATTCATCACAAGGAAGGGGATGACGCTGTTCATAAGCACAATACCCAACATGGTGCTCGAGCAAAGGGCAAATACCCAGATGATCGACCGGCGAATGTCGGTGTGATTAATGAGATAGATGCAGATGGTGCTGTTGGCAATCAGTGTGATAATGCCCATGGCTGCTTTAAAAAAGCCGTTGTAGCCCGACGAAAAGCCAAACACATCTTTGATGTAATAGTTAAAGGATTGGTCGAAGGTGGTTTGGCCCAGATTTTGCAGGGCGGTCATGCCAAACAAAAAGGCCAGCAGAAGCGTCATAAACTTTCCGCTCTCGGCAAAGGCGGCAAAGGGGTTGGATTCCCGGACTACCCTTGAGAATTTTAGGTCGGACAAAGTCATCTTGGCGTCGCTGCCGCAGATAAAATAGAACACCACGCCGCAGGACGCCAGCACAATGACCTGTGCCCGCAGCGCATACTGCACATTGATTTCGCCCAGCATGCCGCCCACAAAGTAGCCAAAGGCTCCGGCCACCGACTGGATGGTGGCAATGGCCGCCAGATAGACCCCCCGGGTTTTTTCGTCCGGCGACATATTGACCACATAGTTAATCAGGCTTACAAAGCTGCCGCCGGTAAACAGCCCGGCAAAGGCTCTGGCGATGATAAACTGCAGCTCGGTTTGGGCGATCGAGAACAGAAACTGCCCCAGTGCATAGCCGATTGAACCAATCAGCAAACACACCCGGCTGGAGAGAAAGGTGTTAAGCTTGCCCCAAAAGGGAGAAAACAAAAAGTTGACCACCATCATGGCCGCTAGCGCATAGCCAAACATATAGTCACCCAGCCCCAAGCTCTTAAAGAGGGTGGGCGTAACAGGGTGGGCAAAGCTTGCCGCCATATAGAATACGACGCTCACAGCCATAAATGCGATCATGCGTTTTTTGGACACCTAAATTCCTCCACACTTTATTTGGGCCGCGCCCAAAATAATAAACGGCCATAGTGCCGTCCGCAGATAGTATACCATAAAAGTGCGTATCGGTGTAGACTTAAATAACCGAAATTGGACAGGCCGTTTTGTTTGTTGTGCCTAATGTACTCTGTCCGTCTATACCGGATAAACACCGCCCACAACGGGCGGCCTGCATTGACAAAACTCGGTCAGAATGCTATGGTTGAGCTTAGCTTAATCTGTACGATTGCCGGTGTGTTCGCTGAACAAGAATAGGGAACCGGGTGAGAATCCCGGACAGTCCTGCTGCCGTGTGGAGATGTAGTTTTCTCCGAGTCGGAAGACCTGCCGGTATGGTGTGCCCATGCGCTTCACAGGGAATGGAGGCTGGCTTGGTGCCCCGCCTGCAGGCGGCGGCCTAGGTGCCCCGGTCTCTTGGCCGGGGCACCGCTGATAGCGTCGGCTTTTGTAGCCTGTCCGACCGCCTTAAGGCAGGGGGAATCAAGTCTATGTCATGCGAGCTTACGACTGAAAAGGGTGGCCGGCGTCTGCGCTGCGGCTACACCACCGGAAGCTGTGCAGCGCTGGCTGCTCAGGCCGCCGCTCATATGCTGCTGTTCGGGCAGCCTATGTCCACCGCCAGCATCATCACCCCGTCGGGGGTGGCGCTGTCCGTAGTGGTGGAGGACGCCTTCTGCGACGGCATTACCGCCCGCTGCGCCGTTAGAAAGGACGCCGGGGACGACATTGATGTTACCCAGGATATGCGCATTTACGCCGAGCTGTCCCGCTGTGCCCGGCCGGGCGTGCACATTGAGGGGGGCGAGGGCATCGGTCGGGTGACCCGCCCCGGTCTCGACCAGCCGGTGGGGGCGGCCGCCATCAATCGGGTGCCCCGCCGCATGATTACCGAGGCGGTCGAGTCCGTCTGCCAAAAGGCCGGCTATACCGGTGGCCTGAGGGTGGTCATATCGGCCCCCGGCGGTCGAGAGGTGGCCCTTAAAACCTTTAACCCCCAGTTGGGCATCGAGGGGGGCATCTCCATTTTGGGCACCACCGGCATCGTGGAGCCCATGAGCCTTAAGGCCCTCGTCGACACCATCGGCGTGGAGATGGATATGCACGCTGCCGAAGGGGCCACCCGCCTTGTGCTCACGCCGGGCAACATGGGCGAGCGCTTTCTTGCCGAGCAGTCGGTTATTCGGCGTCTGCCTCATGTAAAATGCAGCAACTTTATCGGCGAGTCCATCGACATGGCCCTCTACCGTGGCTTTCATACTTTGCTGCTGGTGGGGCATATCGGCAAACTGGTCAAAGTAGCCGGTGGCGTGATGGACACCCACTCCCGCATCGCCGACTGCCGGGCCGAAATCCTTACGGCCCACGCAGCGCTGGCCGGTGCCGAGCAGGACTGCCTTGAGGCCGTGATGGAGAGCGCCACCACCGACGCCGCGCTGGACATTTTAGAGAATGCCGGCCTGCTAAACCCGGTGATAGACAGCCTGCTTGATAAAATTCAGCACCACCTAAGCCGCCGGGCCGGCCCGGATGCCCAAATTGGCGCCCTTGTTTTCAGCAACGAGCGGGGCGCTCTGGGCATGACCCACAATGCCCGGCAGATATTGGCCCATTTGGAGGAAACAGATGACTAAAGGTATTTTTTATGGTGTAGGCGTCGGCCCCGGAGACCCCGAGCTGCTCACCCTCAAGGCGGTGCGGCTGCTCACCGAGTGCCCGGTTATCGCCCTGCCCCGCACCGGCGGCAGCCGCACCCTGGCTTATGATATTGCGTCCGGCGCCGTAGACCTCTCAAAGAAGATTTTGTTGCCGCTGGACTTTACCATGCAGCGGGATAAAGAAGCCCGGGAGCAAAGCTATCAAAAGGCCGCAGCGGCCGTTCTGCCCCATCTTTCCGCCGGGCGGGATGTGGCCATGCTCAACCTGGGCGACCCCTCGCTCTACGGTAGCCACAGCTATATCCAGGCGCTTATCCGCCAGGCCGGCTACGAGACCCGGGTGGTGGCCGGCATCACCAGCTTTTGCGAGTCGGCGGCTCGACTGGGGGTCAGCCTCACCGAGATGGATAGGCCGCTGCACATTTTGCCGGCGGGCAGTGGCGACCTTATCGAGGGTCTGCGCCTGCCGGGCACCAAGGTGATTATGAAGGCCGCCCGGGGCATGGGCGAGGTTCGGGCTGCACTCAAGGCCGCCGGCCTTTATGAGACGACGGTGGCCGTGGAGCGCTGTGCGCTGCCAGGCGAGCGGCTCTGCCGCAGCCTTGATGACCTGCCCGACGATGCTGGATACTTTACCACGCTGATTGTAAGGGAGAGGGTATAATGGTACATTTTGTGGGTGCGGGCAGCGGTGCTGCCGACCTTATTACCCTGCGGGGTGACCGCCTTTTGCGAAAGGCCGACCAGGTAATCTGGGCCGGCAGCCTTGTTAATCCCGAGCTGCTGCAGGTCTGCAAGCCCGACTGCCGCATCCTCGACAGCGCCACCATGACCCTCGAGCAGGTGATACAGGCTATGGAGGAGGCCGAGCGTGCGGGGCTTACCACGGTGCGTCTACACACCGGCGACGGCAGCATCTACGGGGCCATTCGGGAGCAGATGGACGCCCTGGACGCTCTTGGAATCGAATACGATGTCACGCCCGGCGTCTCCAGCTTTTGCGGGGCGGCGGCTTCCCTCAAGGCCGAGTACACGCTGCCCGGCGTCAGCCAGACCGTGATTATCACCCGGCTGGCCGGCCGCACCCCCATGCCCCCGGGGGAGGATATGCGCAGCTTGGCCGCCCACGGCAGCACCATGGTCATCTTTTTAAGTGCGAGTATGCTGGATAAGCTTGAGGCCGAGCTCATGGCCGGCGGCTATGCCCCGGACACGCCGGCGGCCATTGTATACAAGGCCACCTGGCCCGAAGAACAGCTGCTGCGCTGCACGGTAGGCACTTTGGCCCAAACCGGTAAGGAGGCTGGCATAAGCCGCACGGCGCTGGTGACGGTAGGCGGATTTTTAGGGGAGGAATACAGCCGTTCGCTGCTCTATCACCCCGAATTTACCACCGGCTACCGCAAGGGTACCCAACATGAAGATTGAGATGCTCTGCTGTACCGACCAGGGGCTTGTGCTGGCTAAAAAGCTGGCGGGGCTGCTGGCAAAGGCAGGACATAGCTGCACGGTTAGCCGCAGCAGCAGCGACCTGCCCGCCGGACGCTGGGCGGCCGAGCGCTTTGACAGGGCCGATGCTCTTGTGTTCGTGGCGGCCAGCGGCATTGCCATCCGGGCCGTGGCCCCTCATCTCAAAAGCAAGCTCACCGATCCGGCGGTGCTTGCCATGGACGCCGCAGGGCGCTATGTCATTCCGCTGCTCTCCGGCCATGTGGGCGGGGCCAACCGTCTGGCCCGGCAGATCGAGGCCCTTATCGGGGCCGAGGCGGTGATCACCACCGGCACCGACCGGCTGGGCTATTTTTCCCCCGACGAGTGGGCCGCCGGGCAGGGGCTTATTATCGCCAACCCTGGGGCCATTGTATCGGTGTCGGCCGCCCTTATTCGGGGGGAGAGCATCAAGATTTACAGCGACTTTGCCATCGAGGGACAGCCCCCCGGGCAGGTATGTCTTGTGCCCGGCGGGACCGAGGCTATCCCTTCGGATGAAACGGCGCCCCATATGGTTATTTCCTGCCGTGCCGTCCGGTCACAGGGGGCACTTCATCTTATTCCCCCGGCGCTTACCTTAGGCGTGGGCTGCCGTAAGGGGGTCTCGGCCGACGCCATTGAGCTGGCCGTACAGACCACCCTTGATCAGGCTGGCTACGATTTGCGGGCTATCTGCCGGGTGGCCAGCATCGACCTCAAGGCCAACGAGCCGGGGCTGCTGGACTTTTGCGCAAGATATGATTTGCCTTTGGTCACCTACCCGGCGGCCACTTTGGCCGCTCTGCCCGGCGACTTTACGCCCTCGGCCTTTGTTCAAAAGGTTACCGGTGTGGACAATGTATGCGAACGCAGCGCCCTATCCGAGGGCGGAACACTGCTTATGAAAAAAACTACTGCGGGAGGCGTGGCGCTGGCGCTGGCCGGTATGCCTTTCCCCCTGAGCTTTGAGGAGCCGATGGTATGAGCAAGCTTTATGTGGTGGGCCTTGGGCCCGGCAGCGAGGATTTTATGACCCCTCAGGCCGCTGCGGCACTGGAGGTTTCGGACATTATTTACGGCTACACGGTTTATATCGACCTTATCAGGGCGCACTATGCCCACAAGGATTTGCGCACCACCGGTATGCGCCAAGAGGTGGAGCGCTGCCGCCTAGCCCTCGAGGCGGCGGATAGCGGGCAGGTGGTGTCCATGGTGTGCAGCGGCGACCCCGGTGTCTACGGCATGGCGGGGCTTATCCTGCAAATGGCGCCCGACTTTCCCTCTGTGGAGGTGGAGGTTGTGCCCGGCATCACCGCCGCTACCGCCGGAGCGGCCATACTGGGCGCACCGCTGGGCCACGACTTTGCGGTGATTTCCCTATCCGATCTACTCACCCCTTGGGAGCTCATTGAAAAGCGGCTATCGGCCAGCGCCGAGGCCGATATGATTATCTGCCTTTATAATCCCCAAAGCCGCAAGCGCCGGGATTATTTACGCAGAGCCTGCGATATTCTGCTAAAAACCCTGCCCGAAAGCCGGGTCTGCGGCTGGGTGCGCAACATCGGGCGCGAGGAGCAGCAGGCTTTTATCACCACCTTAGCCGCCCTACCCGACAGCGATGTGGATATGTTTACCACGGTGTTTATCGGCAACAGCGCCACCATCGCCCAAAATGGGCGCATGGTGACCCCCCGGGGCTATCGGGGTCTTGAGGTATGAAGCATCTGCTGATTTTTGGCGGTACCTCAGACAGCCGAGAGCTTATAGAGCGGCTGTCCCACTGGCCTGTGGCGCTCACCGTGTCGGTAGCCACCCCCTATGGGGCATCGCTGCTCACCGAGAGCCGGCGGCTGCGGGTGCGCACCGGCCCTTTAAGCGACCAGGGCATGACCCGGCTGATGGCCGAGGGGTACTTTGCCGCCGTGATTGATGCCACCCATCCCTATGCCCAGGCGGCCAGCCGGAATATCCGCGCCGCCGCCCGGGCCGCCTCGCTGCCCTATCTGCGGCTGCTGCGGCCCCAAAGCCAAGCCGACTGTCTGCCGGCATATCCCCATATCGCCGCTGCGGTAGACGCTCTGATACACACCGAGGGGCCCATTCTCGCCGCCACCGGCGCCAAGGAGCTGGAGGCCTACACCCGCATACCCGATTTTGCCCGGCGGGTCTACCCCCGGGTGCTGCCCACCGTGGAATCGGTAGATTGCTGCATTCGGCTGGGCTTTAGCCCGTCGCACATCATTGCCATGCAGGGGCCCTTTGGCTATGCGCTCAACCGGGCCATGATGGAGCAGTGCGGCATCCGCCACCTGGTCACCAAGGACGGCGGAGCCGCCGGCGGCTTTGAGGAAAAGGTGGACGCCGCCCGCTCTTTAGGCATCACAGTACGGCTTATTGCCCGCCCGCCCGAAACAGAAGGCCTAAGCCAAGATGAGCTGCTGCCGGCCCTGTCGGCCCTGTTGGGGCTTGCGCCCTAAGCGGTGCCCGATAAAGTCGCATCAACCATTCCTTTAGGGGGTGCATCCATGAAAATCAGCTTTGTAGGTATGGGGGCAGGCCACCCGGATTCCCTCACCGCCGAGGCCCGGCAGGCATTGCTTGCCGCCGACTGCATTATCGGTGCGCCGCGGCTGCTAAAAGGGCTGCCCGAGGGCTGCACCGACTGCCGCCATGCGCTTATTTTGCCTGAGGAAATTGCCGCCTTTATAAAAAGCCATCCCCGGTATGGCCACTTTGCGCTGGCCTTTAGCGGGGATGTGGGCTTTTATAGCGGGGCGCGGCGGCTCTATGAGCTGCTGAGCGACCATTCCATCGAGGTGTTTCCCGGGCTCTCCTCTGTGCAACTGATGGCCGCCCGCCTGCACCGCCCCTGGCAGGATATGCATCTTGTAAGCGCCCATGCCGAGCACACCGACCCGGTGCCCGCCGTGATGAACCACGCCACTTGCTTCTTTCTTACGGGCCATACCGGCCCCGCCGCCCTGAGCGCAGCCCTTTATCAGGCGGGGATGCACCATGTGTCGCTCATCGTGGGCCAAAACCTCGGCCTGCCCGACGAGCGAATTGTCCGGGGCACTCCCGCCGAGCTGATGAACATGAGCTTTGAACCTTTAAGCGTGCTCATCGCCGATAATTCCCGGCCGCTGCCGGCCGGCCCGGTCACCCATGGCCTGCCCGATGCGCAGTTTTTGCGGGGCGATGTGCCCATGACCAAGCAAGCGGTGCGAGCCGTGGCGCTGTCTAAGCTGGCTATTTCCCCCCACGAGACTCTCTACGATGTGGGGGCGGGCACCGGCTCGGTGGCGGTGGAGATGGCTCTGCTCGCCCGGTACGGCCGGGTCTATGCGCTGGAGCACAAGGCCGAGGCTCTATCCCTCATCGAGCAGAACCGGCTGCGATTTGGGGTGTACAACCTAAGCTGTGTGCCCGGCATGGCCCCCGGCTCCATGGAGCATCTGCCCCCGCCCGATGCGGTCTTTATCGGCGGCAGCCGGGGCCATATGGCCGCTATTTTAGACGCACTGGCCCGCAAAAACCCCCGGGTACGGGTGGTGGTTACGGCCATTGCGCTGGAAACGGTGGCCGAGGCTTTGGAGCGCCTTAAAAAGCCCCCCTTTACCGGGCTGGAAGTGGTCACCCTCGCCGCTGCCGACGCAAAGGTCCTAGGCGGCTACCACATGATGACCGGACAAAACCCCATCACCATACTAAGCGCCGCCGCCAAGGAGGACTGACATGCAAAATTTGATTGCCGACCCCGCCGCCATCGAGCGGCGCAGCTTTGAAATCATTCGCGAGAGCCTTGGAGACACGCCGATCCCTCCCGAGCACCGGGCGGTGGTAGAGCGCGTCATCCACACCACCGCCGACTTTGACTATGCCCACAACCTCCGATTTTCTCCCGATGCGGTAGAGGCGGCTCTATCCGCCCTTACCGAGGGGGCCACGCTAATTACCGACACCCAGATGGTCCGTGCCGGTGTCAACAAAAAGGCGGCCGCCCAGCTGGGCGTGGCCGTATGCTGCTTTATCGGCGATCCCGACATTGCCGAGCAGGCAAAAGCTGCAGGTACCACTCGGGCCGTGGCTGCCGTGGACAAAGCCGCCGCTCTGCCCGGGCCGCTCATTTTTGCGGTGGGCAACGCCCCCACGGCGCTGCTGCGCATTGCCGACCTCGTCGAGGCGGGCAGTCTGCGTCCGCGGCTGGTGGTGGGTGTGCCGGTGGGTTTTGTCAATGTGGTCGAGAGCAAGGAGCGCTTTGCCGAGTTAGGTGTGCCCTACATTCTATCCATGGGGCGCAAGGGGGGCAGCAATGTGGCTGCCGCCATTCTCAACGCTCTGCTCTATAAAACCACCGGACGCTCTTTATAATGCATAAAGCCTAAAATAAAACATCAGCGCCCCGCCTTAAATGGCGGGGCGCTGATGCGTTACAGGGAGTAAACGGTACCTTGACAGAGGTAAAGGGTCAGGAGAAGGTGGCAGGATAGAGAATTTTGGCAAGCTCCATATAAGCCTCGGCGTAGCGGGCGTTGGGCTTATAGTGGAACAGGCTCCGGTCGAGGTAGATCACCCGGTCGTTTTGCACGGCCGAAAGCGTCTTCCACCAATCCTCATCGGCATACTGGCTCTCAATATAGGCACGCACCTTATCGATTTCGCCCATGCACTGCACCAGAATAAAGTCGGGATCGGTGGTGATCAGATACTCGGTGTTCATCTCCACCGAGGTGGCCGTGGTGTCCTCCCAGCGGTCGGCAATGTTCACAGCCCCCAGTTGAGCGAGCATTTCACCCACGGCAGTGTTGGAAAGATAGGCCTTTACGCTGGAGGTGGTGCCGAACATAAGCATGACGCTGGGGCTCTCCTCGGTCGGTACCTGGGCGATGGCTTGGTCAATTTGGGTTAGCAGGTCAACGCCCAAGGTCTGATAGAGCTCCTCTGTGCCGTTTAGGGCGGTGAACACCTTGAGCCACTTGAGATAGTCGGCAAAGCCGTTGTACTCCAGTGCGATATAAGGAATGTCGTTTTGCTCAAGCTGCCCGAGCAACGCATCACCCCAGGAGGCCCGCAGCAGCACCAAATCGGGCTGAAGCTCCAGCAGCAGCTCGGTGCTCACAGATGAGGCGTTTTTGCCCACCGTCTTAATGGCGGGGTCCAGCGCCTCCGGAGGCAGCTCGGTCTCGCTCTCAAGGCGGCCCACCACAACGCCGCCGGCCTGATACCAAAGGGCGGTGTAGCTGTTGAGCAGCGAGACTACCCGCTCGGGGCGCTTGGCAATGGTCACGGTTTGGCCCAACGAATCGGTAAAGGTGACATCGGTGTCGGTCACCACCACCTCCTGGGCGGCGGCCTCAAAGTCTACGGTCGGGGCCGCAGGGCCCTCGGGGGTGACTTCGGGAGATGTTTCGGGGATGTGCGAGGGCTGACCCGCGGCGCAGGCCGTCAGGACAAGCCCCAGGCAGACCAGCACAGGCAGCAGCTTTAGATACGAATTTTTCATCATGTTCTCCTTTGCAGTTTGAAATGAACCCGATTGTATGGGGACAAAAGGCGGTCAGACCACCTTTTCGGGGATAAAATAGGGGCAGCCGTTTATCTCGTCCTCGTAGACATGGGCGGTTACGCCGAACACCTCGCGCAAAAAGCCGTCGGTCATCACCTCGGCGGGGCTGCCGCTTAGATAGAGCACACCGTCTTTGATGGCACACAGCCTGTCGGCGTAGCGGGCGGCCAGATTGAGGTCGTGGAGCACCATCACCACGGTGATGCCCTGCTCTCGGTTTAGCCGGCGCACCATCTCTAAAACATCCACCTGATGGCTCACATCGAGGTAGGTGGTGGGCTCGTCGAGCACTAAAATCTCGGGATCCTGACAGACGGCCAGCGCAATCCAGGCCCGCTGCCGCTCGCCCCCCGAGAGGGAGGCCACCGGTTGGTCGGCCAGCTGGCAAAGCCCCGTGTGGGCCATCACGGCATCCACCCGGGCCATGTCTTTGGGGGTGGGCCGCCGGCCGGGGCGCAGGTGAGGATAGCGACCGTAGCTTATCAGGGTGCGCACATCAATGTCGCCCGGGGCGCTGTGCAGCTGGGGCAGCACGGCTATGCGCTGGGCAAGCTCACGGCGGCGGTAGCTGCGAATGTCCCGGCCGTCCAGCCAGGCGGTGCCTCGCTGGGGCCGCACCCCCCGGGAGAGTATGCGCAGCAGGCTGCTTTTGCCACAGCCGTTAGGTCCCACAAGGGCGGTTATGCTGCCCTTTTCAAAGTCGGCCGAAAGGCCCCGCAGCACTTTTTTATCGCCATAGGCAATATGGATATCCTCAAATCCAAAATACACAGGCTCAGCCTCCTTTTTTGGCCTTGCGGCGCAGCAGATAAAGAAAAAAGGGTGCGCCGATAAAGGCCATAATCACGCTAACGGGCATCTCGCCGGGCAGAATAATCACCCGTCCGACCGTGTCGCAGGCCACCAGCGTCACCGCCCCTAACAGTACCGAGGCCGGGAACAGATGGTGGTAGTCCGAGCCTACTAAAAGGCGGGCAATGTGGGGCACAATCAGCCCTACAAAGCTGATGATGCCGGCCACCGACACCGCCGAGGCCGCCAGAAGCGAGGATATGGCAATAAGCAGCAGCCGAAAGGCCTCGGTGTGCAGCCCCAGGCTTTCGGCCACCTCGTCCCCTAACATAAGCAGGTTTAGGCGGCGGGGCAGCAGCAGGCAGGCGGCCAGCCCGGCCAAAGCGTAGGGCAAAATGCCCCAAAGCTGCCGCCATGTGGCCCCGCCCAATCCGCCCACCAAAAAGCCGGTGGCGCCGGCCAGATTCTCGCTCCAAAACAGCCGAATAATGTCGTTAAAGGCCCCCAGCATAGCCGACACTGCAAGACCGGACAAAATCATCCGGGCGGGGTTCACGCCGTCCTGATTGGATAGTGCATAAATGAGCAAAGTGGTGGCAAAGGCCCCTGCAAAGGCCCCGATGGGCAGCAGATGGGCCATGTGGGGCATGGCCACCAGCAGAAGATAGCCGGCAAAGCTGGCCCCCGCCGTCACGCCGATGGTGGAGGGAGAGGCCAAATCGTTGCGCATAACCCCCTGCAAAATGCAGCCGGACAGCGAAAGGCAGACCCCCACCAGCGAGGCGACAAGCACCCTTGGCAGGCGCACGCCGGATATGATGGTATAAAGGTTGCCGCTGTTGGGATTAAGAAGACCGCTGAGAACTTGGCCGGCGGTGTAGCGGTTGGCACCCACACCCACACCCACCAGCAGGCTGGCAAGGTATAAAAGCAGCAGCACCAGCAGGATAAGGCGTTTTTGCGGCGTTTTGGTGCGGTTAAATAAAGGCATGGTTCACATCCTAGATAAAATAAAAAAAGCCCGTGCATCCACGGGTTTACAACATGGTGAGGAACAGGGACCGCCGTCCCGGATTCTTCGCCGTATCCACGCCTGATACCCGAAGCGTATGCAGATACCTATGCACATAGCCCGGTCTCCTGGCTTACACCCAAGGGCGATTACAGTAGCGGTCCTGCGTGGGATTTTCACCCAGCTTCCCCGGAGCCATGCGCGTATTGAGTTTGCTCTACCCATTATAGCTAGGGTAAACCGCTTTGTCAAGCAGAGGGGATTTTACCTCGATTTAACATTGGCGGGCTTGTCTTTTAACACAGTACTTATAAAATAGAGCCGAGGATAAACAATAACGAAAAGGCCGGAAGTCTCCGGCAGAAGGAGAAACATATGAAACACTTATTTGGTCGGACGGCCATCATCGCCATGCTGCTGCTCTCATTGCTTGTGGGCTGCGCCCCCGCCGAGCAGAGCTCCACCCCCGAGGGTGGCGACACCCCCGCAAAGCCCGAGCTTATTCAGGTCATCACCCGCGAAGAGGGTTCGGGAACCCGCTCGGCCTTTGTTGAGCTAAGCGGCGTTGAGCAGAAAGACGCTTCGGGCACCAAGATGGACCACACCACCGTCGAGGCCACCACCTCCAACTCCACCTCGGTGGTTTTGGCCACGGTTATGCAGGGCCCCGCGGCCATTGGCTACGTTTCCATGGGCTCCCTCAGCGACGGCGTTAAGGCTCTCGATGTAGAGGGTGTAAAAGCCACAGCCGAAAATGTTCAAAACGGCAGCTACAAGCTGGCCCGCCCCTTTAACATCGCCACCAAGGGCGAGGTTAGTGCCCAGACCGAGGACTTCATCCGCTTTATCCTGAGCAATCAGGGCCAGGTCATCGCCGAGGAGACTGGCTATGTCGCCATCGAAGCCCAGGGCGACTACGAGGCCGCAGGCGCCTCGGGCAAGATTGTAGTCAGCGGCTCCAGCTCGGTTACCCCGGTCATGGAAAAGCTTAAAGAGGCCTATGTGGCCCTTAACCCCGATGTGAACATCGAAGTTCAGCAGAGCGACTCGACCACCGGCATGACCAACGCCATCGACGGCATTTGCGACATTGGCATGGCCTCCCGCGAGGTTAAAGACAGCGAGCTTGAAAAGGGCCTTGATGCCACAGTTATCGCCATGGACGGCATCGCCGTCATCGTTCACCCCGAAAACAGCGTGCCCGGCCTGACCATGGAGCAGATCAAAGACATCTTTGTCGGCACCATCACCGACTGGAACGAGGTAAAATAAAAAGGAGGGAGAACGGTGCAACAAATCCGTGAGCGGCTTTTTCGCCGCCTGATCATTCTGTGCACCTGGGCCAGCTTGGTGGCGGTAGGGTTAATCTGCCTGTTTCTGCTGCTAAGCGGCCTGCCCGCCCTTATGGAGATTGGGCCCCTGCGCTTTTTGCTGGGCACCGAGTGGAGGCCGCTTGCCGGCCTTTACGGCATACTGCCCATGATTATGGGCAGTATTTGGGTTACAGCGGGAGCCATGGCCATGGGTCTGCCGGTGGGGCTGCTTACAGCGGTGTTTCTCGCCCGGTTCTGCCCTGAGTGGCTGCACCGGATTTTAAGCCCCATGGTGGGATTGTTAGCGGCCATACCCTCGGTGGTGTATGGCTTTTTTGGCATTGCGGTGCTGGTGCCCGCTGTGCGACAAATAGGCGGACACGGCAGCAGTATGTTTACAGCCATGCTGCTGCTTGCTATTATGATATTGCCCACGGTTATCTCGGTGAGCGAGGCCGCCCTGCGGGCGGTGCCCGACAGCTATTACGAAGGGGCCCTGGCCCTTGGGGCCACCCACGAGCGCAGCGTGTTTTTCACCGTGCTGCCCGCCGCCCGCTCGGGCGTGCTGGCCGGTGTGGTGCTGGGCGTGGGGCGTGCCATTGGCGAAACTATGGCCGTGGTCATGGTGGCGGGCAACCAGCCCCGTATGCCCAAAGGGCTGCTGGCGGGGGTACGCACCCTCACGGCCAACATCGTGCTGGAAATGGGCTACGCCGTAGACCTGCACCGGGGGGCGCTTATTGCCACCGGACTGGTGCTCTTTATATTTATTTTGCTGCTTAACCAGCTGCTGGCCTCTATCACCCGAAAGGAGGAGCGATAGATGACCCCGTCACCTTCCAAGCGCTCCACTTCCTTAAGCCGCCGCCTGCGGGAATACCGCCGCAGCCCGATTTCTCTTGTGCTGCGGGTGGCGGTCATGGTGTCCACCCTTCTTACGGTGGCGCTGTTTGTCTATCTGGTGGGCTATATTTTTATGCGTGGCCTGCCCTACTTAAAGCCTAGCCTTTTTGAGCCGGTCTACACCAGCCAAAACGTATCCCTCATTCCCGCTCTGGTCAACACGCTCACCATGACGCTGCTGTCCTTGCTGCTGGCCGGGCCGGTTGGGGTGTTCGCCTCGGTTTATCTGGTGGAATACGCCACCCGGGGCAGCCGCTGGGTGACCGTGGTCCGCCGGGCCGCCGAAACCCTGTCCGGCATTCCCTCTATCCTCTATGGATTGTTTGGCACGCTGTTTTTTGTCAACTTCCTCGGCTGGGGCTACTCGCTGCTGGCCGGCGCCTTTACGCTGGCCATCATGATACTGCCCCTGATTATGCGCACCTCTCAGGAGGCGCTTCAGGCCGTGCCCGACAGTTACCGCGAGGGCAGCTACGGCCTTGGTGCCGGCAAGCTGCGCACACTGTTTTGCATTGTGCTTCCGTCGGCGGTGCCCGGCATTTTGTCGGGGATTATTTTGTCCATGGGGCGCATTTTGGGCGAGACGGCGGCGCTGGTTTACACGGCGGGCACCGTGGCCCAAATTCCCGACCTTATGGGCTCGGGACGCACGCTGGCGGTGCATATGTGGGCCCTGTACAGCGAGGGGCTCTACATGAACGAGGCCTATGCCACGGCCATTATTCTCGTAGGTCTGGTGTTTGTTATCCAGGCGCTGGCCACGGCCATAGCGAGAAAGCTTACAAAGGGGTGAAACCATGGACAAGTTTACTGTAACCGGTCTTGATTTATATTACGATGACTTTCAGGCACTAAAAGATGTCAACCTAAAACTGCCCGAGCGGCAGATTACCGCCCTTATCGGGCCCTCGGGCTGCGGCAAGAGCACCTTTTTAAAAACCCTTAACCGCATGAACGACCTTATTGAGGGCTGCCGGGTGGAGGGCAGCGTGCTGCTCGACGGCGAGGATATTTATGGCGACATGGATGTCAACCTGCTGCGCAAGCGGGTGGGCATGGTGTTTCAAAAGCCCAACCCCTTTCCCATGAGCATTTACGATAATATTGCCTACGGCCCCCGCACCCATGGTGTGCGTGGCCGGGCCATGCTCGACGAGGTTGTGGAGGCATCTTTGCGGGGGGCGGCCATTTGGGACGAGGTTAAGGACCGCCTGCACCAAAGCGCTCTGGGTCTGTCCGGCGGGCAGCAGCAGCGCATTTGCATTGCCCGGGCGTTGGCTGTAAAGCCCGAGGTACTGTTGATGGACGAGCCCACCAGTGCGCTTGACCCAATTTCCACTTTGAAAATTGAGGATCTTGCGGTAGAATTAAAGAAGGACTATACGCTGGTCATGGTCACCCACAATATGCAGCAGGCGGCAAGAATGTCGGACAACACGGCCTTCTTTCTACTGGGCGAGGTGGTGGAATTTAGCGACACGGCCACGCTGTTTTCGGTGCCCAAGGACCAGCGCACCGAGGATTATATCACCGGGAGGTTTGGATGATGCGTCTGCGCTTTGACCAAGAGCTCGATCAGCTTAAAACCGAGATGATGGAGATGGGCGCCCTCTGCGAGACGGCCATTGCGGCGGCTGTGCGGGCTCTGATTGATCAGGACATGGCCCTGGCCGAGCGGGTGGCCCACAGCGACCATCTTGTGGACGAAAAGGAGCGGAAGATCGAAAACCTTTGTATGCAGCTGATTTTACGCCAGCAGCCGGTAGCCCGGGACTTGCGCAAGATCTCCTCGGCGCTTAAAATTATCACCGACATGGAGCGCATTGGCGACCAGGCTGCCGACATCGCCGAGATCACCCACACCGGTCGGGTGGGTCCCGGGGCGGCCATGGACAGTGTGGCCGAGATGGCACGAGCCGCCATTTCTATGGTCAACAGCAGCATCGACGCCTATGTACGGCAGGATGTGGAGCTGGCCCGTGCGGTTATCGAGGCCGACGATGTGGTGGACGATCACTTTGATTACATCCGCAGCGAGATTGTTAAACTCATAGGCCGGGATATGACCCACGGCGAGTATGCGGTGGACATTTTGATGATTGCCAAGTACCTCGAGCGTATTGGCGACCACGCCACAAACATTGCCGAGTGGGTGGAGTTCTCGGTCACCGGCTCTCACAGGAGCGAGGGGTTATGAGAATTTACTGTCTTGAGGACGAGGACAGCATCCGCGAGCTGCTTATCTATACCCTCGAGGCCACGGGTTTTTCTCCCGTAGGCTTTACCGAGCCGAAGGCTCTCTATGCGGCGCTTGAACATCCGCCTCTGCCCGATCTTATTTTGCTCGATATCATGCTGCCCGGCGAGGACGGCATCAGCGTGCTGCGCCGCCTGCGCCGCCGGGCCGACACCCGAGGCATTCCGGTGATTATGCTCACAGCAAAGTCGGGCGAGGTGGACAAGGTGCGAGGCCTTGATGAGGGGGCCGACGACTATGTTACCAAGCCCTTTGGCATGATGGAGCTTGTCTCCCGCATACGGGCGGTGCTGCGCCGTGCCGCCCCCGACGAGGATGCGCCCCTTTACCTTGGACCCATTATGCTCGACCCCCGCCGACACCGAGTGGAGGTGGCGGGCAGCGAAGTTGCCCTTACGGTCAAGGAGTTTGCACTGCTTGAGCTGCTGATGGCCCATCCGGGCCAGGTCTTTACCCGCGACCAGCTGCTCACCCGCATATGGGGCTACGATGCGGCGGTGGAAACCCGTACGGTGGATGTGCACATCCGCACCCTGCGCCAAAAGCTGGGCAAGGGCAGTGCCCTTATTGACACGGTGCGTGGCGTGGGCTACCGAATGGAGGTCCCGACATGAGGGGGCGCATTTTCCGCAGCATAACGCTGGTATCCCTGCTGGGGGTGCTGCTGGCCTGCCTTGCAGTGGTGGGGGTACTGCTTGGGCAGTTTTACGGCGACTTGCGCCGAGATTTGCACCGGGAGATGCGGGCCCTTACCGCAGCGATAGCTGCCGAGGGCGAGGGCGTGCTGCCCGCTTTTGCAGCGGCGGGGTGGCGCATTACGCTGATGGACAGTACGGGCGCCGTGCTCTACGACAGCCGCCGGGACGCCGCCCAGCTTGCCGGCCACGCCGACCGGCCCGAGGTGGCAAGTGCCATGGCCACTGGTCAGGGAGAGGCCCGGCGTATGTCGGCCACGCTGGCCACACAGACCTTCTACTACGCTCAGCGCCTGCCGGATGGGCGCATTTTGCGTTTGGCGGGCGATATGCAGAGTGTTTATGGTGCGGTGTGGCAATGTGTGCCTTACCTCGGGCTGGTGGCGGCGGCGGTGGCCCTCATCGCCGGCCTGGCCGCCGGGCAGGAGACCCGGCGCATCGTGGCCCCCCTCGAGCACCTCGACCTTGAGCATCCGCTCCACAACGCCGTCTACCCCGAACTGTCCGGGCTCTTGCGGCGCATAGACCATCAAAACAACCAGCTCAAAGAGCGCCACGCAGCCCTGCAGCAGGCCCAGCGGGAGCTTTCGGCCGTCATGGACAGTATGCAAGAGGGGCTCATACTCTTTGGCCCCGGCGGGTATGTGTTGTCCATGAACCCGGCGGCCGGCCGAATACTGGAAGTGGACGCCCAGGCAGCCGTGGGTGAGCATATCCTAAGCTTTTACCGCAGCCCCGAGCTGATGGCACTTATAGAGGGCTGCACCGACGGTCGGCCGGGGGAGATGACCCTTTCGCGCGGGGGCCGGGTCTACCGGCTGACCGCCAGCCCGGCGGGAGAGCGAGGGGGCGGCGTATTGCTGCTGCTGGATGTCACCGAGAGACAGGAAGCTGAATCTCTGCGGCAGGAGTTTTCGGCCAATGTTTCGCACGAGCTTAAAACCCCGCTTACGGCCATATCGGGCTACGCCGAGCTCATTGCAAAAGGCATGGCAAAAGCCGAGGACATTCCCCGGTTTGCGGCCACCATCCACGCCGAAGCTGCCCGGCTCATTGCGCTGGTGGGGGACATTATCCGCCTGTCCCGACTGGATGAGAACGCCCCGCTGCCCCGGGAGTCGGTGGATTTACACAGCCTTTGCGCCGGGGTGCTGACACGCCTTAAAGAAAAGGCGGAGGCCGCCGGCATAAACCTCAGTCTCACCGGTCAGCCCATCATCATCGAGGGCGCACCCCACATCCTTGAGGAGATGGTGCGCAATCTTGTGGAGAACGCCGTCCAGTACAACCGCCCCGGCGGTGAGGTGCAGGTAAACCTGACCCCCCAGCCCGACGGTGGGGTGCAGCTTTCGGTGGAGGACAACGGCATCGGCATACCCGTCGAGCATCAAAGCCGCATTTTTGAGCGCTTTTACCGGGTGGACAAAAGCCACACCCGGGCTACCGGCGGTACGGGGCTTGGGCTGTCCATCGTCAAGCATGGCGCCGCCTATCACCATGCCGCCCTCGCCTTAGAGAGCGCCGAGGGACGGGGCACCAAGGTCACGCTGACTTTTCCCGGGCGGACGAACACAAAAACGCCGGCATAATTCCCAAATAAAAAACCCGCCCGGGCGTGTCCGGGCGGGTTTTATTTAGTAGTGTATCACATTGTTGGCAGTGCGGATTTTGTCCACCACCGCCTGTCCGGCTTCGGTAAAAAAGTAGTCGTAGGTGGTGGGGGGCACCAGCGGGCGAATGGCCTCAATGGGGCCTTCTTTGATGAGCTGGCGCACATGGCTGGCGCTGATGGCAAGTCCGTCTTGCTCCTTGCGGGGGATGACAATACAGTCGATGCCCGCAGCCGGCAGCTCGTCGGCCATGATGCGGTTGTAAAGACCGGTCACCTTGCTAAAGGGCTCATCGCCCACATAGCGGCGGGTCACGCCTAAGCTCCGGGCTATCGAGCCAAACAGCTGCAGATCCAGCCGGGCTTGTACGGCAATGGCTGACTCGTCGTCCTCTAAGAAGTAGGAGGGAAACACGGCGCTCGATATCATGTAACTGCCCGTCTCGTGCAAGATGACATTGGGCATATGGGCGCAGCCCGCTTTTACAAGGGCAAAGCGGTCGGCAAAGGGGAACAGCGAGGCATCCTCGCTCACCACAAACAGGTGCACCCAGTCGTTTTGGGCGGCCGCCTGCTCCACCAAGTGGCGGTGACCCAGCGTAAAGGGATTGCAGTTCATCACCAGCGCAGCGCACTGCCCGGCTCGGCGCTGAGCCGAAAGGCCGGACAAAAAGTCGGCAAAGCCGGTGCGGCGGTTCTCCATAAAGGCCACCTCGCCCTCCACCCGGGCAATCTCGTAAAAGCCTAAATCGCCAAAAATGGCCGTTTTATCGCTCTTGGTGTAAATAAACAGATGGCTGTGTCCCTGGGTCATTTGCCGGCTTACCAGATGGCTCACCACCTGAGCCATCAGACCCTCGCCCTGATAGCGGCTGTCCACCGCCAAGCAGCGCAAGCTGTTGCCAAAGGTCGAGCCGGTGGCCACCAGCTTATGGTTGCTGTCATACAGCCCCACCGTGTAGTCCAAATTGGGGTCGCGGCGGATATGTTCCCCTGTCAGCAGCCGGTCCAGCTCGGCCTGGCCCCGGCGGTCGGAGGGGAAAATCCGCGAGAGAGAATAGGTCATAGGCATCCTCCTTAGGGCTGATGGGCAGCCGAATATGGGGCTATTGTACCACAGCGCCAAGATTTTTTATAGCTCAAGAGGCCTGATTTGTCGCACCACATCCAGCAAGGTGCCGTCCCGAGCCTCCACAACGGCCACCACCCGGTCGTAAAAATCCAGCGGGTCGGGCACCCCCACCATGGCGTAGGCTTTATCCTTAAGGGCTTCTATGGTGGTGGTTTTTATGCCGGCTTTGGCAAGGGCTTCTATCAGGTCGGGTCGGGCAGGGTTTACGGCGATGCCGTAGTCGGTGACCAGCACATCCACATTCTCGCCGGGGGTGGTCACCGTGACCACCCGCTCGCAAACCGTGGGCATACGGCCCCGCACCAGCGGCGTCACAATGATGCAGCATTTGGCACCGGCAGCCGCATCGGGATGGCCGCCGGGGGCTCCCCGAAGCACACCGTCCGAGCCGGTGACCACATTGACATTAAAGTCCACATCAATCTCCAAAGCGGCCAGCACCACAAAGTCCAGCTTGTTAACAAAGGCCCCCTTGTTCATGGGGTTTGCGTACTGAGAGGTGGATATTTCAAAGTGACCGGGACTGTTGTTCACCGAGCGCACCGCCGCCATGTCAAAGTCCTGCGCGTCCACGATGTATTTAATCAGGCCCTTATGCAGCATATCTACCGTGGACTGAGAGATGCCGCCAATGGCCCACTGCATGGTGATGCCTCGGCGCTCCATCTCGGCCTCAATAAAGCGGTTGGTGGCCAACGAGGGTCCGCCCGCCCCGGTCTGAAACGAAAAACCATCCTTAAAGTAGGGGGTGGCGGCAACCACCCGCACGCAGTCCTCGGCCATTTTAAGCTCCCGGGGGTCTTTGCTTAGGCGGGTGGCCTGGCTGGCGATTTTTTGGGGGTCGCCAATAGCATCCACCACTACCACATAGTCCACATCCACCGCCTCGATGGAGGGCGGGAAGTTGGGGAAATCCACAAGGCAGTCGGTGACCACCACCACCTTGTCGGCGTATCGAGCGTCAGCCATGGCATAGGAGAGCACGCCGCAGTCGCTCTTGCCGCCGGTGCCACGGGAGTTGCCGTATTCGTCGCTGGTGGGTGCGCCGATAAAGGCCACATCGATGTGCAGCTCGCCCTGCTCGATGGCCCGCACCCGCCCCCCGTGGGAGCGCAGGATGCAGGGGGTTTTAAGCTTGCCGTGGGACACAGCCTCGCCTATTTTGCCCCGGATGCCGCTGGTTTGCAGGCCGGTGACGATGCCGGTTTCAATCATATGGGCCACCGGGTCGTGGGCACTACCCAGTGAGGAGGCGGCTATGGTGATATCCCGAATACCCATGGCGGCAATTTCGGCCATCACAAGGTTGACCACATAGTCGCCATCCCTAAAGTGATGGTGAAAGGAGAGGGTCATGCCATCCTTGATGCCGCACTGCACAATGGCCTCCCGCAGGTTGGGCAGCAGCTTGCTATGTAGCGGCTTTACACCGGCACGAACCGTGGGGCCGGGCTTTGTGTAGATTAGGCCGTCCCGGTGGTGACTGCCGCGAAAAACCTCCTTGCCATCGGTGAGCAGCGCATCGGGAATGTCTCTACCAACAGAATTCATCATGGCACCAAATCCCCCTCATAGAGTCCGGCCGCCTGCGCCAAAGCCAGCACCCGCTCGGCTCCGGGCAAAAAGGCCATGTCCAGCATCTTGCCGTCTAGTGTAAACACGCCCACACCCTCGGCGGCCTGCTCCCGAATGGCCCGCACCACCCGCTCGGCCTCGATAATCTCCCGCTCGGTGGGGGTGAAAATCTCGTGGACAATGGCGATCTGACGGGGGTTTATCACCGACTTGCCGTCAAAGCCCATCTCCTTATTTTGCTGCACCTCCCGGCGAAAGCCTTCCATGTCCTCAAGGTCGGTAAAAACCGTGTCGAAGCACTGCACGCCGGCGGCTCGGGCGGCCAGCAGCACCATGCCCCGGGGCACCAGCATCTCCTCGCCCTTAGGGTAGTAGCGAGTCTGCATGGCTTTGCGCAGGTCGCCCCCCGAGATGGCCACGCCAAACATCCGTCGGCCCGCCTCGCAGATGGCGGAGGCATTCAGCACCCCCCGGGGGCTTTCGATGGCGGCCATGACGAGGGTGCGCCCCACCGGGCGGCCAAACTCCTCCTCGGCGGCCTCGATGGCGGCCTCCACCTCCACCACTTCCTGGGCCGACTCGCACTTGGGGATGCGAATGCCCTCGGCGCCGCCGGCCACGCTGGCCCGTATGTCCTCACGCCAGTGAGGGGTATCCAGGCCGTTGATGCGCACAATGCGCTCGCAGTCGCCGTAATCCACCGTCTTAAGGGTATGAAAGAGCGAAAAGCGGGCGGCGTCCTTCTCGCTTTCGGCCACGGCATCTTCAAGGTCGAAAATCACCGAGTCGGGCCGGTAGATATAGGCGTCCTTCATTTGGCTGGGGCGCTGGGCGCTCAAAAACAGCATGGTGCGCCGCAGACGGTTTTTATCGGGATGGATCATTTACGGGCACCTCCCCCCAAGGAATACTGTGGGTGATGCCCGCCGAACGGTAGACCGCGCAGGTCACCCGAGCTCGGATGGTGCAGTCGAGGGCACCTTTGTCCACCACAGTTACCCGGCCGTGGCGCACCCCAAGGCCCTCGAGCGTATCGAGCACCACTCGCTTAATCTGCCTGCCATATTGGCCCAAAACGCTGCTGCTGATGCTCAGACTAAGACCCTGCTCGGCAGGCTCTATCGTTATCTGAACATCGCTCGACTCCAGCGTGCCGGCCATGGCTGCCACCTCAATTTTCACGGCGTCACTCCTTTTCAGTCGGCACCCAGTCCACGGCCATGCTTTGCAGCTGTGGATACCGGATACAATCTCGCCTTTATTGTAGCATAGACTGGCAGGATTACCACCGTCTCTTTCCCCGAGATATCCCATAAAAGCGCCGGAGTTTTTGCCCTTGCCCCTTGGCCTATCGAGATTTTCACGGTACAATAGAGAGCATACAAATACCACCACAGGGGGCGTTTTATATGAATAACATATCCGACCACCGCCTGCACTTTATCCGGGACAAGATCGACCGCACCGTCATAGAGGGCGTTATGTGGGGGGCAGAGCCGGAGAAAGGGCCATGACCGCCCCCTTTACGGGCCCCGAGGTGAGCCTTTCGGAGGTGCTGGAGGCCCGGGAGCGCCGGGCGGCCCTTCAGGCCGAGCTGCTGACGGGGGGAGCCAGCCTCATCAGCTACACCCTCAACATCCCGGGGCCGGTTAAACGCTCGCCGCTTACCGACCGGGCCTTTGAAATCGGTTGGCAGGAGGTAGAGCTCCAGCTGACCCGCCGGGGTTGGACGGCCCTGCAACATCGGCAAGTGAGTGCCCCCACCGGTCTCGAAGGCTTCTGGTTGGTGGATGTTCCTGCCCACAAGGTCAAGGCCGCCATGGTGGCCATTGAGGAGGGTCACGGCCTGGGGCGGCTGTTCGACATCGATGTCCTTGCCGGCGCAGGCCAAATTGTCGACCGCGCACAGATAGGGCTGCCCCCCCGGGGCTGCCTTGTCTGCGGAGCACCCGGAGCCGGCTGTGCCCGCAGTCGGGCCCATGGCATAGAGGAGCTGCAGCGGGCTACCCGCACATTGATCACCGACTATATTGACGGCCGATTGGCCGAGCAGATCGCCCAAAACGCACTGCGCTCCATGCTCTACGAGGTGTCGGTCACCCCTAAGCCCGGACTGGTCGACCGGCTGGGCAGCGGCGCCCACACCGATATGGACCTGTTTACCTTTATAGACAGCGCCGCTGCCCTCTGCAGCTACTTTAGAGATATGGCCCTTATTGGCTGCCGCAGCCGGGATATTCCACCTACTAAGCTGCTGGCCCGCCTGCGCTACCGGGGCATACAGGCCGAGGAGGCTATGCAGGCGGCCACAGGTGGCGTGAACACCCATAAGGGGCTCATCTTCTCTCTAGGGCTGGTGGCGGCGGCCTGTGGCTACTTGGGGGAGGGGCCCGAAGCAAAAGACCCCGAGGCGATTTTGCGTGTGGTGGCAGAGGCGGCGGCCCCCACCATCGAGGGCGACCTCTTGCCGCTTACGGCCGAGACCGCCCGAACCGCCGGCGAGCGGCTCTTTGCCCGGCACCGCATTGCCGGTGTGCGGGGGGAAGCAGCGGCGGGCTTTCCCGCGGTGGGGCAGCTGGGACTGCCGCTGATGCGCCGACTGGTGTCCGAGGGCTGGTCGCTGGAGCAGGCCGGCGTGGCGGTGCTGCTCCATCTGATTGCCACCGTGGAGGACACCAACCTCATCCACCGCTCCAACCCCGAAACCCAGCGCCGCATAGCCCGGGAGGTGGCCCACTGGCTGGAAGCCGCTCCCCGCAGCCCCGAAGACTACCTTGCCGAGGCCCGGCGTCTTGATGCGCAATTTACACGGGAGAACCTAAGCCCGGGCGGCTGCGCCGATTTGCTGGCTCTTACCTTTATGCTATATTTTACAACCCGGTAAAAAAAGCACAGGCAGGACGCTGGCGGCAGGACTTTTCCGCTCTTTCCCGGCGGCGGGGGATGTGTTATACTCTATTGGAAGCAGGCTCAAAGGAAGGTGATACCATGAGCGAAAACTACAAGATTTTTACCCACCGCAGTTGCGAATTTTTTCCCTGTCATGCCGGGGCAGACTCGGACAACTTTAACTGCCTGTTCTGCTACTGTCCGCTCTACGCCCTAGGGCGCCGGTGCGGGGGCAACTTTGTCTATACCGACGATGGCATTAAAGACTGCACAAACTGTCTGGTACCCCACATCCCTAAAAATTACGCCTATATTACCAGCCGCTATCGGGACATTTTAGAGATGGTGCAGCTTCAGGACAAACAGCCGCAAAAAAGCCCGCCCCAACCTACAAGGAGCTAAAAAGCTTTAAATCCAAGCTTTTTAACCGGACTCTACATCCTAAACAAAATAGCAATACCACACAAAAGCATGGCGCCTTTGTGTGGTATTCTATTGTCCCTGTATTTCTATTCAATGCAAAACTGGCGGATGATGCCACAAGTCATCACATCGGCCATCTCTAAGGCTTCTGCTTGAATGTGGTCATATACTTTTATACCTCTTTCATATTGGCCGGTCAGGATGAAAACGGCCTCATCTTCGGTCATGCGAAGATGGTCAAACAGCAATTTTCTCCATTCATTTTTGCTCCAGAAACGATTGATCGAGGCTAAAAACCTGGCAATATCCTCGGCGTTGGCATACCAAAGCCTGCGCTGTTTTTCTACTTCCGCAGCGTTACCCGCTTTTGCCGCATTAACGAGAGCTGCTGCAATCAAAAGATGATCTGCAAAAAGCCGCTCAAACCGCATGGCGATCTTGTTGCCGTGAAACGATTGTAGCACTTTGGCAAAATCAACGGGATTTTGTAGCAGCCTCTCTGTGACAAATGGAAGATCTTCGAGATTAAATGCTGTACTTACAATAAAAAAGCGCGTCCACAATACATGTTCGATCCACAGCCGCCGAATTGTGCTAGACAACTTTAATTGGCGGCAAGTTATTGCGCTGCTAAAATTTGCTCGGTGAATGATCCTTCACCTCCTTTTGGGACTGCATAAAGCAAGCTGAGCGCCCAGTCGCGATAGGCATCTCGATACATGATATGATAATATACAAGAATTGGGGCCTTCACGACAGCGGTATCATGTATCATGGCAGAAGATAGCGGCAGTGACTATTATAAGAATTGCAATAAAAACACCGCCCCGATGAAGGGGCGGTGTTTTTATTGGGTTTTATCGCTATTTGCCCAGAATCCGAGCCAAATCTTCTTCCGGAGTGCTGATGGGGGTCAGGGCATAGTTCTCGCTTAGGAAGCTGAGAACATTAGGGCTTACAAAGGCGGGCAGGGTGGGGCCCAGCAGAATGTTCTTGATGCCCAGATGCAGCAGTGTGAGCAGAATACACACGGCCTTTTGCTCGTACCAGGACAGCACCAGCGTCAGGGGCAGGTCGTTTACGCCGCACTCAAAGGCCTCGGCCAGAGCAACCGCCACCCGGATGGCCGAATAGGCGTCGTTGCATTGACCCATATCCATGATGCGGGGCAGGCCGCCAATTTGGCCGATATCGAGGTCGTTAAAGCGGTACTTGCCGCAGGCCAGCGTGAGTATCACGGTGTCGGCGGGGGACTGCTGAACAAACTCGGTGTAGTAGTTGCGGCCGGGGCGGGCACCGTCGCAGCCACCTACGAGGAAGAAATGCTTGATGGCGCCGGCCTTTACAGCGTCGATCACCTTGTCGGCCACCGAGAGAACCGTGCCGTGTCCAAAGCCAGTGGTCACCGTGCTGCCGCCGTTGATGCCGGTCATGGGGCGATCCTCGGCGTAGCCGCCCAGCTCCAGAGCCTTCTCAATCACGGGGGTAAAGTCCTTGTTGTCGTCGATATGCACCATCTCGGGATAGGCCACCACCGAGGTGGTAAATACACGGTCGGCATAGCTGGGCTTTACGGGCATCAGGCAGTTGGTGGTAAACAGTACCGCACCGGGGATGTTGTCAAACTCCTTTTGCTGGTTCTGCCAAGCCGTGCCAAAGTTGCCCTTTAGGTGGGGATACTTTTTAAGCTCGGGATAGCCGTGGGCGGGCAGCATTTCGCCATGGGTGTAGATGTTAATACCCTTGCCCTCGGTCTGCTCGAGCAGTAGCTTGAGATCGAGCAGATCGTGACCGGTGATGACGATAAAGGGCCCCTTCTCGATGGTGAGAGGAACGGTAGTGGGCACCGGTGTGCCATAAGTTTTGGTGTTGGCCGCATCCAGCAGCTCCATGCAGATAAGGTTGACTCGGCCGGTCTCCAGCACCAGCGGCAGCAGCTCGTCCATGCCGTAGTCGGGCTGGGCAATGGCCGCAAGGGCCTTAAAGAAGAACTCGTTGACTTCCTCGTTCTGGTAACCCAGGACATAGGCGTGGTGGGCGTAGGCGGCCATGCCGCGCAGACCCAGCAAAATCAGCGTCTTGAGGGAGCGAATGTCCTCGTGAGCGTCCCAGATGTCGGTCATGTTGTAGCTCTCGCCGGGGAAAACGGCCTTCAGCTCGGCAATGCGGGCTTTAAGTACTTCATCGTCAAAGTTGACATTGGTGATGGTGGTAAACAGGGTTTCCATAGCCAGACGCACCTGCTCCTCGTTAGGCTTTGCGCCCTCGAGACCGGCGGCCAGCGAAATGAGGGTACCCGTCAGCTCATCCTGCAGATTGGCGGTGTGGTCTTTTTTGCCGCAGACACCTGCCTTGCCGGTACAGGCTACGCTGCCGGCCGTTTGCTCGCATTGAAAGCAAAACATATTTTTCAAGAAAACAACCTCCCTTTCTAGATAGAACATTGCTTATTGAGCAGAGGCCGAAGCCCCTTAGAGCCACTTGCAATTATAAGGCAATTTACCAAACAGTATGTTGGATTTGCAACGCATCTATGTAAGGCAGACAAGTTTCTCCGAAATTTTTTACAGAACCCCCATTTATCGCCATTATAGCGTAAAAAATATCCTTCAGCAATACATTGGTCTATTCATACAAAAAAAGTTGCGAATCAAACGGTTTTATCTTATAGTATAGGTTGGAGCGGGCAAGAATCCGCCGCCTAAGTTAAACGAGAGGCATGTGATGACCCGTGCGCTATACCGGCGTAACCGCCAGAGGCATTATTTCCCCCATCTTCAGGCAGGGGGACAATTTAATTGAAGAGACCTGTCAGGCGCTGCTTAGGGCCAGCGCCGCCGAGGGATTTTCGGTTCAGGATGGCGACATCATCGCCGTCACCGAATCGGTGGTGGCTCGCACCCAAGGCAATTACGCTACCCTCGACCAAATGACTGCCGACATGGCCGCCAAACTCGGTGGCGGCAGTGTGGGCATTGTGTTCCCTATTTTAAGCCGCAACCGCTTTTCGCTTATTTTAAAGGCGGCGGCCCAAAGCTGCAAGAAGCTTTATGTGCAGCTTTCTTACCCGTCGGACGAGGTGGGCAATGCTCTGGTATCTTGGGAAACGGTGGACGAAAAAGGCATAAATCCCTACACCGACCACTTTGACGAGCAGGGCTTCAGAGCCATGTTCGGTCCCACGGTCCATCCCTTTACCGGCGTGGATTACATCGAATACTACAAAAGCCTTGGGGACAATGTGGAGCTGCTGTTCTCCTGCGACCCCACCCACATACTTAACTACACCGACCATGTGCTCTGCTGCGATGTTCATACCCGCCACCGCACGGCCCGAAGGCTGCGCAGGGCGGGGGCTCAGCGGGTGCTTACCCTCGACAACATCCTCACCGAGAGCGTTCTGGGCAGTGGCTACAACCCCGATTATGGGCTGCTGGGCTCGAATATGGCCACCGAGCAGTCGGTCAAGCTATTTCCCCGGGACTGCCAGCCAGTGGTGGAGGGCATTCAGGCCCGCATGATGGAGCTCACCGGCAAGCGGGTGGAGGTGCTGATCTATGGCGACGGCTGCTTTAAGGATCCCGTAGGCGGCATCTGGGAATTTGCCGATCCAGTAGTTTCGCCGGCCTTTACCTCCGGCCTGTCCGGCACCCCCAATGAGCTTAAGATTAAATATTTTGCCGACAACCAGCTCAGCGAGCTTACCGGCGATGCGCTGGCCGACGCCATGCGCCAACATATCCTGGAAAAGTCGGAGGATCTCACCGGCTCCCTGGCTGCTCAGGGCACCACCCCCCGCCGTTATATCGACCTTATCGGTAGCCTAAGCGACCTGATAAGCGGCAGCGGAGACAGGGGCACCCCCATCATCCATATACAAAACTATTTTACCAACTATGCGGTCCGGCGCTAAAGGCTCCGCCCATTCCGCCACCCCCCGCCCTTCCCTGAGGCGGGGGTTTTTTTAGGTTGGGGAGGCGGGCTTTTTCGTTGTGGACCCATGGCTTTTGTGCTACAATAAAGTCGTCTCGGGCGTTGCATGCCCTCGCCCCCGGCTACAAAGCAACCTAAAAGGAGGCTAAAATATGAAAAATCTACTGGATGGCATCCAAAACACGCTGCTGTTGGGTGCAGGCCCCAGCGGAGTGGCACCTTCAACCTACTACGCCCTCTCACGCAGCACTCTTGGCCACCTCGACCCTTACTTCATCAAGATTATGGACGAGCTTAAAGACGGACTGCGCACCTTGATGGGCACCCAGAATTTGCTCACCGTGCCCATGTCGGGCACCGGCTCCATCGGCATGGAAGCGTCCTTTGTCAACCTTATAGAGCATGGCGACAAGGTGCTGGTGCTGCAAAACGGTGTGTTTGGCACCCGCATGGTGGATGTGGCCTCTCGTCTTGGGGCAGAGGTTACCGAGCTTAAATTTGAGTGGGGCACTCCGGTTGTGGTGGATCAGGTGGCCGAGGCCCTTAAAAAGGACAATTATAAAATTGTGGCCGTTGTTATGGCCGAGACCTCTACCGGCGTGAGCAACCCCGTGGCCGAGATAGGCCAGCTGCTTAAAGGCACCGATACCCTTTATCTTGTGGACGCCGTGACCTCTATGGGTGGTATGCCCATGGAGCTGGATGCATGGGGTGTGGATGTCTGTTATTCGGGCTCGCAAAAATGTCTATCCTGCCCGCCGGGCGCCTCGCCCATTACCTTTTCGGACAGGGCGGTGCAGGTTCTGAACAACCGCAAGACCCCGGTGCCCAACTGGTATCTGGATATGTCGCTGCTCACCAAGTACTGGGGCGGCAACACCCGGGTCTATCACCACACTCCGCCCATCAATATGTTCTATGGCCTGTATCAGGCGGTGCACAACATTCTTGAGGAGGGCCCCGAGCAGGTTTATGCCCGGCATCAGGCCGCCCATACCCGGCTGGTGGCCGGTATAGAGGCCATGGGCTGGGAGATGCTGGTGGACGAGGGCTACCGTCTGCCCATGCTCAACGCGGTGGTGGTTCCCGAGGGCGTGGACGAGGCCGCTTTGCGCCGCAAGCTGCTTAACGACTACGGTATCGAGGTCAGCAGTGGTCTGGGTGCGCTGGCGGGCAAGATTATCCGCATCGGCCTTATGGGCTACAACGCCCAGGACTACAATGTAGACCGCCTGTTAGACGCTATGAAAGAGATTGTCGGCTAGCTTATTGCCTGAAAGGGCCGGAATTCAGTCCGGCCCTTTTTGCGCCTTGGTTCGCAGGTGCCCTTAAGCAGCTTGCCTGCAGCACCATTTGTTCAGGAACAGAGCCTTGCCCCCGTATAGTCACCTATAATCACCGCCATAGGGTCATTTTGCATCACTTATTGGGAGATATTCTCTGTGGCAAACTCTTCTATAAGTGAAAACAAGGTAAAGCCTAATAACTATAAGCGAATTTAATAGCGCAGAAGAACTTCTTGTTGTATAATAGAGTCGAATGTTAAAGAATTGTATAAACTAAGCAAACGAGAAGCAAAGAGAGGAAATCATGCCTATGGGACTTGGTGAGTTCTTAAGCGCCATGATGAGCAGTCCGCCGCTGGCGGTGGTATCACTGCTTACCATTGGTGTTATTCTAGTCAACGGTTGGACCGATGCGCCCAACGCCATCGCCACCTGTATTTCCACCCGCTCCATGCCGCCACGCGCGGCCATTTTAATGGCCACAATCTTTAACTTTTTGGGAATTGTGGTCATGACCGCTATCAACTCCTCGGTGGCCATGACTATCTACAATATGGTCGATTTTGGCGGCGATGCCACTCAGGCTCTCATCGCCCTGTGTGCGGCGCTGTTTGCCATTGTGCTTTGGGCCACGGCGGCTTGGTGGTTTGGCATTCCCACCAGCGAGAGCCACGCCCTGATTGCCGGGCTTAGCGGAGCGGCCATAGCCGTCCAGGGTGGTATGTCGGGCATCAACGGCAGCGAGTGGATTAAGGTGTTCTACGGTTTAATTTTCTCGCTGGTGGCCGGTTTTGCCATGGGTTACTGCGTGGTTAAGCTTATTGAGCTTATCTTTAGACGGGCCGACCGGCGGCGCACCACCGGCTTTTTCCAAGGCGCCCAGATTGCGGGTGCAGCCTCTATGGGCTTTATGCACGGCGCGCAGGACGGCCAGAAGTTTATGGGCGTGTTTTTGCTGGGTATTTCGCTTACAAGGGGCCAGATGGAAACGGGCACTTTTACCGTGCCTCTGTGGCTGATGCTGCTCTGCTCGGCCGTTATGGCGCTGGGCACCTCCCTTGGCGGTATGCGCATCATCAAAACCGTGGGTATGGACATGGTGCGCCTTGAAAAGTATCAGGGCTTTGCGGCCGATTTGGCTGCTGCGGGATGCCTGCTCATCTCCTCCCTGACGGGTATGCCGGTGAGCACCACCCACACCAAAACCACCTCAATCATGGGGGTGGGTGCGGCTAAGCGGCTGTCTTCTCTCAACTGGAGCATCGTTAAAGAGATGCTCATGGCTTGGATCCTAACCTTCCCGGGCTGCGGTCTGGTGGGCTATATCATGGCCAAGCTGTTTTTGTGGATTTTCTGATAAAGGAGCGGGAAAACGATATGTCAAAAGAAAAAAGCAACGATTATTTTGCCATGATGGCCGATCTTGCCGGCTACTGCGTTCGGGTCTCGGAGGAGCTTGGGCGCATTCTAAAAAGCTACAACCCCGATCGGCTCGAGGAGGACCTCAAGCGCCTTCACGCCATCGAGCACGAGAGCGACACCCGTCGCCATGATCTGGTGGCCAAACTGGTTCGGGAGTTCATCACCCCCATCGAGCGCATCGACATCATGGATATCACCGACTGCATCGACGATGTGACCGATGCGGTGGAAGACATCCTTATTAAAATGTATATGTACAATGTCAAATCCCTCAGGGACGACGCCCTTGTTTTCGGCGACCTCATCCAAAAGCATTGCATCGAACTCGAGCGCATCTTCAAGGAGTTTGGTAACTACAAGCGCTCTAAAACCCTGCATGGGCACATTGTGGATCTCAACCGCCTCGAGGAGGAGGCCGACGCGCTTTATATGAAGGCTGTGCGCCGGCTCCATGTCACCGATGCCGACATAAACCCTCGGGAAGCTCGGGTTTGGAGCGAGATTTACAGCTGCATGGAGCACGCCTGTGACACCTGCGAGCGGGCGTCCGATCTGGTTGAAAATGTGATTATGAACAACAGCTAAACCCCATATTAAATTTGAGCCCGTTCCCTTAATGGGGAACGGGCTCAAATTATTGTACGGCTATTCGGGTAATCCGTCCGATTGGCGGCGCTGGGCAATCAGCTCTAAGCAGTCCAAAATGGGCAAGAACGCACCGGCCACAAATCCGCCCGCAAATCCGTTGTTATAGAGGTTAAGCCCTGCATGAAGCACACCCACATTCCCCACCACAGCCATATGCAGCACACCGGCCATCATACCGGCCAAGGGGCCGTAGCGGCCGCTGATGGGGGATAGCGTGCTGCTAAACAGTGCAGCCAACACGGCCGGAGAGGCGTGGATGTCCTGGATTTGCAAAACGCCCATCAGTAAGCATCCGGCCATGACCGGCAGGTAATTGTGGGGATTTTTGCCCGCCGCCCCAAAGCCCACCACGCCAAAAATGCCGCCCACAACCGGGCCATTAAGCTCGCCCCCCACAAGCAGCACAGCGCTGGTGGTTATAAGCCCGAGCAGCGCCATGTTTATAAATACCGGCCCCAGTCCGGCCGTGGTCAGAAAGTTTACCGGCGTAGGGCCCTCAAAGCGCAAAATATTGTTGTAGCCTTTAAGGCTCCAGCCGTTCTCATACAGGCCCACTATAAGCAGCAGCAAAAAGCTGCCGTAGAGCAGCACCGAAATGGGGCCGTTATTCCCAAAGGCCACCAAGGATTGTGAGGGAATATTCACCCCAAAGGCCCGAAGCAAGGCGACGAATACACTGCCTATAATGCCGGCTGTAAAACCAATGTTGTAGATATTATAGCCCTTGTGAAAAGCCAAAAGATGCCGTGAAAGAGGCATAAGCATGACGCCGGCCACAAATCCGGCCAACATACCTAAAGGCAGCCCCAGCGCTTTGGGCAGGCCCATGGCAAAGGCCACCTGACTGACCATGGGGCCCAGGCAAGTGCCCAGCAAAGCGGCGGGCAGATTGTCCCGCAGATGCTGCTGATGCGTCCAGCTATAAAAGGCCACCCCCAATATCAGCGGCAGCGCATTCAAGGGATTTTTGCCAAACAGTGAGAAGCCCGCAACCATAAATACCGAGCTTACCACCATACCGGAGATTTCGGCCCTGCACAATGCGATAAGCCCCACGCTTAGCAGCACCATAATCCCCGAATTGGCTAGGGCCGCCCCCACCCCCGCCAACGCAAAGTAGTCGGTGAGCAGATTGCAAGGGGCGCCAAGAATCACCATTAAACCCCGCAAGATGTCGGCCGGTCTGTCAAAGAGCAGCGCAGAAAAAATCAGGCCCAGCGCCAGTGCCATCAGCAGTGCATAAAGAGCGCCCGCCCGCGCCGGTTTGTCGGCCACCGAGCAGGTGGGCAAATTGGTTGAGGGGGGTGTTGTCATAAAAACGATACCACCTTTGATTTTAGAGTAAGCCGAATGGATACCGCCCATTCGGCTGTGTGCAAATCCAACTATAAAAACGCAAAAAAACAATATATTAATATATTATCACAACCTCAAGTGGTGCGAAACTGTTAGATTAGCGTTTGAACACAAAAAAAATTGGCGAGTTCTCCAAAAAGTTTGGTCAAAGTGTCTTTTGAATCTCTCTACAGGATTTCCATTCCATTTTGCTTGACAAATAGCCGCTATTAAGATACAGTGCATACATCCTATTTGCTGTATTGCTAATACCCACGCTTAGGTCACCGTGCTGCCTAAAAGCAGTAGGCATAGTGTGGGTGGCGGCTGCGGTCGGGCACATAAATTGCCCGGCCCTCATAGAATAATAAAACCGGCCACACCCTTATGCGGCGCAACCGGCACATACAGCATCTATATATAAAAATGCCAAGACGGGGAAAAGTAACCCGGAAAGGCTTTGCAGAGAGGTGGCGCCATAGGCTGTAAGCGCCGCTAAAGTGTTTCCGGGCCAAGTGCACCCCCGAGCACGGAAGGGGAAGGGCCTCTCGGGCCTGGGTATCCTTCTGCGTAGACCCTGCGTTAAAGGGACGATTAAGCGACAAACAGGAGTGGAACCGCGGTATGTATCGCCTCCGTTTATGCCCATGGCATAAACGGAGGCTTTTTGCATCCAGGGCCACCGTCTGCGCCTAAAGCGGCGCTATTTTAGAGAGGATGAAGGCTTTGTTTAAGGGACTTAAAAGGGACATCGCCGCCTTTAAGGCGCGGGATCCGGCCGCCCGCAGCAGCCTAGAGGTGCTGCTACTCTATTCGGGGCTGCATGCGTTGATGATGCACCGCCCGGCCCATTGGTGCTACAACCGGGGATGGTTTTTTCTCGCCCGGCTCATCTCCCAAATTGGGCGGTTTTTTACGCTGATAGAAATTCATCCCGGGGCCAAAATCGGCCGGGGAGTGGTGATTGACCACGGTGCGGGTGTTGTCATCGGTGAGACCGCCGAAGTAGGCGACGACTGTACCCTCTATCAGGGGGTTACGCTGGGTGGCACCGGCACCGAGCGGGGCAAACGCCATCCCACCCTCGAACGAGGGGTGTTGGTGGGTGCTGGCGCCAAGGTTCTGGGCCCCTTCACGGTGGGGGAGGGTAGCCGTATCGCCGCCGGTTCGGTGGTACTCAGGGAGCTGCCCCCCTACTCCACCGCCGTGGGGGCACCGGCTCGGGTGGTGCGCATCGCCGGAGAGCGGGTAGACACCGATGCCATCGACCATGTGCACATCCCCGATCCGGTAGCTGCCGAGCTGGAGAGCCTGCGGCAAGCCATAGCCCGCTTAGAAACACGCCTAAGTGAGCGAGGGCTGTAAAGCTTTTCAGAACTGCGCAAATAACAGTGCGTATAACTGTTGCAAAATAAACACAAGGTCTAATCAGGCCGCCAAGCGATAGGATGTTTTGGTATCATATTTTTAGGAGGACAACAATCATGGCAAAAATTTATGGGAGTCTCACCGAGCTTATCGGGCACACCCCTCTGTTGCGGCTGGGACGATACGGCCAGACGCAGGGGACGGCCGGCCATCTGCTGGCCAAACTGGAATACTTTAATCCCTTAGGCAGCGTGAAGGATCGGGTGGCTTACGCCATGATTACCGAAGCCGAGGCGCAGGGCCTGCTCCGGGAGGGAACGGTCATCATCGAGCCCACCAGCGGCAACACCGGCATTGGTCTTGCTTTTGTGGCGGCAGCCCGGGGCTATAAGCTCATCCTCACCATGCCCGACACCATGAGCACCGAACGCAGAGCGCTGCTAACCGCTTTGGGCGCACAGCTGGTGCTTACCCCCGGCGCCGAGGGGATGACCGGGGCCATCCGTCGGGCTGAGGAGCTCGCCGCACAGCTGCCCCAGGCCTTTATCCCACAGCAGTTTAGCAACCCCGCCAACCCCAAAGCCCACCGGGAGGGCACCGGCCCCGAGCTTCTTGCCGACACCGGCGGCGACATGGCGGCTTTTGTAGCCTGCGTGGGCACGGGCGGCACCCTGACCGGGGTGGCACAGGTACTCAAAGCGCAGCTGCCCGACCTGCTCACCGTGGCGGTGGAGCCGGCGGCTTCGCCGGTGCTGTCCGGAGGGAAAGCCGGCCCTCATAAAATACAGGGCATCGGGGCGGGATTTGTGCCCGCCGTCTATGACTCCTCGGTGGTGGATGAGATTATCACCGTGCACGCCGAGCAAGCTTATGCCGCTGCCCGGGCGGTGGCCGCCACCGAGGGATTGCTGGTGGGCATCTCATCGGGGGCTGCGCTCCATGTGGCTACAGAAGTAGCCCGCCGCCCCGAGATGGCCGGTAAAAATGTGGTGGTGCTGCTGCCCGACAGTGGCGAGCGTTATCTCTCCACCGAGCTGTATGTATAGATCCGGCGGTACACAGCGTCCTATTTATTAGGACGGTCGTATAAGCGCCCCTGCAAGCCATCCTAAACTGCTTAATAGGGGCATTGGATGGCCTCAAAAGCCGATTCTAATGCCAATAACGCCCCGGAAGGCCGGCGCCCAAAGCGCCGCCTTATCCGCCGTCCGCGGGTAGGGAAGACCTCCATAGCACGAGCGTCCTATTCGTTTGGCTGCCTCGGGCACCCGCCCGTCTCCAAGGCAAAACCCCCAACCTTCTTAGGGAAGGTCGGGGGTTTTGTTAGACCGGGTAGGTTAATTTCTGTAGCGCTGGTCGTGGATGACCGTGCGGTTTTTACCGTCCCGCTTGGCCTGATAGAGGGCATCGTCAGCCAGAGTAAACAGGGTCTCGTAGCTGGCCGTATCCCGCACCAGCACAACACCGATGCTGACCGCGGTCGGAATCTCGCCGGCCTCGGGCAAAACGCATTCGTGTAGCCGGTTGCACTGGCTTTCTACATCGGCCGCCGAGGGGGCGTTTTTGATATATACGGCAAATTCATCTCCCCCCATGCGCCCAATAATCGTATCGTCTCCAAAAATTTTCCGTAGGCACTCGGCCAAATTCTCCAGCAGTTGATTGCCGGCGAGATGGCCGTAGGTGTCGTTGACGACTTTGAAGTTGTCGCAGTCCATCAGTACCAGCGCATCGGTCTGGTGGTACGGCCTTTGCCGAATGGCCTGAGTCATCAGCTCCTGGGCTGTGGTGGCATTATAAAGCCTGGTCAGACCGTCGGTTTGAGACTCTATGATGAGTTTCTTCTTCTCGGCAGTTTCAGCGCTGATGTCCAGCAGCTTGCCAATGATGGAGGAGGCACGCCCATCCTCGTCGTACACAAAGGAGTGTATGGATCGAAACACCCCGGTTTGGTCACCCATGAGCGGCAACATGAGGGTGGAGGTATGGCCGTCGTCCCCGATGTGGCGCAGCATGGATTTGAGTGCCTCGGTGGCTCCGGGGGCTTCGAGAAGTCGGGCGCACGGTTCGGATAGCTCTAAGTTCTCCGAGCTTAAAAAGTACTCATACAGATATTCGCCAGACAAAGCCGCCAAGTGTTCGTGGCGGTTGTTTTGCATGGCGAGCCGCCGATTCATGGTCCGAAGACGCTTGTTCATGTGCATATGTGTAACAATGCTCAGGGTAAGGCCGGCTAAAACAATCAGCAGCCCCACCGCAATTACAGAGCCATAGGCATCCAGAATACTAGAAAGGCTAGGCGCCCGCTCGGCGTAGACGATGGCACTTAGAACCAGATGTTGCATATCCTCCTCGCTGATGGCATCGATGGCCTTATTGAGGATGGAAAGCAGCATGGGATCTTGCCGAATAAGGCCGATGGAGTAGGCTCTGCCCTCCATGGGCAGCGGAATGGTTAAGATGTTTTTATAGTCCCTTTGCAGCGAATAGTAGTATACCGAGAATGCATTGCCATAGCCGTAGTCGGCCTCGCCTCGGTTTACGGCGTCCATACTCTCGGCCCGGGTGTCGTAAAAAATGGTGTTTTCGAGACTGATACCCTCGGGCAGGGAGCCCCCCCGTACAGCGGCAAAGGTTTTGTCCGCCAATGCGTCCGAACGCAGGGAGTTATTAAGAAAAAGGATGGTTCGTGTGCTTAAATAGGGACGGGTAAGCTCCATACCCTCTAAGGAATAGTTGGGAGACATGGCAGCCACGATATCATAATCGCCCTCTAATAATTGGTCTATGCCGTCGCACATAAACCGCTCAATGCTAAGACCGGTCAGTTCGGCCACCCGATCGATGACTTTCCAGGCGATGCCCTGGGGTTGGCCCTTGTGGTCGGTGTAGCAGAGGGGGGCCGCGCCGTCTAGTGCCGTCACCCGCAGGGTACCCAGCTCCTTAATATAGGCGCGCTCCGCATCCGAGAGCACAAGGGGCTGCCCATCCCATGCAGCGGCTGGAGTCCCCCACAAAAAGAGTACTCCCGCCATAAGCAGAGCGGCTAGCCACCTATAAGATTGAGCTAATTGTTTCAACCTATTCCCTGCCTCCCATGGATATGAATAGGCTATACACCTATTAATAATCATACGGTAGAATATAATAGCAGCGGTGCACTTTACAATCTTCCAGTGAAATGTAGCCTATTTATGCGGTCGAGACAGGCCTTGAGATCCTAAGACTGATAAGCAGCATCATAATTGACAATATTCTACCATACAATAGACCATTTGTGAATAGTATAAATAGTATTATTAGGAAAATATCTGACATCATTTTGACTAATAAGCTGCAAGTAAATTTAGCAATATTTATTGCCTGCCCAAATAAAATGCGCCACGCAATCATGCGTAGGCGCATTTTCGGGGGAACAAAAGGATCGGGCAGGTTAGGAGATCAGCTCGGCGGCCACCCGCGCCAGAATGGTGCGGGAGAGCAGTACATTGATGCCGGTTATGTCGGCTACCATGCGCTTCATGGCCACATTGTAGCCGATGCAGTCCATCACCACAAGGTCGGCGCCGCAGCCTTTCAGGCGGTGAGCAGCGGCCTCCACCTCGGCGATATCCCCATAGGGCGAGGCGGGCACTACGGTCACCTGCCGGACATAGTGCTTCCACTTGTTTTCGGCCTGAGCCACCTGCTCGGGCTTGGGGGTCAGCACGGCAATATGCCCGTTGCTGGTTAAAGCGGGCACAAGGCCGTTTAGGATTTTATACGGGAAAATCAGCGGCACCCCGGCGGTAAAATCGTCGGGAAAGTCGCCGGTGCAGAAAAACAAAATCATCGAAACCCCCTGCTGCTCCAGCGCATGGATGCGCTGCTGAAGCAGCGGTAGAACATACCGCTCGGCAAACACCGCCGAGCTGCCGTCGGTCAGCCGGGAGATGAGCACATAGTCGTCGGGGCCGGGGGCAAAGGTATCGATCTCGGCCCGGGTCAGGCCGTCCAACGCACCGGCCTCAATGAGCTCCACATGGGGGCCAAACAGATGGCCAAGGTCGCCGGTCACATCCACCCTTGGGGCCTGTCCAATGGTGAGTGCGCCGATCTTCTTACGCATCGGTCTTTCCCCCAAGGGTCTGAAGATGATTCATGGGGCCGTATAGCTCAAGGATGCGAGCATACTCTTCCTCGTCATAAAAGCAGCACTCACCCCGACCGTAGGCCTTGGCAACCTCCAGCATAAAGCGGGCGGCGGCCTCCACATCGGCAAGATGGGTGGCACCGGTGGCGCAGCCGGGCACGGCGGTTTCGGCGGTGATGGCCACGCCTACCACCGGCGCACGGGTGGCAGTAGCCGGCTGCAGGATGCTGTTGAGGTGATAGAGTTCGTTGCCGTAGGGGGTGATATCCTGCGTGCTCAGGGCAAACACCACAGGCAGCCGCCCGGTGGTAATTTGCATGATGTCCAGCAGGCTGTCGCTCACTTTAAGGATATAGCCTTCCTTCACGGTGGGCGAGATGGCAAAGCCCCGGTGATTGATAATGCGGTTGCCCTTGGTTGTATCCACCGAGAGAATGGCGTCCAGCTCGTCGGTGACCTCTTCACGGTTTACTTGGGCCATGTCCACCGGGGAGTCCATAAAGGCCACCGGCTCGTGGGGTCGGGTGGGGGCGTCGGGGCAGACATGGGTGGACACAAAGACATCCCCCTCCAGCACATCGCCCTTGTTCTGCATATCGAGCAGCTTGGCGGCCAGAGCCAGCGCAACCAGTGCGCCGTCGCCGTCGGACACAAAGCCGATGCGCTCGGGGCGGGCACCCAGCCCTCCGAGGCGGCCCAACAGCCCGATGGTGGGGGCGTTGCCGCCCTTTGTCTTGCCATTTGCCCCGGGAATGCGCACCCGCACCATATCGGTTTTGCCCTTGGGGCCCACCAGGGGATAGGTCTCGGCGTCGGCGTCGGGCTTTATGGCCCGCAGATAGTCCACCACATCGGCACCGCTTACGGTGCTGCTGTCAAGCAGGTCATAAAGCTCTATCAGCTGTTTAATAAGCATAGATACGCTCCTTTACAGTAATTTCACTTCTATAATACTCCAAAAACTGTCGGCTCACAATCCTTTTTGAAAAGGCGGGGGGCCTTTGCCGCCCATCCCATGTGTTGGCACCGCACCCACGCCACCTCAGGAGCAGTGGCAACGCTTGACGCTTGCGGAAGCTTAAGCCAAAGGCTTTTTGCCTGCACAAGGCCCCCGGTGGCATCCAAAAAGTGCGGTCAGGGCCTGGAAGGGGAGCCGTCCGGCTTTAGATTAGAAAGGCCACTTAGAAAAAGATAAGCCGCCACCACAAGGGATCCGCCCAAATCCACAGCTCGGGCGGCGGGCGTGCCGGGGGACAGCGCCACAACCGTTAGCGCAGCGGCCACACAGCCGTCCACCAGCGTTTTTGCGCGGTATAGCCGGCTTTGCACATCCAAAATGGCGTCGGGCGTCTGCTTGTTTAGCCTGCGGTAGCGCAGCCAAAAGTAGCCGTTGACCGCCAGACCCAGCGCCGCAATGACAAAGGCCGGCAGCACATTGCCCTGCTCGTCGCCGGGCGAATAAAGGGCGACAAACGCCATAGCCGCCCCGGACAGGCACATGGCGGCCCCTACGCTCAGTCGGGCGGTGCGCTCCAGTCGGCTACGGTGGGCGGCATCGGGCTCGCCGGCCAGCCTGCGATAGACCATCCAAGACACCACAATGGCGGCCAGCTCGGCGGTGCGGCGGATAAAGTCGGCCAACTGTGTGGAGGAGCGCCCATAAAAGAGGGCCATCCCCAACACAAGCGGCCCCGGTGCGCTTAGAAGCACCGAGGCCCGCAGCGTTCGTTCGCCCGACTCTCTCTGCATACCCTACACCCCCCACAGACGAAACAGCATGATCATCATGGCTGCGGCCGCCAGCGGGCAGGTCACCGTGTCCATGCCGTTTTTGGTATACAGCTCTACCAAGGCGCAAACGGCGGCGGTCAGCACAGCCACAGGCAGATTGACAGACCAGTTGGCCGGACCGGTTAAAAGCAGCACGGCCAATATTCCCACAAAGGACGCCCCGAACATGGCAAGGCTACCCTCCATGCTTTTGCGCCCTTCCACCCATTTACCCTCAATAAAATGGCGCCCAAAGCGCTGGCCGACCAGAGCAGCTGCCGCATCACCCAGCCCCCAGCCAAAGACCGAGGCCAACACCAAATACCGCTGCCCCAGCTCGCCCCAGCAGATCCAGATAAGCACCCCAAAGGTGCTGAATACCGCAATCAGGCTGCGCTTAATCTCCCCCCGCTTGCGCTCGATGAGCAGCTCAGAAAAGTCGGTTATGCGCTCGCCAAAGGCCAGCACCGGGTAGACCACCGCCATAAAGGTCACCGCCGCAGCGGCTGAATGCTGCCAGCTATCAAAGGCATAGACAAAAATTAAGACCGAGCCCAGCAGGAGGATATGCAGCATTTTACGAAACAGCTCTCGGGGGATGGTCGCAAAGTGGCGCACCGCCAGCAGCGCTCCCGCTCCGCAGACAAAATAGAGGATTAAGGTACCAAAGCCCAATAAAAACGCCAAACTATCTCGCTCCTTTGGAAAAGGGGCCTGCCGCTTTAGACGGCCTGCTCGTTTGCAATAGCCAGCAGACGGGCCATCTCGCATGGGGCTAAGTTTTCCGACAGCCGTGCCGCAGCCACAATGGGTGCCCACCGATCTATCTCGGCCCGACTGAGGCCGCTTTTTTTAAGGTATAGCCCCAAATACAGCTCAGCCAGCTCGCCCGAGAAACCGGCATACATCATATAGGTGCGGCAAGCATCGGCTCGAGGGTCACCGGCGCTGGCGTCCACCCAGTCGATGACTGTCACCCCGCCCTCGCCCAGTATCAGGTTAAACACATGGTAGTCGCCATGGCAAAGACGCCGGTCGTACTGCATGGACTTTAGCTGTGCACAGAGCGCCTGCCGTCGATCCGGACTCAGGCAGATGGCGGCCTCTATTTGCCGGCACAGCTTATCCTCCATCCTTTCAATCCCGGGGGCGGACAGTGCGTGGATTTTAAGCTGAAGGTCCACCGAAAGCGCCATGTATTCATCGGCCATCGAGCGGTCGCGCAGCAGGAGGTCGCCAAGGGTGGACCCCTCGATATGCGCCATCACAATGGCCGGCCGATCGCCAACGCGGATTATCTCGTAGATCTCGGGCACCGGCAGCCCGCAAGCGTGGGCATACCGCTGCTTGGCGGCCTCCCGGTCTGCCTCGGACTCGGGCAGTTCCTCCCGCAACACCTTGATAATCCGGTCGCCCTGCCGGTAGATGCTCCCAGTATTGCCCTTTGCGATAGGACTTCCCATACTCATGGCCGCTTGCCCCCTTTGGTGCTCTTTACAAGATTATAGCATAAAGCCCATAACAGCGTAAACCGGTTAAGCCTGCCCATAAATTGACTTTCCGCCGGTTAGCTCATATAGTTAAATTAGCCTTATATAGATAGGAGAGACTGGGGCTGCCTCCTTGGCGATTGCCTGCTCAAATGCCGGTCTACCACGGAAGGCGACAACATTCCAGTGGACCAGCGGTGCGGCAGCGGACCGTTCTATGGCAGCCACAGCACAGTTAAGGGGGATAAAGCTATGACGGCACAGCATTATATCGGGGCGGCCATGGTGCTTGGCATCATCACGGCCATGGGTATTTATTCGGGCCGAAGGGTCAAGTCGGCCAGTGACTTTTTGTCGGGCGGCAAAAAGGCCGGAGTGGGCATTGTGGCCGGTTCTATCCTCGGCACGCTGGTGGGCGGTGCCTCCACCATCGGAACTGCCCAGCTGGCCTTTAGCTATGGCTTTTCGGCATGGTGGTTCACTTTGGGCGGCGGCATAGGCTGCCTTGTGCTGGCGCTGTTTTTTTCAAAACCCTTCCACAACAGCCCCGCCTCTACGCTGCCCCAAATCTTTAGCCGGGAATACGGGCAAAACGCCGGAACAGCCGCCACCTTGCTTACCTCCCTGGGAAGCTTTTTAAGCATTGTCTCCCAGATTTTATCGGGGGTGGCGCTCATAACTGCCGTCAGTCGGCTAAGCCCGTTTTTGGCCACACTGCTTATTGTGGTGCTCATGCTGGTCTATGTGGTTTTTGGCGGGGTATGGGGAGCAGGCTATGTGGGCATGGCTAAAACCGTGCTGCTCTACACGGCCGTGGGGGGCTGCGGGCTGCGGGCCATGGCTTTGCAGGGAGGCGTTGGGGCCTTTAGAGCCGCTTTACCCGCCGAGCGTTACTTTAGCCTGTTTGCCCGAGGACTTGCGGTGGACGGTGGTGCGGGACTGTCGCTGGTGCTGGGCGTACTCACCACCCAGGCCTATATTCAGGCGCTCATGTCGGCCAAGAGCCTGCGCATCTCCCGCATCGGTGCCTTAATCAGCGCCGGGCTGGTTCCCCTTGTGGGAATAGGAGGCATCTTTGTGGGGATGTATATGCGCCTAAACTACCCGGATATTCAGTCGGGCACGGCGCTGCCCCGCTTTATCATGGAGCATCTTCCCCCGGTGATGGGCGGCGCCGTGCTGGCCACCTTGCTGGTGGCTTTGGTGGGCACGGGTGCGGGTATCTCTTTGGGCCTTAGCTCCATGATCAGTAACGACATCTACAAGGTCTATATCAACAAAAACGCCGACGACAATAAGAATTTGTGGGTTAACCGCATGGTGATCGGGGGTATTCTGGCGCTGGCGGCGGTGTTCTCGGGCGGCAATATGGGCTCGCTCATCTTAGGCTGGAGCTTTCTTTCCATGGGACTGCGAGGAGCCGTGGCCTTTGGTCCGCTGTGCACGGCGCTGTTCTTGCCGGGCAGAATTCCGGGGAGATATGCGCTATTGTCCATGGTGGTCGGCCCTGTGCTTGTGCTGCTTGGCAAGCTGATGCTGCCCGCCCACATTGACCCGCTTTTTTTAGGCGTGCTGGGTAATCTGGCCATTTTAGGGCTGGGCCTATATGCCGGGCAAATCGGCAAAGATAAGACACATTTATAAACAGCGCAGATGACAGTTTAGTGCATCACTTTGCGGTGGGCCGTGCGCTTTACCCATTCGGGGATAAATTTAGCTTAGATATTTTTCTTTTTTGACCTGGGTCAAATGCTTTTTCGGCCAGCCATGATAGACTAAGCTTAGAAAATAAATCCATATAGAGGGAGCGAAAGAACCCATGGCAAACAAGCAAGCCTTTAGCGAGGCACTTTCCAAGCATTTTGAGACGCTTAAGCTCTATGTGCCCATTGTGGCCAAGGTCCACGGAAAGCACCATCCCGAGTTCTATAAGGTGCATAAGCTCTATGACGCCATCATTAATAAAGCAAAGGAGTCGGGGGCGGAGCTGCCCGATTTGGCCCAGGAGTTTATAGAGCTTCGGGAAGCGACCAACAGCTATACCGTGCCCGACGATGTCTGCGAAAGTTACGAAGCGGTTTACCATATGCTAAAAGAGCTCGATGAGGCATACGAGGCCTAAATCAATACTATGACAAAAAGGTGATGAGATGCAGAGGGCTATTTTAAAGAGGAAAAACCACATCATGGTGGTCAGCGCCCTATTGATAGCCACCGGCTTTATCGGTGCGCTGGGCTTTAAAAATGAGCTTGTGGCCGTTTGGGCCTTGGGAATCGCCTCTGTTTTGGGCGCTGCACCCATTGCCATTCAGGCCTATCAGGCGCTAAAGGTTAAGGTGGTCAGCATAGATGTTTTGGTCACCATTGCGGTAGCCGGTGCGTTTGTCATCCGCAACTTTGAAGAATCGGCCATTGTCACCTTCTTGTTTTTGTTCGGTGCCTACTTAGAGCAGCGCACATTAAACAAAACCCGCTCGGCCATCAAAGAGCTGACCGAAATGGCACCCGAGAGTGCCCTTAAACAAATGGAAGACGGCGAGTTTGTGGAAGTGGATGTAGACGAGGTGGATGTAGGCGATATTTTGCTGGTTAAAACCGGCGCCAAAGTTCCGGTGGACGGCACCGTTTTATCGGGCGAGGGCAGCATCAACGAGGCCAGTATCACCGGCGAATCCCTCCCCGTATCAAAGGAAAAAGGCTCCACTGTTTTTGCGGGCACCATCCTCGACAATGGAACCCTTCAAATTACCGCCGACCGTGTGGGCGAAGACACCACCTTTGGCAAAATCATTGAGCTGGTGGAGGAAGCACAGGACTCAAAATCGGCGGCCGAGCGGTTTATCGACCGCTTCTCCAAATACTATACACCGGCCGTACTTGTGCTTGGTCTGCTGGTGTGGGCCTTCTCCCGCGACATTGAGCTGGCCATCACCATTCTGGTTCTGGGCTGCCCCGGCGCATTGGTCATCGGCGTGCCGGTATCCAATGTGGCCGGAATCGGAAACGGCGCACGCCATGGGGTGCTGCTCAAGGGCAGCGAAGTTGTAGGGGATTTCAGCCGGCTGGACACCATGGTGTTTGACAAAACAGGCACGCTGACGGTGGGAAATCCGTCGGTTGCAGAAAAGGCGTATTACGGCGGTTATATCGATGAAGCTTTGGGGTATCTGGCGAGCGTGGAGCGCGAGTCCGACCACCCGCTGGCCAAAGCCGTGCTGGACGAAATAGGCGAGACCACAATTTCGCCGGTGGAGAGCACCGAGGTTATCAAGGGCGGCGGCATCACGGCCACCGTGGACGGACACAAAGTTGCAGTGGGCAATGTGGCCCTGATGGAAAGAGAAGGTGTTCCGCTGAGCGAGCAGGCCACAGCCGACATCGAGCGCTTTGAAACAAACGGGAATTCGTTGGTGCTCACTGCGGTTGACGGGGAGCTCAAAATTCTGATGGGGGTTCGGGACCAGATTCGCCCCGGCGTCAGGGAAGACCTGCGCAGGCTCAAGAAACTGGGCGTAAAAAACCTCATTATGCTCTCGGGCGACAACCAGGGAACGGTGGATGCGGTAAACCGGGAGCTGGGTCTCACCCAAGCCCATGGCAATATGCTGCCCGAGGACAAAGCGGCCTATATCAGAAGGCTGATTGAGCAGGAAGGCCAAATTGTGGCTTTTGTGGGCGACGGCGTCAACGACAGTCCCTCTCTTGCCCTGGCTCATATTGGCATCGCCATGGGAAGCGGCACCGATGTTGCCATAGAAACCTCCGATGTGGTGCTCATGAATTCCGATTTCAGCCGCCTGCCCCACGCCTTTGGGCTGACAAAGGCCATAGCCAGAAATATGCGGCAGAACATTCTTATTGCCGTGGGGGTTGTGCTGCTCCTGCTTTCGGCCGTGTTCTTCAGCGAGTGGATGAATATGTCCATCGGTATGCTGGTGCACGAGGGCAGCATCCTCGTGGTCATCTTAAACGGCATGAGGCTGCTGCGGTATAAGTTAAGATAACATTAAGCCAATTCACTTAGAAAGGGAGAATGATTTATGAAAACAGCCACAATCTCACTCGAAACCCTAGCCTGCCCGTCCTGCGTACTGAAGATTGAAAGCGCTGCAAAATCACTGGATGGTGTAGACAAGGATAGCGTAAAGGTGCTGTTTAATTCCAGCAAACTAAAGCTTGACTTTGATGATGAGAAGCTGTCGGTGGAAGATGTAGAAAAGGCCGTCACTGCCCTGGGCTACGAGGTTAAAAAGTCCCACGTAAAAGATAAATAAGCAAGACAAAGCCCCCTATGCCCGGTATATCACCCGGTATAGGGGGCAATTTTTGTCACCATAAGGCACAGACCAAAAGCCTATAAAAGCGCATTTTATAAAAAGCGGGATGGTCTAAAAACTAAAGTCGGCCGTTTACACGGCCGACTTTTTTATGCAGACTATTCTTCAAGGCTGGCCACTTCGAGTGCCGGCCGGTTTTTGATGATTATTTTGCGGTGCCCTTCTAAGCGAATAAGCCCTTCTTCTTGCAAGGCTGTCAGCTTGCGGCTTAGGGTCTCCTGCGTCATACCCAGCTGCGAGGCCAAATCTCCCTTGGTCATGGGCAAAACAAATGCCGATCTATCCTCAGACAGCTCGAGCAGTGCCCCCGCAATGCGCTTGGTCACCGAGCTTAGGCTGATTTCTTCAATGCGGTTTTCGGCCCTTTCCAGCCTGCGGGAGAGCTCATCCATCACCTTAAAGGCAATGGAGGGGTATTTGGCCATCAGCTCTTTGAGGCGTTGCCCCTGTAAAACGCACATGGTGGTAGCCTCGAGCGCCTGGGCGTGGTCGGTGAGGGGCAGGGAAGAGAAGAGCGACAGCTCTCCGATAAACTCGCCCGGCTCAACCAGACGCAGAACCTGTTCCTTTCCGCTTGCGCTCAGGCGAAAAAGCTTGGCCCGGCCGGTGTAGAGTACAAAGAGGGTTCCGCCCTCATCTCCGGCACGGTAGATACTTTCGCCCTTTTCATAGCTGTGGGAGGAGGCAATCTCGGCAATTTCCATCCGCTCCTCGTGGTTTAAGCTGGCAAAAATGGGCACATGGTCGATACAGCATGCTTGGCTATTACAGCTGTGGCAACATTTCATCACCACGCCTCCTCCCGGCCTTAAGCCGCACCGGTTAACAAACTTTGCGGCCACAATCTTTGCCGCCATTATACCGCATATGCGTTTAATTGGCAAAGCGGTTTGCGTTTGGCGTAGGATGTTTTGCGGCGGGCATACCATAAGCTTTTTAGAGGGTATATGCAATGCAGGCTAAGCTTTAACCAAACAGCTTATCTGCCGTCCTACTCCTCAAAGTGCCCGCCGCGCCTCTGGCGACGGCAACCCCGTCCGCAGCCATTTGTGCGCCCTTCGCAAAGCCGGTACTCGCCACCTTCGATATGCAGAGCCTTGCCTTCAACCAGAGCCTCGGCCAGCTTTTTTCTCGCCGAAACATAAATGCCCTGAACAGTGGTGCGGGCAACATTCATCTGCCCCGCACACTCCTCCTGAGTAAAGCCCTCCAGATCAATGAGCCGAATGGCTTCATACTCATCCACGGTCATTTTGATATGGCTTTTTTCATCCGCATTAAACCCAAGAGGCCCAAAGCGGTTTCTTTCGGGTAAACTACAAACATTTCTCCATTTTCGGGGCCTTGCCATCGTGGTATCTCTCCGTTTCCAAACAGAAATAACCAGAGCGTCCTCCGGTTATCTCTGAGATATTTACAGCTCTTCTAGGCGCTCGTCAATAGCGTCCAGGCGGTTTTTCAGCAAAACCCTTTGCTTTTCCAGCTGCTCCTTTGTGACCTCGGGAGAAGCCTCATAAAAGCTATAACCTCTGCCAAAGCCTCGTCCAAACCTGCGCCTGCAAGCCAGCCCCAAGCCGAGACCGGCACCATATTTGACGGCTTTTGCCCCAGTGCAAAGCCCTAAGCCCCGTCCGGTCATTGTTCCGGCACCCATCGGACCCGTTTTATCTAGTTTAGGCATTAATTTCACCTCCTTTGATTATTGACATATGTCATTTACAACTTTATTATACCTGGTTTCCGTCATATGTCAATAACTTTTTTGGTATCTGCACTTATTCGGAGGGTTAAGAGAAAAAAATCTCTATTTGTGGTATGATTGCGGCAAACATAATTTTATTAAGCATAGGAGAGAGCACGAGCATGAAACTTGGCATTATTCGATGTGCCCAGACCGAGGATTATTGCCCCGGAACCACAGATTTTAGAATGATAAAAGAAAGGAAGGGCGCCTTTAAGGGCATCACCGAAGACATCGAGATCATCGGCTTTATCAATTGTGGCGGATGCCCAGCAAAAAAGGCGGTTCTAAGAGCAAGGGAGCTTGTAAAACGAGGGGCGGATACCATTGCTTTTGCCTCTTGTATTCAAAAAGGCACACCCATCGGCTACCCCTGCCCCTTTGCTAAGAAAATGAAGGAACTGATTGTAAACGACCTGCCCGATGATATTAAATTCATAGATTACACCCACTAAAAAATTACAGACATACATAAATCTTAAGAGCCAAGCCCAATTCCGACCGAAGAATTGGGATTGGCTCTTTTATCTATACCGTTATGTTGTCACAACCGCAAAGTCTGATTTAGGGTTGACTAAATCAAATTATGTGCTACAATTAATTCAGTAACGGCTGAATCAAATACAACAAGAGGGTGACAAAATGGACAGAACACTTGTACTAAAGGCCATAGCCGATGAAACTCGACTGAAGATTATTACGCTGCTTTTGCGGCACAACTACTGCGTTCGGGCGCTGGCAAGAAAGCTGGAGCTTTCCGAGAGTGGGGTATCGCAGCACCTGAAGGTTCTGCGGGAAGCCGGCCTTCTGACCGGCCAAAAGAAAGGCTATTTTATGCACTATGATGTGAGACGGGACATACTTCATACGCTGGCTGGCGAAATCGAGGCGCTTGCACGCATCGAGCGGGAGCTTTGCACCCCCGATGAGGGCGGCTGTCCTACCACCGAGCAGGAGCGCTGCCATTTGCTAAAGCAGGAATGCAGCGAGGAAGTTAAAGCCTTCTGCCACGGTACGGATTTTGCAAAGGGGGATAGGAGCCATGAGCACCACGGACATTGTCACGGTCACCGGTCTAAGTAAGCGTTATGGCGACTTAGCGGCCGTAAACAACATCTCCTTTTCCATCCGCCGGGGAGAAATATTTGGCTTTCTCGGCCCCAATGGCGCAGGCAAAACCACCACTATCAACATGATGATCGGCCTTGCAAGGCCCACGGGCGGCTCCATTGTGATCGACGGGATCGACGCGGTCAAGCATGTCAAAAGGGCCCAGTCCATCATGGGCATTGTTCCGGACGAAAGTAACCTCTACAACGAAATGGACGGCTTTGAAAACCTTTGCTTTTGCGGCGCGCTCTATGGCATGAAAAAAGCCGAGCGGGAAGAGCGGGCCAAGGCGCTATTAGAGCAGTTCGGTTTAACCCGGGCCGGAAAGCGTCCCTTTAAGGCATATTCCAAGGGGATGCGCCGCAAGCTGACCATTGCGGCCGGCATCATCCACGAGCCCGAGATCCTCTTTTTAGACGAGCCCACCACGGGCATTGATGTGGAAAGCGCTCGGCAGATTCGCCGGCTTCTGTTGGAGCTTGGACAAAGTGGCACCACCATATTTATGACCACCCACTATATTGAGGATGCCGAGCGCATCTGCGACCGCATTGCTTTTATTGTGGACGGCCATATTGTGGCGGAGGGCACCCTGCCCGAGCTGATGGAGAGCGTTACCCACGGCCATACCATAGAGCTTGTGACCGATGCCAGTATAGCGCCCATCGCACAAGAAATAGAGGCGCATTTTAAGGGCTGTACCGTCCAAGTTGGAAAAGATCATCGCGCCCACCTTATTTCCGAGGAGCGCACTGCGCTGTCGCCGGTTCTGCAATATCTTGACAGCAAGGGCATCTCGGTTTTTGAAGCCAAAGAGCTGCGGCCAACGCTGGAGGATGTTTTTGTAAAAATCACCGGAATGGATGCGCAAAAGCTTAAAAAAGATAGGGAAAAAGGGGGGCTGGCAAAATGAAAAGCCGGATTGCCTTTTGGAGCATTCTGAAAAAGGATATACGCAATTACTATCTCAAACCGCCCAACATCAGCTGGGGCATCATTTTCCCGCTTTCCTGGACGCTTATGCAGATGATTCGCGCATCGGGTGGCGTAAACCTATCCGATATCCGGGAGATGCTTCCGGGGCTGATGGCCATGAGCATTTTGTTTGGCACCACCTCTATGCTGGCTGTCACCATTACCTTTGAGCGCAAAGGGCGTTCTTTCGATCGACTTTTGCTGGCGCCCATTTCCCTCAGCACCATGTTGGCTGCCAAGCTGTCCGGGGCCATTCTGTTCGGCCTGTTTAACGCCTTTGTGCCGGTGATCTTTGCGGCATTTTTTGTGGACCTGGCCGGAATCAGCTGGGGAGTGGTTTTGCTGGCGGTCTTTCTCATAGCCGTGACCTCCACACTGCTCGGGCTGGTGATTGCTGTTTCGGCCAAAGAGGTGTTTGAAGCGCAGACCTTTTCGAACTTCTTTAGGTTCCCCATGCTGTTTTTGTGCGGGTTGTTCCTGCCGGTTAGCAGTCTGCCCATGGTTTTGAGATTCTTCTCCTACCTGCTGCCGCTGACCTACGGAACCGATCTGCTTGGTGGCGCTATTCTTGGCACAAGTATGATGCCGCCTGGGCTTTGCATTCTCATATTGATTGCCTTTGCCGCAGTTTTGTTTGCCTTTTGCCGGCACAGCGTTCAAAGAAAATGGATATTATAGCCTTGCGATCACATTGCCCTTCAGCATCCAACCTCTCAGAAGACAGTCCACCCTGATGCCGGCCAAGAGACAGGAAAACCCACCCACGCCTCCTTGCATGGGTGGGTTTCGCCACATCAGTATCAGATTTTGCTGCAAGATCGCTAATTTTTTCGGTAGCTGCCTGAATGGCATTCAGAAGGTCAGGGGTTCGATCCCCCTCGTTTCCACCA
>DBQC01000005.1 GCA_002305075.1 Ruminococcaceae bacterium UBA1404 | reverse complement strand
CAGGTGGTTTTTATCCCTTATATATCTAAAGATATCCTTGAGGTAGAAGAACTTGACGAAACCGACAGGGGAGACGGCGGGTTTGGTAGCACGGGGAAGTAAATCCTTTACCAAAAGCACAGATTGGAGGAACGCTATTGAGCGAAGATAAAACTATATATAAAGTTAAAGATATAGCCGAAATATTGGGTTGTGGGATTAATCGCGCCTATGATATTGTAAGAAAAGATACATTCCCTAAAATAAAGATCGGCAGGAGGTTTTACATCCCCAAAGACGGGCTCGAGAGGTGGATGGAGGCATACACATATAAAGAGTTTCATGTTTAGTTACTTAGAGAAAGCTAGATTCAAAGTGGTGTAAAAAGTGGTGTAAAACCTAATTTCAGTCAATAGAATGGCTCTACAATCAAGTAAATATATGGTAAGGCAAGGGTCTGCAAAACCCTTATTCGACGGTTCAAATCCGTCTGGCGCCTCCAAATCGTGAAATGCCGGTCGCAAGACCGGCATTGCTTTTTTCTCAACGAGTTGCCCCTCTTTTTCGCTTGCAAAGTGAGATAAAAAGCGGGATATAAAATGGTCCAAAAACATAGAAAGAATACTCACATCTTTAACAATCTCTCATCGGCCGGCGCAAATCCGTTTGGAGACTTCATAAGTCGAGCTGTCGATTACTTAGGTTGGCATTTCGACTTTTTTTCTACCAAAAAGTCGAGCAAGCGGCGCAATAACACGCTATGATAAAAGAGCGAAGGAGGAAAGGGCTATGCTACAAGCACTCAATCGGGTTGTGGAGTATATCGAGGCGCATTTAACCGACCCGCTCCCACCTGAAGCTCTGGCCGAACAGGCCGGTCTATCGGACTACAATCTTAGAACAGTGTTTTACTATCTGTCGGGCATGAGCCTGAGCGAATACATCAAAAACAGGCGACTGTCCGAGGCCAGCAAGGATTTGCTGCAGGGCGAAAGTGTTACCCATGTAGCCTATAAATACGGCTACCAGTCGCTGGACGGCTTTAGCCGGGCTTTTAAGAGGTGGAGTGGGCTTTTACCCTCGGATGCAGCCAAAAAGAAAGTCGGCAAATCCTTTCCTAAGCTTTCGTTTATCATCACCGTAAAAGGAGGAAACGCTATGGAATGCAAAATTGTAGAGATGCCCGCCTTTAATTTAGCGGGGGTAAGCCGGCGTGTACCCATGCAGTTTGAGGGGGTTAACAACGCCATCGTAGAGCTTGCCATGAGTATCACCGAGGAGCAGCGGCTCCAAATGCACGCCCTAAAAAATGTTGAGCCTTATGAGGTAGTCAACGCCTCCTACGACGCCGATGCCGGCTTTATTCGGGAGGAGGGGGAACTAACCCATATGATTGGCGTACTGACCACCCGGGAGGATGTGGGTCATCTGCTTGAAAAGGTGCCTGTACCCGCCGCCACCTGGGCCGTGTTCCCGAACGAGGGGCCTTTTCCCGAAACGCTGCAAAACACCATGGCGCGCATCTACGCCGAGTGGCTGCCCGCCTCCGACTACGAGGTTATCGACCTCCCCAGCTTTTCCTTTACCAAAATGGATCCCCACAAGGAGCAATACGCTTACAGCGAGGTGTGGACGCCTGTTCGCCGAAAATAGCCGCTGTGCGCCAGTTCCTTTTGGTTTGCATCCCTATGGGGCTCTATGCTACAATAAGCCCATGATTATAGAATACTGAGGGTGATAGATAGCATGGCTGGACATTCCAAATGGAACAACATCAAGCGCAAAAAGGAAGCGGCGGACAGCAAGAGGGGGCAGATCTTTACCAAAATGGGCAGGGAGATTGCCGTAGCCGTCAAAGAGGGCGGTGCCGACCCTGCTACCAACAGCCGCCTGCGGGACGCCATTGCCAAGGCAAAGGCCAACAACCTACCAAACGATAACATTGATCGGGCCATAAAAAAGGCTGCCGGCGACAGCGACCGCAATCAGTACGAGGAGATTATATACGAGGGCTACGGCCCCAATGGCGTGGCCGTGATGGTAGAGACCCTAACCGACAACCGCAACCGTACTGCCGGCGACCTGCGCCACTATTTTGACAAATATGGCGGCAATCTCGGGCAAAGCGGCAGCGTGAGCTATATGTTCACCCGCAAGGGGGTGCTGGTCATCGAGAACACCGGCATCTCCGAGGAGAAGATTTTTGAGGATGCCCTTCTGGATGGTGTGCAGGACATCGAGTACTCGGAGGAAGCCATCGCCATCTACACCGATACCGGGGCATTCAGCGGCGTGCGTGATGCTCTCGATAAGCTGGGGTATCAATTTGTGTCGGCCCAGTTGGAGTACGAGCCCTCCTCCTACACCCAGCTAACCGACCCTGACCAGCGCCAGAAAATGCAGAAGATGCTCGAGCTGTTTGAGGATCACGACGATGTGCAGAGCGTCTGGCACAACTGGGAAAATGAGGACGACGAGGACTAAAATTAGACAGCAAAGCCCGGCTCCAAGCGGAGCCGGGCTTTTAGCATTATCGGTTTAGAGTGTATCAGCAGCAGGGCGGGGTTTGGCTGTCTTTGACTTGGCGGGCGCCTTAGCCTTAGCAGGAGCTTTAGCTTTGGGTTTGGTGGCATTTTGGCTGCCAGTAAAAAACTTGCAGCAGGGGGCCAGCACACAAGCGCCGCAGTCGGGCCGCCGGGCAATGCAGACCGCCCGGCCGTGGAGTACAATGCGGTGGCAGAAGTCGTTTGCCTTGTCCATGGGCAGACAGGCCCTCAGCTGCATTTCTGCTTTATAGGGGTCTTTTGTGTCAATAAGGCCCAACAGGCCGGTGATGCGGATGCAGTGCGTGTCGCAAACAACAGCAGGCTGACCATAGATGTCCCCGAGGATGAGGTTGGCGCTTTTTCGGCCAACGCCGGGCAGGTCGAGCAGCGCCTCCATAGTATCGGGTACCCGGCCGCCGTGCTGTGTGAGCAGCAGCTTAGTCATGGTCGAGATGTCCCGTGCCTTGGTTTTATATAGTCCGCAGGAGCGGATAATGTCCTCGATGTCGGCCACCGGGGCGGCGGCAATGGCCTCTAAGGTGGGATATTTGGCAAACAGCTCCCGGGTGATGATGTTGACCCGCGCGTCGGTGCACTGGGCCGACAGCCGAACCGCAATCAGCAGCTGGTAGGGTTGTTCGTAATCAAGAGCGCATACGGGGTCGGGATAGGCCTGCTCGAGCAGTTCCACCGCCATGGCCGCTCGCTGCTTTTTGGTCATGAATCATCACATCCGCTTGTTTTTCCTTATTCTAAAGTGGAAATTTTAGAATGTCAAATCATGTCGGACATAGAAAGACGGGGCCTGTCATAGCCTAGCTGTGACAGGCCCTATGTATGTGCCTGAAAGGGCAAGCGAGCTCAGCGCTCGGGATGTGCGCAGCGCATACAGCGCCCGCAACGGGGGCAGATGTGCTGGGGCCTACAATTCGGCTCGGGGCGTGGAGGCTTGGGTTCAGGCCGGGGAGGCTTTGCTTCGGGTGGGACCGGGGGCTCGTGGTGCTCCTCGCGGGGCTTTTCGCCGCGGTAGTTATACAGCTCGTCACAGTCCAGCCACTGGGGATGGGCAAACTTTGGCCAAAAGGGGTTGCGATGCTCGGCCTTGTAATCGGCGCATCCGACGGTGTCGCAGCAGCGCAGATACCCCGGTTTTGATGGCTTAGGCGGTTTTGGGCAAGTGGGTGGTTTTAGCATCTCCTTACAAAACTTGCTGGTGCAAGACATGGCATCATCTCCAAAATAGGATTTCCCTACAGATTATGAGAATGTGTGACTAAAGGCTACCCAACTCCTGCCTTATAAAAGGACAAAAAGGCCCGTCTGCCCACTTTAACACCGGGTTTTTCCCTATCAGAATGGCCTAAAGCGCAGGAAAGTAAATTTGATAGCCTGCCTACCCCGTTCCGACAGCTTCTACGGGGACCAATGGATATAATTCTAAACGAGCTTGCTCGGGAGGTGTCACATGGCCACGGTGGTCTATGTGGATGTACTGATTGCCCTGAATTTTATCATCAACTTTGTGCTGATTTGGGCAGCGGCCAAACTGGTGGGCGTTGATTTAAGGCCCATAAGAGCCTGTGCCGGTGCTTTGGTGGGGGCCTTAGGCGCTCTGTCCATCTTCCTGCCGTCCATGGGGGTCTGGACGAGCGGGGCTCTTAAAATATTATTCTGCCTTATGATGGTGGCCGTTGCCTGCCAAAGCTGTCGGCCCATGGGTTTATTAAGGCTCATGCTGTCGCTGCTTTTTGTAAGCTTTGTGGTTGCGGGGCTTATGCTGGCTCTCTATCTCTGGCTGGCTCCGGCGGGCATGATTATGCACAATGGCGCGGTGTATTTTAGCATTGGCGCATTGCCCTTGCTGCTGATTACCGGGCTTTGCTATGGGGTGGTGGAGCTTATCAGCCGCTGGACCCGTCGTCGTCAGGCCCCCGGGGAGCTTTGTCGGCTGCGTATGGTGCGTGGAGGACGCTCTGTGAGCCTTGTGGCCCTGTTAGACACGGGCAATCATCTCACCGAGCCCTTTTCCGGCCTGCCAGTGGTAATCTGCGCCTATGGAGATGTAAGCCCCATTATGCCCGAGGCCGTGGCGGCCTACTATGGGGGGGAGACAGGGGTGCAGTCTCAGCCGGGGCTACGAATGATCCCCTTTCGTACCATCAAGGGCGGTGGCGCCCTTCCGGCCTTTCGGCCCGATCGGGTGCTGTGCAGCCAAAGCGGCGGGGTGGCACAGCCCTGCGATCTCTATGTTGCTGTAACTTTGGATCCGGTGGGGGACGAGCGCTACGCGGCCATCGCCAATCCGGCCATATTGAGTCATTATTTTGAAAGAGCGGGGGAATTAGTATGAGGCGTGTTGAAGTAATCGGCTTGTGGGAATGGGCTTTAAGCCGCCTGTGGGCGCTGTATGGCAAAACGGGGGAGGGCATCCACTACATAAACGGCCCCGAAACGCTGCCTGCGCCCCTGTCGGTAGAGGAGGAGCGCCGAATCTTCGTATTGCTTGAGCAAGGGGATGCCGACGCCCGCCAGACCCTCATTGTGCACAATCTGCGGCTGGTGGTTTACATCGCCCGGCGGTTTGAATCCACAGGCATCAATGTGGAGGATCTCATCTCCATCGGCTCCATCGGGCTTATCAAGGCCGTGGGCACCTTTAGCCCCAGTCGAGGTATCAAGCTGGCCACCTATGCCTCTCGCTGCATCGAAAACGAGATTCTTATGTTCTTGCGAAAGTGCCAGCCACTGAAAAACGAGGTGTCCATCGACGAGCCGCTCAATATAGACTGGGATGGAAACGAGCTGCTGCTCTCGGATATCTTAGGTACCGACAGCGATGCCATCAACCGCCCTATTGAGCAGGCGGCCGAACGCAGCATGCTGCTCGAGGCTATCGAGCGTCTGGCAGATCGGGAAAAGTTGATTATGAAGTTGCGCTTTGGTCTTTTAGACGGTGAGGAGCGCACCCAAAAGGAAGTGGCCGACATCATTGGCATTTCCCAGTCTTACATATCAAGGTTAGAAAAACGCATTATCCGCCGACTTAAAAAGGACATGGAGCGGGTGTGCTAAAAGATAAAAAGGCTGCCACGCTGTGTGTGGCAGCCTTTTTATAGCTGTTTCTTTATCCTGGCCAGCGCACCCTTTTCCACCCGGCTTACCTGTGCCTGCGAGATTCCAATTTCCTCTGCCACCTCCATCTGGGTGCGGCCACGCATAAAGCGCAGGTGCAAAATGCGCTTTTCTCGGTCGGTTAGCCCCTCCACTGCCTCCTTAAAGGAGATCTCGTCCAGCCAATCCTCATCTCCCACCGGATCTTTAATCTGGTCGAGGATATAAATGGTATCACCGCCGTCGGCATAGACCGGATCGTGGAGAGAAAGGGGAGAGACAATGGCTTCCAGTGCCAGCACAACCTCCTCGCGGGCTGCGCCCAAAGCGTCGGACAGCTCCTGAATGGTGGGCTCGCGGCTGTATTCTCTTAGCAGACGCTCCTTGGCCTGCATAGCCTTATAGGCCATGTCCCGCATAGATCTGCTCACCCGAATGGGGTTATTGTCTCTTAAATACCTTCTTATTTCACCGATGATCATGGGAACGGCATATGTGGAGAAACGCACGCCAAGCGTTGTATCAAAGTTGTCGATAGACTTAATAAGGCCTATGCAGCCCACTTGAAAGAGGTCGTCTAAATTTTCGCCTCGGGTGGCAAATTTCTGCACAACGCTAAGCACCAACTTAAGATTGCCACTGATAAGAGCTTCGCGGGCCGCTTTATCCCCCTTAGCGGCACGCTTTAAGAGAACCTCTTTCTCCTTCTCTTTTAACACCACAAGTTTGGAGGTATTTACCCCGCAAATTTCCACCTTGTTTATGTGCATGTATATCCCCCTACGGCTCGTTAGCTTCATTATTGACCGGCGCCATTTTGTTTACACCGAAACAGCGCTGTCAAAAAGATGCAAAAACCTTACCGTCTCATAGGACATTGTGAGAAAGTCATAAACCCTACCTATAATTCCATAGGATAGAGCGTGGAGGTGGGCCTATGTTTATGCGGGTAGGGGAGCTCCGCTGCAAGGATGTTATCAACATTCGAGACGGCACACGCCTGGGTTGCGCCGACGATTTTGACATAGACCTGTCCACCGCCCGGGTGGTCACAGTCATCGTCTATGGTCGGCTGCGGCTGTTTGGCCTGCTGGGGCGGGGCAAGGATATCGTCATTAAGTGGGGGGATATTAAGGTCATCGGCGAGGACACCATCCTCATCGATTGCCCCCCCTTTGACATGCGTCGGCGTCGACCCCGCAGCCGGTAAAAGGCGGCAAATTTAGCCATGATGGGTATTGCCTTTTATAGAATCGGGTGATATAATGTCTTGGCGTATTAAATACACACATCCGTCCGGCAGCGTCTGGTGGCCCCAAGTGGCTCGGCGCGCCAAAGGGCGGGTGGAGGAAAAACCAAGGAGGAATTTATTTAATGAGCGTCGTATCTATGAAACAATTGCTCGAGGCCGGCGTACACTTCGGCCACCAAACCCGCAGGTGGAACCCCAAAATGGCCACCTACATCTTTACCGAGCGCAACGGCATCTACATCATCGACCTGCAAAAGACCGTTAAGATGCTGGAAACCGCCTACAATTATGTGCGTGATCTCTCGGCCGATGGCCAGTCGGTGCTTTTCGTAGGCACCAAGAAGCAGGCTGCCGAGTCCATCAAAGAAGAGGCCGAGCGGGCTGGCGCCTTCTATGTGAACGCCCGTTGGCTGGGCGGCATGCTCACGAACTTTAAGACCATCCGCCGCCGGGTGGACCGCCTTGAGCAGCTGCGCAATATGGAGGAGGACGGCACCTTCGATTTGCTGCCCAAAAAAGAGGTTACCAAGCTTCAGTTAGAGATTGAAAAGCTGGATAAATACCTCGGCGGCATCAAGGATATGAACAAACTGCCCGGTGCTATCTTCATTGTGGATCCCCGCAAGGAGCGCATTGCAGTGGCCGAAGCCCGCAAACTGGGCATTCCCATCATCGCCATCGTAGACACCAACTGCGACCCCGATGAAATTGACTATATCATCCCCGGTAACGACGATGCCATCCGTGCTGTCAGGCTTATTTCCCAGACCATGGCCAACGCGATTATCGAGGGCCGTCAGGGCGCCGACGCACCCGTGGCCGACGAGGCCAAGGAGGCCGAGGACGAGGCGGACGAGGCATAAGTGTTGGGCGCCCGGGCAGATCTTTGTCGGGGCGCCTCTTATATTCGCAAATTCACTTAACAACAACGGGAGGAAATAAAAATGGCTTTTACTGCCCAGGATGTAAATAGACTGCGCCAGCAGACCGGCGTGGGTATGATGGACTGCAAAAAGGCTCTCACCGAGGCGGAGGGCGATTTCGAGCGGGCGGTAGCCCTGCTGCGTGAAAAGGGTTTGGCCGCGGCTGCTAAAAAGGCCGACCGTGTGGCTGCCGAAGGCGTAGTGTACGCCATGAGCGATAACGATGCCAAGATCGGCGTGATTGTGGAGGTAAACTCCGAGACCGACTTTGTGGCCAAAAACGATATGTTTAACGAGTTTGTAACCAGCGTTGCCGGTGCCATCGAGGCGCACAACCCCGCCGATGTCGATGCGCTGCTCGGCTGCAAACTCGACTCGGGCGAGACAGTGGAAGAGGCGCTGAGAGATAAGATTCTCACCATTGGCGAGAACCTTAAAATCCGCCGCTTTACCCGGTACGAGGGCATCACTGCCTCCTATATCCACGGCGGCGGTCGCATTGCTGTGCTGACGCTGTTCGACACCGACCTTGCGCAGTCTGCCGACTTCGAGACCTATGCCAAGGATGTCTGCATGCAGATTGCGGCTGCCAATCCTCTCTATCTCAACCGCGAGGCTGTACCCGCCGAGGTTATCGCGAAAGAGCGCGAAATCCTTATGGCTCAGGCCATCAACGAGGGCAAGCCTGCCAACATCGCCGAGAAGATGGTAAACGGGCGCATCGCCAAGTACTACAAAGACAACTGCCTCTTGGATCAGGCCTTTGTCAAGGATGGCGACATCACGGTGGCCCAGTACACCGACAAGGTGGCCAAGGAGCTGGGCGGCAGCATTAAAGTTGTGAACTTTGTGCGCTATGAAAAGGGCGAGGGCCTTGAAAAGCGTGAGGACAACTTTGCCGATGAAGTTGCCAACATGATTAAGTAGCCAGCCGAATAATCTGCTTTTTAAAAGGCGTCCTTTTGGGCGCCTTTTTCCAAGAAGCTCGGCCTCATCCCTTTACACCCCGAGCGGATTCATGTAAAATAATAAAAACACAAGGTGGCTCGAACATGCAGGCAGTCTATAAACGCATTTTACTCAAGCTCAGCGGCGAGGCTCTAGCCGGAGCTGCAGGCTTTGGCCTCGATTTTGATGTGGTATACAACATTGCCCGATGTGTGCAAACCTGCACCGAACTTGGTGTCGAGGTGGGTATTGTGGTGGGGGGCGGTAACTTTTGGCGGGGCCGTCAAAGCCGCCGCATGGATCGCACCCGTGCCGACCATATGGGTATGGTAGCCACGGTGATTAACGCCCTCGCACTGGCCGACGGCCTCGAGCAAAATGGCGCCACCGTACGGGTGCAAACGGCCATCGGCATGCAGAACATCGCCGAGCCCTACATCCGGGCCCGTGCTGTGCGCCATTTAGAAAAGGGTAGGGTGGTCATCTTTGGATGCGGCACCGGAAACCCCTTTTTCTCTACCGATACCGCCGCCTCTCTCAGAGCCGCCGAGATCGACGCCGAGGTTATTCTTATGGCCAAGACGGTGGATGGTGTCTACGACAAGGACCCCAGCATCCATCCTGACGCCTCTAAATACACGCGGCTCTCTTTTAGCGAGGTGCTCCGTTTGCACCTCGATGTGATGGACATGACCGCCGCCTCCATGTGCCGAGATTTGCAGCTGCCGGTTAGGATATTCTCGTTAGAGGATCCCGAAAACATCGTGCGGGTGGTCTGCGGCGACAACATAGGTACCCTGCTCAGCGAAAGCTGATACATTATTTTGTTCATGCGGCGACCGCCTTGCTTGTGCGGGCGGCTCGCTCATCATCCATGTACCGGAGAAAAGGAGTGTAAGGCTATGCTTAAAGAATATGAAGCGCGCATGCAGAAAAGTGTGGACTATCTGGTGGGCGAGCTGGCGGCCATCCGGGCCGGACGGGCCAACCCCGCCGTACTCGACAAGGTGATGGTGGACTACTATGGCGTACCCACTCCCATCAATCAGATGGCCGCCGTGTCGGTAAGCGAGGCCCGAATCCTCGTGATCACCCCTTGGGATAAAAGCACCCTCAAAGCCATAGAACGGGCTATTCAGAGCTCGGATATCGGCATTAATCCCCAGAATGATGGTAGTGCGCTGCGCATCGTTTTCCCGCCGCTCACCGAGGAGCGCCGCCGGGAAATTGCCAAAAGCATCGCCAAGCAGGGCGAGGAGGCTAAGGTAGCCGTGCGGGCCATTCGCCGAGACGCCAACGACCGGTTTAAGCAACTTAAAAAGAGCAGCGAAATCTCTGAAGACGATCAAAAAGTCTACGAGAAGAAAATTCAGGATGTTACCGACAAATACTGTAAAGAGATCGATACCATTACCGCAGCCAAAGAAAAGGAGATTATGGAGATATAATCTCCGTGGAGCTTATCATGCAGCAAACTTCCGGAATGCCCACCCACATTGCCATTATTATGGACGGCAACGGGCGGTGGGCCAAGCAGCGGGGCCTTGCACGCAGCATGGGCCACCGCGAGGGGGCCAAAACGGTGGAGATTATTACGCGTCACTGCCTTGAGATAGGCATTGGCCATCTTACACTGTTTGCCTTTTCCACCGAAAACTGGTCCCGGCCCAAGGCCGAGGTGGAGGCCATTATGAACCTGCTCCGGGACTATCTTACCCAGTGCGAGCAGCAGCAAAATCGCGAGGTGCGCACCCGCTTTATCGGCGATCGGGCACCTTTGGCCCCCGACCTTGTTCGGAGAATGGATGCCCTGGAGGCCGCCACGGCCAACAACACCCGCATGAATTTGAATATCGCCATCAATTACGGCGGACGCGACGAGATTCTTCACGCAGCCCGCCGCTTGGCTTGCCTTGTCGCAGAGGGTAAGCTTGACCCTCGAGATATCGATGCGGCACTGTTTTCGCAGGGCCTCTACACTGCGGGCCAGCCCGACCCCGATATGATAATCCGCCCAAGTGGTGAACAGCGGCTGTCGAACTTTTTGCTTTGGCAGTGCGCCTATGCCGAGCTTATCTATATGGACAAGCTCTGGCCCGACTTTACCCCTGCGGATTTAGACACGGCCATTGCGCTCTATGCCGGTCGCGATCGCCGATATGGAGGGATTTCGGGATGAAGCAACGGGTTATTTCGGCCCTTGTGGGCATTGGCATCCTTGGGGTGGTGCTCGGCCTCTACGACAGTTATGTGCTCAATGCGGCGGTGTCCATTGTCGGCATCATCGGCCTCGACGAGCTGCTGCACGGTGCAGGCTATAAGCACCGTGCCACCAATATAGCTGCCTACGCCTACGCCGCCACCATTCCCTTTTTATTGGGGCCGGCTCTAAGCCGGTATGTGGCGCTAATCAACTACGGCTTTGCGGTGCTGCTCATTCTTATCTTCCTTGGCAGCCACCGAGAGGTGCGGATCGAGCAGGTGGCCATGACCTTTTTGTTTACCATGGTTATTGCCCATGCGCTATCCACCCTCATAGCCTGTCGGGATAACTTCGGTACATCCGTGGGTATGTTCTACAATCTGGTGGGTCTGGCGGCCGCCTGGGGCACCGACACCTGCGCCTACTTTGCCGGGCGACAGTTTGGCAAACGCAAATTGGCCCCCAACATCAGCCCTAAAAAAACCGTGGAGGGAGCCATTGGCGGGGGACTGGGCGGTGCGGTCACCGTGCTAGCGCTAAGCTATGTTTATGCCCTGTATCAGTCCATGTCCGGCGTGAACCTTGTAATCAATTACGGTGCACTGCTGGTGGCTCTGCCCTTTCTTGTGGTGTCCGGAATGCTGGGCGATCTTGCAGCCAGCGCCATCAAGCGGCAGTTTGGCATCAAGGACTTTGGCCACATCATGCCCGGCCATGGTGGCGTGCTCGACCGATTCGACAGTGTGCTGGGCGCCATGCCGCTGGTCTATGTCATTGTGCGCTATGTTACACCGCTGGCATGGATAGGCTAGGAGGGATACCGTGATAGCTTCGCTCAATCTCTTGGGTTCCACCGGCTCCATCGGTGTGCAGACCCTATCTATTTGTGCTCGCCTCGGCCTGCGGGTTAGCGCCCTTGCCGCCAGTCAAAACATCGGCCTGCTCACCCAGCAGGCCCGTGCTTTTTTGCCCGATATGGCGGTCACCGCCGACCCCGAGCGCTATCTTGAGCTAAAAACCGCCTTGGCCGACATCCCGGTGCGGGTGATGGCCGGGGCCGATGCGGTCTGTGAAGCGGCAGCCCATCCCGGCGGCGAGATGACCCTAAACGCCGTGGTGGGTATCGCCGGGCTGCGGCCTACACTGGCCGCCCTGCGCTCAGGCCGGAAGCTGGCGCTGGCCAACAAGGAGTCCGTTGTGGCCGGCGGTGGACTGGTGATGGCCGAGGCTGCCAAGGCGGGAAACCCCATTTTTCCGGTGGACAGCGAGCATTCTGCCATATTCCAGTGCTTAAATGCCGCACATGGTAATAGAATAGAGCGTATCCTGCTCACGGCCTCAGGTGGCCCCTTTTTCGGTCGCAGTATAGAAGAGGTCTACACCATGACCCCGGCCGAGGCCCTGCGTCACCCCACATACAGCATGGGCACCAAGCTCACAGTGGACAGTGCCACCTTGATGAACAAGGGCCTCGAGTTGATTGAGGCCATGTGGCTGTTTGATGTTCCCCCGGACAAAATAGAGATTGTGGTGCATCCCCAGAGCGTGGTGCACTCGGCTGTGGAGTTCTGCGACGGTTCGGTTATCGCTCAGATGGGCACCCCCGATATGGCTTTACCCATCCAGTACGCCCTAACCTACCCCGGCCGCTTGCCGAGCACAGCTAAAAGACTCGACCTTGCGGCCATAGGCAGCCTCACCTTCGCTCCGCCCGACCCCCAGACATTCACCTGCCTTAGAGCGGCCCTCCGGGCAGCCCGCATGGGCGGAACTGCGCCTGCTGCCCTAAATGGGGCCAACGAAGAGGCTGTAGCCGCCTTTTTAGCCGGGCGTATTCCCTTTGGGCGCATCGGTGAATTGGTGGAGATGGCCCTGCCGGAAAACAGCTCGCCCCTTACCGATATACAGGCCGTGTTTGCCGCCGACGCCGCCGCCCGACAGGCCGTACGAGACCAGCTTGCCACCGGATGACCGGCTCTCGGACGCTTGTTTAACACCCACAAAGGTTGTGATTGATTGCTCTCTTTCATCGGCACTGCCCTCATCGCCATATTGGTATTTGGGTTTATCATCTTCGCTCACGAGCTGGGCCATTATCTGGCGGCCCGCTGGGCGGGTATTACCATCAGCGAATTTGCTATCGGCATGGGGCCGATTCTCTGGAGCTGGACGGATAAGCTGGGCATCCGCTATTCGCTGCGTCTGCTGCCTATCGGCGGCTTTTTAGCCATGGAAGGGGAAGAGGAGGATTCGGCCGACCCCAATGCCTATAACAACGCCCCGCCCATGAAGCGGATGGTGGTTATTGGAGCCGGCGCTTTGGTCAATTTGCTCTGTGGCTTTCTTATATTGCTGATTTTGGCCAACACTACGCTGGTGGGATTGACCACCGTGGCCGCCTTTGATGACCCCGAACAGCCCAGCGCCCAAATATTGCGCCAAGGCGACGAGATTTTGCGCATAAACGACCGTAGGGTTTATGTGGCCAGCGATGTGAGCTGGCAGCTGTTTAGAACTTATGACGGTGTGGTTCAATTTACTGTGAGGCGGGATGGCCGGGTGATGGACCTGCCTCTTGTAAACTTTAAGCTGGTGGACCAGGGAGACGGATTTAAGTCCATCCACATCGACTTTATTCCCTATGGAAAATACCTCACCTTGGGCGAATCCTTTGGCTACACAGCCAAATGGGCCCTCTCTCTCATGCGGCAGGTGTGGGGCTCAGCGGCCGAAATCTTTACCGGGCGCATTCCCATGACCCAAATTTCGGGGCCGGTGGGGGTGGCTTCGGCCATCGGAGCGGCCTCCCGGGTGGGAATGAATTCGCTGCTGATGATGACCGCCTTTATAAGCATCAATATAGGGCTGATGAACCTTCTTCCCCTGCCCATGCTCGATGGTGGCAAGCTCATTCTTATCTTCTTAGAGGGGCTGCTCGGCTTTAAACTGGGTGAAAGGGTGGAGAACGCCATTAATCTGGCCGGCTTTGCCTTTCTTATGTTGGTGATGGCCTATGTAACCCTCAACGACTTGATGAGGCTTCTTTGATATGAAAGATATAGTGCGAAAAATGACCCGGCAGGTCCGGGTGGGACATCTCACCATCGGAGGCGGCGCCCCGGTGGTCATTCAGTCTATGCTCAGTCGCCCTTGGTTTGATGTGCCGGGCAATATTGCACAGGCAAAAGCCTTAGAGGCCGCCGGCTGCCAAATGGTGCGTATTGCCCTACCCAACGCCGAGGCCGCCCACACCCTTACGGCGGTTAAAAACGCCGTGGACATGCCGGTGGTGGCCGACATTCACTTCGACTACAAGCTGGCGCTGTTGGCACTCGAAGCCGGGGCGGATAAGATCCGTATTAATCCCGGCAACATCGGCAGCCGCCAGAGGGTGGCTGCCGTGGCCGAAGCCTGCCAAAAACGGGGTGTTCCCATTCGGGTGGGGGTTAACAGCGGTTCGCTGGAGAAGGATATCCTTGCAAAATATGGCGCTTCTACCGCAGAAGCCATGGTGGAAAGCACCCAAGGGCACCTAAAAATTCTCGAAGAGCTGGGCTTTTACAACACGGTGGTGGCCCTAAAGAGCCCCTATGTTAAAACCACCTTAGAGGCCTATCGCTTAGCCAGCGCCCGGTTTGATTATCCGCTTCACCTTGGGGTCACCGAGGCGGGCACCCGCCAGTTTGGCCTTGTAAAGTCGGCCATTGCCATAGGCTCCTTGTTGGCCGACGGCATAGGAGATACGCTTCGGGTCTCTTTAAGCGCCGACCCCGTGGAAGAGATTTATGCCGCCAAAACCATCCTCAAGGCGGCCGGTTTGCCCGGCTACGGCCCCGCGGTCATAGCCTGCCCCACCTGCGGCCGCACTGGGGTGGATGTGATGGGCATGGCAGAGGAGATGGAGCGCCGCCTCGCCCCCATAGAGGCTGATATCACCGTGGCGGTGATGGGTTGTGCGGTCAACGGACCGGGCGAAGCCAGTCAGGCTGACTATGGCATGGCCGGAGGGGACGGCAAAGGCGTCATCTTCAAAAAGGGTGCAGTGATTGGCAGCTGCACCGAAGCCGAGCTGATGGATAGGCTCATGGCGGTTATTTTGGAGGATTTGGCACTATAATAAATAAATTTTCCCGGCCCGGACGCACTGTTCGGCCCATTTTTTGCGTTTAGGTCCCCTTTCGAATATCCACCCAACCTTGGCAGAGCGGCGCAAATTATGTATACTATATCTTAATATGGGCGCCCGGGTGGGCGCCTATTACACCCAAGCAAAGGAGTAAGGTTGTTGCGGGATTTCATGGAGCTTTTTGGCAGATACATCACCATCGATGAGGCCACGGCCGGCTTTTTCGGCGGGGTGGAGCGCCTTGAGATAGACAGAGAGGCCCGTGCTATGCGTCTGCGGTTGCGGTTAAACGGGCTGGTGGGTCAACGAGTCCTCCAATCGGTGCGGCGACAGATCACACAGGCGCTTAGGCTGCGGGAGCTTGTCATACAGCCCTGCTACGCATCCGAACTGCTCGCCGAGGCCGACTGCCTGAGCCACCTCACCGCCATGCTCAAGGAGCAGGGATTGCCGGTTAACGGCTTTTTTGAAGAGGCCGAGGCCCGTCTTGAGGAGGGTCGCTATGTAGTGCGACTGAAAAATGGCGGCGTTCAGATGCTCAGTGAGCAAAACTGCCCAGTGCTGATGGCCCGGATTATCCGGGAGCAGTTTGGCTGCGAGGTGCAGGTCGAACTGGAGGGGGAAGATAGCTGCGGCGATGATCACCCCGCCTTTGCCGACGCCCTAGCTGATATGGAGCGCATTCAAGCCGAGGCTGCCCAGTCGGCCATGGCCTCGGTAAAGCTTAAAATCCCCTTTGATATCGGAGATCTGCCCTTTGTGCCTGACAGCATGAGCGTTGTGATCGGCCGTGCCATCAAGCAGCGGCCCATACCGCTTAATCAAGTGGATGAATATACCGGATCGGCAGCGGTATGGGGAGAGGTTTTCTCAACCGAGCAAAAGGCACTGCGCCGTGGCGGCGGGCACATCTTCCTCATCATGATAACCGACTACACCAGCTCTATCACCGTAAAGATGCTGGCCGACGGCCCCGAGGCGGACAAGCTTCAAACCATTGCCAAGGGAGACACCGTCATTGCTGAGGGCCGCATAGCTCCCGATAAGTTTGAGCAGAACGATTTGGTGCTCACAATAGACAATCTTTGCTCGGTCGAGCGCAAACGGCGCACCGATGTGGCCGCCAAAAAGCGCATTGAGCTGCACGCCCATACCAATATGTCCGCAATGGACGCCACGGCCTCGGCGGCAACCCTTATCGAGGCGGCCTATGACTTTGGTCACCCTGCCATCGCCATCACCGACCACGGCGTGGTGCAGGCTTATCCCGAGGCCATGAACACGCTCAGCGCAATCCGGCGAAAGGACGATGGCTTCAAGGTTATTTACGGCGTAGAGGGCTATCTGGTCAACGACCTGATGCCGGCCGTGACCGCCGCTAAGGACCTGTCCGATCACGACGGCAGCTATATTGTGTTCGACCTTGAGACCACCGGCCTATCGGCGGCAACCGAGCGCATCACCGAAATTGGGGCGGTGCGCATCAAGGACGGTCAAGAGGTGGAGCGCTTTTCCAGCTTTGTAAACCCCGGCATATCCATCCCGGCTGAGGTTGTAAAGCTCACAGGCATTACAGATGCCATGGTGGCCGACGCACCCAGCGAGGCCGAGGCCATACGAGACTTTATAGCCTTTTGCGGCGACGATGCCGTGCTGGTGGCCCACAATGCTGGGTTTGACGCAGCCTTTTTAAAGGTGGCAGCCTCCCGCTGTGGTATTAACATTAATTACAGTTATGTAGACACCCTGGTAATGGCCCGAAGCCTTTATCCCGGGCTTAAAAACCACAAGTTGGGCACCGTTGCCGAGCACCTTGGCATTGCTTTAGAAAGGGCTCACCGGGCTTGTGACGATGCGGCTGCGCTATCCGATATCTTTGTAAAAATGCTCGAAACCTTGCAGAGCGAACATGCGGATTTTCACCTTAGCAACCTCAACGCTCGCCTGGAAAAGCCCGACTTTAAAAAGCTGCGAAGCTACCACATTATTTTGCTGGTGCAAAACAGTAATGGCCTGCGCAACCTATATAAGCTGATTTCAAAATCGCATATAGAGCACTTTTACAAAACCCCACGGCTGCTTAAAAGCGAAATTGCCCGGCTACGGGAGGGGATATTAGTGGGTAGTGCCTGTGAAGCCGGAGAGCTTTACAGGGCTATTTTGGACGGTGTGAGCTTTACCGACCTCTGCGACATTGCCAGCTTCTATGATTTTTTAGAGATACAGCCTACCGACAACAATATGTTCCTTGTGCGGGAAGGGAGAGTCAAATCGGTCGAGGAGCTTGAGGACATCAATCGCACCATCGTGAAAATAGGCGAGCGCTTGGGGCTACCCGTGGTAGCCACCGGCGATGTCCATTTTTTAAATCCCGAAGATGAAATCTACCGGCGCATTCTCATGGCCGGACAGGGCTTTAGGGATGCCGATCATCAGCCTCCACTTTACCTTAAAACCACCGATGAAATGCTAAACGCATTTGCCTACTTAGGCCCCGAAAAGGCTATGGAGGTGGTGGTGGACAACACCCACCGCATCGCCGACATGATTGATGAGGTGCGCCCCATCCCCGAGGGCAACTACCCGCCCATTATCGACGGCGCCGAGGAGGAGCTTAGTCGCATCTGCTGGGAGCGTGCCCACAGCATCTACGGCAAGCAGCTGCCCGAGCTGGTCTCCGATCGTCTTACACGGGAACTTGACTCCATCATAAAGAACGGCTTTGCGGTTATGTACATCACGGCACAAAAGCTGGTGCAGAAGTCTGAAAGCGACGGCTACCTTGTAGGCAGCCGGGGCTCGGTGGGCTCCTCCTTTGCCGCCACCATGGCCGGTATTTCCGAAGTCAATCCTCTGGCCCCCCATTATGTCTGTCCGGGCTGCTGCCACAGTCAGTTTATCACCGATGGGAGCGTAGGGTCCGGTTTTGATCTTCCCCCTAAAGACTGCCCACAATGTGGCACCGCAATGAACCGGGATGGCCACGACATCCCCTTCGAAACTTTTCTCGGCTTCGACGGTGATAAAGCCCCGGACATCGATCTCAACTTTTCGGGAGACTATCAGGCCACCGCCCATAAATATACCGAGGAGCTGTTTGGAGCCAGTCAGGTTTTCAAAGCTGGAACCATCAGCACACTGGCCGATAAGACCAGCTTTGGCTTTGTAAAGAAGTATCTTGAGGAGCGTGGTCTCAACCCACCCCGAGCCGAGGAGACCCGCCTTGCCTTGGGTTGTGCCGGAGTTAAGCGCACTACCGGCCAACACCCGGGAGGCATGGTGGTGGTGCCCCGGGATATGGAAATCTACGACTTTACCCCGGTGCAGTACCCGGCGGACAAGACCGACGCCGCCATGATTACCACCCATTTCGACTTTCACTCGCTGCACGACACCATCCTCAAGCTGGACATTTTAGGTCACGATGTGCCCACCATGTACAAATACCTCGAGGATCTAACCGGTGTGTCCATTGCCGATGTGCCCACGAGTGACCCCGATGTTATCAGTCTGTTTACCTCCACCGATGCGCTGGGCGTTACGCCGGAGGACATCGACTGCGAGACCGGCACTCTGGCTTTGCCCGAGATGGGAACCGGCTTTGTGCGCCAGATGCTGATGGAGGCTGAGCCCTCCTGCTTCTCCGACCTTTTGCAGATATCGGGACTCTCTCACGGCACCAATGTTTGGCTGGGCAACGCTCAAGACCTAATTCGCAACCGCACCTGCACCATTTCGGAGGTTATCGGAACCCGGGACTCCATTATGACCTACCTGATGCACAAAGGCCTCGAGCCCTCCATGGCCTTTAAGATCACCGAACTCACCCGCAAAGGGCGCGCTAAAGAGGCCCTTACCCCCGAGATGCTCGAGGCTATGCGCAGCCATGGCGTGCCCGAGTGGTACATAGAAAGCTGCTACAAAATTAAGTATATGTTCCCTAAGGCTCACGCTGCGGCCTATGTCATTTCGGCTGTGCGGCTAGGGTGGTTTAAAATCCATCATCCGCTGGCCTTTTACGCCACCTACTTTACGGTGCGCCAAGGGGATTTAGAGGCCGACGCTGCCTTAGCCGGTCCGGCCGCCGTAAAGCGCCGGATCGGGGAGCTTAGAGCCATGGGGAACGAACGCACCGTCAAGGACGAAGATACCCTCTATGCCCTTTCCATCGTGGCAGAGATGCTGGCCCGAGGATACAGCTTTTTACCGGTGGACCTTTATAAGTCCCACGCCTTTCGCTACCAGATAGAGGACGGAAAAATCCGCCTGCCCTTTAGCTGCATCAAGGGCGTAGGGGAGAGCGCTGCCACCAGCCTCTACGAGGCTGCTCGGATAGGGGGCTACATCTCCATCGAGGAGGTGGCCCAGCAGGCCGGGGTGTCCAAAACCGTTATTGAGGCCCTTAAAGAGATGGGTGCCTTTGGCAACCTGCCCGAAAATAGCCAAATGTCTCTGTTTGGCTAAGCTGCGCCACAATAAAAGCGTCCGAAGCCTCTTTGGCTTCGGACGCTTTTTATCGCTGTATTACCCGCTTATTTGATGAAACAGACTAAAAAATTCGGCCGTGTCCAGCTCAAAGCTGCGATCGGCAAGATAGCTTAAATGACCCAACTCTCCGGTGGGGGAGAAGTGCAGCTTGTAGGCCGTGAGGGCCTGACGGCGCAGACCGGCGGCCCGATTGGCGGCGTTTTTTCCGTATTTGCTGTCCCCCACAAGCGGGTGGCCGATATGGGCGAGATGGGCCCTGATTTGATGGGTGCGTCCGGTGAGCAGCTCCACCTCAAGCAAAGAGAAGCCGCCCCGGCTCTCCACAACACGGTAGCCGGTTTGGATGGTAAGGCTCCCCGCCTTAGGATGGTCATAGATGTGCACACGATTTTGCTCAGTGTCCTTTATCAGGTGTGCAGTCAGCCTCGCTTCGGGGGGGTGGGGGGTGCCCAGCACAATGCAGAGGTAGAGCTTGTCAATCTTGCGTGCTTTGATAAGGCTGCTCACCACCCGCAAAGTGGCGGCATCCTTGGCGGCAATCACCAGCCCCGAGGTACCTCGGTCTATGCGGTGGCAGAGGGCCGGAGCAAAGCTGTGCTCGGCGGCAGGATTGTACTGTCCGCTCTCGATGAGATAACTGTGCACCTGACCGATAAGGGTATCGCCTTGTTCCCGGGCATCCTCATGCACCAGCAGTCCGGCGGGCTTGTTGAGGATGAGTAGGTGCTCATCCTCATAGACGATGCTGGGCAGTCCGGTGGCCCGAGGGGGATGGATCGGGGTGTGATCGCTGAAGAACTCATCGTTTATATAGGCCTCAAGGCGGTCGCCCTCCTTGAGCATCTGGCTGTTTTGGCACCGAGCGCCATTTACTTTTATACGCTTTATGCGGATATACCGCTGCATCAGCGACGCCGGAAGCTTGGGCACAGCCTTTTTAAGAAAGCGGTCTACCCGCTGCCCGGCGTCGTTTTTACCGATGATAAATTCCCGCATCATACTCACCTGCCTTCTACAAAAACAGTATAGCACAGCTCGGTTAAGATGCAATTGCGCTTTTCTTTTGTCTGTGGGTGGGCTATAATAATTATCAGCGTGTAAGGGGAGGCAACCGGCTTTATGGACACCGACAAAACCCGCAAAGAGCACAACCACCACGGCCACCGGCGCCGCAGCTTGGATCACTTTTTAGCGCAGGGTCTTGAGGGTAGGGCAGATCATAACATCCTTGAGCTTTTGCTCTTTTTCTCTATTCCCCGAGCGGACACCAACAATCTAGCCCACAGTCTTATAGCCCGCTTTGGCTCGCTGTCCGGCGTGTTCGACGCCCCCTTCGACGAGCTTGTTAAAGTAAAGGGAATTGGCTATCAGAGTGCTGCGCTTATCAAGCTGGTGCTGGCTATTTGCCGAGCCTATCTTGAAGACAAGGAGTCTGGAGGCGTTATTCTTGCCTCCACGGCCGATATAGGTCGGTATATACGCCCCAAGTTCATTGGGCGTCCCCGAGAAACCGTCTTTCTGCTCTGTCTCGACGGGCGAGGTCGGCTGCTAAAATGCCAGCAGATTTCCGAAGGCACCCTTGATTATGCACCCATTATGGTGCGCACCATTGTGGATATTGTAGTGGGTGTGGGGGCCTCGGCCATTGTGCTGGCCCACAACCATCCCCAGGGTTTTGCGCTGCCTTCAGACGGCGATGTGGGCGCCACGCTGCGCCTTAGAGAGGCGCTTAAGCCTTTGGGTGTGCGGGTGCAAGACCACATTATTGTGGCCGGAGATGATTTTGTAAGCATGCGGGATTCCGGCTATTTTAGTCAGGGCTGGGCGTAGTCGCTTTTTGCCACCTCAAAGCGGCTTTTGTGCGCTGCGCGAGGTGGTTCTTTGTAAAATAGAAAGAATGCATACAGAATGTTTGTTCTTTTCATTAAATGATGCTATAATGACCCGGTACCGTTATCAATCAAAATCTCGCACCTTAAGGAGGGTTTATGGATAGCTTTAAGCTTGTTTCGCCTTTTAGCCCCGCAGGCGACCAGATCGAGGCCATACAGCAGCTGTCCGACGGGGTGCTGCGGGGGGACCGAGAACAGACCCTCATGGGAGTTACCGGCTCGGGTAAGACCTTCACCATGGCCAATATTATTGCCCGTGTCAACCGCCCTACCTTGATACTGGCCCACAACAAGACGCTGGCCGCCCAGCTTTGTAGCGAATTTAAGGAATTTTTCCCTCACAATGCTGTGGAATACTTTGTATCCTATTACGACTACTATCAGCCCGAGGCCTACATTGCCTCTACCGACACCTATATCGAGAAGGACAGCTCCATCAACGACGAGATCGAAAAGCTGCGCCACTCGGCTACCTCGGCCGTATCTGAGCGCCGGGATGTCATCATTGTGGCCAGCATTTCCTGCATTTACTCGCTGGGCAACCCCATCGACTACCGCAACATGGTCATCTCGCTGCGTCCGGGTATGCAAAAGGACCGGGAGGAATTGATGCGCAAACTGGTGGAGCTGCAATACGAGCGCAACGACATCAACTTTGTGCGCAACAAGTTTAGGGTGCGTGGAGATGTGGTGGAGGTGTTTCCGGTCTACTCGGGGGACACGGCGGTGCGGGTGGAATTTTTTGGCGATACCATTGACCGCATTTCCGAGATAAACACCCTTACCGGCGAGATTAAAAATGTGGTAAGCCATGTGGCCATCTATCCGGCTTCTCACTACATTGTGCCCCGAGATCAGCTGGCCGAAGCCATTGTGGAGCTGCGAGAGGAGGCCGACGCTCAGGTTGCGGCCTTTAAGCGGGAGGGAAAGCTCATCGAGGCCCAGCGTATTGCCGAGCGGGTGAACTACGACCTTGAGATGCTCTCGGAAATCGGATTTTGTTCCGGCATCGAAAACTACTCTCGTGTGTTGTCCCGCCGTGCACCGGGCAGTGTGCCTTTTACACTGCTTGACTACTTTCCCGATGACTTTTTATTTTTTGTGGACGAATCGCATGTCACGCTGCCCCAGGCACGGGGTATGTATGGCGGCGATCGCTCCCGCAAGGAGACCCTTGTCAAATACGGATTTAGGTTGCCCTCTGCGCTGGACAACCGCCCTTTGAACTTTGACGAATTCTACGAGCGGCTAAATCAGATTATCTATGTTAGCGCCACCCCCGGTGCCTTTGAACGAGAGCGCAGCACACAGGTTGTGGAGCAGCTTATCCGACCCACCGGCCTGTTAGACCCTGAGATTGAAGTAAAGCCCATCGAGGGCCAGATGGACGATCTGCTGTCCGAAATCAACCAGCGAACGGAAGCAGGGGAGCGGGTGCTGGTGACCACCCTCACTAAGAAGATGGCCGAGGATCTGACGGCCTATCTCGAGAATATGGGGGTGCGCGTTCGCTATATGCACCACGACATCGATACCATCGAACGAATGGAGATTATCCGTGACCTTCGCCATGGTGAGTTTGATGTATTGGTGGGCATCAACCTGCTCCGGGAGGGGCTGGACATACCCGAGGTGTCTTTGGTGGCCATTTTGGACGCCGACAAAGAAGGCTTTTTGCGCAGCGAGACGGCGCTTATCCAGACCATAGGTCGTGCAGCCCGCAACGAAAAAGGCCGGGTTATTATGTACGCCGACAGTGTGACCCCTTCCATGGAGCGAGCCATCACCGAGACGCTGCGCCGCCGAGAGAAGCAGAAAGCTTACAATGAGGCTCACGGCATTGTACCCCAGAGCATCGTCAAAGAGGTCAGGGATATTCTGGAGATCTCCTCCCGAGATACCCTCGAAAAGGGCGGCAAAAAGATGTCGGCCCGAGACCGGGAGGCGACCATCAAAAAGCTCACCGCCGAAATGCGAAATGCCGCCAAGCTGCTGGAGTTTGAGCATGCAGCCTATTTGCGGGACAAGATAAAACAACTGCAAAACCAACGATAAAGCGGAGGACAATTTTGGCTATCAACGAGATTATTATCAAAGGTGCCCGGGAGAACAACCTGAAGAACATCGACCTTGCCATCCCCCGGGACAAGTTGGTGGTGTTCACCGGTCTTTCCGGCTCGGGCAAGAGCTCTCTTGCCTTCGACACCATCTTTGCCGACGGACAGCGCCGCTATATGGAGAGCCTGTCCTCCTATGCGCGGCAGTTTCTCGGCCAGATGGAAAAACCCAATGTAGACAGCATAGAAGGCCTTTCGCCGGCCATTTCCATCGACCAGAAGTCTACCTCCAACAACCCTCGTTCCACCGTGGGTACGGTCACCGAAATTTACGACTATCTGCGCCTCTTATACGCCAATATCGGCATACCTCACTGCCCGATCTGCGGGCGGGAAATCACCAGCCAGTCGGTGGACCAGATGGTCGACCGGGTGCTCGACCTGCCCCAGGGCAGTCGTATTCAGGTGCTGGCGCCGGTGGTGCGTGCCCGCAAGGGTCAGCATGTGGAGGTCTTGGAGTCCATCCGCAGGGATGGCTATGTTCGGGTGCGAATAGACGGAGAAATCCGCGACCTTTCGGAGGATATTTCCCTTGAGAAGAACAAAAAGCACACCATCGAGGTAGTGGTAGACCGCCTTGTCACCGGAGGGGACATCCGCTCCCGGCTGGCTGATTCTATCGAAACGGCTCTAAGCCTCTCTGAGGGGGTCATCTTCATCGATGTGATAGGGGGCGATATGCTCACCTTCTCTAAAAAATATGCCTGCCCCGAGCACGACATCGGTATCGAGGAGCTAAGCCCCCGGGTGTTCTCTTTTAACAACCCCTTTGGGGCTTGCGAAAAATGCTCGGGTCTGGGCACTTTTATGAAGGTGGACCCCGATCTCATCGTTCCAAACCGCAATCTCTCCATTCGGCAGGGGGCCATCAAAGCCAGCGGCTGGTACTATTCCGAGGGGAGTATTGCCGAAATGTATTACGAGGGCTTGGCCCGCCATTATGGCTTTTCTCTAGATACCCCTTACAAGGCGCTGCCGGCTCGGGTGCAGCAGATTTTGCTCTACGGCAGCGACGGTGAGAAGATTCGGATGCGCCGGGAAATTGGCTCCATCAGAGGCACCTACGAAACCGACTTTGAGGGTGTGATCAACAATCTTGAGCGCCGCTTTAGAGAGAGCAACAGCGAGTGGATGAAGGAGGAAATTGCCGGATGGATGAGCTCGGTCCCTTGTCCCGAGTGTGGGGGCAAGCGGCTTAAAAAGAGTTCGCTGGCCGTTACCGTGGGCGGCTTAGACATCAGCAGTTTTACCGAAATGTCGGTGGATGCCGCACTGGAATTTATTGCGCAGGCCCAGCTATCCGAACGAGATCTTCTGGTGGCTGAGAGTATTTTTAAGGAGATACGGGAGCGCATGGGCTTTCTTAAAAGCGTGGGGTTGGGCTATCTCACGCTGGCTCGGGCTACCGGAACCCTGTCCGGCGGAGAGGCTCAGCGCATTCGGCTGGCCACCCAAATCGGCTCCTCCCTCATGGGGGTGCTCTACATCCTCGACGAGCCCAGCATTGGGCTTCATCAGCGGGATAACGACCGGCTTATCGAGACCCTTAAGCGCCTGCGGGATCTGGGTAATACCCTCATTGTGGTGGAGCACGACGAGGATACTATCCGGGCCGCCGACTATATTGTGGATATCGGCCCCGGTGCCGGTGTTCACGGTGGCGAGGTGGTTTGTGCCGGTAGCCTAGAAGATATTATTGCCTGCGAGGATTCAATTACCGGCCAGTATCTGTCGGGAAAAAAGCGCATTCCGATACCCGAGTCTCGCCGCGCCGGCAACGGAGAGCAGCTTAAAATCTTTGGCGCGGCCGAAAACAACCTAAAAAACATCGATGTAACCATCCCTCTGGGCAAGTTTGTGGCGGTGACCGGCGTGTCCGGCTCGGGCAAAAGCTCGCTGGTTAACCAAGTACTCTACCGCAAGCTGGCCGGCGACCTCAACGGCGCCCGTATCAAACCGGGCCGCCACGACTACTTCGAGGGCATCGAGCATCTTGACAAAGTGGTGGCTATCGATCAGGGGCCCATAGGGCGCACCCCACGCTCCAACCCCGCTACCTACACCGGAGTTTTTACCGACATCCGTAACCTGTTCGCCCAGACAAACGAGGCCAAAATGCGGGGCTATGGCCCGGGGCGCTTCTCCTTTAATGTAAACGGCGGCCGCTGCGAGGCCTGCACCGGGGACGGCATTATCAAAATAGAGATGCACTTTTTACCCGATGTATACATCCCCTGCGAGGTCTGTAAAGGCAAACGCTATAACAGAGAGACGCTGGAGATAAAATATAAAGGCCAAACCATTGCAGATGTGCTGGACATGACCGTGGAGGAGTCCCTGGACTTCTTTGAGAACATCCCCAAAATCAGGCGGCGCATCCAGACCCTCTACGATGTGGGACTGGGCTATATCCGCCTTGGGCAATCCTCCACCACCTTATCGGGGGGAGAGGCCCAGAGAGTTAAGCTGGCCACCGAGCTGTCTCGTCGGCCCACCGGTCGAACCATTTATATTTTAGACGAGCCCACCACCGGCCTTCATGCCGCCGATGTGCATCGGCTTATCGAGGTACTGCAGAGACTGGTGGAAAACGGCAACACCGTGGTGGTCATCGAGCACAACCTCGATGTTATCAAGGTGGCCGACCATATCATTGACTTAGGTCCCGAAGGGGGAGACGAAGGGGGCCGCCTCATCGCCGTGGGCACCCCAGAAGAGATTGCTAAAAATCCCAATTCTTATACCGGGCAGTATTTGGCGGCCATGCTTGATAAGGGATAGGAAGATAGAGTAAAAATCTTAGGTAATTTTCAGGAATAAGTACTTTACAGGCGCCACAAAAACCACTATGCTAAGCTTGAAACCAAATTCAAGGAGGTTGTGCATATGGCTAAATATGTTTGCATTGTTTGCGGCTGGGAGTACGACGAGGCCGAGGGTTATGCCGACGGTGGCTATGATCCCGGCACCAAATGGGAGAAACTGGTGGAGGACGGCTTTGTCTGCCCCCTGTGCGGTGTAGATACCGATTCCTTCGAACCGGCCTAGGTCTCTCAGGCTCCGCCCGTGGGCCGCAGATCTTTTCTGCGGCCCCCTTTGCATGGAAGCCACGGCAAAGTGCGTTCTCCCTCTTGCTTTTTTGCTGTTTTGACGCTATAATATAAACAAACACTTGAATAGATGTCTTCAGGGCAGGGTGAAATTCCCGATCGGCGGTATAGTCCGCGAGCGTTTAGGCGCTGAATTGGTGCAACTCCAATACCGACAGTTAAAGTCTGGATGAAAGAAGATGTGTTTTGTATGTAGGCGCCCAAAGCGCATAGATACCATTCTCCTTTGAATGATAACACCTGAAGGACAATCGTCGTTCGGGTGTTTATGATTAAAGGAGGCTTTTTTATGCAAAATTCTATGTCATCCCGCCGTTTTAATGTGCAAAAGCTTGTCACCCTGGGAATGCTGGCAGCCCTCTCCTATGTGGTGATGGCCGTGGGCAAGGTGCCGGTGGTGCTGTTTTTAAAGTATGAGCCCAAGGATGTTATCATCACTATTGCCGGCTTTATTTACGGCCCCATGTCCGCCTTGGCGGTGTCGGTGGTGGTTTCCATTGCCGAGATGCTTACGGTAAGCAGCACCGGTCTTATTGGTTTGCTCATGAATGTTATGAGTACGGCCGCCTATGCCTGTACGGCCTCGTATATCTACCAGCGCCGCAAAACCTTGTCCGGCGCGGTGGTGGGAATGCTGATAGGCACCGTACTTCTCACCGCTTCCATGCTGCTTTGGAATTACTACATTACCCCTTATTTTCTCAAAGTCCCCCGTGAGACAGTGGCCGCCATGCTTATTCCGGCTTTTTTGCCTTTCAATCTGCTAAAGGGATTTCTCAATACTGCGCTTATTTTACTTATCTATAAGCCGCTGGTGGGAACGCTGCGCAGAGCCCGCATTATCCCCGAGTCGGATTCGCTGGCCCAAAAGGCCAGCAAGGGCATAAACCTTGGTGTGATGCTGGTGGCCGGTTTTGTGCTGATTAGTGGCATTCTGATGATCTTGGTGATGCAGGGCATTATCTAAACCGGCATCCCCATACAAAAAGCCCCCCGATATCCATCGGGGGGGCTTTTTGATTTGTTTAGATCCGGGTAACGGTATCAAAAAGCACATAGACCGCCTCTAACAGATCCTCTAACGAGGCCTGCTCAAGGCCGTTGTGGCTGATGCCCTTTTCGCAGGGGATAAACAGCATTCCCGTATCGCAGAGGGGAGGAAACTCCATGGCGTCGTGCCCGGCGCCGCTGGGCATACGGCGGTAGCTGATGCCTAGCCGCTCTGCCGATTCGCTAAGTCGGTCGATGAGCACGGGAGAGAGGGCAACCGGTGCGGTGCCGCTGGTAAAGCTTATGGTAGGGAACACACCCCGTTCCTCGCAGATAGACTGCACGGTGGTCCGCATGGCCGACTCCATACGGTCGAGGCTATCGTTTGTGATGCTGCGCAAGTCCACGCCAATCTGGGTAAGACCGGGCACCACATTAAGGGCATTGGGCGTGTTATGAACAACGCCGACGGTGGCCACCGAGTCGGGCTCGGCGGTGGCAATTTTCTCAAGCGCCAGAATGATTTCAGCGGCGGCGCAGAGTGCGTCGGCCCGCATACCCATGGGGGTGGCCCCCGAGTGCTCAGCAAGGCCCCTTAGCTCTATCGAAAAGCGGCGGGGTCCGGCGATGCTGGTGACCACGCCGATTTGGGTGCGGGTCTCCTCAAGCACCTTGCCCTGCTCAATATGGATTTCAAAATAGGCCTTAAGGCCGGATATCATCTTGGGTGTTAGGCTGTGTCCCCGCCGGGTAAAAACCTCGGTAAAGGGAACACCGTCGCGCCCTTTAAATTTCTGTACCTTTTCGGCTGTAAGGGCACCGGTGATAAGGCCGCTGCCCATGGTGGCGCAGCCAAAGTTGCTCGATTCCTCGCAGCGGAAGGCCGCCACCCGCAGGGGAATATCAAGGCCGGCTTCCTTGAGCAGCACCATCAGCAGCAAGCCGCCTATTACGCCGGCCGGGCCGTCGTAACGGCCGCCTTGAACCACCGAATCCAGGTGGGAGCCTACCAGAATATACGGCTCGGCCATGCTACTTGCGGCATAGGTGTTACCCACTTCATCTGTGTAGGTGGTAAAGCCCTCGGACTCGGCCATCCGGACAAACAAGGCGTGCATCTCGTCCTCCACCTCGGTGTAGCCCAGTCGGGTAACACTAATACCATCGGGATTGGCGCCGATGGGGAAAAAAGCCTCGAAATAGTTGGTCAGCCGTTTTGTGTCGCGGGTTTTGTCGAACATCTCGTAACACTCCCATCTCATCATTCAGGCAAAAGCCGAGCGAAAGCAACTCCGCTTACGAGTATTGTATCTTAAGACTCCTGGATTGACAAGCCCTAGGCATCGATGAGGTTGGCACTTCCGTTGCGTGCGTGGTGGCGCTCCAGGCGCAGGTTTTGCAAAAGGCGCATACCCATATTAATGCCCAGAATAACCAGCGAGATTGCCACGGCGCTCTCCCAGGTGCCCTGGTCGTTGTAGGCGGTAATTTGCAGAGCCAGTGTCATGGTTTTATGGCTATAAAGCAGACTAACCGCCGAAATGGTAATCATGGTGTTGGTAAAAAAGTAAACAAATACATCCAGTAGCATTTTGTAGCTGTTGGGCAGGATAACATCCTTAAGCACATGCAGGCGATTGCCGCCTAGGGTGTAGCAGATAGATTCAAGGTTGGGATTTAGCAGCTTAAAGTGGCTGAGCACCATCATATAGGGCGAGCCGAAAAAGTGCATGACATTGACCGTAATCATAATGGCCATGGTGCCGTAGATGGGCGTGCCTCTAAAGAACAACGCAAAGCCAAGGCCCAGCGCCAGCCCCGGTATGGCAAGCGAAATCATGTAAAGCCCATGAGTAAAGCGTTTAGCTGCAAAAAAGCCGTCCTGGTTGCGTATGTACATATAGCCGGCCACAAAGGCCAGTATGGTGCCAAACAGCCCAGTTAGAAGTGCGATAGTCACCGAGTTGGTCACCAACTGCCCCAGTCTGCCCACCCGGATAATCCGTGCAAAGTGGGAAACTGTGAGGGTAAGGTCGTAGGGCCAAGCCTGCACAAAGGGGGCAATGATAATGAGCACAATGGGTGTGACTATGCAGAGGGTCATAAAACCAAAGGCTACCTTTTGCAAAATGTGAAAGGGTCCCGAGTTGACAGGGATGATATTGTGCCGGGAGCTTACCTGTCTTTTGCTAAAATAGAAGATGTCCAGCAAATAGACGATAATCGCAGGCACCAAAATCATGGCACTGTAAACGGCGCCCCGAGAGAAGTTGAGCATACCCACCACATTTTTATAAAACAAAATCGGCAATATGGCATATGTACCCCCCACCGACAAAGGAATACCATAGTCGGTAAATATCATGGTAAAGCAGACCGAATAGGCCGAAAACACGGCATATTTCATCACGGGGAACACAATTTCCACCATGCGGCGCAGCGGGCGCACCCCAAGGATGATGGCGTTTTCGTACAGCCGTCCGTCCAAGTTGGCAAATCCCTGACTCAGCACCAAAAAGGCGATGGGAAAGGCGTAAAAAAAGCTACCCATGATCACGCCCAATGGGCCGTATATAGGCAGCTGAAAGCCAAACAAACGGGTAAAGATGCCTCTGCGCCCAAACAGATAGATGATGACAATACCGTGGGTGATAGAGGGGACCAGCATGGGCAGAATGGAGAGAAAGCGATAGATTTTGCGCAGCCGGTCGGTGAGCTTGTATTCCACGATATACGCAAAAAAGAAGGCCGATGCTACCGCGATAAAGCTGGCTGTTAGCGAAATCCAAACCGAGTTAAACAGGGCCTTTTTGGTGGCATTGCTACGGAGCGTAGAACGAAAGCCCTCATAAAAGGGCTCGAAATCGACCGATTTTGTCAGCAAGGCGAGCATGGGCAGAATCAGGTTAATTAGAACAACGGCAGCCAGCAGTGCGATCACCAGCGCGGTAGATCCCCGGTTAACTCGGGTGGAGAGGGAGCTATTTTTTATCAAGCGGATCCCCCCCTGCTAAGTGCCCATACATACCGGGCCCTCTTGTTGATTTGGTCGACGATAAAGGTCTTGATAAAGGGGTTGTCTCCCATTTTATATAGATCGGCAGGGGTGGCATCGGCCTCAATAGCACCACGATTCATCAGGATAATGCGGTCGCTTAGAGAGAAGGCCTCCTCTTGATCGTGGGTCACCATAATCATGGTAATGTCGAACTGTCGCCGCAGCTCCTGCAATTCTTCCCCGAGATCGACCTTGACCACGGCGTCCAGCGCCGAAAAGGGCTCGTCGAGCAGCATAAGGTCGCTGCCCAGAACCAACGAGCGGGCAATGGCTGCCCGCTGCTGCATTCCGCCCGAAAGCTGGGAGGGATACTTTTTTACCGCTTTAGACAGCTTTAACAGACCAAGGGTAGACATAACCCGCTCTTTAATTTCGGCGGGCGGCATCTTTTTAAGTTTGAGGCCGTAGGCCACATTGTCATAGAGGGTCATGTGGGGGAACAGCGCATAGTCCTGAAACACAATAGTAAAGCCCCGCTTATCCGGGGGCAGGTGGGTAATTTCCACATCGTTATGAAAGATGCGTCCATCATCGGGCACCTCTAACCCGATGATGGAACGCAGCAGTGTAGTTTTACCACAGCCCGAAGGCCCCAGGATGGATATAAACTCGCCCTTATTAACCTGGCAGCTAATATCCTTAAGAACATGTTGGGCTCCATAGTGCTTGTTAAGCCCCTCGATTCTGAGCAGCTGACTACTCATAGCGTTCGCTCCATGTGTTGGTATTGATGGTTTTGAGCTCGGGGTCGGCAATGCCGGTCATATCCAGCAACTTAAAGTCCGCGGGATACTCGCCCCGGTCGGCCACACCCTCGAGCACCGAGATGTTGTAGTTGTTAAATACCGCGTTGCCTTCGGGGCTGGTGATGGCCTCCATCACGGCCAAAACAAACTCGCTGGGGGGATTGTTGCGCTTGATGAGCAGCACGGTGTCGTAGTCGAAGGGGGCACCCTCCTCGGCAAAGATCACCTTAACCGGCTTACCGTCGGCGGCCAGGCGCATACCCTCGTAGTCGATGCCCAGGCCAATGGCCACCTCGCCCTTTTCCACCATGGAGGAGGGGATAGAGCCGGATTCGCCAAACAGCATAATGTTCTCACTGAGCTTATCGAAGTAATCCCAGCCGCCCTCCTCGCCATAGAGGTTAAGGATACCCTGCAAAAAGAAGTATCCGGTGGAGGAGCTAACCGGGCTGCTCATAACGATGTGGCCTTTATAGACAGGGTCAAGAAGGTCCTTATAGCTGGTGGGTTCGGGAAGACCCAGCCGGCTGAGCTCAGCGGTATTGACCAAAATTGCGCCGGCCCAAACACCGTTGGGTAGAATGATGTTATCAGGATCGGCATACTCGGTCTTATAGGGGGTGGTCGCCTCGTAGGGCATCAGCAGACCGGCGTCCTTGAGCTGATTGGCGTAGCCGCTCGAGAGGGAGAGGGCAATGTCGGTCTCGCCGTCGGGCCCTTCGGCCTGAAGTTTGGCGGCCAGCTTACCCGAGGACATATAGGTTATGTTGATTTGGGCGTCGGGGAAGAGCTCGCGAAGATAATCCAGCTGAATGGCAATTTGCTCTTCGTAGTTGGCAGATAGGATGTTGACCACCTGAGCGTTTTCGGTCTTAGATCCACCGCAGCCTATGAGCAAGGTAGCTGACAAAACAAAAGTTAACAGCAAAAGACTAAAGTTACGCAATTTCAATGGTATCACCTCATGTAAGAAATAGGTTATATAAAATACAACAAAATGCAACTCTCTTGAATTATACAAAAGAATGCTACCCTTTGACAATATCAAAAAACCGACAACCCGATTACAATTTGGGGTTGACGGATAAATTGCAGCTTCATAGTGTCGACAAATGTCGCAAATAATAGGTATCCCACTTATCTGCACACAAAGCAAAAAGGAGCCGCCTGTTATTTAGCGGCTCCGCTTCGGGGAAAATTATAATATTTAATTCTATGTTACTTTGCGCCGAGAATGTTGCTGGCGGGGGGTGTAGCCCCATTCTCGCGTTGTTTTTTCTTGCCTTATGCCTCTCAGCAGTGCACACACCGCATAAATCAGCACCAGCACCGCACAGAGCATCAGGAGCAGCAGAGCTACAAGGGCGTATCGGTAAAGGCGGTCCCCACGCAGCAAAACAAGGGTCATTGCCTCCCACGCCGAGACGGTGGTCGGGGCTTTTGCCGGCGGCGTGTGCAGGGTATCCGGGGGGGCCGGTGCCCAGTCCGGGTCCAGCAGCGAGGGCCCACCAACAGGCCGCACTGATCCAATAGTAAGCGGATCGGGGCTTTTATTAAAGCCATAGTCCAGTAGTGTCCGGGTGTCGGTAAATTTCTGCTGGGAGCCGGTGTTCATCACCACGCAGATTAGGCGGCGGCCGTCCATTTCGGCCAGCGTGCTCATGGTGTGGCCCGCCTGTTGGGTATAACCCACCTTGCCACCTATCACCCGGGCATCGTAATGGGGGCTGGTTGGATTGAGCATATGCTGGAAATTCGTCATAGGCCTCTCGGGTGAGAGATTGGTGGCGAGCAAAGTGAAGCTTACTGCACCAAAGTAGTCCATAAAAGCTGCGCTCTGCGTGGCGGCCCGGGTGATAAGAGCCATGTCGTAGGCGGTGGTATAATGCTCGGGGTCGGGCAAGCCATGGGCATTGGCAAATCGGGTGTTGTTGGCACCTAATCCGATGGCTCTCCGATTCATCAGCGCTACAAAGTCGGATTGAGAACCGGATACATACTCGGCTAAAACATTGGCGGCATCGTTGGCCGAGGGCAACATCAGCGCATAGAGCGCCTGTTCTACCGTCAGATGCTCGCCGGGGGACAGGGCAATGTGTGAGCTGCCCGCCGGCAGCCGCACGGCCTCGGGGCTGACCGAACACTGCTCGTAGGGGCTGCAGTACTCCAGCGCCAGCATGGCGGTCATAATCTTGGTTATGCTGGCCGGTTCCATGTGCCGATCGATGTTTTTTGCATAGAGCACAGCACCGGTATCGGCATCCATCAGGATGGCAGCCTCGGAGTCGATGTCGCTTTCCGACAGCGCACAAGCAGGAAGGGTGCAAAGAAAAAGCAGCACCAAGCAGACCCCAAGGACTGCGGTGGCCATCCGATGACAATGACGCAACGGTGGGAAGTGCATGATGGACACTCCTAGGATATTTTGCATAAGCGGGTACAATCGCTCTAACTATCACTATCGTCCAAATCGGCCCAAACACAACAACAAAAGAAAAGCGCCCCGTCCCCATGGGAACAAGGGCGCTTTTAGTTAGCTTGAGATAGGTGCTTACAGGGCGGTAAGTAGCAGAGCGGCCGCCTCGGTCAGGGTGAGACAGAAGCCGGTCACATCCCCTGAAGTTCCTCCAAGACCCCGCACCGCCGCCCATAAAGCCAAGCCACAGGCCGCAGCAGCAATCAGAGGCACGGTCGGGCCGCCGCCTATCCAGAGCGCTGCGCCGGACAGCAGGGCAAAGCCGGTATACCATAGCTTGTCCAGGCCGGTGGCGCTGCCGGCAAAGCTGCGTCCCAATTGGCTGCTTTCCAAAAGCGGAGGGCAGATGAGGGCCAAGGCGCCTAACGAGCGGGAAAACACCGGTATCCATAGCAGCATAATACCCCGCCCACCCAGATGGACCAGCTCGGTGCAGGCGGCGGTCTGCATTACCAAAAGGCATCCCAAGGCACAAACCGAAAAAGCACCGGTGTTTGGGTCTTTGAGGATAAGGCGGCGCTTTTCTGCATCGCGGCTCGAGAGCAGCGCATCGGTTACATCCATAAAGCCGTCCATATGCATAAAGCCGGTGATAAGAAGCGGAAATATGCAAAGCAGCCCGCCGGCCAATCGGGCCGATACCGCCAACCTCTCCAACAGGGTATAAAGCCCGATCCAGAGCAGTCCCACCAGCCCGCCTACCAGCGGCAGACAGCGCAGCAGCCCCGAGCTGTCACTTAGCAGGGGGGCGTAGGGTGTGGGCAGCCGAGTGAACATACCCACTGCGCCGATAAAGCTGTCCATGGCCTTTTTCATGGCTGCCGCCTTTCTGTTGGGATGGTTCGAATTTTAAGGGTTCACCGTTTGATCAAAGCTGATCTCGTCGATTTGATCGAGATACTCGCTGTCGATGCTAGCCTCCTCAAAGGTGGCCATATGGTTCATCATAGCGCAGGCAAACTCAATGATGGAGAAGCCCAGCGGACATCCGCTGCCTTCGCCCAGCCGCATACGCATATTCAGCATGGCCGCAAGCCCCAGCTGCTCCATGGCCAACTTGTAGCCGGGCTCCTCGGACAGATGAGAGCCAAACATATAGCTTAGGCTGTCCGGCGCCAACCTAAAGGCCAACACCGCCGCCACAGCCGAGATAAACCCGTCTATCACCACGGGTACACGGTTTTTTGCCGCCGCCAAATAGACACCGGTCATGGCCGCAATGTCCAGGCCACCCACTTTGGCCAAAAGATCTACCGGATCAGACCGGTCGGGGTTGTTGAGGGCCACGGCCTCTGTAACCACCCGCTTTTTGTGGGCAAAGGCCGCCTCGTCCAGGCCAGCACCCCGGCCCACCGCCAGATCGGCCGAGCAGCCGGTCAGCGCCATGAGTAGCGCACTGGAGGTGGAGGTATTGCCAATGCCCATCTCGCCGGCCCCTAGCAGGTCGCAGCCGTCGGCTATGGCCATTTCGGCCACCTCGGCCCCGACAAGAATGGCCTTCATGGCCTCCTCCCGAGTCATGGCAGGGCCCTTGCGCATATTGCCGGTGCCCATGCGCACCTTGCGGTTGATGATATTGGGGTGACTAATCTCGGCGTTTATGCCCACATCAACCACATATAAACTAGCATTGGCCTGCTTAGCCAGCACGGCCACGCCGGTGACGCCCCGCATAAAATTCAGGGTCTGGGCATAGGTGACCGATTGGGGCGCCGAGGCCACTCCTTCCTCCACCACGCCGTTATCGGCCGAGAGAATGATAACCGCTTTTTTGTTGATGGTATTTAGAACCTGTCCGGTAATGCCTGCCAGACGGGCAGCAATGTCCTCCAATACACCGAGGCTACCCGGGGGCTTTGCAAGATTATCCAGCCGTTCTCGGGCTTTGGCAATGGCCTCAGTGTCGGCCGGTTTGACGGCCTTAATCAGTTGTGTCAGCTCTGCTGTGTAGTTCATTGGCTTGTCCACATCCCTATAAAAATTTCACAAGCTTTATGATACTCCTTTAACAGTCGCAAAGTCAAGGCCGCGTGATATGGACATCGTGTGACAGATGAGTTAAGATATTTAAAACACATCAAGGAGGAATTCCTATGAGCGGCCTTACCATCAATCGCGACCGACTGGTGATTCAGTCGGTGGTGGGCAGAATTCACCATCCCACCATGACCGCCGCCCTTTATCGCCACAGCCACAACGGTGAAAGCCGTGTGCTGCCCGGAGTGGGCGGCATCACCTACAATGTTAAAATTGGCGATAGCGTCTACGCCATGGAGTGCGACCATGTGGAACCGGGCGTCAGCCTCAAAAACGCCGACGACAAAGAAAATGTTGCGCTACATACATTGGCCTGCATCGGCAACCCGGCACAGGTGATCACCGGCGAGGCCAAGGGCGCAAAGGGCTTTGTAACCGGTACCCACGGCGGCATCGACCATACGCTCTGCTATTTTGCCCCCGAGGATCTGGACAAAATGGCCCCCGATGATAAGATTCTCATCCGTGCCCAGGGGCAGGGTATGCGCATCAACGAGCTGCCCGATATTTTTGTCATGAACATGGCACCCGAGCTGTTTGACAAACTGGGCTGCACTCTAAAAGATGGCAAGCTGGTGCTACCCGTAGCGGCCAAGTGTCCTGCCCATCTCATGGGTTCGGGCATCGGTTCCAGTACGGCCCACAACGGTGACTACGACATTATGACCGCCGACTGGGACGAGATTGTAAAACATGGTCTTGACAAGCTGCGCTACGGCGACATTGTGCTGCTTGAGAACTGCGATACCAGCCATGGCCGAGGCTTTCTTACCGGCGCTGTGACTATTGGCATTGTGGTGCACTCGGACTGCACGGTGATGGGTCACGGCCCCGGCGTTACCACCCTGATAACCGCCAAGACCCCCATCATCGAGGGTTATATCGACTCTAAGGCCAACCTCGCCGACTATTTTGGCGTATAGCTTACATAAAAAAGTCCACCCGGCCGGGTGGACTTTTTTCTATATGATAAGGAAAGCCGGAATGCTGCCGTGGGGTAACAAGCCGAGGTCAAGGCTCGCGACCGCAAAGAAAAGTGCGGCCTTGTAAGGCTAAAGGGATATAAGCAGCCCAATAAGTAGCAGAGATGATGGACGCATTTCCGAGCGCAGCCCGCCCTTGTCCTGCATATATTAGCCGCCGAATAGCTCAGTGAGCACGGCCACGGCCTCATCGTAGCCAAAGTTGCCGTAGGCCACTTTAAAGTTGGCACTTTCGGAAAAGCGCCCGGCCATCTCAGCCATTTGCTCGGAGGTTAGGGTGGCGCTCGGGGCGTCGGTCAGCTCTATGACCAGCTGGCAGAGGGCCTCGGTATCCATGCCAATGGCCTCGGTCAGCTGCTCGGCCCGCTGGGGATTAAGTTTGGCAGAGCGGCGGATAAAATGGGGCAGCAGCACCGCACAGGCCATGCCGTGGGGCACATTATGCTGCTCGGTAAGAAAGTAACCCAGAGCATGGCAATAGCTGGTGCGATTGTGGGCGATAACAATTCCGGCGTAAATAGAGGCGATGTAAAGGGTCTCTCGCTGGGCGACGGTGATGTCGGCCGGATCCTTGCCCTTAATGTCTCTCAGGGTATGGGCTACATCCCGAATGGCCGACAGAGCGAACATATCGGTAAGCGGGGTGGCCAGCTTGTTAAAATAGGCCTCCACAGCATGGGTCAGGGCGTCCAAAGCGGTGGACACCGTAAAGCCATAGGATAAGCCGTGAGTATACCGGGGGTCGCCAAAAGCCAGCGTAACAAAGCCATCCGGTGCGGCGATGCCTTTTTTGTTGCCGGTGTCTAAATCGTCGGTAATCACCGCATACTGGGTTACTTCGCTGCCGGTGCCCGAGGTGGTGCCGATAACCGCCACCGGGAGACTGGGATTCTTCCAACCGCCTTTGTACAGTCCGGGGCCGTCAAGGCCGGGGTTGGCCGCCAGCACGCCAATGGCCTTGGCCGCATCCAGCGGCGAGCCGCCGCCGATTCCTAAGATAAATTCGGCTTTCATCTCCAGCGCCTTTTCGGCCGCTCGCAGGCAGGTGGAGAGGTAGGGGTTCTGAGTCACTTGGTCAAAAATAGCATACTCAATGCCGGCATCCTTAAGGGCGGCGCAGGCGTCATCCAGGGCGCCACTGGCCTTGGCTGAGGTGCGTCCGGTTACAATCAGACAACGCCGACCCAGCTTGCCCAGCTCGGCAGCACCGCTACGGACACTCCCTTCGCCAATTATTAGTCGGACAGGCATGTAAAAACGCATAGACATGATTGAATTCTCCTATATTTTTGATATTATGAATACAGTATAACACATTTTTTGATATTGTTACAGCAGCTAAGTTAGAGGGAGGCGAAAATGGACAGGCTGGCGCTGGTTTTAGGGGGCGGCGGGGCCAAAGGGGCCTATCATATTGGGGTATGGCAGGCTCTGCGGGAGCTGGAGGTCGACCCCCAAATCATCACCGGCACCTCCATTGGGGCGCTCAACGGAGCCTTGATGGTACAGGGCGACTACGATGAGGCCCTGGCCCTGTGGGAGAACATCCACTATGGCTCGGTATTCGCCGGTGAGCCCAATCCAGTCATCGAGCGCATCAACTCCCGGGTAGAGCTGATGGGTAGCCTTGCCGAGCGGTTGTCTAGCGCTGTGGATATCACTCCCTTTGAGGAACTGGTACGGGCCTATGTAGACGAGGATCGGCTGCGCCAGTCTCCCATCGACTTTGGTTTTACAACGGTGCAACTGCCGCTGATGCGGGCGTTTGAGCTTATGCGGGAGGATTTGCCCGAAAACAGGCTTGCTGACTATCTTTTGGCTTCGGCTTCCTGCTTTCCTGTGTTTCCGCCACGGAAAATCGAAGGCCAATACTATGTAGACGGCGGTTACCGGGACGATATTCCCATCAGCCTTGCGCTCACTCGGGGAGCCGACGAGGTGATTGCGGTGGATTTGCAATCGATAGGTATGCAAAAGGCCCTGCCCGAGACCCATGTACCCATTACCTATATCCGAAGCGGCTGGGATACCGGGCCGCTGTTCTGTTTTGATCAGCAGCTGGTGCGGCGCAATATGCGTTTGGGCTATCTCGACCTCATGAAGGCTTGGGGGCGGATTGAGGGCCGTCTTTACGCCTTTGAGCGAGGGGAGCTGCGCCGCAACTACCAGCGACTGCGCACCTTTGCGCGCAGCGCCCACAGCCGAAGCGGTGACGATTTGGGCCGCTTTTTACCCTCTATGGCCGATCACTCCGCTCCCGACCTACGCCCCGGCGTTTTGGGTATGGGCGGCCTGATGCGCCGTTTTTTGGACGCTTTAGAGGCAGCGGGACGCATATTCGGCCTGCCTCCTGAGCCAATCTACACCGCTGCCGAGTTTAATCGGGCACTGCTGGACAAGGTATCTGAAGCGGGAGCTTCACCGGTCCAGCGACTGCTCGATCGGCTTTTTGAGGGCGAGGATCCTGCCCACACCGAGAATTCCGGCTTGATACAGCGCACCCAGATTATCCTGGACATCCTGCGCCGAGAGAATCGTCCCGCCGCCGAGCTGATGTACAGCTACCCGCTCACCGCCCGGGTCGAGCTAGCGGCGGCCTACTATATCTATCTCATCGAGGATTATTACAGCACCAATCACATCTAAGCCAAGCGCAAAATTTATCGCCGGCCAAGGCGTGTCTGCTGCCGATAAGACAGGGTGCCTTGCGGCCAAAAAGCCCTGGTCCCTAACCTATACATGGCCTGCGCCAAACAAGCGCAGGCCTATGATATGCGTCTCGAAATAGACAGAATTTTGTCTAATAGTCCACTTATCATTTGAAAAAGACCGCAAGCTGTGCTATATTATACCCTTAAGAGACAATGGAGGAGACTCAAGTTATGATTGGGGAGATTGGCTTTAATAATGAGCTTTATATCGCCGAACAGTCGCGGAGAATACGCCAGCGACTAGAGCGGTTTGAAAGGCTATATCTGGAGTTTGGCGGCAAACTGTTCGACGATTACCACGCTGCCCGGGTTCTGCCCGGCTTTGATTTAAACGGCAAAATCAAGCTACTGTCCGAGCTGCGTGACCAGGCCGAAATTATCTTTTGCATCAGCGCCAAAGCCATCGAGCTTAACAAAATGCGCTCGGATGTGGGCATTAGCTACGACATGGATGTACTGCGACTTATCGACAAAATGCGGGGCATGGGTCTGTATATCAGCGCCATCCTCATCACCCAGTACACGGGCCAGTCCGGAGCCGATGTCTTTCGCAAGCGACTCGAGCAACTCGGCGAGCGGGTTTATGTCCACACCCTTACAAAGGGCTATCCGTCGGACATCAGCGTTATCGTCTCGGATGAGGGCTATGGCGCCAACCCCTACATCGAAACCAGCCGCCCGCTGGTGGTGGTCACAGCGCCGGGGCCCAGCAGCGGCAAATTGGGCACCTGCCTCTCCCAGCTCTACCACGAGCAAAAGCGGGGCATTAAGGCGGGCTATGCCAAGTACGAATCCTTTCCGGTCTGGAATCTTCCTCTCCAGCATCCGGTTAATGTGGCCTACGAGGCCGCCACTGCCGACCTTAAAGATGTCAACATGATCGACCCCTTCCACCTGGCCGCCTACAACGAGACCACTGTAAACTACAACCGGGACATAGAGGCCTTCCCGGTGGTGCGTGCCATCCTCACCCGTATAACCGGAGAAGATATCTATAAATCGCCCACCGATATGGGCGTTAACATGATCGGACACTGTATCACCAACGATGCCGTGGTGCAGCACGCCGCCAGGCAGGAAATTATCCGCCGCTATTTTAAGGCCCGCTGCGACGCCAAGCAGGGAACAGGGGATATGGATACCGTTAAGCGCATCGAGTTTCTTATGAGCTCGCTGAATATCAGCCCCCACGACCGCCGGGTGGTGGATGTAGCCAACCGCAAGGCCGAGCAGCTTAGAAGTGAGCTTTCCTCCATGACCACTCTGCAGGACAGGGGATACAACTTGTCAGCGGTTGCCCTCGAGCTGCCCGATGGCACCATTGTCACAGGCAAATCCTCGCCGCTCATGAACGACACAGCGGCGGTGGTGCTTAACTCTATCAAGTACTTAGCTGGCATCAGCGATGAGATTTTGCTCATCTCACCCAATGTCCTAGAGCCTATTGTTCGGCTTAAAAAGGAGATTTTAGGCAGCCGCTATCCGGTGCTCAAGCTGGAGGAGGTTTTGCAGGCGCTGTCTTTTTCGGCCACCATGAACCCTACCGCCGAGCTGGCCATCACCCAGCTAAAAAAGCTCTCAGGCTGCGAGGCCCACTGTTCAAACATCATCACCCAGGACGATGCCAACTGTTTTCTTAAACTGGGTGTCAACTGCACCTGCGAACCCGAATACCCCACCACCGACCGCTATTTCCGCTAAAGGCATAGATTTATTTGCAACTACAGCCCAAAGCGCTTGACAGTGTCTTTGGGTTGTAGTAAAATACACAGGCGAGTTTATTTTAATAGCACGCAGCAGACAGGCTCCTGCTCAGGGGGACGCCATAAGCGCCAGTAGCTCAGTTGGATAGANNGGATAGAGCAACTGCCTTCTAAGCAGTAGGCCAGGGGTTCGAGTCCCTTCTGGCGCGCCATTGTGGTGGATATAGCTCAGTCGGTTAGAGCGCCAGGTTGTGGCCCTGGAGGCCGTCGGTTCGATTCCGATTATCCACCCCACCAAAACGAAAAAGGCCTGCTGCCTTTTTCGTTTTTTATTGGGCTATAGCCAAGCGGTAAGGCAACGGACTTTGACTCCGTCATTCCGATGGTTCGAATCCATCTAGCCCAACCAATTAAAAACATACCCGCATAAACAAGCTGTTTATGCGGGTATTGTTTTTGTCTTACACGATATTTACACGATTTACATGACTTTGTTTAATATCGCTACTGCGCGTTCTTCCTCCCGGGGGTAGAGGTGGGAGTAGGTATTCCAGGTTATCTCGATCTTTGAGTGCCCCAAGCGGCGGGAAATTTCTTGGATGTTGATGCCCTCGTTGGCCAGCAGGGAGGCGTGTGAGTGCCGTGTCAGTGGCAGTGATAAAATG
>DBQC01000016.1 GCA_002305075.1 Ruminococcaceae bacterium UBA1404 | reverse complement strand
TTATGTAGTATTTAGTTGTTTAGCGTGCCCACATCATGGACGAAAGATTCGTGAGAGTCAGCTATTTGATGAGCTGCCGGACGCGGTTTGAAGCATGGAAAAAGGCGGACAGCCGAAACTGTCCGCCTTATACCCCGGCATTATAGGCAATCACAAAGCATCCTTATGGACACTCGCCTAAGGTTCGGGGGGGCTTTTCGGGTTTGATTTAGCCGATGACGCAGACGACCTCGCCGGGCTGAACGGGGGTACCCTCGTTCACCAGATACTGGAGCAGCGTGCCACCGTTTACAGCGGTGATCTCGTTTTCCATCTTCATGGCCTCGAGGATAAACAGCACATCGCCGGGCTCCACAGGGCCGCCGACCTTGGCCACATGCTTGGTGATGGTGCCGCTCATGGGGGCGACAATCTGCTCGCCGTCCACAGGGGCGGCGGGAGCAGCGGGGGCAGCCGGAGCCGGAGCCTCGGCCACAGGTGCCGGAGCGGGAGCCGGAGCCGCTACGGGAGCGGGGGCGGGGGCGGCAGGGGCCACGGGGGCGGCTGCTACAGGAGCGGCTGCGCCGGCCTCCTCAATCTCGACCACATAGGCCTTGCCGTTTACGGTGACATTATACTTTTTCATTTAACTCACTCCATTATCAAAGTTGTATAAAACGGCGTAAAGCCGCATATGCACACTTGCGCAGAGGCCTAATTGCTTACGCCTGCCAGGCGGCCCGAGGCCACCCAAAGATTGGCGCCACCCTCGGCGGGGCGGATGCTCTTTACGGTGAAGCCACCACCCTCACAGAGGGCAATAGCGGCCACAATGGCGGCCACCACGGCCTCCTCCTCTTCTGAGGGGGCGACCACGGGAGCCACGGGTGCAGCGGGCTGGGCCGTGGCCGGGGCGGGCCTTGCGGGGCTGCTGTCGGTCTGGCCCTCGCTGCCGGGCACAAAGACCTTAATGGCCGTGAGCACAGCAATAAGCAGCGCAAAATAGGCCACATAGAGCGGGTTTGCGATAATGTCCATCATAGGCTGTTTCCTCCCTTTATACAGGGAAGTTGCCATGCTTTTTAGGAGGCAGGGTCTCGCGTTTGGTCTCCAGCATCTCCAGCGCATGTAGAATCTCTATGCGGGAGCGGCTGGGCTCGATCACCCTGTCCACAAAGCCCCGGGCTGCGGCCCGATAGGGATTGGCAAACTTCTCCTTATATTCGGCAATTTTTTCGGCGCGGGCGGCGGCCTGGTCCTCGGCGGCGGCAATCTCTTTTCTAAAGATGATGTTGGCTGCACCGTCGGGACCCATCACGGCGATTTCGGCCATGGGCCAGGCAATCACCTGATCGGCGCCCAGGTCCTTAGAGCACATGGCAAGATAAGCACCGCCATAAGCCTTGCGCAGCACCATGGTGATTTTGGGCACCGTGGCGTTGGAATAGGCATACAGCATCTTGGCGCCGTGGCGGATAATGCCGCCCTGCTCCTGATTGACACCGGGCAAAAAGCCGGGCACATCCACCAGCGTGACCAGCGGAATGTTAAAGCTGTTGCAGAACATGATAAAGCGCGAAGCCTTGTCCGAGGCGTTGATGTCCAGGCAGCCGGCAAGCGCTCTGGGCTGGTTGGCCAACAGGCCCACCGGACGGCCGCCAATGCGGGCAAAGCAGGTGATCATGTTCCTGGCGTAGTGGGGCTGAATTTCAAAGAAGTCGCCCTCGTCCACAATCTCGCGGATAACCTCATACATATCATAGGCCTTGTTGGGGCTGTCCGGCATAAAGCTGTCTAGCTTGTCACACAGGCGGTTCAGGTTGTCCGAAACCGGGGCTAAGGGAGCATCCTCCATGTTGTTAGAAGGCAGGTAGCTGAGCAGCTTGCGCACGGCTGCCAGCGTGGCGTCCTCATTCTCGCCCACATAGTGGGCAACGCCGGACACCGAGTTGTGGGTCATGGCGCCGCCAAGTGCCTCGGCGGTGACCTCCTCGCCGGTGACCGTTTTAATCACCTGCGGGCCGGTGATGAACATATTGGAGGTTTTATCCACCATGAAGATGAAGTCGGTGAGGGCGGGGGAGTAGACTGCACCGCCGGCGCAGGGGCCCATAATCACCGAAATCTGGGGGATAACGCCCGAGGAAATGGTGTTGCGATAGAAGATGTTGCCATAGCCCGAAAGAGCGTCCACGCCCTCCTGAATGCGGGCGCCGCCCGAATCGTTCAGGCCGATGCAGGGCGCACCCATCTTGAGGGCAAGATCCATCACCTTGCAGATTTTGGCTGCGTGCATCTCGCCGAGCGAGCCGCCAATAACCGTAAAGTCCTGGGCGTAAACATAGATGAGCCGTCCGTCCACCTGGCCGTAGCCGGTCACCACGCCCTCGCCGGGCGCCGAGGTGTTGGCCATGTCAAACTCGGTGCAGCGGTGCTCCACAAAGGCGTCGATCTCTATAAAGGTGCCGGGGTCCAGCAGCTTTTCGATACGCTCACGGGCCGTGTATTTGCCCGAGTCGTGCTGTTTTTGAATGCGTTTTTCGCCGCCGCCCGCCATGATGGCTTCCCGGCGCTCTTTGAGGTTTTGGATGCGATTGTCCATAGGTCTACCTCCTAATCTCTCTGGCTGAGTTCGATGAGAACGCCGCCGGTGCTCTTGGGATGCATAAAGGCAATGCGTGCGCCGCCCGCGCCGTAGCGGGGACTTTCGTCAATCATACGGAAACCCTTGTCCTTCATCTGGGCAATGGCATCCTCAATATTGGGCACACGGATGGCGATGTGCTGAACACCCTCGCCCCGCTTTTCGATAAACTTGGCCACGGGACCCTCGGGATCGGTGCTCTCTAAAAGCTCGATCTCGCTGTCGCCGCAGGGCAAAAAGCAGACACGAACCTTCTGCTCAGCTACCTCCTCGATACCGGTGCTCTCAAGGCCAAGCGCTTCGTAGACCTTTAGACTCTCGTCAATGCTTTTTACAGCGATGCCAATGTGGTCGATCCGCAGTGGTTTCATAAAATGTACCCCTTTCTTATGCTGTTTCTGTGGATAGATTAAACGGATATGCGCCTTAAAAGGCGGCGTTCGCCTTTGACAGGGGCTTTTTGCCCGCACTTTGGCGCCAGATAAGGTGGCGGATGGGGCGAATAGCCGGCATCTTGCCCTGTGACCCCGGCTTTAAGCTTGGGGCGGATATAAGGGCGGCCGGGAGACAAAGAAGCCCTAAAAATCAGGGCAGCTTCATGCTTTCGCCAAGCGTCTCGGCCACGGTATAGGGGTCAGTCTCCCTATTATACAAGCTTTCGGTTAAATTGTCCATCTCATCGGCGGCAGTAATAACCTGACGCATACGACGGGTAAAACGGTCGAGCAGCAGGTTCTCCACCTCAAGGCGCAAATTGCGGCGCCGGCGCTTTTCTAAGAGCCCAATTTTTTGGTTGTGCTCAAAGTGAATGTCTATCTGGTCGCAGAGGGTGGGTACCCCCTCGCCATCCTGGGCGATGGTGCGCAGCACCGGGGGTCGCAGCCCCTCTTGCTCGCCGCGAAAGTCCAGCATGGTCTCCAGTTCGATCACCAGCCGGTCGGCACCCTCCTTGTCGGCCTTGTTGACCACCATAATATCGCCAATCTCCATAAGGCCGGCTTTGATGGCTTGAATGTCGTCGCCCAGCCCGGGCACATTGACAATGAGCACCAAATCGGCCAGCTTGATGATGTCTACCTCGGATTGGCCTACGCCCACCGTCTCGATAAAGATATAATCGCAGCCAAAGGCGTCTAAAATGCGCACGGCACTCATGGTGTTTTTGGCCAGTCCGCCTAACTGTCCCCGGGTGCCCATGGAGCGAATAAATACACCGGGGTCGGTGGCGAGGGAGCTCATGCGGATGCGGTCGCCCAAAATGGCCCCGCCCGTAAAAGGACTGGTGGGGTCTACGGCTACAATGCCCACCTTTTTGTCCCGGCGGCGCATTTCCTTGGCCAGCTTATCGGTGAGGGTGGACTTGCCCGAGCCCGGTGCGCCGGTGATGCCGATCACTTTGGCCCGCCCGGTGTGGGCAAACAGGGCCTTTAAAATGTGCGCCGCCCGGGCGTCCTCGTTTTCGGCAAACGAGATCACCCGGGAGGCGGTGCGAACATCACCCGCGATAATTTTGTCTATCGTGAGTCCTAGTTCACGCATAGGCTATCGTTTAAGGTTGTTTTGGATATAGGCGATAACATCCTCGGTGCTGGTGCCGGGGGTGAAGATGGCCTCGATGCCATGCCCCTTGAGGAAGGGGATATCCTCGTCGGGGATAACGCCGCCGCCGAACACCAGCACATCGTCTACCCCTTGCTCTTTAAGCAGAGCGGTCACCTTGGGGAACAAAGTGTTGTGGGCGCCCGAAAGGATGCTCATACCCAACACATCCACATCCTCCTGAACGGCGGCGGCCACAATCTGCTCGGGGGTTTGGCGAAGGCCGGTATAAATAACCTCCATGCCGGCGTCCCGCAGGGCCCGGGCAATCACCTTGGCACCGCGGTCGTGGCCGTCTAGGCCGGGCTTGGCTATCAGTACACGGATGGTTCTGTCGCTCATTCTATTTTTCCTCCTTCTTACAGCATGGCGGCGGCCACATACTCGCCGAACTCGTCGCGCATAACCTGGCAGATTTCGCCCAGGGTGGCGTAGGCGCGCACGGCTTCGAGGATGTAGGGCATCAGATTCTCGTCGGAGTTGCAGGCCTCACGCAGCGCCTTAAGCAGCTCGGCCACCTTCTGGCTGTCCCGCTGAGCCTTGAGCTCGGCAATCTTGCTCTTTTGCATAACCTCCACAGCAGGGTCCACCCGCAGAAGGCCCTTGGGGGGTTCCTCCTCGATCTGGAACTGGTTGACGCCCACCACAATGCGTTCTTTGGACTCGATGGACTTCTGATAATGATAGGCGCTATCCATAATCTCCTGCTGGATATAGCCCCGCTCGATGGCCTTGGGTGCGCCGCCCAGCTGGTCGATGCGCTCGATATAAGCCTTGGCGCCCTCGATAATCTGGGCGGTGAGTGACTCGACATAGTAGGAGCCGGCCAGGGGGTCCACCGTGTCGGCCACGCCCGACTCGTAAGCCACAATCTGCTGGGTGCGCAGGGCAATGCGCACCGACTCCTCGGTGGGCAGAGCCAGCGCCTCGTCCCGAGAGTTGGTGTGCAGCGACTGGGTTCCGCCCATCACGGCGGCCAGCGTCTGGATGGTCACCCGCACGATGTTGTTGTCGGGCTGCTGGGCGGTCAGGGTGCAGCCGGCGGTCTGGGTGTGGAACTTGAGGGCCTGGCTCTTGGGGTTCTTGGCGCCAAAACGGTCGCGCATAATCTCGGCCCAGAGCTTGCGGGCGGCTCTAAACTTAGCCACTTCCTCAAGCAGGTCGTTGTGGCTGTTAAAGAAGAAGGAGAGGCGGGGGGCAAAGTCGTCTACCTCCAGCCCGGCGGCGATGGCGGCCTCAACATAGGCAATGCCGTTGGCCAGCGTAAAAGCCACTTCCTGCACTGCCGAGGAACCGGCCTCACGAATGTGGTAGCCCGAGATGGAGATGGTGTTCCACTGGGGAACCTCCTTAGAGCAGTATTCGAACACATTGGTAATCAGCCGCATGGAGGGCGACGGGGGGAAGATATAGGTGCCCCGGGCGATGTATTCTTTAAGAATATCGTTCTGGATGGTGCCCCGCAGCTGGTCGGGGGTGACGCCCTGCTTTTCGGCCACGGCGATGTACATGGCCAGCAGCACGGCCGCCGGGGCGTTGATGGTCATGGAGGTGGACACCTTGTCCAGCGGAATGCCGTCGAACAAAGTCTCCATGTCCTTTAGGCTGTCGATGGCCACACCCACCTTGCCCACCTCGCCCTCGGAGAGGTGATGGTCGGAGTCGTAGCCAATTTGGGTGGGCAGGTCAAAAGCCACCGAAAGGCCCTTAGAGCCCTGTTCAATAAGGAATTTATAGCGCTTGTTGGACTCCTCGGCCGTGGCAAAGCCGGCGTATTGACGCATGGTCCACAGCCGACCCCGGTACATGGTGGTCTGCACGCCCCGGGTGTAGGGGTACTGACCGGGGAAGCCGATGTCGGTGAGATAGTCTATGCCGGCAATGTCTTCGGGGGTATACAGGCGCTTAACTTCGGCGCCCCCGCCCGAGAGAAAGACTTCTTTGCGCTCCTTGTGCTTTTCGAGGCCCTTTTGCACCTTAGCGCTCCAGGCCGCGAATTGTTCCCTTAAATCTGCCATGGTAATCCTCCCTGTTTTTATGCCGCCCGACGCTCTTATCCGCCGGGGGCGCTTCATAGTGCGCATTCTCCCCCATAACATGACCCACGGATGGGCCTATTATGAGGGAGACGGCAGGGTGCTTATTTAGGCTTTGGCCTCGTCGGCAAAGCGGAAGCCGGCCTCGATGGCCTTGGTGTTGAGCTCCTCGGTGCCCTTGGGCACCCGGGCCAGCATGGCGGCCTTGGCGTGCTCGCGGCTTACCACGCCGGTATAGGCGGCGATAAAGCCCAGCGCAATGATGTTGCCCACAAGGGGTTTTAGGTGGGTCTCGGCGTATTCCACAATGGGAACGGTCACCACCTCGCGGCCCAGGCCCGAAACATCCACCGATGCATCGGCCAGAACCTGGGTTTCGGGGCCGGATTTTAGCGCATAGCTGTTAAAGGCCTCCTGGGTCAGACAGAGCAGATAGTTGGGCGAGGTGGCCTTGGGATAGTCGATGGGCTCCCTGGAGATGACTACCTCGGAACGGGAGGAGCCGCCACGAGCCTCGGGGCCGTAGCTCTGGCTCTGGATGGCGTTGAGGCCTTCGGCCACGGCGGCCTCGGCCAGAATGATGCCGGCGGTGATGATGCCCTGGCCGCCCGAGCCGCTCAGGCGAAATTCTGTGCGGGTGCTCATTATTTCTTACCTCCTACGCGCTCAATCAGCTGGGTATAGTTGTCGGTATACTCGGGGGCCACTTTCTTTACAAACTCACCGATGACATAGGTCTTGTCATACTCGGTGACGCCCTCTTTGCGCATAACCGAATTTTCTTTGATATAGTTCATCATGTTTACAGCGTCGCCAATCTTGTTGCGGCGGCCGAAGTAGGTGGGGCAGGTGGACACGGCCTCGATAACCGAGAAGCCCTTGTTTTCAATGGCCCGCTCCATATAGGTTTTAAGCTGAGGCACATGGAAGGTGGAGGCCCGGGCCACATAGGTAGCGCCGGCGGCCGAGGTGAGGGCCACAAGGTCGAAGGGGCGGTCTATATTGCCGTAAACCGCTGTGGTGGCGGTGGCGCCGGTGGGGGTCAGCGGCGAATACTGGCCGCTGGTCATGCCGTAGATGTTGTTGTTGATGATGATGAGGTTGAGGTCGATGTTGCGGCGGCAGGCGTGGATGAGGTGGTTGCCGCCGATGGCCGAGGAGTCGCCGTCGCCCGAGATGACAAAGACCGTCAGTTCGGGATTGGCCATCTTGATGCCGGTGGCAAAGGCCAGCGCCCGGCCGTGGGTGGTGTGCAGCGTATTAAAGTCCATGTAGCCGGGAGCCCGGGAAGAGCATCCAATGCCCGACACGATGACCGTTTTGTCCTTATCCAGGCCCTTGGCGTCGATGGCGCGCAGCAGGGCGTTGATGACGGTGCCGTTGCCGCAGCCGGGGCACCAGATATGGGGCAGCTTATTTGTACGCAGATAATCAAGAGTCGTTGCCATTATTTATTCACCGCCATTGCAAAATCATAAATTTCTTCGGTGGAGAACAGCTCGCCGGTGACCTTGCCCACATGGGACACAGGGCACTTACCGCCGGTGATGCGCTCTACCTCCAGAACCATCTGACCTAGGTTCAGTTCGGGGACGATAACCTGCTTGACATTCTCAAGGCAGGCCTTATAAGCCGTGGCGGGGAAGGGCCAGAGGGTTTTGGGGATAAACAGGCCGGCCTTAACGCCCTCGGCCCGCAGGCGCTTGACTACCGCCATGGCGGCACGAGCCACCGAGCCGGCAGCTACAAACAGCAGCTCGGCGTCCTCGGTGAACTGGGTCTCGTAAATGGCAATCTCGTCGGCGTGGTCTTCCACCTTGGCGCAGATGCGGCGCAGCATGATGTCGTTCTTGGCGCCGGGGCCTACGGGGAAACCGTCGTCGCCGTGGGCAAGTCCGGTTACATGATAGCGGTAGCCGGCACCGAAGGGGGCCAGAGGGGGCACACCGTCGCCGTCCACATCGGCATAGGGCTGGTAGCTTGTGTCGCCGGGGGCGGGCTGCTTACGGTTTACAATCTCGTAGTCGTCCTTAATCTCTACGCCCTCGCGCATGTGGGCAATGACCTCGTCGGTAGATAGAATGACGGGTGTGCGATACTTTTCGGCGTAGTTAAAGGCGGTAATGGTCAGCTCGTACATCTCGGCGACCGAGGTGGGGCAGATGCAGATGGCCGGATGGTCGCCATGGGTGCCCCAGCGGGCCTGCATAATATCGCCCTGAGCGGGGCTGGTGGGCAGACCGGTGGAGGGACCCATACGCATGATGGAAGCAATCACGCAGGGCACCTCGGCAATGGCTGCGTAGCCGATGTTCTCTTGCTTAAGCGAGAATCCGGGACCGGAGGTGGCAGTCATGGCCTTTTGTCCGGTCAAAGAGGCGCCGATTACGGCGGCCATGGAGGCAATTTCGTCCTCCATCTGGATAAAGCGACCGCCTACCTTGGGCAGCTCGATGGAGGAAATCTCGGCAATCTCAGAAGAAGGCGTGATGGGATAACCCGCAAAAAAGGTCATACCGGCGCGCAGCGCACCCATAACACAGGCTTCGTTGCCCTGTAAGAGCAGTCTTTTGTTCTGGCTCATGCTTGGTCCTCCTTAACGAAGATGGCGAAGTCCGGGCAGCGGTACTCGCACAGCTTACAGTTGATGCAGGCGTCGCCGTTTACAACGGTGGATTTACCGTTTTCCAGGCCCAGCACCTGTTTGGGGCAAAAGGCTACACAAATTCCGCAGCCTTTGCACCACTTTTCGTTGATCTCAATCCTTGGCATGCATTTATCCCCTCTCTTAGAAAAGTATGGCCATGTACAAATGACGGAAAAACACTACGGGCGTTGCAAAAATGCAGGAAAAATGTCATATTGCCTGCAAGCTCATTTAAAAGGTATCGCCAAAGCCGCACCTGCCTTTAGCAAGAAGCGCATCGCTTAGGTACGATACCATACATTCTTATTCTAACGCCATAAGGTGCGTTTGTCCATAGTTTTCGGCCCTTAGATTACATTTTGCCTTTTTTCGTCAATCTGCCAATTTTGAATTTATAAAGCTTATCCTTTTTATTGATGAATTTCTATCCAGCCCGTTTTCTGCAGGAGTACGCCGATAGATGATGCAAAAATCTGCTTTTAAATGGAAGCCAAAATACCCGCTCTGCCGGCATTCACACTCGATTTTTAGCTGGGGCGTATACTGAAACTGAGCATCCAATGCCCAAAAGAAGCTGTGAAAGGAGTTAGTAGGGTGATAAACGAATCTAAGAGCCCCATGCAGCCCGGCAGGGTGAATAGTCTGTTTTTAGGCTATGCCACCGTGCCTATTCAGCGCATGGGCGAAACCTATACACTGGAAGTGGCCATGCGCGAGGGCACCCTTTTCCCCGAGCTCAATCTGCCCTATCAGGTGTATGGCAAGGAAGGGGTGCGAGTATGAGCGGATATGGAGCATACATAGGCCCCCAAAATGCCGCGCGAAACGGAAACAGCGCAAACGAGCGCCGGCTCGATGCGGCCCGCCGCCGCTATATTGCCTATAGCGGAGGCTTTCCTACCGAAAGCCCCGGCATCGGTATGGACAGCGAAGGTATGTTCAGGGCTCAGCAGATCGGTGATATGCAAAGCGAATTTATGACCAACCAAACCGCCGAATGGCCCATGATGATCTTGATGGAGGAGGAAGCCCAGGTCCTCCCCAATGCGCAGTCGGACGCCAGCGCCGACATGGCACGGCGGCGTGCCCCCCGCGAATCCGCCCCCATGCCGTTCGACCAGGGAGAGGGCTACGCATTGCCCGCGCCCGCACGGCCATCCCGGCAGGAGGAACCCATGATGGGAAGCGGGAATGTGCAGAGCCGGCAAGCTTTGCTCAACCGAGTGATGATGCAGGACTTTGAAGCCCTGGAGCTGGCCCTCTATCTGGACACCCATCCCACCGACACCCGTGCACTGGCCATGCATCGCGCTGCCGCCGAACGGGCCAAGGCGCTGCGGGAGGAATACGAGGCGCGGTTTGGGCCTCTTACCCAGATGGGTGTGCGCAGCGACACGCGCTGGACCTGGGTGGATAATCCTTGGCCCTGGGATCCGGCCTGAGAGAGGAGAGCCGTTATGTGGATTTATGATAAGAAGACCCAAATGCCCATCCATATTCGCAACAAAAACCCCAAGCTGGCCAGCTACATACTCAGCCAATACGGTGGGCCGGACGGCGAGCTGAGCGCCTCGGTGCGCTATCTGTCCCAGCGCTTTAGTATGCCCAACGAAATGGCCAAAGCCGTGCTGAATGATATCGGCACCGAAGAACTGGCTCATCTTGAGATGGTGGGAACCCTGGTGCACCAGCTCACCTTTGGCGCCAACGCCCAGGACTTTGACCGCCACGGCGTAGGCGCATACTACATTGATCACGCAGAAGGCGTATACCCCGCCAATGCGTCCGGCGTGCCGTATACGGCGGCCTATATCGCCGTAAAGGCCGACCCCATTGCCGATTTGGTGGAGGATTTGGCCGCCGAGCAGAAGGCCCGCGCCACCTACGACAATATCCTGCGCATGAGCGACGACCCCGATGTCAACGCCGTCATCAAATTCCTCCGTGCCCGGGAGGTGGTGCACTTCCAGCGCTTTGGAGAAGTGCTCACCCATATGCAGGACCAGATGCGCCCCCGACAGATTTCTATGTCTACATAATTTTCCCCTTTTATAGCAGCACAATGCCTCAGCGATACCCACCATCACGCCCAAGACGACGGTATTGCCGCAGAGCAGGGCGCTTAGCAACAAAAAGCCGACCCGCCGGGCCGGCTTTTTGGTTTATTATGGATGACCGTGCGCCAATCGACCGAAGGTCTATTCTTGGATCCGTCAATTAGGTCGAACGAGCTAAAACGGCAGATTTTTGGCAGACAAACCGCTTTATACAAAAGGACGATAACCGCTAAAATCCGCATAAATACGACAATTAAATATTTAGCATGCAGTGCTAATATTCTTAAACGAGCGCAGACAAAGGCCGTAAAACTATTATAGACCCTCGGTCTAATTGTGGATTTTTGCCCGCATATCTCAAGGTTCGTATGGGCGACTCCCCTATTCTCGTAAGGGAGAAATAGCAGATTAGGACGGGCGCACTATCGCCACAGCCACACCCTATGTAAAGGTGGGGCATTTACAATGTCCTCATTGCGCCCATAAGTTAGGACGCTCATAGATAGCGCTTGTAAAGCTTAGGGATTTACAGGGCCACGGGCGCATAGCACCACCTTTTTTAAGCCCGAGGGTTGTATGGGGCGGGGGTTATGGTATAATAGCCCCGGAGGCACTTTCATCTCAGAAGCCGGCCGACATCACTTGTGGCGGCCGCTCTGCACCAAAGCGGCGCTATGCACCCCGCACAAAAGGAGACAGCCCCAGTTAAGCCGCTTTCCCATCCGCCAAGCCCGTCCGGATCCCGGGCGTTTCCTTTAAACACCCATACCTATATATAAGGAGAATGCGCAATGGATTATGCAAAAATGGCTCTCGACCTGCACCGGAAAAATCGTGGCAAAATCGCCATGGCCACCAAGGTGCCGCTGGCCAATCGGGACGATCTCTCCACCGCCTATACTCCGGGGGTGGCCGAACCCTGCCGCGAAATCCACAAGGACCCCGAAGCGGCCTATACTTATACCGCCAAGGGCAACATGGTGGCCGTGGTCACCGATGGCAGCGCCGTGCTGGGCCTTGGCAACATCGGCGGGCTGGCCGCTCTTCCGGTCATGGAGGGCAAATGCGCCATCTTCAAAGCCTTCGCCGATGTGGACGCTGTGCCCATCTGCCTCGATACCCAGGATACCAAGGAGATTATCAAGATAACCGAGGCGCTGTCCCTAAGCTTCGGCGGCATCAACCTTGAGGACATCGGTGCGCCCCGCTGTTTTGAAATCGAAGAGCAGCTGCAAAAGCGCCTGAACATTCCTGTGTTCCACGACGATCAGCACGGCACAGCCGTGGTGGTCACCGCAGCGCTCATCAACGCCCTGCGTGTGGTGGCCAAGGAGCTCAGCGAGGTCAAGGTCGTGGTCTGTGGCGTCGGCGCAGCCGGAACGGCCATTATCAAGATGCTGATTGAAACCGGCGTGCGGCCGAGCCATATTACGCCGGTGGACAAGGATGGCATCATGCAGGCCACCGACGAGTTCCTCGACCCCGTGCGCAAACGGCTTGTGGCCCAGACCAATAACACCAACCGCTCGGGTACCCTGGCCGAGGCCATGGTGGGCGCCGATGTGTTTATCGGTGTATCGGCACCGGGCGTCCTGACCGAGGATATGGTGCGCTCCATGAACGAGGATGCCATTGTTTTTGCCAACGCCAACCCCACCCCCGAGATTATGCCCGATGTTGCCAAGCGAGCCGGCGCTCGGATTGTGGGCACTGGCCGCAGCGATTTCCCCAATCAGATTAACAACTCGCTGGCCTTTCCGGGGATTTTCCGGGGTGCGCTGGACGCTCGAGCCACCCGCATCACGCCGGCTATGAAGGTGGCCGCCGCTTACGCATTGGCGGGCAGGGTGAAGCCCGAAGACCTTCATGAAGATAATATCATCACCTCCATGTTTGACCCCGGCAACAGCGAAGCCATTGCACAGGCCGTGGCCGAGGCTTGGCTTAAGCAAAACGGTTGATTTAGCACGCCTGACCAAGAAGAGTCCCAATAGCAAGAGTGCATTTAGGACGACAATGATCCATCAGAGAGATGCAGCAAAACGCCGTCCTAACTGCACTTATAGTCAACAGCTACAAGGAGCGTGATGCGGTTTGAATAAAGGGCCAACAGCCCGCCTGCTGGCACTGGGCATGATTCTACTGATCTTGCTGTCCGGATGCGGCAGGGAGCGCAGCTTTAATGCGGTGGTACTCAGCAACACAAATGGAACGCTTGTCCTACGACCGGACGCCGATTCGGATGTCTATAAGTCGGGCGATATGCTGACGCTGAGCACCGAGGATGTACCGGTTGAAGATCAAAGCGGCCATGCCTTTTCTGGCGAGGACATTCAGGAGGGCGCCGATCTTAAAATTTACTACGACGGTGAAATCCTCGAAAGCTATCCGCTTCAGATTACAGGTGTCAGCAAAATTGTATTGCTGGATTCATAAAATAGGCCGGCATCCATTGGATGCCGGCTTATTATTTGCCTTAGTGCGCTGCCAAAGAGAAGGGGCGGATAGAAAAGTACATATTGGAGAGTTGTTGTGCTTTGGCATAAAAGGAAGGTGGGCGCCAGCATAGGACACGGCGCCTCTTTGTAGTAGGCAGCCGCCACCATATCGCTACAAAGGCAACTTCGCTGCCTTTGTAGCGATGCTCGCATGGTGGAGGCTATGTAGAATGCCCAGAACCACGCAACATGGTGCGGCGTTAAGATAGTCGTCTTAGCCGCGTGCAGCGAGGTGCCCATGGCTGTTGTTCTGGCTTCGTATGGCGTCCACAGCTGCGATAGAATATAGCGGCCGCCCACCTTATCAGCCCCCACGGCCAGCAAATTCGATTGGGTTGGGCCAGCCAACCAGTTCAAAGACTGTTTATCTCGGCACCCACATAGCCTCCCATTGCTAAGCGAGCCCCACGCCATATAACTGCATGGGCATGATAAAGGCGGGACAGCGCCGGGTCACAATTGCAATTTGCACTAACCGACCGACAGTCGGTCTACAAATAACACACTTTTTCGAAACAAAATCATAGAAACGGAAAGTAATAGCCCCTAAGCAGCGAATGAAGTGAAAGACTGCTTAGGGGCTATGAGTATGTTTTAACGGCGATTTTCTATCAGATAGGAGGCTTCAATATCGGCCAAATGCATCTTAACAGCTAAAGGATACTTTTCAAAGGCATTGCCCGCTGAATAGCTACCGCCCTTTACAGCATCGTCAAAGCCACCCATATGCCAGCGGATGGCCATCGCTTCGGAGGTTTTTAGCCGCACAAACCGCTCGATCATGAAGACAGACTTCTCACCATGTCCGTAGGGAAAGGCGTCTTCCACCATATAAAAGGGTACCTTTTCCCATTGACCGGTTTCCTCATTTTTCACATTCCGGGTGCTCACCTTATAAAAATTCGTCTTACACAGGTCATGGAGCAGCCCGCAAATGGCCAAACTCTCGGGGTTTTCATCTGCGCTCCAGCGTTCCAGCAGCACTTCGGTCACATTGACGCTGTGCTGCACAAGCCCACCCTCGCAGGCCAGATGAAAGCGTGTGCTGGCCGGCGCAGTAAAAAAGTCGGTCTTTTGGGTCATCCAGCTCAGCAGATCGGCGGCCCCCTCGCGGGTTATGTATTGATTATACAGCTCAATATAGCGCTCCTTGTAATTCATAAGACGCCCCCCCCTTGTCGATTCGCGGCCCCAAAATCCTCCGGATGCGGAACCCTTGACCTTCAGAATAGCATATTTGGGGACAAAAGAAAAGCCGACCTGCGGCAGAAATCGAGCCTAGGCTGACTGGGCAGCCCCACTTCGGGTGCATAAGAGTTACCCGGAAAAAAAGCGTGTTCACCGGGTTGGGACATATTCCTAGCGTATGAATCAATATCGCAAGGTGCGATCAGTGCGAACCGGAAAACAGCTGGCTCGGAATGACAAAGGGCAATTCAAAAAAAGGTGACCTCGTTGCCTGTTACCAAGCGTGTGCACAAAAAGGTCTGATGACCAAGTGAGGTCATCAGACCATCAGGGTTGGTGTGCCGCAGGCCAGCTCGCAGCTCAGCTCCTCGCCGAGGCCTCGCACCGGAATACCTTGAGCACGCAGGTCAGCCACCACGCCATAGGCGGAGGCACAAGCCATGCAAGCCACCACATCCACACCGACCTGCTGCATGATGGCAATTTCGGTCTGAATGGCGGGGTCGCTGGCGGCCAACTGGACGGTGGGGCCCCATATAAAAAAGCGGACCTGCTTAAACCAGCAGTTGAGCAGGCAGTTGCGGGCATAGAGCATGGCCATTTCTCGGGCCGCAGATTTGTCGCCGCTTAGCCAGACAATGAGCAATCGGTCGTGGTGCAATAGGCATCACCTCCTACACCGCATCCTATGCTCGGGTTTCGTCTGCGGACAATAGGACGGCTACCCAAAAACTTTGGGTAGCCGTCCAAATTAAAGCGTAGAAACCTATGTGGAGCGTCCTATTTTTCTACAATGGTCACCGATTTGATTTTTTGCTCCTGCTTGGGGCGATCGCCACGGCCGGTGGGGGTGGTGGCAATGGCGTCCACCACATCCATGCCCTCTACCACATGGCCAAAGGCCGCATATTGGCCGTCCAGGTGAGGAGCATCGGCGTGCATAATGAAGAACTGACTGCCGGCCGAGTTAGGGTTCATCGAGCGGGCCATGGAAAGCACGCCCCGTGTGTGCCGAATGGGGTTGGGCACGCCATTCATAGCAAACTCGCCCTTAATGGTGTGACCAGGTCCGCCGGTGCCGGTGCCCTCGGGGCAGCCGCCCTGAATCATAAAGCCCGGAATAACCCGGTGGAAAATCAGGCCGTCATAAAAGCCTTGGCTGACCAGTGTGATGAAATTTTCCACTGTGATGGGCGCCGCTGAAGCGTCCAGCTCGGCTTTAATGATGCCGCCATTTTCCATTTCGATAACAATCATATTATGCACTCCTTCATCAATGTGTGACAAATTTTTATGGGATAGATGGCACGCCGCAAGAACATGGCAGCATCCAAATAACAGTAATCCCCGAACGCGTATCGTATACCATGGTCGGGGTAGGGCGGCTAAACGGATGGTGCATCAAGGTGAAAAGGGAAACAGACAAAGTTTAGGATAAACTCAAAATCGCAGCAGATACAGTTGTCCTAAAGTGGCACAAACGGCTATATAATGACATTTTAAGCAGGTCGGGGCGTCCTTCGAAAAGACAGAACTATCAATGGCAGAAATTGAGTTTTGGACAATTATGCTATTCTTAAGAACAAGTCATCGGATAATCGTACTACTCCTCGTCGTAGCCGGCCCCGATCAGCTTAACATCCTGGCCGAACAGTTCGCTGGCCTGCTCCTCGGGCAGTGCAGACACATTGCGCAGGTGGCGCTGAATAACCCGGGTGCGGGTGCCGATCAGTTGGTCGAGCTCATTATCGGCCATGCGCAGTCGGCCACGGGCCTTCTCAAGCACTTCGGCAAATTTGTCAAACTGGGTGCTTACCGCACCAAGCAGCTCCCAAACCTCGCTAGAGCGCTTCTGAATAGCCAGCGTACGAAAGCCCATTTGCAAAGCGTTCAGCAGAGCTGCCATGGTGGTGGGGCCGGCAATGGTGATACGGTACTCTTGTTGCAAAAAGTCCACCAAGCCCCGGCGCACCACCTCGGCATACAGCCCCTCGAAGGGCAGGAACATAATGGCAAAGTCTGTGGTGTAAGGCGGACACACATACTTGTCTTTGATGGTCTTGGCCTCGGCCTTAATACGCTGCTCAAGCAGCCGCCCGGCGGCGGCGATGGCTTCGCTGTCCCCGGCATCGTAAGCATCCACAAGATTGGCGTATAGGTCGGCGGGTAACTTGGCGTCAATGGGCAGCCATACCGGCTTCTCTCCATCGCCCGGCAATTTGATGGCGAACTCCACACGGTCGCCTGTGTTGGGGTTGGTGTTCACATTGGTCTCATACTGCTCAACAGATAGCAGTTGTTCCAATATAGCCCCTAACTGTATTTCCCCAAGGATGCCACGGGTTTTCACATTGGCAAGAATTTTCTTTAAGTCACCCACGCCGGTGGCCAATGTCTGCATCTCGCCGAGACCCTTATAAACCTGCTCAAGGCGCTCGCTTACCTGCGCAAAGGATTGGGTCAGCCGGTCGTTGAGGGTTTTCTGCAGCTTCTCGTCCACCACAGCCCGCATCTCGTCCAGCTGACGGTTGCTGTCGGCCTGAATGGCGGTCAGGCGCTTTTCGATGGTCTCCTGCATACTCTCCAGTCGGGTGTCGGTGCGGCGGTTGTGACCCAGCAGCTGCTCGTTGAGCTGAGAGATGCTGCGGGACTGAGCCTCCAGACCGGACCGCTGACTCTCGGCCAGCTGGTTGCCCAGCGCACCAAGGGCAGATTGGACCGACTGGGTCATCTCTTGGCGGGTCGCCCGCAGGCTTTCTTCCATGCGGGTAAGCAGGGCGGTATCTTCCGCCGAGCGGTCAGAGGCTTTGCGCAGCATAAGCAGCAGCCAGAGGTTGACCGCCGAGAGCAGACCAACAAGGGCAAGGCCTATTAAGATATTTTGGTCGGACATAGGGGATCACCCGGCCTTTCTATGGAATAAAATCCCCCCCGAAAGGTCGGGGAGGCAGAGCTTATAACCGAAAAATCAGCAAAAAACAGGGCAGCAGCAAAAGCAGCACGCTCATCTTTGACAAGGTGAGCACCGGACGACCGGGCAGCAGGCGGTTGCCCAAAAGGAAGTAGCCCACCATCAGCAGGACGGTGGTCAGTACCGCCATCCACCAAGCCGGCAGAAGCAGGCTGGCAAGCCCCACCATAAGCCCGAAGGCGGCATCAATCAGCCACTCGGCGGGCGTAAACAGGGGGCGCTGGGAGTAAAAACGGGGAAAACCATCCACCAGCAGCGTTTTGCTAAGGGCCGGGTAAAATAGCACGGCAGTGGCGACCATGGCGCCGTAGCGCAGAAAAAGGGCGCCGTGGTAACCCAATTTGGGACTAAAGAGGGATACCAGCAGCGAGGCCGCATACATACATACAATATGTAAAGCGTGGTCTATCAGCGTGATCATTACCCGCCGACCCGATACGGCGTTATAGAGCAGCCGGGTGAGCAGGTCTACAAAGGTGTGGAACACCAAAAGCGCTGCCGCCAGCAGCAACCCCCAAAAACCAAGCGTGAACCAGAGGATAGATGTATGCACCAGCAGGGACACCCCAAAGCGCACGGCCCAGCTTTTCCAGTTGGGAGGCGGGGACAGGGCCGGGGGCTTTAGAGGGGAAGGGGCGTATTCGCTGACAAAAAAGCAGAGCAGGGAGGCCATCATCAAATAATACAAGGGCGACACCTCGCAATGTTAGTGAACGAGCGACCAAGTGCTCGGGCGCTTTGCGCTGTACAACATCTTATTGTAACACCTTTTCGCCTTATCGCCAAGGAAGAAATTGTATAGCCGCTAGTGGGTATTGGTGGCACCGCCCCGCTCGCGCAGATGGGGCACAAGTCCCTCGGTGACGGTCACTTGACCGTCCGGGGTTACCCAGAGAACCTCGGCGCCCACGCTCTCGGCCAGCGCCCGGCCGCTTTCCATGTCCAGCAAAAATACGGCGGTGGACAGCGCATCGCAGTCGCCCGAATCGGGAGCCACCACAATGACCGAGCGATAGCGCTCGCCGGGGTAGAGGGTGTCGGGGTCGATGAGGTGGTGAATGCGCTGATCGCCATAGAAGTAGTAGCGCTGGTAGTCGCCGCTGCTCACCACCGACATATGGGTGGTAAACAGAACATCCAGATAGCCGCTATCGGTCTGAATAAGCGAGGGGTCGGGATTTTCCAGCCCGATGCCCCAGTAGGGGCGCAGATCGTCCAGCGGCCCGTCGCCACAGCGCACATTGCCCCCCGCCGACAGGATAAAGGACTTAAATCCCCGGGACTCCAGCAGGCGGGCCACCTGCTCGGTGGCATAGCCCTTGGCGGTGGAGCCCAAGTCGAGCAACATCTCGGGGTCGGTGATTTGCACGGTGCCGGCATCGGGGTCGATGACCACCGACTCGATGGATATGTGCTCCCCAGCTCGCAAGAGCTCCTCGGGGTCGGGCAGCGTGGTGCTGGCAGGGTCGGAATAAGGCCCATAGGCGCTGGTGTGACGCTGCCATAGGTCGGTGACGCTGCCCATGGCCACATTGACCCGTCCGCCGCTGCGGTGGTACCAATCCACCGAGAGGCTCAGGCAACTGAGCAGGTCGGAATCCACCACAAGTGGCTGGCCGCCGGCATTTTGGTTAAGGGTGTGGATATTGGTCATGCCCTCGTAGCTGTTAAAGCGGTCAAACAGCTTGTGCAGCCGTATAAATTCGGCATGGGCCGCCTCGGCATGGGCCCTAAACTCCTCTTCGGAGGTCGTGTAGCCGGTCAGCTGGATGACCGTATCAAAGGTATCAAAAAATTGATACTGATATTTGGTATAAGTGGGAGCCGGCGGCTGGGTAGCCGGCTTGCAGCCGACTAGCAGGAGCAGCAGCAAGAGCCAAAGGGGGATGAAGCGTCGCATAGGGCCTCCTAATATGCAGAAATTTGGGATGACAAGCGCATGGGGTTTACAGGGCCGGCTTGTCCGGCGGTAGCTTGGACAGCGCCCAGTCCCGCAGCCGGCTATGCACCCGGGCTGCATCGGTCTCGCCCAACGGTTCGTGGCGCATATAGGGCAGCAGCACAAGGTCTACATCGGTGCAGCCGGCCCGTCCATAGGCCTCCGCCACCGCCCGAACACCGTCACCAAAGTCGCCCACCGGATCCTCCGCCCCCGAGATAAGCAGCACAGGCAGCTTTTTTGGGATAGCGGCAAAGGTGGCCGCCCCATCGGCATCGCGCATCAGGCGAAAGAGGTCCCGGTAGCCCGCCGAGGTAAAGGCAAAGCCACAGAATGGGTCGGTCTGATAGGCCGCCACATTGGCTTTGTTGTAAGAGAGCCAGTCCAGCTCGGTATCGGGGTGGGGGATGCCCCGATTGTTCACACGACTAAGCAGTTTGGCTATAAAGGGATTGGCCCGACGGCCCAGCCCCAACAGACAGCAGGCCGAAGCCACCAGCCATCCGCCCAAAAGGGCAGGGTTCGGCCCACCGGTGCCCATGAGCACAAGGGCGTCGGCATGGTGGGGGTCCAGAGCCACCATACGGCTGGCGATAAAGGAGCCCATCGAGTGGCCCATCAGAACAAGGGGCAGCGAAAAGCGGGCCTTGACCAGCGCACCGCAGCGCAGCGCATCGGCGATGAGCACCCGATCGCCCCGGCGGGCAGCTATAAAGCCCGGCGTCCCTCGCCCGATAGACGCCCCATGTCCCGCCTGGTCGTGGATGCAGACCACAAAGCCGGCAGCCTGCAGTTCCTTAGCAAGAGCATGATAGCGGCCCATATGCTCGGCCATGCCGTGGACAATTTGGAAAATGGCCACCGGCGGCCCTTCGGGCAGATAGAGACGCATGGTAAGACGGCAAGTGCCGTTATGGGACAAAAAATGGGCAGTTTCGTAATTTTCCATCACTATATGACCCTTTGTATAAATAGATCCCCGCACTTCATGGGCGTAATAGGCTTAAGACGCAATAAACGGTCGAAATATACGGTCCGTATAGGCAGGCTGGCCCCAGAGGGCCGTGCGCTCTTTAGTGTGTGCGGAGTGCACGACCCTTACACAGCCATGCTACTGCGGCAAGGCTGGGGGCTTTGCCACCCCCTACTGTACTGCCGAGTCGGCGGCTGCGCTGTCGAATTTGGTCGAAATATACGGTGGGTATAGATTGCCAAAGCCCGAAGGGACAGGTGGGCTTTATGATGCCAGCAAATTGTCGATCATCCGGCCCAGTTGCTTATCGTTCATGGTGCCGATATAGCTCTCGACCAGATAGCCCTCGGCGTCGATGGCGTAGGTACGGGGGATGGACACCACGCTGTAAGCCACGGCGCCCTCCATCTTGTCGTCTATATAGTAGGGGAAGCTGTATTCATTCTCCTCCATAAACTTCTGAGCGGTTTTGGCATCCTCAAGGTTGACCATCAACAGCGTCACCGTGTCGCCCTGCTCGGTGTAGACCGCATCGAAATAGGGCATTTCAATCTGGCAGGGGCCGCACCAACTGGCCCAAAAGTTAAGCAGCACCGGCTTGCCCCTAAAGTCGGACAGGCGCACCGCATTGCCCTCGGCATCGGTCATCACAAAATCGGGCGCAAAGGGCTCGGGCTCGACGGGTTCGCTCTCGGCGGGCTGGCTCTCGGAAGGGTCTTGGGGCGAGGAAGCCTCGGGGGCGGATGCCTCGGGCTCGGGTCCAAAATTAGGCTCGGAGGGCGCCAGATAAAGAGCCGCCCAGGCGCCGCCAAACACCAGCACCAAAGCCAGCAAACTTAGCAGAAGTCTCGGATTGTTTTTCATGATGTCACCTCATATTCACTATGTAAACAGATGCAGCTTAAAAGGAGAGCAGGCGGCTTAGCTGACCGCTCATCATCAGCAGGCCAAACACCACCATCAACCCGCCCGATAGCCGCTTAATGCTCTCGCCGTGGCGGGTGAGAAAACCGAGGGCTGAGCCTAATTGCTCAAACAGCAAGGCGGCCAGCAAAAAGGGCGTGGCAATGCCTAATGCATAGAAAAACAGCATCACCATGCCACCCATCGAGCTGCCGGCGGTGGCAGCCGTCATAAGGGCCGAGGCCAACATGGGGCCGATGCAGGGGGTCCAGCCCAGCGCAAAAGCTATGCCAAACAGCAGAGGCGATACGCCCGACGCCCGGTCGAGCATAGGTCGCCACTCACGCTGCAAAATGTTAAGGCGCAGCACCCCGGCGTAGCTAAGGCCCAGCAGCACCACCAGAAGCCCGCAAACAAGCTCGGTGGGGCGGCGGTAGCGCACCAGCAGGCCGCCCAAAGTGCCTGAAAGGGCGCCAAGGGCCGTGAATACGGCCGAGAACCCGGCGGTAAACAGCAGGGCATTGCCCATGAGCTTTCCCTGTCGCTGGCCGGCTAAAAAGGTAAAATAAACCGGCAGCATGGGCAGCAGACAGGGGGAGATAAAGGTGAGCACACCCTCGGCGAATAGTAGTAAATAGGCCATATCGATACCTCCTTAAGCACCCATTATACGCGGCCGGGTACAAAAATAAAGGTATTTTGTATGAATAAACCCCCACTGCGCCTGTACTTTAGGGCCGGAGAATGCTAAAATGAACCCACAAACCGGAAAGAAGGAGTATTCATGCGCAGAGCCGAACGACAGATCACCGACCTTGACGCCATCCGGGCCATCCTCTCAGAAGCCCGAAACTGCACCCTCTCGCTCATCGACCGAGAAGAGCCCTATGGCGTGGTTCTCAGCTATGGCTACCGTCTCGACCCATGCGGCCGGCTGTCCCTTTACTTCCACTCGGCCCCCGAGGGGCGCAAAATCGATATTGTGCGGCAAAATCCCCGGGCTGCCTTTAGCCTGTTTTACTTTGATACACTCATCACCGGGCCTATGTCCTGCGACTATACCGCCCACTATCGCTCGGTGGCGGGGGTGGGGCAGGTGCACTTTGTCGAGGGGGATGGCCCCCGGGCTGAAGCCCTCGACCTGCTCATGCAAAACCACGGCGCCCCCACTCCGGGAAACTACACCCCCGGTATGCTCAAGCGGGTGACCTTGCTGCGGCTGGACGCCGAGCACTACACCGCCAAGCAAAACGGATAAGGCCTATTAGACACGACCAAGCGGGTCGAGATAAAGCGATACACTTTGGCGGCACCTACACAAAGAGCCGCCCGGCGCAAAAAAGCCGGGCGGCCTTTTTATGTTAGGAAAAGCTGCGGACATAGGCGGGATAGATATGCTTTATAAACAGCACACCATTGGCCAGCCCCAGCGCACCAAAGCTTAGGCGGGCTATCAGCCTAGGGATACCCAGCAGCACAATGCCGTTCATATCCCCGCCGCCTACAAAGCCGCTGAGTACCGATAGATAAAAGGGATCCGCAAAAAGCATTCCCAGGGTCATGATATAAAAGACGGCCCTAAGCACGGCACTCTCCAATTTGACCAGACGGTCGGTTAAGAACGCCAGCGTATAGCCCAGCGCCAATGTGGCGGCCGGTCCGGCCATACAAAAGACGGCAATCTCAAAATCGGTCATGGCGGCCGTGTTGGTCAGAACCTGCACCCCCGGAAACATGAGTACAATGCCCTCATAGGTGCCCAAAATCAGCGCCACCAGGGCATGCGCCCCCTCGTGAAGGATTGTGTAACAGAGGGCGGTGAGCAGTGCGGCCAGCCATTTTCTTGCAGTACTTGACATAAGACCCTCCCTTGTGTGGCACTAGGTGGATTTAAGATCGAGCACCTCGGATAGGCAGTCCACCGCCTCCTCCACCAGCCGTGCGCAGCGGGTATCGGGGTGGTAGTGGTGGGGTTTTAAATCGGCGCAGCGCAGGCTGCCGTATTTCTCTAAAAAGTGGTTGGCCACCGCCGTGGACGCCGGGCGCACATCGGGATATCCCCGGGCTGCCCCCTCCTCAATCAGGGCAATACCCACCGCCGAGCAGGCACCGGCAATGGCGCCACAGAGCTCGCCGCAGCCCATGCCACCGCCAAAGGCGCCCAGAGCCCGCACCGCCGCATCATCTACCGGCAGCCCCAGCTCGTCCCGGGCTATAAGTAAAGTGGCCTCGGCGCAGTTATAAGGGCCGTCTACAAAATAAGTTTGGGTGGCTTCTCTTAGCTTCATAGTTCCAGCTCCTTTTCAACAATGGCCGGCACCTCGTCCAGCGATGTAATCTGATAATCCAGCGGCAGGTTTAGGCTGTTTTGCTGCCCGGTGGGGTTAAACCAGCAGGTTTTAAGGCCGCTGTTTACACCGCCCCGCATATCGGCGCTAAGCGAGTCGCCCACAATGAGCACCTCGGCGGGGTTCTCTATACCGCAGGCCGACAGCGCTGCGGTAAAAAAGGCCGGACTCGGCTTTTCGGCCCCCACCTCCTCCGAGATGAACAGGTGGGTAAAAAACTTCTCGATCCCGGAGCCGGCCAAGCGACCCCGCTGGGCCTTGGATACACCATTGGTCACCAGCGCCATGGATACCTTGCCCTCGAGCTGCTCTAAAAGAGACAGCGTGTTGGGATACAAAATGCCGGTGACCCCCAGCGTGCTCACATAGATGTCGTTCATGCGCACGGGGTCTAAATCCCAGTCGTAGTGCTCAAACAGCTGCTTAAAGCGCTCTACCACAAGATGCTCCTTGGTGATTTGCCCCAACTCCAGGGCGTTCCAAAGCTTGCGGCTGATTTGGCGGTAGGTGGTTAGTGTTTCATCATCGGTGTAAAATCCCTCGCCGGCAAAGGCCCCGGCAAAGGCTGCGGCCTCGGACTGGTCAAAGTCCATCAAGGTGCCGTCCAGGTCAAAAAACAGATAGCGCAGCGCCATGCTTTTTATCACGCCTTTCACAAAGGTTGGGCTTAGCCGCATATTTTTGCGGCACCCATCTAAGAATAACGGTAGAGCAGAAGCCCGCCCACAAATTGGGCGATGGCCAGCAGGGGAATAACGATGCGAAAGCTGACATGGCGGGTTTTATGGCGCAGCATCAGCATGCCCGCCAGCATGCCCGTGGCCCCACCCAGCGCCGACAGCAAAAAAAGCCGCTTCTCGGGCACCCGGCGCCAGCTGCGCTTTGCAGCAATTTTGTCATATGCGCACACTATAAAGGTAAGTGCGCTTAGGGCCGTTATGATGCCGAGATAGGTCATAAACAGACGCCCAATCAAATCTGCCATGCATCTTCCCCCCACTTTCTTTTTAAAGCTCCCAGATAGTTTAGCATGTTTTAATTTTACTATCAATGCAAAGGACGGCCTTTTATGGACTTTAAGCGCGCCTATATTCCGCTTGCTTTAACCGTGCTGCTCTTGTTCGGTTGTGGCAGGCAGCAGCCCGACCCCACTACTGTGCCCCCCATCCAGAGCCTGGAGCCCGGCTCCTCGGCAGCCCCCGTGGCCCCATCTTCCACAGCTCCCGACCCCCGAGCCGATATGGCCGACAAGCTGCGGGCCGGCATTGCCCGCAACCGGGACACCATTGGATGGCTGACCATTCCGGGCACCACGGTGGATGCGGCCGTGCTTCAGGCCGAGGACAACGCCTATTATCTGCGCCTGAATGAGGACAGACGCTATGAGGTGTTTGGCTGCTACTTTATGGACTACGAGGCCAAAACCGGCGGACGAAATGAGCTCAGCCGCAACAATATCATCTACGGCCACAGCGACCTGCGGGACAACAAGGAGGGCCCCAAGTTCTCCCAGTTGTTTCGCTATCTGGACAGCGAATTTCTAGAGGCCCACCCCTATATCTACTACGCCACCACTCAGGAAGCCATGGTCTGGCAGGTTTTCGCGGTGTTTTTTACCCATGTTAACTTCGACTATATCCAGCCCGACCCCTCGGATACCCGCTTTGCCGAGGTGATTAACGAGGCCAAATTGCGCAGCGAGTATATCATCGACCTGCCTGTGACCAACTCGGACAAAATTCTTACCCTATCCACCTGCACGGTCAACTACAACCCCACCGACCCGGACAGCTATCGGCTGGTGGTGATGGCCAAACTGCTGCCCGCCGATGCGGCGCTGCCCACCCCCATCCAGGTCATGGGCAACCCCTGGCCCAAGCGCAGCTGACTTAAACTGTGCTTTTTGCGCACAGCCATGTTCCCGATGGTTAGCGCCTGCCATGTTATTCTGTCTTGACATGGTCTGCGCTTTGCCATAAACTGATACTAATTATAAAACACATACGCAAAGGATGGCACCAACCATGAAACAGTTTGTTACACGACTGCTGCTATTGATGCTGGCAGCAGGTATGGTTCTATCGCTGGCGGCCTGTGGCGGCGATAAAGAGCCTAGCAGCGAGCCCGAAAGCGAGCCCGAGGAGATTGTGGAGCCCGAACCCGAGCCCGAGGTGGAAAATCCCATCGAGCTGCCCACCCTTAAGGAAAAGCTAAATGCCGGTATTAAGCGCAACGCCGACACGGTGGGCTGGATCTACATACCCGGCACCAGTATTGACGACGCCGTGCTTCAGGCTGCGGACAACGACTACTACCTGCGCCTTAACGAAGACAAGGTCTACGATATTTATGGCAGCTACTTTATGGACTACGAATGCAAGCAGGGAGACCGCAACGCCCTAAGCCGCAACAACATCCTCTATGGGCACAGCGACCTGCGGGACAACAAGGACGGCAAGGACTTCTCCCAGCTTTTCCGCTATCTGGACGAGGAGTTCCTCGAGCAGTACCCCTACATATTCTACAGCACCCGGGATGAGGAGATGGTGTTCCAAATCTTCTCTGTGGTAGAGTGCACGGTGGACTACTCCAAGCCCAACCACTTCTACTATCTGACGGCTGATCCCCCCACCACGGAATTTTTGGCCCTGATAGACGAAGCCAAGCTCCGCAGCAACTTTATTGTGGATCTTCCCGTGGGCGCCAGCGACAAAATTCTTATTCTCTCCACCTGCAAGCGGGCCAACGATGAGCGCCTGCTGGTTATCGGCAAGCTCATGCCGGCCGGCCAGAAGTTGCCCAGCACCATCGAGGTGGAGGTCAATCCCAGCCCCAAGCGCTAATGCTCTTTGTGCACAAGCCCCCCGTCGCCACGGCGACGGGGGTTTTTGTTTGGTAGCCATATGCAAAAAAGCCGAAATCGGCCGCTTTTTGGCGTCAGCCGCAGGTCATGAGCGCAGCCAGTCCCCTTGGTGGCTGCAGGGGTATGTTTATTCTCTTGCATAGGGGGGATTTAGAAAGTATAATGTTAGCAATGGCTGACGCACTTTAATGCATCAGTCCAAAAAGCCGGGGCTTTCGCCGCGGCTTGTATAGAGAGGTGTGTGCGTGATATGATACAATTTGTTGCACTAATAGCCGCCTTTAGCTGCCTGACCTTGATGTTGCGCCGAAAGATGGAGTTTGGTATGTCCATCTTTATCTCGGCGCTTTTGTTAGGTGCTCTGACCGTCTCCGGCGGACTGCCGGCACTGCCTGGGCGGGTGTTTGTGCTGCTTACCCGTAAAACGGCCCTTCAAACCATGGCCGCAGTGCTCTTTGTAGGCATACTGAGCGGTGTTTGCCGCCATTATGGTATTTTAGACCGCATTGTGCACAACCTCAAGCGGGTGGTGCGTAACCCCCGCGCCAACCTGATGCTGGTGCCCGCCATTATTGGGCTTATGCCGGTGGCTGGCGGTGCGGTGATGTCGGTGCCCTTTGTGGACACCATCGCCAGCGAGTACGACCTGTCCGCCGAGCGCAAAAGCGCCATCAATCTGGTGTTCCGCCATGCCGGTATGCTGCTGATGCCCTTTTCCACCATGGTCATGGTGTCGCTGAGCATCCTTGCGCCCATGGGTATTGCTTATATAGATATCGCCAGCCGCACGGTGGTCTTTGTGCTGCTAAACCTGACCTTCGGTTACATATTCCTGCTCAGGGATGTCCCCTCTCGGGCGCCGGCCCAACCGGAGGAAGGGGAGACAGGCAACGGTGTTTTTGAGTTGTTTCTCAACCTTTCACCCATTTTGTCGGTGGTTTTGGTGGCCTTTGTCTTTGGCGCCCCCATCTATATAAGCGTGATGGTGGGTATTCTTATAGCCTTTTTGATCTCAGACAAAAAAGACTTTGTCAAGGTTATGATCAAGGCTGCCAACCCCAAAATGTTGTTCACCATAGCGGGTATTAATCTCATGCAGGGCTTTATTCAGGATCTCGATGTGGTGATCAGCCAGCTCACCGGCTTTTTGGGTGACGGTGCGGGAGCTGTGGCTGCCTATGCGCTGGCTTCGGTGCTGCTGGCCTTTATGACAGGTTCTTCTTTGACCTCGGTCAGCATTGTACTGCCCCTGCTTATCACGCTGCCCCAAAGCCACAATATGCTTGCTGCCAACACATTTTTGATGTTTGTGGTCGGCTACTTTGGCTATTACTTTTCGCCGCTGCATCTGTGCCAGGTGCTCACCCTCGACTATCTCAAGTGCGGCGCCGCCCAACTTTACCGGGAGTACCGTCTCTACGCGATCTGCCTATTAACTACGGCCCTGATGGCCTATGGCATCTTTGCGCTGTTAGCCTAAGTGTCTTAAATTTATTCTTGAAACTAAACCCAGCCTGTGATATAGTGTTAAAGCACTTGCAGGTATGGTGTAATGGTAGCATTTTTGCTTCCCAAGCAAACGGCGCGGGTTCGAATCCCGTTACCTGCTCCATCAATAAACCGCATCGGAAAGCCGTTTTCCCGGTGCGGTTTTTGATTTGGGTACCCACTTTATAACCCGCTTTTTTCCGCAAGCTAGCAATTTCGGGGGTTTTTGCTGGGAGAAAAATGATAGAATAGCGGTGGATGGGGCCATCACCACAAAAAGGAGAGTTTACCATGCGAAGATGCTTAAGATGCAATACCGAAATGATTGAAAACTGCTCCATTAAGGTGCAAAACTCGGCCTATGGCATTGATTTGGCCACCGATGAACGGCGCCTGTTTAACAAGCGGATAGGCAAGCCCCAAGTGGCCATTTGTCCCGCCTGTGGCGAGGTGTCTATCTATATCGAAAACCCAAAGGCACTCAATGAGACCCTTTAGACGGCCCAAAATTCTTATGGGAAAGGAATTTTTATCATGCAGCCAAACATCACCCTGCGCCCCGAACACCCTCGGGATTATCCCGAAATTGCCGATATGGTGCTGCGCTCTTTTAAAGAGGGCACCAACTATTCGGACGGCACCGGCCCTGTCGCCCTCATCGAAGAAATTCGCGGCGGCCCCTATTACATCCCCGAGCTGTCCTTCGTAGCCGAGCTGGATGGCTGCATGGTGGGCCACTTTCTATTTTCCAAGTTCCCCCTGTCTCCCACCGCACAGGGGGGCCACAACGGCGACACTCGTGCTGGCATTGTGATGCTGGCTCCGGTGGCGGTGCATGCCGACTATTTACGCCGGGGCATCGGGCAGATTATGCTGCGCCTTGGCATCGAGCGGGTTAAGGCCAAGGGCTATCGGGGCATCACCGTGGAAGGTAATTACCAATTTTATAACAGTGTGGGCTTTGTCACCTCGTCGGAATACGGCATCTACCCCACCAGCGGCCGCCCCCTTGAGGATGCCCGCTATATGATGTGTCAGGAGTGCTACACAGGCGCCCTAAAGGGCATCGGCGGCTATATAGTCTATGATATGTACCAGAACGCCTAAAACCCTATGGGAATAGAGAGGCCCTATCCTTCAGCAGGGTCCAGACCAAAATAGGCACACACACCCTGGCACAGCGCCTCGGCCAGGGGGCGCTCGTGAGATAGGATAAAGGCTGTGTCTTTTGGATTGTCGTGAAAGGCCAGCTCGGCATAGCAGCTTACCATGCGGGTGCGAGCATTCTCGTAAAAGTGCGAATAATCTTTAAGCCCCCGCTGCGAAGGATACAGCCGGGTCAGCCGGTCATACACCAGCCGGTTGGCCTTGATGCTGGCTGGGTGGTTGTAATAGAGGCATTCGGCGCCGGTGCCGCCGCCGGCGTTGGTGTGGATGCACAAATAGTAGTCCACGCCGTTTCGGTTGGCCCAGTTCACCCGGGCGGCCATGCCGCTGTGGGGGGAGGGGAGGGTTACCCTAAAGCCCCGGCGGTGCAGAGCCTCGGCCGTATATCGGGCAATGCGCAAGCAGACCTCCCGTTCGTACACGCCGGGATGACCGGCATAGGGGCCGTGGGGTGCACCCCGATTTTCGGGCGAGATAAAAATGTGCTTAGGCATCGCCGTCTCTCCCACGCAGTTGAGACAGCGCTCGGCGCAGACCGTCCGGGATGGGCAGTCCGGCTGCAGCGGCATTTTCGAGTATGGACAGCCCTTCGTTGGCGGCAAAGAACACAATCACCATCTCCCTAAGAGGGACGGCGCTGCCGATGAGGCTGCCTGCGATATAGGCCAGCGCCACCACCGACAGGATGAGGGTCTTGCGCACAATACCCCTAAAGCCCACGGCGCTGGACAGACTGCGGGTGCACAGGGCCTTGGCCAGTCCGGTGAAGTAGTCGAGCGCCATAAGGGCCACCAGAGCAATCACCAGCTGGTCGAGCCCCCCAAGGATGTGGATGGCCAGCCCCCCAAGGGCCGAAAGGGCGGCCAGTGGGGTGTTTAGATGCTTGTTCATGTTCTCCTCCTAAAGCTGTAAATTTGGGCGGCGGACGGCCACCCCTTTAAGCCCATGATGCCGCCGTGCTATTCACAGCAGTGATGATTTCATACAAAAAGGCCCGCCTTAAAGGCGGGCCTTTTTAGGTTGCGGTATAAGTCTGCCTGCGTTAGACCTAAGCACAGTCAAGCAGGTCTTGCAGCGTGGTGCTGCGCATATGCGGGCAGTTTGCACCCGGATGTGTGGATGCGGCTTTATTTTGGCGCAAAAAAGTGCGCCTCGCAGGGCGATGCGAGGCGCTTTATCAGAAGGTGGCGGGCTGGTGCCATCCCGCCGGGGGGAGATCAGTTTTAGCCGCGCTTGGGCAGAATGGGCTGGCTAATGCCGTCCACACCCACAAGGCCCAGAGCCAACAGCATAGAGCGCTGGGGACCCTTGTAATCGTCGGTGGGATCCCACTGCTCGTGGATGGTGTGGGTATATTTGCTGGTGCCGCCCCGGCCCAGTGCCGCAGCCGGAATACCCAGGCTGATGGGCAGGTTGCAGTCGGTGCTGGCAGCAGCCATAACACGGGGAGGAATACCGTAAACCTCGTAAGCGGCCACGCAGGCGGTGGGCATCACATCGTCGGGGCTTTGGGTTCCTGCAGGACGGGAGCCCAGCCGCTCGATTTTCAGCGTAATAACCTCTTCGGGATGATTCCAGAAGGCATTCTCCTCGGCGCAGCCGGCCTCTAGGGCTTCGATAATCTGCGCCTCTAGCTTGACAAGCTCCTCCATGGCGTTGGAGCGCATATCAATCATCAGGCTGACCTCGGCCGGGATGGCGTTGACCGCCACGCCGCCCTGCACAACGCCCACATTGTAAGTAGTGCGGGGATTTTCGGGGGTGCGCAGATTGGCGATCTTGGCAATGGCCCGTCCGGCGGCGTGGTTGGCGTTGGGTATGCCAAACATCAAAAAGCTGTGGCCGCCGGTGCCCGTAAATGTGGCTTTATATTTGTAACTGCCGGTGGCGTTGTACACAAGGCTGTCTACCCCAACACCGTCGATGGAAAGAAAACCGTCAATCTGGTCGCCCATGGTCTTAAACAGGTGCTTAACGCCCCGCAAATCACCCAGGCTCTCCTCGCCCACATTGCCCACAAACAGAATGTCGCCCACGGGGCGGATGTCGGCCTCTTTCATGGCCCGGGCTATGGTGAGCAGCTCGGCCATGCCCCGGGTGTCGTCAGCGATGCCGGGACCGTAGACAATACCGTCCCGAATGGTGGCGGTGCAGTCGACATCCTCTAAAAACACCGTATCGGTGTGGGCGGCCAGCACCAAAGTGGGGCCGTCGCCGGTGCCCTTCATCAAACCGATAACATTATCAACCTCGTCCATGCGGACCTCGTCAAAGCCGAGCTGCTTAAACATCTCAAAATAGTGCAGAGCGCGCTGCGTTTCCTTGTTGGAGGGAGAAGCGATCGAGCAAATTTCCATCTGCTCCTGCATGGTACGCTCACGGTCACTCTCTAAAAAGTCGAAGGCTTTTTGCATGGCGGGGCTGTCTTTTAGAGCTTGGAAGATGTCTTTCATTTTGCTGCCTCCTTTTGGGTGATGGGGTTTGTGGACGACCGGGGTCTACCCATAAGTTAATGTACGGGTTAAGGCCCCATTTAACCTACTGCTTTACACTATTATAGCACTGATTGCCGCTGCGCACATTGGGCAGCTTGGCAGAAAAAGCGGATGCTTTTCGGTGATAGTGCTATAACCCTTAACTATTATGTCAAATACTGGTTAATCTTACGAGCTAACCCATAAGCCAAGGTACAGAGGGCGGGTAGCTTTGAGCTTGGTGCGTGAAGCCGCCTCTAAGACGCGCCTAAGCGCCGCTTAAAAGGCAATGGGCTCTCCCACCACATGGACCCGCAGCATATTGGTGGTGCCCACAATGCCAATGGGCACGCCGGCGGTCAGCACAAGTACATGGCCGTTGTCAATGTACCCGCCTTCTAACAGAGCCTCTATGGTGGTGGTAAACAGCGCATCGGTACTGGTTTCGTGTTGGGGAATCAGCACCGGTTGCACCCCCCAGTAAAGCGCCATGCGGCGGTAGGTGTCGGGGTTGGGTGTGCAGCCCAAAATGGGTATTCCCGGCTGAAAGCTGGACAGCATCCGGGTGGTGTAGCCCGACACCGATATTCCCACAATGGCTTGGGCGTTTAAGCTGTGGGCGGTGGCACAGGCGGCCTGAGCGATGGCCGTAGGCCGGTCGGCCAGCGGCGTGCGCACCGTGCGCTTGAGGTCTCCCATGCGCCGGGGGTAGTCCAGGTCCCTCTCCACCCGCTCGCAGATGCGGCGCATGGTGTTCACCGCTTCGATGGGATGATTGCCGGCGGCCGTCTCGCCCGAGAGCATGACCGCAGTGGCCCCCTCGTAGACGGCATTGGCGATATCGGCCACCTCGGCCCGGGTGGGGCGGGGATTTTGGGTCATGGACTCCAGCATCTGTGTGGCGATAATGACCATCTTGCCGGCGGCGTGTGCCCTTTTGATGAGCATCTTTTGCACCACCGGCACCTCGGCCATGGGAATTTCCACCCCCAGGTCACCCCGGGCCACCATGATGCCGTCGGCCGCCTTGAGAATGGCGTCGATGTTGCTCACACCGCGGCGGCTCTCAATCTTGGCGATGATGCCGATATGGGGCTGGCCGCACTTGGCCAGCAGTTGGCGCACCTGATAGACATCCTGCTCCGAGCTGACAAAGGAGGCGGCCACATAGTCAAAACCCTTGGACGCACCTAGGACGATGTCGTCCCTGTCCTTATCGCTGAGATAGGGCAGCGAGAGGTCAACCCCCGGAATGTTGACGCCCTTGCGGTTTTTGATGATGCCGCTGTTTTCCACTTGGCACAGAATGTCCTCTCCATCAAGGGATGTAACGGTCAGCTCAATAAGGCCGTCGTCGAGCAAAATTTTGTCCCCTATGTGCACATCCCGGTAGAGGGTGCTGTGGGTGATGGGGATGGTCTGGGCGTCGCCTAAAACCTCCCGCCCCACAAGGCGCACGGTCTGACCGGCCTCAAGGTGGGCTTCGCCGCCCTTAAACAGCAGCGTGCGCACCTCGGGACCCCGGGTGTCCAACAGGGTGGCCAGCGGCGCCCCTAGGCGCTGGCGCACCGCATCCACCATGTCGTAGGTGGCTGCGTGGCTTTGTTGGTCACCGTGAGAAAAGTTAAACCGGGCCACATTCATGCCGGCGGCTATAAGCGCCTCAATCCGGTCGGGCCGGTTAACCGCCGGGCCGAGGGTGCAAACAATTTTAGTCTTGCGCATAATGCTCCTTTCCGGCAGGGAAATCCCCGCCTATTCCCATATTTTAAAATGCCCGCTTGTTCGGACATACTATACAAGACCCCTCCGCAGCAGGAGGGGAGGGTAGACTGCCTAAATTCATTCTACTCTACAAAAGTGGGCTGTCAAATAAAAAGTGGTTGACATGGAATAAAATCCATGTTAAGCTCTAAGTGTACTAACTCATTTAATACAGTTAATTCACAAAGGAGGGGGCGTGACGGCGTGTTCGGTATCAATACGCGCAGCCCGGTGCCCATTTACGCCCAGCTAAAGGCCCGGGTAGCCGAGCTTGTGGCGGCCGGGGTGCTGCGGCCCGACGAGGGGCTTCCCTCGGTGCGGGCGCTGGCCGGAGAGCTCGGTATAAACCCCAACACGGTGCAGCGGGCCTACACCGAGCTGGAGCGGGAGGGCATTATCTATCAACTGCCGGGGCGAGGCAGCTTTGTGTCGGCCGAACCCGGCCTGCGGGCCACCATTGCCAACCGACAGATGGAGGAGCTGGTCGTGGCGCTGCGCAAGGCGCAGATGGCCGGTGTAACCCAACAAATGGCCCACGAAGCCGTGGATAAGGTATACGAGGAGGAGGAAGCCCATGATTAGCACTACCCAGCTGCAAAAGGTGTTTGGCGACAAAGCCGCCCTAAGCGACCTAACCACCAGCTATGAGCGGGGCACCATCTACGGTTTGGTGGGGGCCAACGGTTCGGGCAAATCTACCTTTTTACGGCTTATCTCGGGCGTTTACTACGCCGACGGCGGCGAGGTGCTCATAGATGGTGAGCCGGTTTACGACAATCCCGACGCCAAAAGTAAGGTATTCTTTGTTTCGGACGATCTTTACTTTCCGCCGGGATCCACCCTTGATGAGATGGCCGCCTTTTATAAAACCGTATACCCCCGCTGGGACGGGTCGCTTTACCACCGCTTGGGTGAGGTGTTTCCTCTACCCAAGAACAAAAAGATCAGCACCTTCTCTAAGGGTATGAGGCGTCAGGCTGCACTTATGCTGGCTTTATCTTCCCGCACGGACTGCCTGCTTTTGGACGAGGCCTTCGATGGGCTCGATCCGGTGGTGCGCTTTGCGGTGCGCAAGCTGATTGCCGACGATATCGCCCAAAATAACCTGCTGGTCATCATATCCTCCCACAACCTGCGGGAGTTGGAGGATTTTTGCGATGCCATTGGCCTTTTACATCAGGGCAAAATGCTCATGGAGTTCTCCATGGACAGCATGCGCTCGGGCTTTTCTAAGGTGCAGGCCGCCTTTCCCGGTGCGCTGCCCGAGATAAATCTGCCCGGCATCCGGGTGGTCAGCCAGTCCCAGTCGGGCAGCCTTATCACGCTGGTCTGTCAGGCCTCCGAGGCCGAGGCTCTGGCCGCCGTAAAGGCGCTGGGCCCTGCCTTTGTGGAGGCGGTGCCCCTCACCCTTGAGGAGGTATTTGTCTATGAAATGGAGGCCGCCGGGTATAACTATGCAAAGATTGTTTTTTAACCGACACCGGCGCCCCAGCCCGCGCCGCTGTGGGACGCTGTATATGCTGGGTATGGCGCTGCTCTTTGGGGTGGCCATACTGCTTATTAAGCTAAAGGAGGAGGGCCGGCGCTATGCAGACAATTAGAGAAAATGGCAGCTTTAGCCGCTTTTATAAGCTCTTTTCGGGATTGATGCGCCAAAACAGAAGCGGCGTGCTGCTTTATAGTGGCATTTTATTCGGCATCTACACGGTACCCACTTTGATTGCCATCTTTACCGAGAGGAACTTTTTCCGCAATGCCGTAGGGGCCGGACACAACTTTAGCGCCATGTCCTTTGTGTTCTTTACAGGCTACATGATTATTGTGCCCATTGCCCTTGGGGGGCGGCTGTTTGGCTATATGCACTCCAAGCGGGCGGTGGACCTTTACCATGCGCTACCCGTAACACGCAGCGAGCTTTATTTGGCCTACACCGGCGTGGGCTGTGTGACCCTTGCGCTGCCGGTGGCGTTTAATTTGGGGCTCATTTTTATCACCCAGGTGCTCACCGGTGCCGGATCCTATGTGCCGGCCGGCCTTCTCAGCCTTGTGCTCTGGATGGTGTCGGGCTACACCCTTTTTGCCATTACCGGCTTTTGTGCGGTAAACACCGGCTCGCCTATGGACACCACTTTGTTCTCCTTGGCGCTAAACGGTGCGCCGGCCGCCATTTACCTCAGTATGCTGGGGGTTAACAGCATGCTGCTCTACGGCTTTTACAGCGACGAGATGTCCATGGTCTGGGCCTCCCGGCTTTCGCCGCTGCCCACCATCGTGCTCAGGGAGATTGTCTACTCCACCGACCACATGGACCCGGGCTATTATCGCACCGGCCTTACCATGCTGGTGTGGGCGGTGCTGGCACTGCTTATTACCGGTGCTGCTCTGATGGTTTACAAGCGCCGCAAAAGCGAGATTGCCGAGGTTGTGGGCAATCTTGGCCCGGCCCAAATCTTGGTGCGTGTACTCATTTACTACCTTGGCATTTTGCTGTTTGCCATGTTCTTTTATGCCGTGCTCAACCAGGACCGGGAGATTTACTTCACCCTAGGTGCAGTCATCGGCGCCATGGTCACCGGGCTGATTAGCGAGTCCATCCTCACCCGGTCGCCCAAAACCACCCTTAGGCGCCTGCCCAGCATTTTGGCCGTGGCGGCGGTGGCGGGCATCGGCTCCTACCTCTACCTGCAAAGCGGCTTTGGCTACGAGACCTATCTGCCCGAAGTCGATGCGCTAGAGGGCGTACAGGTCAGCTTTCAGGACGGCTACCGGGAGATTTACGGCCTTAGGGACCGGTCGGACAAGGACGAGTACTTTGAGGAGGACCCCGAGGTGCTCCGCCTGCTCACCCAGGCCCACGGCGCTCAGCTCGCCGGCTATATGGCCGACGACCGGGGGCGGGGCGGTGCCCAGACCCTTTCGAGCCAATTCAGGGTGACCTACAAGCTTAAAAACGGCCGCACCACCACCCGCAGCTACTATGGCATTTACACCGAAGCGGCCGAGCCGCTTATCCGGCTGTCCATGCAGCCCAGCTATGTTGCCGGTCGCAGCGGATTTTTCCAGATAGATCCCCAGTGGATCGGCTCGTTGGGCCTGCTAAGCCCCATTCAGGACACCCTTAAGGAGCGCAACCTCACCGCCGACCAGAAGGTGGCACTCATAGAGGCCATTCGGGCCGACCTATTAAGCCGGGATGCCGACGCCATGATGGCCGGTGTGCAGGCTGTGGGCCTGCTCGATGTGAACTTTAGCTACCGTGTGGACGACCGGGGACAGGTTGTGCTGCCCGATAGCCCCAAACCCGGAACCGGCTATACTAATCAGGACAGCCTGCGCTTTACCGTCTACGAGGGAGACAGCCGCACCATTGCCTTCCTTGAGGAAAACGACCTGCTAAACGATCTGCAGGCCGACTACAGCACGGTTACCGAGCTCTTTGTGGTGGACAATGCGAGCTACCACATCCGCTACAGCGGCGAGGGGCCATTGGCCGGACTCAATGACAGTATTGCCAGCAGCTTGTTTTATAACTACGAGAGCTTTGCAAAAGACGAGCCGTTTTATTCCGATGGCGGCGGCTACTACGAAAATGGAAAATACAGCTACTACGGCAGCGTGACGCTGCGCATAGACAGCGCACGCACCGACGAGCTGGTGGCGCTCAGCAAGGCTACCGTGCCCCAGCAGGCTGCGGAGGACACGCTGATCATCGCTTTTCGCACCGAGCAGTCGGCCGGGCGTATCGGCTATCTTTATATCGACCGGGCGCTGCTGCCCACCGACATCGCCGACGAGATCGAGGAGACCCGCCGCCGCGTCTACGAGGATTTTGAGAAGCGAGAGTTCTACGCCGAACACGCTACCCAAGCGGTGGAAACCCAGGTGGTCAGGCCCCTTTAGCCGAACCGCATACTCAATAGGCTCCGCCGCATCGCGTATCTGCGGCGTGCCCCTATAACAAAGCCGCCCCACCTTCCGGGGGCGGCTTTGGCCATGGTAAACTGTTTAGAGCAGCGGCTCGAACATTTTGATAATGGCTGCTACAACCCGCTCGGTCCAAGGGATGGAGGCCACCTCCTCGGTGGTGATTTCGCAGCAGGTATTAAGGGTGGCTAAAATATCGTCCCGAACAGTGGCGCACATGGAGGAGTTATAAAACACAATGCCGCATTCGTAATGCAGATAAAAGCTACGGTAGTCCATGTTGGTGGTGCCCACCACGGCAATTTTGTCGTCCGATACAATCTGCTTGGCGTGTATAAAACCGGGCAGATACTCATACACCCGCACCCCTGCTGCCACAAGCCGAGCATAATGGGTGCGCGAAACGGCATGAACATACCATTTGTCAGGGATATGGGGGACGATGATGCGCACATCCACGCCCGACTCGGCGGACCGCACAAGGGCCCTTACCATCTCATGGTCAAGGATGAGGTAGGGGGTGGTGATATAGAGATAGCGGGTGGCTCGGCTGATCATATTGAGATAAATATCTTTGCCCAGGCTGCGTCGGTCGAGCGGGGTGTCATCAAAGGGCTGCACCAGCCCGTCGGTGGCAAAGCTGCGGTTGGGGGCAAAGTCCTCGGGGTTGGGGATGATGATGTCGTTTTCAAAGCCCCACAAAGAGAGGAACATGGCGGTTAGGCTCCACACGCCACGGCCACTTATGCGCACGCCGGTGTCCTTCCAGTGGCCAAAGCGCTCGTGCTGGTTGATATATTCGTCTGATATATTGGCCCCGCCGCAAAAACCGATATTTCCGTCCACCACCACAATTTTACGATGGTCGCGGTTGTTCATGGCCATATTAAGATGGGGGCGATAAGGGTTAAACACCGTGACCTCCAGACCCAGCTCACGCAATGTTTGGTCGTAGTGGCGGGGCAGATACTGAATGGTGCCCATATCGTCGTACATCAGCATGACCCGCACACCCGATTGGGCCTTGCGCACAAGAATCTCTAAGATAGAGTCCCACAGCGTGCCAAAGTTGATGATAAAGAACTCCATAAAGATAAACCGCTCGGCCGACTCTAAGGCCTCGAGCATATCGGGAAAGCTGTCGTCTCCCAGGGGATAGAACTTGACGGCCGTGTCCTCCCACAGGCTGTATCCGCTGGTGGAGGCAATGTAGTGGGCCTGTGCGGCCAAAGCGGGGTCCTCCTGCCAGAGCTGGGGCAGCAGGCTGGGGTCGGACGCCACCCGGTCGGTCAGGCTGTCATGCCGGCGCAGCTTATCCTTCATAGACCGGGGCAGCCGCTTGTTGCCCCAGAGCAGATAGAACAGTCCGCCAAACACCGGCAGGCTTAAAATCATAATAACCCAGGTCATTTTATAAGCGGGATTATCCTGCTGGGACACCAACCAAACCGTCACAATGATGCTCATAATCTGAAGCAGAATATAAATGGGCAAAAACATATCGCTTAGATAATGAATCATGCCCATTAAAAACGCCATTTGAAAGAGAATAAGCAGCGTGATGGTGCTGGCCCGACTCATGAGCAGCTTGATGACTTTATTGAGCATGGTCTAGCACCTCCCTTTAAGGTTTGGACTGTTTGATCATAGCACAAAAATCCACAGCCGCCAATATCCGGTATTTATTTACCCAACTCTGCACAAATCATATATAATAGAAGAAAGAGAATGCACCAAAATATCAATCAAAAAGGATGTGTAAAATGCTCACCTATCAGGACATAAGTAGAGACCCTCAGATACGCGCCTATATCGAGCTGGCCGACAAAACCATGCGAGCCATGGGCTATACCGAGCACAGCTTTGCCCACACCGAGCGAACGGCCAAAATTGCTCACGATTTGCTGCTTGAGCTCGACTACAGTCCCCGCACGGCCGAGTTAGGCCGCATTGCCGGCTTTATGCACGACATTGGCAATGTGATCAACCGGGCAGACCACGCCCATTCGGGGGCGCTTATGGCCTTTAGGCTGCTCTCCGACCTCGGGCTGCCCGCCGACGAGGTGGGGATTGTGGTGTCGGCCATCGGTCACCACGACGAGGGCTCAGCCTTTCCGGTCAATGCGCCGGCTGCTGCGCTTATTCTGGCCGACAAAAGCGATGTGCGCCGCAGTCGGGTGCGCAATCCCGAAATCAGCACCTTCGACATTCACGACCGGGTGAACTACGCTGTGATAAAAAGCTGGATGAGCATCGACAAGGTGGACAAATCGGTGCTGCTTGAGCTGACGGTAGACACCGAAATCTGCTCGGTGATGGACTACTTCGAGATTTTTCTTAACCGTATGCTGCTCTGCCGCAAAGCCGCACAGTTCTTTGATTTGGACTTTAAGCTCACGGTCAACCACGCCCAGCTCACATAGAAACCCAAAAGCTCCCCCGATCTTTCGGGGGAGCTTTTATTTTAATCGCGCTTAAAAGGGCCAAACAGCTTGCGATAGCGCTGGGCGGCCAGCTCTCGGCGGCGGGCGGTTTCCTCGGGGTCGGGCACCCAGCCCTCGGCGCTATTTAGTAAGACATCGCCCACCTTCACATCATGGGGCAGCAGCGCAAGGGGCACCTCCACCGCTTGACCATGGAGCTCACCCAGCGCAACTGCATCCTCAATGCGCTCAATAATCAATCTTTCCTCCATATTCAGCTCTCCTTCTTACCTAAGCTGCCAGGGCAAATGTGCGGTTCTGGGTGGTAATTTCAATAGACCGTCCGTCGGTCGCTATATGGATACTGCCGTCTAAATCGGTGCGATAGAGCTCTATCCGGGCATCGGTCAGGCGGCGCAGCACCTCGGGGTGGGGGTGGCCGTAGCGGTTGTCCGCCCCAAGGGAGATCACCGCCACACGGGGAGAAGCGGCCGCCAAAAAGGCCGCCGAGGTGGAGGTGCGGCTGCCGTGGTGGCCCACAAACAGCACATCGCAGCCAAGGGGCTGCCCCGATTCCACCAGCGCCCGCTCGGCGGCCGACTCGGCGTCGCCGGTGAGCAAAAAGACGGCCTCGCCAAGGCTGATCATCATGCAGAGCGAAATGTTGTTCAGGTCGTCAAATTCCTGCGCCGGGCCGATAACCCGGGCGACGGCCGCCCCCAATTCAAGGCGGTCACCCACAGCGGCTGTGCGTGGGGTGGCCTCGCTGCGCTCTAAGGCCTCTAAAAAGCTAAAAAAGAGGTCGGTGGTGGGCAGCAACGCATCGGGGATGGCGGGCATCAGCACCTCGCCCACGGGATAGTGGCTCAGCAGATAGGGCGCTGTGCCGATATGGTCGCTGTGGGGATGGGTAATCACCAAGCTGTCGATGCGGCTGACGCCATACTGCCTAAGATAGTCTTCCATCACACCTTCGCTTCCCCGGTCGCCGCAGTCGATGAGCATGGTGTGGGTTTCGGTGAGCACCAAGGTGGCATCAGCCTGCCCCACATCCAGGGCGATAACCCGCAGCGGGGCGCTCTGCCCTTCGGGGAGGGAAGGGGCCAAAGCAGGCAGGGCGTCCAGCCCGTAGAGGGACATCCCCAAAAAGATGCCCAGCGCAATGCCGATGCGCAGCAGCGCCAGCGGTGAACGGGAGAGAGCTAAGCGCCTAAAACGCCGTTTTTTCATAGAGACGATCCGCCTTTCGCTTTTTGCTATGCACCCGAGCCATAGCACCTTATGCGGGCAGACGGGTGGGTATGCCTATCACGCTATCGTCTGCCCCGTCCGGGCTTTTTACCGTGGCGGTTAGGGCGCTTAGGGGGCTTCTGACCGGCCGACTTCTCGGGCCTTGGGGCTCCGGGCAACGGTGGCACCAAACAGTGGGGCCCCCGGCCGATGAGATCGGGTCGCTCGGCAGCCTGCAAAGCCTCCACTACCAGCTTGTGGTTTCGGGGCTGCCAATATTGGAGCAGCGCCCGCTGCCAGGCCTTTTCCCGCTCGCTGCGGGGGATATAGACCGACTGTCCGTCGGTAGGGTCGATGCCGGTGTAGAACATACAGGTGGAGATGGTGCCCGGCGTGGGGTAAAAGTCCTGCACTTGTTCGGGGTGCAGCCGGTGCTCTTTGATAAACAGCGCCAGATCCACAGCGTCGCTTAAGCGACTTCCCGGGTGGGAGGAGATGAGATAGGGCACCAGATACTGCTTTTTGCCCACTTTGGCCGTGGCCTTATAAAAGCGTTCGGCAAACCTTCGATAAACGGCAATGGGCGGCTTGCCCATGCGCCGAAGCACGGCGTCCGAGCTATGCTCGGGGGCCACCTTGAGCTGACCGCTGATATGGTGCTCTACCAGCCGGTCAAAAAAGGTGGGGTCGGGGTCCAGCATCATGTAATCATAGCGCAGCCCCGAGCGCACAAACACCTTTTTAACCCCGGGCAGCGCCCGCAACCGGTCGAGCAGTTCGACATAGTCGCTGTGGTCCACCTCAAGAGCCGGGCAGGGCGTGGGCCAGCCCAGGCATTTGCGGTCGGAGCAAAGGCCGCGCTCCTGCTGCATCTGGCAGGAGGGGCGGCGGAAATTGGCCGTGGGGCCGCCCACATCGTGAATATAGCCTTTAAACCGGGGGCTTTTTATCATGGCCTCGGCCTCGGCTAGCACCGAAAGGATGCTGCGGCTGCTCACCGTGCGTCCCTGATGCAGAGCGATGGCGCAAAAGTTGCAGTGGCCAAAGCAGCCCCGGTTGTGCATCAACGAGAACTCCACTTCCTCGATGGCTTTGATGCCCCCTATGGCGTTATAGGAAGGATGCCATGTGCGCATAAAGGGCAGGGCAAATACCGCGTCCAGCTCCTCGGTACTAAGGGGCAAGGCAGGGGGATTTTGCAGCATGAGCCGGGTTTTTTGCTTTTGAACCAGCGGGCGCCCGGTTACGGGGTCCTGCTCTTTCATCTGTCGCATGAACACCTGCTGGTAAACGGCCTTGTCGGCTGCCACCTTCTCGCTGGAGGCCAGACTGACGGCCCCCGCCGGAATAAGCGAGGGTGTTACAAAGCAGCAGGTGCCCCGTATGTCGGTAATTTGGGCGATGGGCTCCCCGGCCGATAGGCGCTGGGCAAGCTCGGTGAGTGGGCGCTCGCCCATGCCGTAAATGAGCAGGTCGGCCCCGCTGTCCTCAAGGATGGAGGGCAGCACGGCATCGGCCCAATAGTCGTAATGGGCAAAGCGCCGCAGCGAGGCTTCGAGCCCGCCTAAGATAATGGCGCTGTCCGGAAAGAGCCGCCGCAGCGTGCGGGCGTAGACGGTGGTGGCCCGGTCGGGGCGGCGATCTACCCGATTGTGGGGGGAATAGGGGTCGTCCCGGCGGGGCTTTTTGGCCGCCGTATAGTGGAGCACCATGCTGTCCAGGTTGCCGCCGGTAACCATAAAGCCGAGGCGGGGGGTGCCCAGCCGGGTAAAGTCCTCATCGGCAACCGGCTGCGAGATAACGGCGACTCGAAAGCCCAGATGCTCAAGCAGCCGGGCGATGATGGCTATGCCAAAGCTGGGATGGTCCACATAGGCATCGCCGGTGACGCAGATAAAGTCTAAAGTATTCCAGCCCCGGGCGGCCACATCGGCGGGGGACATGGGTAAAAAAGCGGTTGTGGTGGGCATGGGAATATCCTTTCTAAAAGGCCTGCCGGAGCAGGCGGCAACATGGGAGAGCGGGATGACGACCCTCGGACATCGAGGGCTGGGCTAAAAAACCGTCAGACAAAAGGCGTTGGCGATGCAGCCCGTTAAACTAAGCGGCGCTTGGGCGGATACGGCACGGCCACATCGCCCTTTAAGCAAAACCCGCCGGGCGGATGGGCCCGGCGGCGCACAGGGTCTAATCTTGATTTTGGCGCATTTCCAGCCAGCGCTCCCGGCTGATGAGCACCTGCCGGGGCTTGGACCCCTCGAAGGGGCCTACTACTCCGGCGGCCTCCATTTCGTCCATGATGCGGGCGGCCCGGGCGTAGCCCAATTTAAGCCGCCTCTGAAGCAGCGAAGTGGAAGCCATGCCCGCCTCGACCACCACCTCGATGGCGTCGGGCAGCATGGGGTCCTGGTCGTCGTCGGCGGTGCCGGCACCGGTGCGGCCGCCCTTTTCGGCGGGGGTTTGGCGGTCAATCTCCTCGATGATTTCCTGGCTGTAATCGGCCTTGTCCTGGGCGGTGATAAAGCTCACCACCCGGCTGACCTCCTCCTCAGTGACATAGCAGCCCTGCACCCGAACCGGCTTGGGCGCACCCGAGGGGTAATAGAGCATATCGCCCTGACCGAGCAACTTCTCGGCCCCGCCCATGTCGAGAATGGTGCGGGAGTCGATTTGGGATGAGACGGCAAAGGAGATTCGGGAAGGGATATTGGCCTTGATAATGCCGGTGATAACATCCACCGAGGGGCGCTGGGTGGCGATGACAAGATGCATACCGGCCGCCCGAGCCATCTGGGCCAGACGGCAGATGTAGTCCTCTACCTCGCTTGGGGAGGCCATCATGAGGTCGGACAGCTCGTCGATGATAATCACCACATGGGGCAGTGCCTCGGGGCCGTCGGGTTGTTCGCTTAAGCGGTTATAGCCGGTAATGTCCCGCACGCTCTGCTCGGCAAAGAGCTGATAGCGACGCAGCATTTCGCCCACGGCCCAGCCCAGTGCACCGGCGGCCTTTTTGGGGTCGGTGACCACCGGGACCAGCAGGTGGGGCAGGCCGTTATAAACGCCCAGTTCCACCACCTTGGGGTCGATCATCAGCAGCTTGACCTCGGTGGGTTTGGCCCGGTACAAAAGCGAGACGATGATGGAGTTGATGCAGACCGACTTGCCTGAGCCGGTGGCCCCGGCGATGAGCAGATGGGGCATTTTGGCGATGTCGGCAATCACGGCGCCGCCCGAGATGTCGCGGCCCAGCGCAAAGCTGATGGGGCTGGGATGCTGGGCAAAGGCCGGGGATTCTATGACCTCCCGGATGACCACCGGGCTGATTCGCCGATTGGGCACCTCGATGCCCACGGCCGATTTATTGGGGATGGGTGCCTCGATGCGCACGCCCGAGGTGGCAAGGCCCAGCGCAATATCGTCGGACAGGCTGGTAATTCTGCTGATTTTAACCCCCGCCGCCGGCTGGAGCTCATAGCGGGTGACCGCCGGGCCGCTGCTGATGTCAATAATCTTGGTCTGAACACCAAAGCTTTGCAGCGTGTCCACCAGCCGCTGGGCGTTGGCCGTAAGCTCCTCCGGTCCGGGGGCGTTCGCATCCCGGGCGGGCTGATGCAGCAGCGAGAGGTCCGGCAGCCGGTAGGCGGCCGGGGGAAGGGGGCTGCCGATGCTCGGCTCGAAGGTGAGCTGTCCCGCAAGGTTTTCCTCGGTTTCGGGGGTTATGTAAAGGCCTCCGCCCACCGGGGCCAGCTCGGCATGAGCAGGACTGCTCTCGGGCTGGCTGGGGGCGGCCTGTTTGGTCTTGGACTTGATAAGGGCGCTCAGATAGGCAAGGTTTTCCTCCGAGGGACCGGGCTCCTCCGAGGGAGGCGGCGTGTCCGGCTCGAGGGTGGTCTGGATGTCCTCCTCGGCCTCTTCAAGGGATCGGGCGGCCTCGATGAGCTTGTCCTTTGAGGGAACCGACGGCTCCTTGTCCGCTTTCTTGCTCGGCTTGGCCGACTGTCTGGCCGGGTCGAGGGAGGCCAGCCACCCGGGCATTTTTTTAGGGGGACTTTCTTTAGGGAGCGTTTCGTTTTTTTGTGCCTCCTGCTGGAGCTGGGCGTTTTGGGCTACCTTTTCCTGATAGGCTGCGCCCACCTCCACCACCGGCTTTGCAGCGCCTCGGATCAGGTCGCGCAGGGTGGTGCCGGTGGACAGCATCACCGCCACAAAGAGCAGCAGACCCATGACAATTTTGTCATAAGGCGGGGGGAAAAGCCCCATGAGCAGCGCAACCGGGGCCGACAGCAGCCCTCCCCCTCTCAGGTCCTTTCCGTTGTGATAGAGACTGCCAAGGCGGGAGAGGAAGCTCTCGCCCGCAGGCTGATGGGGGCTGTAAACCTGAACGGCCCCTACGAGCAGCACAAAGAGCAGGCCGGTCACCAGCGCCCGCAGGCGGGGGTTTTTACCCAGTTTATCCAGTGCAATCTGTACCGACATATAGAGCAGCATGGGTCCAAACAGGTAAAAAGGCCCGCTCATCAACCCAAAACAAAAGTCCTGCACGGCGCCCAGCCAGCCGTCGGCCTCGATAAAGGCCATGGCCGTAAACAACACGCCCACCACAAAGATAAGGATGGCCCAAAGCTGTGCCCGGGCCTTTTTCTGTTTTTTGGTCAGCCGCTTAGTAGATTTCTTTTTACGCGACAAGATAAGGCCCTCCTTTAAAAAGTAATGGCTCCTATAAGGGGATAGCCTGCCATGCGGTCATAGAGCCCGAGGGCGAGCACAAGGGTCCCCACCGAGAGGGTGTAGGCCGAAAAGAGGTTAAGGCGTCCGCTGTCCACCACATAGCGCATCAGCCGAATGGACAGAATCCCCACCACCGCCGAGGTCACAAAGCCCAACAGCAGCGGCAAAGCGCCCACTATGTCGGTCATGCCGAAAATGTCTTTGATATCAAGCAGCACCGCACCGCATACGGCGGGGATGCCCAATATAAAAGAATACCCCATGGCAAAGCGTTTGTCCAGCCCGAGCAGCAGCGCAGCCGACAAGGTCACCCCCGACCGGGAGAGCCCGGGCAGCGGTGCGATGGCCTGTGCGCAGCCGACGATGAGCGCATCCGTATAGGTCATGGAGGGGGCCTTTTTGCGCCCGTTATCCCGGCGCCCGGCAAAGAACAGAACCACGCCGGTGGCTATAAGGCATAAACCTTCCACCACAATGTCATTGTCGCTCGAAAAGCTCTGGAGCCAGTCTTTAATCAGAAAGGTAAAGCCCAAGGGCAGCAGCCCGGTTATGAGAAGAAAAATCTCCTTATAAACCGGGTCGGGGTGACTAAAATCGATCTCCCGGCGAAAAAGGGCGGGCAGCATAGAAAAAAAGCCCACAATCAGCCGCCGAATCCGGGGCCAAAAGGCCAGCGTAACGGCCAAAAGGGTGCCTAAATGCAGCAAGATGGAAAAGAGTGCGCCACTGTGACCGCTTTGGCCGGTAAAATACTGAAAGATGGACAGATGCCCCGAGCTGGACACCGGCAAAAACTCGGTAAGACCCTGCAGAACGCCCTGCAAAACGGCTTCTATAATACTCACAATGCGCCTCCGTACTATGTAATGGGTGGAGCTTTGAATGGGTGGCTCTATGTAGCGGCCAAAGCTTTGGCCGTAGGTTATGCTAAAGGGCCGGATTGTCCGTCGACTTTTTGGGCCGCCCCCGCCGTTTGGGCGGAGCTTGGGGTTCGGCCTCAGCCTCCAATGAAGAAGTCTGGGCCTGTTCATGCCTGGGCGCAGGTGGGGATTGGGCTTGCTCCTCCGCCGAAGCCACCTTGGGCCGCCCCCGCCGCTTGGGTGGGGGCTCGGTTGCAGTTTCCTTATCCGCCGAAGCCACTTTGGGTCGGCCTCGTTTGGGGGCGGGTGGGGCCTCGGTTTTATCCTGTGCGGTCACAGACTTGGGCCGCCCCCGCCGTTTGGGTGCGGGTGAGGCTTCGGTGGGGGTCTGGTTCTCCTTTTCCTTGGCGGCCTGATCTTTAAGCTGCTCGGCACCCCGACTCGGGTTGCGACCCTCCTCCTCAATGAGTCTGTCCAGCATCTCAATGGCGTCGCACAGGCTGCCCAGGCTGTCAATCAGGCCCTCCTTCACGGCCGAGGGGCCATCGAGCACCGAGCCCATGTCCATCACCAGCTCGCCGGTGTTGAGCATCAGCTGCCTAAACCGCTGGGGCTGCAGATTGGAGTTGGCTGCCACAAACTGGATGATTCTATCCTGCATCCGTTCGAAGTAGGAGAGGGTTTGGGGCACACCCAGCACCAGACCGTTCATCCGCACGGGGTGAATGGTCATGGTGGCGGTGGGCACGATAAAGGAATGCTTGGCGCTGCAGGCAAGCGGCACTCCAATGGAGTGTCCGCCCCCCAGCACCAGTGAAACGGTGGGCTTTTTCATGCCCGAAATAAGCTCGGCCAGCGCAAGGCCGGCCTCCACATCCCCGCCTACGGTGTTAAGAATGATAAGCAAGCCCTCGATTTCGCGGCTTTGCTCTACCGCCACCAACTGGGGGATGACATGCTCGTACTTGGTGGCCTTGTTGGCCTCGGCCAGCGCATAGTGGCCCTCAATCTGGCCGATGATGGTCAAACAGTGGATGATATGCTTGCCCCGGGTGGTTACGGCGCCGCTTATTTCGCTGTCCGACGAAGGATCGGGCTTGGCAGATTCCTCTTTGGACGGTTCGGGTGACGGCGGGGGCGGGGGCGGATGGGGCTGACTGGTCTGAAGCTCATAGGGGTACATAGGCGCTTCCTCCTTATGGGTCGTTGGCTTTAGCTTTCCATAAGGCGGCGGGTGCTATTCAACAATCTATCGCAAAATAGGAAAAATTATGCACATACATGGCCTAGTAGCCCAGTTCGGGCAGCGTATCGTCGTCGAGGACATAGCGGTCGTACACTCGGGTCACCCTAAAATTATCCCGGTCGTCCCGCACCACCACCTTGGCGATGCCGGCGTTGATAATCAGGCGTTTGCACATGGCGCAGGGGTTGGCGTTTTGCACATAGCTGCCGTCGGCCTCTTTGCCCACAAGGTAGAGAGTGGCATCGGTCATGTCGGTGCGGGAGGCGTGGATAATGGCGTTGGCCTCGGCGTGTACCGAGCGGCAGAGCTCATAGCGCTCGCCCCGTGGAACACCCATGCGCTCCCGGGTACAGACCCCAAGGTCGCTGCAATTTTTGCGTCCCCGGGGCGCCCCTACATAGCCGGTGGAGATAATTTGGTCGTTTTTTACGATGATGGCGCCAAAGTTGCGCCGCAGGCAGGTGCCCCGGGCGGCCACCGTTTCGGCAATGTCAAGGTAGTAGTTAATTTTGTCCCGTCTGGCCATATAAAGTCCTCCTGCGAAAATATCATGACCCTTCCATTATAGTGCAAAAAAGGCGTCAGTTCAATGTAAACCACGGGGTTTTGTGATATGATAGGCGGGGCATCAAAAAAAGACTGGGAGGGTCAAGCAAAAATGTCGGAGCTTACCCATATATCTTATATCAGGCGGCTTTTAGAGCGACACAATTTTACATTTGATAAGCGCTTAGGCCAGAACTTTTTGGTAAATCCCGGGGTATGTCCGCGGATGGCCGAGCTTGGTGGGGCCGGTCCCGGCATGGGTGTGCTCGAGATTGGGCCGGGCATCGGAGTGCTAAGCCGGGAGCTTTGCCTGCGGTCTAAGCGGGTGGTGGCGGTGGAGATCGATCCCCGGCTGCCCCCGGTTTTGGCCGAAACCATGGCCGCGTTTGACAACTTTAGGCTTATAGAGGGAGATGTGTTGGACATTGACCTTAGCGCCCTGATTGCCGAGCATTTTGCCGACTGCGAGGGCGTGGTGGTCTGTGCCAACCTGCCCTATTACATCNNTACGGTTATGGTGCAAAAAGAGGCTGCCCTGCGCCTCACCGCACCGCCCGGAGACCGGGCCTGCGGAGCCATCTCGGCGGCCATTTGGTATTACAGCCAGCCGCGGATGCTGTTTTCGGTATCGCCGGGCTCCTTTATGCCGCCGCCCAAAGTGCAGTCAGCGGTGGTGCGCATGGATATTCGCCCACAGCCGCCGGTGACCCCCCTGTCCGAGGCGGCCTTTTTTCGCACGGTGCGGGCGGCTTTTGCCCAGCGGCGCAAAACGGTGCTCAACTCGGTGGCCTCGTCGTTGGGTGCGCCCAAGCCGGCGGTGGCCGCCGCCATGGAAAGCGCAGGCATCGACTCCGGACTGCGGGCCGAGCGGCTGGATATGGCTGCCCTGTCGGCCTTGAGCGACGGGCTGCTCACCGCGGGGCTGCTGCCCGGTCTGGACGCCTGACCGCAAACAAAAAAACCGCCCCACCTTGTGGCAAGGCGGGGCAGACCGGGGCAGAGATAACAGGCGGCGGCCTATTCGCTCTCCCGCCGGTCATTGACCAAATAGCTCAGCGTCATAAGACTGTCCTCTAAAAAGACGCTCTCCACAGCGCAGTGGGGATAATCGTAGAGGATGTCGTAGTGGGTAAAGTTCCAAAAACCGGTGACCCCGGCGGCCACCAAAATATCCAGCATACCTTTGGTTGCTTGCAGCGGCAGGGTGAGCACAGCCACATCGGGCTTATGAGTCAGGCAAAAGTCGGTAATCTCTTCGGTGCTCTTGATGGTCAGTCCGGCCACCCGGGTGCCGATTTTGGCGGGATCCTTGTCAAAAATGGCGATGAGATTAAAACCCTTGTTGGCAAAATCCACATAGTTAGAAATGGCCTTGCCCATGTTTCCGGCTCCGACCAAAATGGCTCTAAAGCCCTTGTCCAGCCCCAAAATGCGCCCAATTTCGGCTCTTAGCACCTCTACATTATAGCCATAGCCCTGCTGGCCAAAGCCGCCAAAGCAGTTGAGATCCTGCCGGATTTGCGAGGCGGTCAGCCCCATCATTTCGGCTATTTCCCGCGAGGATATGCGGGTGACCCCTCGCCCAAGCAAAGTGCCTAAGAAGCGGTAATATCTGGGCAGCCGCCGTATAACAGCCGGAGATACATATTCACGCTTGGCGATTGACTCCACGCTCCTTTATATTTATATACAATATATTGTACGCAAATTGGGAACCCATGTCAACAAAATGTCATAAATCTCATAAAATGATGAAGGCGAGGGGACAATTTCAATTCTGTTTCAGTCCCAGGCAACGATTTGTTCATACTCCTGCGTTAATATAGTGATGGAGGTGAGGGTTTTGAACCCACAGCATAATTCCAGATCGGCCAAAACCGCCACCCTGGTCTGCGTCACCGACCAAGAGAGCTGCGCTACCCATATCCGCGCGGGACGGGTGCTGGCCGATTTAACCGGCACCGACCTTGTGGTGGTGCATGTAAGCCCGGCGCCCTCTACGGAGGACGCCCAAACGCTGGAGTATCTCTACAGTGTGGCCCGTCAAAACGGCGCCGCCATGCAAGTGCTTTACGCCGAGCAGCCCACCAAGGCGCTTATCCGATTTATTAAGCGCAGCAAGGTGTCCAATCTCATCACCGGCCAGCCCGAAAGCAGCGATTCGCTGCCCTCGGCGCTTTGGCGAAAGTTTACCCACATCACCTTTTTTACCGTGGACGATTTGGGCAATCTCTCGGCCATCTTTGCCCCCCGTCGTCAGGCCCGGAGCCTTCCCCGCCAGACAGCGGCCCGATAGGCCCCGCCAAACCACTTCTTCCCCTTAAAAAGTCTGCCGCGCGGCAGACTTTTTCTTTATTTGGATGCATTTGTATCAAAAAGTCCTGGTGCTGGATATGATGTAGTGAGTTTTCAGCATAAACGCATCAAGATTTTTATGGGGGGAGCAACATGAATAACACGCCACTAAACCTTGGGGTTAGCCGCTATGGCTGCAACAGTCGGTCCTCCGGCTCGGCCATTCAGTCGGTGCTGGCTGCCAATATCGGAAAAACCGTGACGATTTTTACCACAGGGTGCGAGGAGGACAGGGGCTTTACCGGCCTTCTTACCTCGGTGGGGGACGGAGTCTGTACGCTGGTGGGTCCTGAAAGTCGTGGCGGATGCCGCAACGGAAGCCGAAACGGATGCCCTGGCGGCTGTCCCGGGGGATCTGTAAACGGGTGCCCCGGCGGCTGCCGAGGTAACTTTAACGGCTGCGGTCCAAATCTGTCCACCTTGACCGCCGCCCGGCTGTGTGCGCTGAATAATGTGTCCACCGTCATACCCATCAACCAGATTTGCGCCGTTTCGCTGCCCAATTTCTAAGTTTTACATATCGCTGCTTGCTCGACCAAAAAAGGCCCGCCGCCCTTGCAGATTCTCTTTGCATGCAAGGTTACCGAGGGCAAAAACCCCCGCATTCGCTTGTGGCGAATGCGGGGGTTAACTTGTGGCTGCTTATTTATCGTGCAAACTCGATGGCACGGGTCTCCCGCACCAGATGAACCTTGATCTGGCCGGGGTAATCCATCTCGGATTCAATGCGCTGGGCAATCTCCCGGGCAGCGATGATCATATCGTCGTCGCTGATGGCCTCGGGCTTGATGACAATGCGCACCTCTCGGCCGGCCTGAATGGCAAAGCACTTCTCCACGCCCTCGTAGGCGTTTGCAATCTCCTCAAGCTTCTCAAGGCGCTTAATGTAGTGCTCCAAATTCTCTCGGCGGGCGCCAGGGCGGGCGGCCGAAATGGCGTCGGCGGCCTGCACAATGCAGGCGATGACCGTTTTGGGCTCCACATCGCCGTGGTGAGACTCAATAGCATGGATAACCTCATAGGGCTCCTTATAGCGCCGTGCAATATCGATGCCGATGTCCACATGGGAGCCTTCCACCTCGTGGGTCATGCTCTTGCCAATGTCGTGGAACAAGCCGGCACGGCGGGCCATGGTCTCGTCGGCGCCAATCTCGGCGGCGATCATGCCGGCGATAAAGGCCACCTCCATGGAGTGCTGAAGCACATTCTGCCCATAGCTCGAGCGGTAGCGCATACGCCCCAGCAGCTTGACAAGCTCGGGGCTTACATTGCCGATGCCGGTTTCTAAAACGGCACTCTCGCCCGACTGCTTAATTTTATTGTCCACCTCTCGGCGGGCCTTTTCCACCATCTCCTCAATGCGGGCGGGATGGATGCGGCCGTCCTGAATCAGGCGCTCGAGGGCGATGCGGGCCACCTCGCGGCGCACCGGGTCGTGGGAGCTCAGGGTGATGGCCTCGGGGGTGTCGTCGATGATGAGGTCGACGCCGGTCAGGTTTTCGATGGTGCGGATGTTGCGGCCCTCGCGGCCGATGATGCGGCCCTTCATGTCGTCGTTGGGCAGCGGCACCACCGATACGGTGATCTCCACCACCTGTTCGGCGGCACAGCGCTGAACGGCCAGTGCGATGATGCCCCGGGCCTTTTGGTCGGCCTCCTCCTTATAGCGCTGTTCCATGGCGCTGATGCGCAGTGCCTTTTCGTGGGTCAGGGAGCTTTCCAGCTCATTTAGCAGATAGGTTTTGGCCTGCTCCTGAGTAAAGCCCGATATTTTCTCGAGCATCTCAAACTGATGCCTTTTGATGCGCTCGGCCTCCTCCAGCTTCTGGTCGGCCTCCATCAGCTTTTCGGATAAAGCCTCCTCCTTTTTCTCAAGGTTCTCCACCTTTTTGTCAAGGCTTTCCTCTTTGGCCTGAACACGGCGCTCCAGGCGGGATACCTCGGCCCGGCGCTCCTTTAATTCCCGTTCGGATTCGGTTTTCAGCTTAAAAATTTCGTCTTTTGCTTCAACAACGGCCTCTTTGCGTTTGGCCTCGGCGTCTCTTAACGCGTTGCTCACAATGCGGTTGGCTTCTTCTTCGGCGGTTCCCAATTCGGCTTCTGCGACTTTTTTTCTATACTGAACGCCTATGGGAAAGGCGATTACTAAACCTACAACAAGGGTTACAACTGGGATTATATAGTCTTGCACAAAAATCCTCCTTTCTTCTATTTTGGCGGCTTTGCCGCGATGATTATAAGATATTGGACACACACATACCCAAAAAATCACACAATCATACTTATTTTACATTCAGCCATAATCAGTGTCAAGGCGCTTTAGCGCCGTGCAAGCGAGAAATATATTTTGGCCGTTGACAAAGCCGCCCGCCCGGTGCTATGATGAGCACACAAATACGAGCAAAGCGTAGACGGGGAACCCCAAGCTCAAGCAGCGGTTTTTAGAGAGAAAGGGCATTTGCTGCAAGCCCTTTTAGCCGCCGAGTGCCGGGCACCACCCCTGAGCCTGTGATTAAGGCCATAAAGCCCCAAACACAGCGTGTGGGCTGCGTTAAAGGCCCAAAATGAGCGGTGCGCCTTGGCGCGCCAAACCGGGTGGAACCGTGGAGCTTATTGAGCTTCGCCCCAGTGTGTGGGCGGGGCTTTTTTGTTTTTTACTGAAAGGAGATTATCAAATGGTCAACATAACGCTAAAAGGCGATGTCGTCAAGCAGTATCCGGCAGGCACCACCGTGGCCGATGTGGCAAAGAGCTTAGGAGCCGGCCTCTACAAGGCGGCCTGTGCGGCCACCATAGACGGCGAGCTCTGTGATTTGCGCACTCCCTTAGACCGAGACTGCGCCCTGTCTATCCTCACCTTTGAGGATGATGGAGGCAAAAAGGCTTACTGGCATACCGCCACCCATGTGATGGCCCAGGCTGTGCTGCGGCTTTATCCCGGGGCCAAATTTGCCATAGGCCCGGCCATTGAAAACGGTTTTTATTACGACTTTGATGTGGAGATCCCCTTCACCCCCGAGGACATGGAAAAAATCGAGGCCGAGATGAAGCGCATCATCAAGGAGAACCTGCCCATCGAGCGCTGTTCGCTGTCCGAGGAAGAGGCCAAAACTCTTATGGCCGACCAGCCCTACAAGCTTGAGCTGATCGCCGACTTGGCCGAGGCGGGAGAGAGCCTCTCCTTCTACCGGCAGGGGGAGTTTGTGGACCTCTGCGCCGGCCCCCATCTGCTGAACACCGGTGCCCTCAAAGCCGTCAAGGTGACCCAGTGCACAGGCGCCTACTGGCGGGGAGACAGCCAAAACCGTATGCTCTCGCGGCTTTACGGCCTTGCCTATCCCAAGGAAAGCCAGCTGACCGAGTATCTGGCCATGCTGGAGGAGGCTAAAAAGCGTGACCACCGCAAGATTGGCCGCGACCTCGAGCTGTTTACCTTCCTCGACGAAGGCCCCGGCTTCCCCTTTTTCCTGCCCAAGGGTATGCTGCTGCGCAACCTGCTTATGAACTACTGGCGGGAGCTCCACGAGGCGGCCGGATACAGCGAAATATCCACCCCCATTCTGCTCAGCGCCGACCTCTGGCACCGCAGCGGCCACTGGGATCACTATAAGGACAATATGTATACCACGCAGATCGACGAGCAGCCCTTCTGCCTAAAACCTATGAACTGCCCCGGTGGTATGCTGGTGTATAAAACCCGCCCCCACTCCTATCGGGAGCTGCCGTTGCGCATTGCCGAGGTGGGGCAGGTGCACCGCCACGAGCTGTCCGGTGCGCTGCACGGCCTGATGCGGGTGCGCTGCTTTAATCAGGACGACGCCCACATCTTCATGACCCGCGAGCAAATCAAAGATGAAATCAAGGGCGTGGCCACCCTGATTGACACGGTGTATAAGCAGACCTTTGGCTTTGACTACCACATCGAGCTGTCCACCCGTCCCGAGAACTCCATGGGCGCCCAGGAGGACTGGGATGTGGCCACCGAGGCGCTGCGCGAGGCCATCACCGAGATGGGCCATCAAGTGGTCATCAACGAGGGCGACGGCGCCTTTTACGGGCCCAAGCTGGACTTCCACCTCACCGACTGCATCGGGCGCACATGGCAGTGCGGCACCATCCAGCTGGACTTCCAGATGCCCGAGCGCTTTGAGCTGGAGTACACCGGGCCGGACGGCCAAAAGCACCGGCCCATCATGATACACCGGGTGGTGTTTGGCAGCATCGAGCGGTTTATCGGCATCCTCACCGAGCACTTTGCCGGAGCCTTCCCTCTCTGGCTGGCGCCGGTTCAGCTTACGGTGCTGCCCATCAGCGAAAAGCAGGCTGACTATGCCCAAAGCGTCTATGAGCGCCTTAAGGCCGCCGGCTTTAGGGTGGAGCTCGACGACCGAAACGAGAAGATTGGCTACCGCATTCGGGAGAGCCAGCTGCAAAAGGTGCCCTATATGCTGGTGCTCGGCGACAAAGAGGTGGGCGAGGGTACTGTCTCGGTGCGCGACCGCGCCGAGGGGGACAAGGGCCAAATGAGCCTGGAGAGCCTCATAGATCAGCTAAAAGACGAGGTTGCACGCAAAGTTATTAAATTGTAATACTTTATGGTGAAACGCCCAAAACTACCCATGAGTTTTGGTCGTTTTGCTCTATCGCCGGCCCAAAATATGGCCGTTAAGTGAACTCTTGATAACAAATTGTCCTTTTGCCTTGAGCAGACAGGCATTTGTGATATAATGAGTAAAATCAGAATCATGGTCTGGCTTAGTGCTGTTATAAAGCCGGACTGAATAGGCTGTAATACGCCATCCACGAAAGGAGCGGTGCTTTTGTCTCCTCAACATGAGCAGAGCGCCGGTAGTATAGCTATAGGTATTGCCGACAAACCCACCCATCCCCCCGCCACCGAGGACCGAACTCAGGGGCCTATTTGGTCTTTAATGAGTCTCTGTCAGTGGCTTGGCGAGGGGGTTTTGGACCTTGGTTCTTGGCTGCTTTTGCGCATTGTAGCGCTCGCCGGATTGTGCGGGCGGATGTTTGTGCGCATAAAAGCCAGCGCCCGGCGCGGAGCCTACCGTCTTGTTCTGCAAAACGACATTCCCATCGACCTTATAAAAGAGGGCTATACCGCCCTGATATCTGGAAGCAAACAAGCTGCCGGGCAGAGCCCGGGTCGGCTTATTGTCTATTGGGGCTCCCGGGCGGTTAGACTGTTGCTCAGGGGCCTTAAAACCGTCTTTACCAACAAAGACTATCTTTTGCCCACTGCCGCCCTTGCGGGCTTTGTGGCGGTTATCACGGTGCTCACCCAGATTAACTTTGGACTTGCCCTGGGCTACAACGGCGAGTTTGTGGGCTATATTGCCGACGAATCGGTCTTTAACCGGGCCGAAAAGCAGATGCAGGGGCGCATTGTCTACGAGGACTATATCCCCCCCTCCGACCACATGCCCGAGTTTAAGACGGCCATTGTGGACAGCAACGAGCTTATCACGGTCAACGAGCTGACCAACCGGCTTATTATGGCTTCGGGCAACGAGATTACCGAAGCTTCCGGTCTCTATGTGGACAACGCCTTCCAGGGCGCCGTTAAGGACGAGCGGCTGATTGCCGGAATGCTCGATGCCCTGCTCGACGCCCACCGCACCGGCGATGAGACCGAGACCGTGGAGTTTGTGCAAAATGTTGAAATCCGCAGCGGACTTTATCCGGTCAGCTCCATCTCCAGCATCGATAAAATTGAGCAAAGCGTCACCCGGTTGGTGCAGCAGCAACGCATCTATACCGTTAAGCGGGGCGATGCCCCCACCCTTATCGCTCAGCGCAACAATGTGCCCTATGACGAGCTTAAAAAGCTTAACCCCACCATCGAAACCAAGCTGCTTGTGGGCCAGGAAGTGCTTCTTAGCCAGTCGGTTCCCTTTTTAGGGGTCAAGGTGGTCAAGGAGGAAGTCTACGAGGAAAGCATCCCCTTCAAAATCCAGCGCACCATAGACCCCAACCGGCCTCAGGGCTCGGTGGACGTCACCCAGGTGGGTAAAAACGGCGTCAAGGAGATCCGCGCCCGGGTGAGCTATGTGGACGGCGTGGAGCAGGACCGGGTCATACTGGACACCCGGGTGCTGTCCGATGCGGTCAACGAAAAGATTGTGGTGGGCGGCAAGGTGCCCGAAAATCAGGTGGTCACTACCACCAGCTCGACCAGCAGCTCCTTTCTATGGCCGGTGGCGGGCGGAGGCCGAATGACCTGCGGTTTTTACGGCTACTACGGACACACCGGTATGGACATCGCCCTTAGAAGCGGCGCCACCATCCGGGCCTCCAAAGCGGGGGTTGTCACCTTAGTGCGCTACTCGGGCGTTGGCTACGGCAACCATGTGATGATCGACCATGGCGGCGGCGTGCAGACCCTTTATGCTCACAACAGCACCATTTATGTCACCCCCGGCCAGTGGGTGGAGCAGGGTCAGGCCATTGCGGCCATGGGCCGAACCGGACGGTCTACCGGCGTGCATGTTCACTTTGAAATTCGCATAAACGGAAAATATATGAACCCCGCCAACTATATTGGCGTAACCCCTTATTAAGCATCCCCGAGCCGGGCCGGCCCATCCGCGGATGGGCCGGCCTTTTTCAGAAGTCGATATTCTATGTTAATACATTGACTTCTTTTGTGAAAATGCGTACAATTATCTTCTAGATAAAGGCAGGCAAAGGGTGCGTTAAAAGAACGCCCAAAGGAACATACTAAAATTGCGGAAAAACCTATAAGAGGAGTATCGCCTTGGATAAATATGTCATAAACGGTGGAGCTCGGCTGCGTGGCTCGGTCACCATAGACGGTGCAAAAAATGCGGTGGTGGCCATTTTGCCGGCCACTGTGCTGGTGGGCGGGCGCTGTGTGATAGAGAATGTGCCCAACATTAGCGATGTAACCGTGCTGACCACCACCCTGCGGGAGTTAGGCGCCAAGGTGGACTTTATCGACAGCGGTGTGCTGGAAATAGACACCACCAACATCAGCAGCTGCACCGTGCCCTACGAGCTGGCCCGAAGCCTAAGGGCCTCTTACTACTTTATCGGAGCGCTGATGGGGCGCACGGGTCAGGCCAGCGTTTCCATGCCGGGCGGCTGCCACTTTGGGGTGCGGCCCATCGACCAGCATATCAAGGGCTTCGAGGCGCTCGGCGGCGATGTATCCATCTCCAGCGGCATGATCAATGTGCAGGTGCCCGGCGGTCCGCGGGGCGCCCATATCCGTTTTGATGTGGTGTCGGTGGGGGCCACCGTCAATGTGATGCTGGCGGCCGTTAAAGCCCAGGGGGTCACGGTGATGGAGAATGTGGCCAAAGAGCCCCACATTGTCGATTTGGCCAACTTTCTAAACGCCTGCGGGGCCGACATTCGAGGTGCCGGCACCGATGTGATTAAAATTCACGGGGTGGACATGCTCCGGGGTGTTGATTACAGCATCATCCCCGACCAGATCGAGGCGGGCACCTACATGGTGCTGGCCGCCGCCACCTGCGGCGACATTCTGGTGAAGAATGTTATCCCCAAGCACCTTGAATCCATCACCGACAAGCTGCGGGAGGTGGGTGCCAAGGTGGAGGAATACGACGATTCGGTGCGGGTGATTGGCAGCCCGGTCATCGAGAAAATCAACCTTAAAACCATGCCCCATCCCGGATTTCCCACCGATATGCAGCCCCAAATGGGGGCCATGCTCTGCCGCGCGGCCGGCACCAGCGTGGTCACCGAAGGGGTGTGGGACGGGCGCTTTCGCTACATGGACGAGCTCAAGCGCATGGGCGCCAATGTGACGGTAGATGGCAAAATCGCCATCATCGAGGGGGTGAGCACCCTCACCGGCGCACCGGTTAAGGCTACCGATCTGCGGGCCGGTATGGCGCTGGTTATTGCGGGTCTTATGGCCGAGGGCGTCACCGAAATTGAGGATGTAGAGCATGTAGAGCGGGGTTACTCCTGCCTTGTGCAAAAAATCCGCGCCTTGGGCGGTGACATTGAAAAGCAGACCATTCCCGACGGCACCCGCATCGGGACGGCACTCTAACACAGGGGGACAGGCTGCGTGCACGGCCTGTCCCTTTAAAAATGATATAGGAGTTTACATATGGCAAGAATCTGCTCGCTTTTTAGCGGCAGCAGTGGCAACAGCAGCTTTGTGGCGACGGCGGGGGGTGGCCTGCTCATCGACGCCGGCGTCAGCTGCAAGCGCCTCTGCACGGCCCTTAAAACCATCGATATAGAACCCCCAAACATAGGCGCAGTGCTGATTACCCACGAGCACACCGACCATATTGCCGGTTTGCGGGTCTTTCTTAAAAGAACCGGGGCGCGGCTCTATGCCTCGGTCGGCGTGCTTGAGCATCTGTGCGCCGCCGGACATATTCCGCCGGGCATTGATGTACAGGCGGTCGAGCCGGGTCTCCCCTTAGAGGTGGAGGGGGTGGAAGTGCGGGGCTTTGAGGTCAGCCACGACAGTGTGGCGCCCATAGGCTATCATCTCACCTTTCCCGACGGGCGCACCGCCGCCCTTGCCACCGACCTCGGGCAGGTGACCGAGGGGCTGATTGACGCCCTATCGGGGGCCGACCTGGTGATTTTAGAGGCCAATTACGACCCCCTCATGCTGGCCCAGGGGCCCTATCCCTACAGCCTTAAACAGCGCATTATGTCGGGGTTGGGCCATCTCTCCAACCGGGAGTGTGGCAATTTGGCCGCCCGGCTCATCGCCTCGGGGGCTTCTCGGCTCATTCTGGCCCACCTAAGCCGGGAGAACAACCGCCCCCAACTGGCGAGGCAGACGGTGGAGCAGGCGCTATCCGCCCGGCAGATGCACCCGGGAGTGGACTATACCCTGTGGGTGGCGCCACGGGACGGCCCGGGCGAGATGGTGGTCTACTGAGGGAGGTACATGGCCATGATGACCATAAAGCTTATTGCGGTGGGCAGCCTTGGCGCCGACTACTATCGGCAGGCTGCCGCCGAGTATCAAAAGCGGTTGGGGGCCTATTGTCGCCTTATCATCACCGAAATTCCCGAACACAAGTTACCCCAAAGCCCCTCGCCGGCCCAGATTGAAGCGGGGCTTAAAAAAGAGGGCCGGGCCATATTGCAGGCTATGTCGGGCAGCCATGCGGTGGCCCTCTGTGTGGGCGGGCGACGCATGAGCTCCGAGGGGCTGGCCGACTTGATCGGCCGCACCGCCCTGTATCAAACCAGCACCATGGCCTTTATCATCGGCAGCTCCTACGGCTTGTCAGACGAGGTGGAGGCCGCCGCCCAAACCCGCCTATCCCTTTCGGACATGACCTTGCCCCACGAGCTCTGCCGGGTGGTGCTGCTCGAGCAGCTTTATCGGGCCTTTTCCATCAACGCCGGCGGCAAGTATCATAAATAAAAGCACCCCTCCTCCCGGATGGGGTGCTTTTTCATAAGTTCAGCGGCTCCAGTATTTGCGGTCTAAGCTGCGGTACTGCACGGCTTCGGCCACATGGGGCACATCGATCACAGGGCTGCCTTCAAGGTCGGCTACGGTGCGGGCCACCTTGACCACCCGGTCGTACCCTCGGGCCGACAGACCCATCCGGGCAAAGGCGGCCCGCAGCATCCGGTCGGCAGCCGGGGTTAGGGGGCACCACTGGCGAAGCCGAGCCGGCGGGATGGCGGCGTTGTGGTAGATGCCGGGGCTCCCCGCAAACCGGGCCGATTGGATTTTTCGGGCGGCGGTTACCCGCCGGCGGATGTCGGCCGAGGTCTCGGGAGCAGCCGCCTCGGTGAGCTGGTCGTAGTTGACCGGCGGCACCTCGATATGAATGTCCATGCGGTCGAGCAAGGGGCCGCTCACCCGTCCCAGATACCGGGAAATGGCCGACTGCGAACAGGTGCAGGCCTTGGTGGGGTGCCCAAAAAAGCCGCAGGGACAGGGGTTCATGGCCCCGATCAGCATAAAGTTACAGGGATAGGTCAGCCGGTAGCCCACCCGAGCCACGGTCACCACGCCGTCTTCAAGGGGCTGGCGCAGCCCCTCCATGATGGCTCGGGGGAACTCGGGCAGCTCGTCTAAAAAGAGCACGCCGTGGTGAGCCAAAGACACCTCGCCCGGCCTTGGATGCACGCCGCCCCCGGTGAGACCGGCGGCCGAGATGCTGTGGAAGGGGGCACGAAAGGGCCGCTCGGTCATAAGCCCCTCGCCGGCTTTGAGCAGCCCCGCCACCGAGTGGAGCTTGGTGGTCTCCACCGCCTCCTCAAAGCTGAGGTCGGGCAGGATGGAGGGCAGGCGTTTGGCCAGCATACTTTTGCCCGAACCCGGCGGCCCGATCAGCAACAGATTGTGCCCGCCCGCCGCCGCCACCTCCAGCGCTCGCTTGGCCTCCCGTTGGCCACGCACCTCGGCAAAGTCGGGGCGGTAATGCTCGGTGGCAGCGGGGGGCGTCAGGGGCACCGAGGGCGCCGAACCCCGACCCGAAAGATGGGCTACCACCTGGTCTACCTTGGCGGCGGGCAGCGTGTCCACCCCCCGGGCGACGGCCCCTTCGGCGGCATTTTCGGCCGGGATATACACTTGCCGCAGCCCGAGGTCGGGTGCGCCCAGCACCATGGGCAGCACACCCGCCGCCGGGCGGATATCCCCGCCCAAAGACAGCTCGCCCAATAGGGCCACATGGTGGGGCACCGGAGGCAGGCTGCCCTGTGCCACAAGCAACGCAATGAGGATGGGCAGGTCGTAGATGGGCCCCAGTTTGCGCATACCCGCTGGCGCCAGGTTGACCACCACCCGCCCCTCGGGGTAGGGCAAGCCGCAGTTTTTCATGGCGGCCCGCACCCGGTCCCGGGACTCCTTAACGGCGGCATCGGGCAGACCCACAATCTCAAAGCTGGGCAGTCCCCTTGCAATATCGGCCTCCACGGTGACCACAAAGGGGTCAATCCCCGAAAGGCCCAGGCTCTTTATGGTGGCAAGCACACAACCCCTCCCTTCATTTGGTATCATTATAGGGTACCCCGTCATTTACCGCAATTAAATTGTCGAAAAAAGGCGGCTAAATTGGCCATTCTAATTTGACTCATGGCGTGCTATACTGATATGTATCAATAGCAGGGGAGGGAAGACCATGACCGACTATCAGTCTCGCTACGCCGCTTGGCGAGCGGCCGATTTAAAAGATGCATCGCTGAAGCAGGAGCTTGAGCGCATAGCCGGACAGGACGACGAGATTTACGACCGTTTTTATAAGCATCTGAAGTTTGGCACCGCCGGACTGCGGGGCCTGTTGGGTGCGGGCACCAACCGCATGAACATCATCACCGTGGGCAGGGCGGTGGCCGGCTTGGCCGCCCATGTTAAGGCCGAGGGCGGCGCCGAGCGCGGCGTGGCCATCGCCTACGACAACCGTATCGGCTCCGAGCTGTTTGCCCGGCGCTGTGCCTCGGTGTTGGCGGCGGCGGGGGTGCGGGCCCATCTGTTTTCATACATGGCCGCCACGCCCATTCTCTCCTTTGCGGTGCGACAGCTTGGCTGTGCGGCCGGCATTGTCATCACCGCCAGCCACAACCCCGCCGAGTACAACGGGCTCAAGGTCTACGGGCCCGACGGCGGCCAACTGGACACCGAGGACAGCGCCGCCCTCTATACCATCATCGAGAGCATAGACCCCTTTTCGGTAGCGGCCATGGAGCTCGAGGAGGCCTTGTCAGCCGGGCTGATTGTGCCGGTGCCCGATGCCGTTATAGACCGCTACCTCGAGGCGGTAAAGGGCCTGCTCACCGCCCCCGAGGCTTTTGAGGCATCGGGACTGCGGGTGGTTTATACGCCACTCTACGGCACCGGGCTGGCACCCGTGGAGCGGCTGCTTGGGGACCTTGGACTTTCACAGCTCTATGTGGTGCCCGAGCAGCGGGAGCCGGACGGGCACTTCCCCACGGCCCCCTATCCCAACCCTGAGGCTCCGGCCGCCCTCACGCTGGCTTTGGAGCTTGCCCGGGCCCAGAGTGCCGATTTGGTGGTGGCCACCGACCCCGACGCCGACCGTCTCAGCGTGGCCGTTCGGCGTGAGGATGGCGACTATATCCAGCTTTCGGGCAACCAGATGGGCTGCCTGCTGTTTGACTACATGGCCGATGCCCTCAAGCGGGCCGGACGGCTGCCCGAGGACGGAATTGCTATCCGCTCGGTGGTGTCCACACCCATGTTCGACGCCGTGGCCGCCCATTACGGTCTTACCCCCATCGCCGTGCTCACCGGCTTTAAAAATGTGGCTACGCAGCTTAAAGAACTCGATAAGGCCGGTGAGACCCACCGTTTTGTATTTGCCTTTGAGGAATCCAACGGTTTTATGCCGGGCGCCTTTGTGCGGGATAAGGACGGCATTGCCGCAGCGCTGCTCTTTACCGAAATGGCGGCGGTGGACAAAATGTCCGGCCGCACACTGTTAGACCGCCTAGAGGCGCTCTATGAGCGCTTTGGACACTATGCCACCCGGGGCCACACCTTGGCCCTTCCCGGCGCCGAGGGCATGGCCCGCATGGCCCAGATCATGGCCGACCTGCGCAGCAGTCCCCCCTTGAGCCTCGATGGCCTCAGGGTGGTGCGGGTGGATGATTACGCCCCCGGCTTTGCATCGCCCGGCCTTCTGGGCACAAACCGGCTGCCCCCCACCGATATGCTCATGCTCCACCTTGAGGACGGCAGTTTGGCTGTGGTGCGCCCCTCGGGCACCGAGCCCAAGCTCAAGCTCTATCTCATGTGCAAGGCCACCACGGCCGAAGCCGCCGCCAAAAAGGTGGACGGATTGGTCAAATCCCTAACGGCGGTGGTGCAATAGGCACCCTGTTCGCCCCTATGCATCATTTTTACAATGGGGCTTGCATTTTTAGCAACGGTGTGCTATGATATCCCATGCGATTGTTTTGGACCGAAAGAGGTGATACAAGTGAAAAAGGGTATTCATCCCAACTACCAGTCCACTCTCATCCGCTGTGCATGCGGCGAGGAAATCGAAACGGCGTCGACAAAGCAGGATATCAGGGTGGAGATCTGCTCCAAGTGTCATCCTTACTTTACCGGCAAGCAGAAGCTGGTTGATACCGGTGGCCGCGTCGATCGCTTTAACAGGCGTTTTAATGTGGGCAAATAACCTTAGAGGATAATCAGGATGCGGACAGTGGAACACGCTGTCCGCATGTTTGTTATGGTGGCATTTATAAGGAGGATGACCCGATGGAGGCTTATACAACCGTAAAAGAGCTGGCCGAAAGCGCCTTTACCGAGCGGCGTTCTCGGTTTTTGTCGGCCATCACTCCGGTGAGCACCCCCGAGGAGGCGGCCGAGTTTGTGGCAGCCCGGCGGGCGCGTTACCACGACGCCGCCCACACGGTCTATGCCTATCTGCTGCGTGACGGCAGCCAAAAATACTCGGACGATGGCGAGCCCCAAGGCACCGGCGGCCTACCGGTGCTCGAGGTGCTGCGCAAAAACGGCCTTTCGGATGTGGCGGTGGCGGTTACCCGCTATTTTGGCGGCATCTTGCTGGGGGCCGGCGGCCTCACCCGGGCCTATACCCGAGGGGCGGCCGACGCAGTGGCAGCAGCCAAGCGCATCACCTACGCCCCCTGCGCTGTGGTGGAGGTGCGCTGCGACTACAACCAGTACGGCCGCATCCAAAACGCCTACCCCAAGCTAGGGGCCAAGCTGCTAAGCAGCGACTTTGCCACCGATGTCACGCTGCACCTGCTGATGGCCCAAGAGGTGGTACCCGAATTTATGGACACCCTCACCGAGCTCACGGCCGCCACGGCACAGGCTCGGCTGCTTGAGGAGGTCTTTGCGGCGCTCGATGAAGCTTAAGCAGGCTTTTTATCGTTTTTAGAAGGAGAAAGCCGTTTTTGTCCGTATAATAGATTAGTAGAACCACAGGGCAGTCCATTTCGACCGCCCTTTAAGCTTAAAGGGGGATGCGTCTTGAGTGTGCGGGAGATGACCGAGCAATTAGAGCGGGACAACCTGTCACCCCGGGCTGCCCGGGCTGCCGAAAGCCGGGGACGCAGCCGGGACGAGGCGCCCTGTCCGCTGCGCACCCACTACCAGCGGGACCGAGACCGCATTTTGCACAGCAACGCCTTTCGGCGGCTGATGCACAAAACCCAGGTTTTTCTCTCCCCAGAGGGGGATCACTACCGCACCCGGCTCACCCACACCCTTGAGGTGAGCCAGATTGCCCGCACCATCGCCCGGGGGCTGCGGCTTAACGAGGATCTCACCGAGGCCATCGCCCTAGGCCACGACCTTGGACACACGCCCTTTGGCCACGCTGGCGAGCGGGCTCTCGCCGCCGTTTGTCCCCACGGTTTTCGGCACAACCTTCAAAGCGTGCGGGTGGTCACCCATATTGAAAACGAGGGCCGGGGACTCAATCTCACCGCCGAGGTATTAGACGGTATTGCTACCCACTCTACCTCGGCCCCCACCCCCCTCACCCTCGAGGGGCGGGTGGTGCGCTATGCCGATAAAATCGCCTATATGAACCACGACATCGAGGATGCCATCCGGGCCGGCGTGCTCACCGAGCAGGATCTGCCCGAGGGTTTGCAGGTGCACTCCGGCCGCCCCAAAAGCGTGCGCATCACCCGATTTGTGGATTCGATCATCAAAAATTCCGGTGAGGACATCCGCATGGACGATGAAACCCAGGCCGCCTACGACACTTTGCGTCGGTTTATGTTCGAGACCATCTATGTCCATCCCATCATCAAGGCCGAGGAGCACAAGGCTGTAGCTATGGTGAGGGCGCTTTATAGATACTTTATGGAAAACCCCGGCCTGCTGCCTCCCCGCTTTGCCGCCATTGCACGGGAGACCGACACCGACCAGGCCGTTTGCGACTACATATCGGGCATGAGCGACCGCTTTGCCCTCATGGTCTACACCGACCTGTTTTTACCCAAGGCCTGGCAGGGCTAGCCGGGCCGCCAGCCATGAAGGAGGGAGCGTATTTGGCCTTAATACCCGACAGCTTTCTCACCGAACTTCAATATCGGGCCGACGCCGAGAGCATCATCCGAAGCTATGTGCAGCTCAAGCGCTCGGGTCGCACCCTAAAGGGGCTCTGTCCCTTTCACGGCGAGCGCACCCCCTCGTTTTTTGTCTACCCCGAAACCCAGTCCTTCTACTGCTTTGGCTGCGGGGCGGGGGGCGGCGTTATCAATTTTATTCAGCGCATAGAAAATCTGGGCTTTGTGGAGGCGGTTAACTTCCTCGCCCAGCGTGTGGGGCTGCCCATGCCCGAGGAGACCGACGACACCGCCGGCCGCCTGCGGCTGCGTATTCTAGAGGCCAATCGGGAGGCTGCCCGCCACTTTTTTAAGAATCTCTCGGGCGAGGGCGGGCATCAGGCCCTCGATTACCTGCGCAGTCGAGGCCTTATGGCGGGCACCATCCGCCGGTTTGGCTTGGGCTATGCCCCCGAGAGTTGGCAGGGCCTCACCGACCATCTCAAGCACAGGGGCTTTACCGAGGACGAGCTTGTGGCGGCGGGGCTGACGGCCCGGGGCGAAAGCGGGCGCTGCTACGATGTTTTCAGGGGCCGGGTGATGTTTCCCATCATCGACCTGCGGGGGGCTGTGGTGGCCTTTGGTGGCCGGCTTATGGGCGAAGCAAAAGGCCCCAAATACCTCAACACCAACGACACCCCGGCCTTTAAAAAAAGCCGCAATCTCTATGCCCTTAACATGGCCAAAAGCCACAAGGGCGACCAGCTTATTTTGGCCGAGGGCTATATGGATGTCATCGCGCTGCATCAGGCCGGTTTTGGCAACGCCGTGGCCACTTTGGGCACCGCCCTGACCCCCGAGCAAGCACGACTTATCAGCCAGTACGCCGCCGAGGTGGTCATCGCCTACGATGCCGACACCGCCGGCCGCCGGGCCACCCGACGGGCCGCCGATTTATTCGACCAAATTGGTTTGCGGGTGCGGGTGCTGGAGCTGGAAGGGGCCAAGGACCCCGACGACTACATAAAAAAGCGGGGCAAAGAGCGATTTGCCCAACTGCTCAGCGGCAGCCAGAGCGCCACCGAATACGAGATTGCCCGCCTGCGTGAGCAGCATGATTTAAATAGCGGCGAGGGCAAAATAAGCTTTGTGCAGGCCTTTTGTCAGCTTATGGCCACCCTGCGCAGCCCGGTGGAGACCGATGTCTATGTCTCTATGATTGCCGGCGAGCTGGGCATTGCCAAGGAGGCCATTTTGGCCTCCATCGCCGACATAAAAAGCCGCAAACAGCGCGAACAGGCCAAAAAAATCGATCGGGATTTGCACATTTTTGCCGAGGAGACACCCTCCCGCCGGGAGGATCCCAAGCGGGCCATCCACCGCCGCGCCGCCGTGGCTGAGGACCGCCTCATTCGGCTTATGATGAAAAATCCCGACTATGCCGAGCGGGTGGCCGAGCAAATGTCTGCCCACGAGGCGGTAACCGAGCTCAATGGCCGCATATTTAAGGCAGTATTTGACAAGATAGCGGCGGGGGAAACTTTGCACATGGCCAGCCTGTCGGCTTCACTCGACCAAGCCGCAACCCGACACTTAAGCTGGCTGCTGGCCACCGGCGACGGTGTGGCCGAGGGCCTGACCGAGGCCCTTGACTATGTAAACACCATCAAGGCCGAGCGCGCTCGGGCTGAGCGTGATCCTACCGAGAGCGATTCAAAGGAACTTCAGGACTATATAGATACGCTTAAAAAAATCAAAAGACAAAGCGGGGGAAACCAATATGGCAAGTGAAAAAACAACCACCATTGTGCGAGACCTCATCGAGAGCGGCAAAGCCAAGGGAAAGCTGAGCACCAAGGAGATTAACGATGCCCTTGAGGAGCTGGATTTCGATGTTGAGCAGGTGGACAAGCTTTATGATACGCTGGAGCAACTGAATGTTGAGATTGTGGAGGACTATGTGCCTACCATCGATGTCAATGTGGGCAACGAGGCCTACGAGGGTGCCTTATCGGCCGAGGGGGTCAAGATCGACGACCCGGTTAAAGTCTACCTCAAGGAGATTGGTCGGGTGCCTCTGCTCACCGCCGAAGAGGAGGTCGAACTGGCCATCCGCATGGGCGAAGGGGATATGGAGGCCCGCCAGCAGCTGGCCGAGGCCAATTTGCGGCTGGTGGTGAGCATTGCCAAGCGCTATGTGGGCCGGGGTATGCAGTTTTTGGACCTCATTCAGGAGGGCAACCTGGGGCTTATCAAGGCGGTTGAAAAGTTTGACCACACCAAGGGCTTTAAGTTTTCTACCTATGCTACCTGGTGGATTCGTCAGGCCATCACCCGGGCCATTGCCGACCAGGCCCGGACCATCCGCATTCCCGTGCACATGGTGGAGACCATCAAC
>DBQC01000023.1 GCA_002305075.1 Ruminococcaceae bacterium UBA1404 | reverse complement strand
TACCGATGGTATTATGGAAACCCAAACCCAGCGCTTTATGCTTTGTCCCCGATGTTCGGGCGTGAACATCATCAACTCCGGCAGCGATAGAGGGCACCATATTTTGGCCATCACCATTCCAAGAGACGGCTGCGCAAGCTGTGTGGATGCCGGATATAAGCTATACAAAGATGCCCCTTTAAAATACACAAATGTGTATCTTGCCGACGGGGTGCACGATGTGTATGAGACCAAGCAAAACCACGGCAAATAAGCGACACCCCGGAAAACCTGCGCCCTTGGGCGGTTTTCCGGGGTGTTTCTATGGGCACGGCGATTGTCCGTGACCCTAACTTATTTATAACTGCAACTCGTACCACCCTTTGGCGGGGATGGCTCGGTCTTTCACAAAGGCTTCCAATTGTGCTCTGGCTTCCACCGGGGCGCTCCAAGCCATGCCGCACCCGGCGCTAATCTCCCGGGGTAGGGGGATAAGCCGTCCGGGCATACCTGCGGCGGTACATGCACTCTCCATAGCCATGGCAGCCGTAACCGTATGAAAGGTGACAATCAGTTTGCTTTTCTTTTCTTTCATTGAGCCAGCTCCCTCAGGGCAGAAATAGCCGTGTCCACTTCCTCTTCGGTATTAAACCAACAAAAGCTAAAGCGCACGGCTCCTTGTTCGGCCGTACCCAGGGCGTTATGCAGCCGCGGGGCGCAGTGGGCTCCGGGCCGGGTGGCAATGGCGTAATCTTCCCACAGTGCGTCGCTCACTGCCCCGGAGTCGTAATCGCCGATGTTCAGCGCCACCACGGCGGTGCGCTCCCAGGAGGAAAAGTCGCCGTAGACGGTGATACCGGGCAGGTTCGTGACCCCGTCGTAAAACCGCTTGGCCAGCGCAATCTCGTGCCGACGAATGCGCTCTACTCCGGTTTCGAGGATAAAGTCCACGCCTGCTCCGAGGCCCGCAATTCCGTGCCCATTGAGCGTACCGGCCTCCAGGCGAGTCGGCATCTCGGTGGGATGGGTCGGGCTGAAGGACTCGGTACCAGACCCCCCAACCTGCAGAGGCCGCAAATCCACATCCCGGGCCACACATAGCCCGCCGGTACCCTGAGGTCCCATTAAACTCTTGTGCCCCGTAAAGCACAAAACCGAAATGCCCATCTGCTCCATATCAATATCCAGCACACCGGCACTCTGGCTGGCGTCCACCACCAAAAACAGGTTGTGTGCGCGGGCGATTTGGCCAATGCGGTGAAGGTCCAGTGTGTTTCCGGTGAGGTTGGAGGCGTGGGTGCACACGATTCCCCGGGTTTGGCCGCAAAGCAGCCGGGTAAAGTCGTCGTAGTCCACACGGCCGGTTTTATCTGCCGGCACCACCGATAAGGTGATGATACCCTCGCTTTCCAAACGGTATAGGGGCCGCAGCACCGAGTTGTGCTCGAGATCGGTGGTAATCACATGATCGCCTTGGTTAAACAGCCCGCAAATGGCGAGATTGAGCGCCTCGGTAGAGTTTTTGGTAAACGCAACCCGTTCGGGACCGGGGGCGTTAAACAGCTTAGCGATGCTGCTGCGGGCCTGGAACACCGAACGGGCCGACTGCAGCGCACTATCATGGGTACCACGGGCCGAGTTACCCATGCTGGTCAGAGCATGGGTCACCGCTTGCACCACACAATCGGGTTTTTTCAGCGTGGTGGCGGCATTGTCCAGATAAATCATGGGCGAACAACCCTTTCTGCCTTGGTCATTTTGTCCACGATATCATACATATTGGTCACAGTGCCCACCGCCTGTTTGCCCTCTAACCCATAATAATTGGCACAGGCACCACAGGTTAGAATCTCCACGCCCCGGGCTTCTAAGCTCTTGAGATCCTCTATGCAGGCCGAGCCCTCTGCCGTGAGTTTTGCTCCGCCGTTGTAAAACAGCATAATGGAAGGCAGCTGGTCCTGCTCGGACACGGCGTAAATAAACCCTTTCATCAGTGTAGCGCCCAGCTTATCGTCGCCGTTGCCCATGCAATCCGAGGCGATAACAATCACGGTGTTGCCCCTTTGATCGGGGATGCAGTCGGGTTCGGGCTCCACCTGACTCTGGGCGGCAACGGCTTCTGCCTCGGCCAGGATCTCCGCTACGGTGATTTTGACCACATAGTGCTGCCGATCCAACTTTTCGGAAGCGACCGACAGGCCCTTGCCCCGGGCGTATTTCTCTAAGTTCTGCACAGCGATTTCATTGTCCACATGGACCTCTACGGTGCCCGGCTCTGTCATAGCTCCGATGGTTTTTATGGTCTTGACCACAGGCATCGGGCACTGGTCGCCCACCGCATTAACCGTGATATTGCTCATAACAAAGACTACCTCCCCTTAGGTTACCTTTTTGTTTCTGCGTATCTGTGCCGGGCGCTGTTACAGCTTGAGGGCACTGAGCGCCGCGCCAAGGGCCCCTGCAAACCGCCCATGCCGGCTGGTAATCACCGATTTGCCCAGCGTCCTTTCCAAAGCCTCTCTCACATAACCGCATTCGCATAAGCCGCCGGTCAGGCATACCTGCCCGCCCACATCCTGCAACTTTCCGGCCTGCGAGGCCACCTTTTGAACCACCGACTCCACCACGGCAAAGGCAATGTTCTCGCGCGCTTCGCCCCGGCCGATGAGCGAAATGACCTCCGATTCGGCAAACACGGTGCACATGGAGCTGATGGCTGTGCCGCCGCCCTGCCGGGCCAGGTCGCAAAGCTCGCCGAGGCTGAGCTCCAGGGTTTTGGCCATAATCTCCAAAAATCGGCCGGTGCCTGCCGAACATTTGTCGTTCATCAAAAAGTCCTGCACCGTGCCGTCTTTAACGGCGATAATTTTGGTGTCCTGCCCGCCGATGTCGATGACGGTTAGATTTTCTTCTCCAAAGAGTTGGCAGGCGCCCCGGGCATGACAGGTGATCTCGGTGATGGTCTTTTTGGCATAGGGCACCGAGATTCGACCATAACCGGTGGCAACGCAGGGATAATCCTGGCCAAAACCCGCTTCTTCTAATTGTAGCCGAACATTCTCTGCCGTATCCACGCTGCTCCAACCGGTGGGCTGTGCTAGGGTAAAGCAGATGTTCTTATCCTCATCGATTACCACCACTTTAGCATAGGTGGAGCCGATGTCAATTCCCACAGCGTACTTCATTAAGCTGACCTCCTTACCATATCGGCAAATGCCATTGCCAGCTCGCTTAAGGTGCTCTTTTTGTGATAGACCATATAGATCGGGCGATGCACGGGCTGCTCTTCCAACTCAAAAGTCAGCAGTTTACCGTCCCGAACATGGGCCTCGACTGTCCGGGCCGATTGAATGGATACGCCAGCTCCCAACACCACCAGCTCCTGAAGCATATCCGGGTCGGACACATAGTAGCGCACCTGCATATCTTTAGCGTCCAGCTCGCGGCTGGAAAGATAGTTATCAATCATCTTCTGGGTGCCGCTGCCCTGATCGCGAAAAACCATGGGCTCGTCCAAAAGATCCCGCCCCAACAAACCATCGGCCTTCATTTTGGCAAATCGAGCCGTGTTGGGCGTAATCATAACCAGATGATCATCGGCAATTCGCTCATAGGTCAGCGACTGCCGGTTATCGGTGCTGCCCACAAATCCTATTTGAATATCGCCGCTTAGCACCAGCTGCTGGATATGCTCGCTATCGCCGGCGCGCACAATACAGTTGCACTCGGGGTGCTCCGTAGAAAAATCCATCACATACCGAGGCAAAATGCTCTTTGCCGGCGCAGAAGAAGCCCCTATAATCAGGTTTCTCCTCACCTCGCTGGTGACCGAGTGTTCGAGGGCAACGCACTTGGCAACCACATCTTTGGCGTATTTATACACCCTTTTGCCGTCGGCGGTCAGCTCGATGGTCCGCTTGGATTCCCGGCGAAAGAGTGACACCTGAAGCGCCTGCTCCAAGGCGCTGATATGGCTGCTGACCGTAGACTGAGCCAGATAGAGCTTGCGCCCCGCCTGCGTAAAATTGCCGCATTCCACAATGGTAACAAAGATTTGCAGCTGCTTTAAGCTGATATTCAAAAGATTGTTCACTTTTTATTCTCCCAAAGTCTCAATAAAGGCCGCGATGCGGGTATCAATCTGCCCTGCGTCGGCTGTGGAGTAGTCGGTTTCCAAGGCCATGTAGGGAATGCTGTTGTCCCGGCACAGCTGGCGTATGGCGTGACCCTCTACCAGATAAGTATGACATGCCTGCAGACCTATGTCCACTACCCCATCGGCCCGAAATTCTTTCACCAGAGCAGGTAGCGTTTCCATGCGGCGAGGGTTGGGGGTCATCACCGAGCAGCCGATGTTGAGATAAGAATGGGCAATGGCGGCTACCGGGTCTGCGGCGTCTTGATCGGGCATACAGCGGGCCGGTTTGATGCCGCTGCAATTTTCAAAGCAAACCACATTGGCGCCGGCTCGCTCGATGGCACCCACCACCTTGCGGAATACGCCGCCGATAGGACATCCGGTGATTAATATGCGCTTGCCTCCGACGGTGACACCCTCGCTTTTATGCGTACTGAGGCTGCTTGTGAGATTGTTAATTTTTGCGATGGCATCGTCTAAGTCAAAGTTAAAGCCAATGCCGTCCAAAAAGGTGTAAAGTTCGGTGCCGGAGATCGGGGGGGTATCGGCCCGCAGCAGCTCCATGAGCCGGCAACGGGCCGACCGCATAACATTGCGCTTTTCAATAGCCGCTCGCAGTTTTTCTTCGGTGATTTCTACATCATAGGTATCTTCGAGATACTCGATGAAACGGCGCAGCTCTGCCGTCCACATCTCATGAGCATAAGGTAGGTCGGGACCTTGGGGCAGGTGCAGAACATAAAGCTCCTTGCTTTTTCCCAGCATCTCGTACATCTTTTTCTTGCCGTCGCAGGTGGTTTCGCCCACAATCAGGTCGGCAAAATATGTATAGGGACACTTGTCGGTAAGGTAAAAGCCATAGCTGGATTTGATAAGGGGACAAAGATTGCGGGGCAGTTCGGTTTCGGCTGCCGGGATGGTCTCGGCGCTCATGCCGCATAAGCTCACCGTCAAAAAACCCGCCGCATCAAGGATTTCCACCGGTGTGAATGCACAAAAGGTGCCTGCCACCCGTCGGCCGCCTTCTTTGGCCTCCTTCACTTTTAAAAAGCCGGCTTGTCTAGCTTCAGAATACTCTTCAAATGCTGCTGGCAAGTCAAAATTGCTCATGGTGTGTTTTCCTTTCTGTGTTCTAATAAAAAGAGCACAAAGTATCCCAGATACCTTGTGCCTCCGGCAAAAACCCAAAAGATTTATCCGCGCACCCACGGCGCTCCCTTCGGCGTGCTATCGCACTCTACAAAGTTCCGTTTTAATCGGTGTATTTTGCCTGAGCGTTGTTGCTGCCCTTGGGCGCCGCAATACAGCTTTTGCCGAACTAATTATCAGTTATTGACAATCACATTTTATCATATCGCAAAGCATCACCTGCATCAACTATCATTCAAATATGCAATCCCCTTTATTTTTCATCGGTTTTTTTGATAATGAAGGTCTGCAAATTCGATTAAAACCGGCATTTGGATATGGGCCCACTCAAAGAGCGGGGCAAAAAGCCGGAAGCGCTAACTTGAGCGCTTCCGGCTAAAAATTTATCCTGATGCCCTGCCCCATTTGAGCCGCTGCAAGGCCGGGTTAAAGAACTTTTAGGCGTCGAACAGATACTCGCCGATTTTGGGCATTCCCGTGCGCAGGCGGTGGCTCATAACGCAGCCGTCCGAGAAGGTGTAGATCACATCGCCGATATAGACCCCCCGCTTGATTTCGAAGCTGCTTTCGTAGCGGCCAAAGCCGGCGTTGTCGGGCTGGCGGGAGGGGATTTGGCCGTAGAGCTTAAAGCCGGAGGGTTTGACCTCGAAGAGCAGCAGACCGGAGAAACTCTCGCCGCCGTAGCCGGTAGCCGAGGCGGTGTAGACCGACACCGGCAGCCCCACAATGGACTTTTGCGGGTAGTACATAAAGGCCTTGTGGTCGCCGAGGGCGGGCGAGCTGCTGCCGCTGTTGCCTATGGCGTAGCTCTGGGTTTCGGCGGGGTTTTTGGGGTCGGACACATCAAAGAGCGAGAGCTTGAGCCCGTCGGTAATCACGCCGCCCCACTGGTTCTGCTGGGTGTTGTAGCCAAAGCCCAGCAAGGTGTTCTGGTCGATGGGATGGAGATATTCCGAGAATCCGGGTATTTTAAGCTCGCCGAGCACCTTGGGGTTCTTGGGATCTTTAAGGTCGATGGCAAACAGGGGGTCCACCTGCTTAAAGGTAACCACATAGCCAATGTCGCCCATATAGCGCACCGAGTAGATGCGCTCGCCGGGAGCCAGGTTCTCCAGGCTGCCCACAAGGCTCAGGTTGCTGTCTAACACATACATATTGTTGCGGCTGCCGCTCTGGGTGTCGGCCGTGGTAGCCACTCGCAGGTAGCCGTTTTGTTCGCTAAAGGCAAACTGACCGTCCACATAGCCGTCCACCTGAGCGCCGCCCACATGGGTAAGGTTGGTTTTATCTACCGAGAGCTTGACGATGCCGGTGTGGTTATAGCTCTCGTCCTTCTCCATCTCACGGCCGTAGTTGTAGGTGGTGGCCGTGAGGTAGATAGCTTTTTCGGACATATAGAGGGTGTTGGCCACCCCGAGGACGGCTTTGGCCTGCCGCTCACCGGTGCGGATGTCGGTGGCGGTCACCGTGACATAGTTGGGCTCGGCCAGATAGTCGGAGATGATGACATCCTCGGCGGGCAGAATGTCCAGACTGCGGTCGCTGCCCACCATGGGCACCATGCGGCCCATGGGCATCTTGCTGCTGATAACCCGGTCGTAGACGCCCTTGTTGGTGATGGCGTAGACCACGCCGTTCATATAGCGTGAGGTGAGATAACTGCCGTCCTGCTCGTAGGTGGCAATAGCCTCGGGAGCCTTTTTATCCTTGATGTTGTAGACCACCACTTCTACTACAGTGGCCTGGCTGGTAAAGCCGGGCATCACACCGACGATGCTGGGCGCCACAGCCATCCGGCCCTGGGCTGCATCGGCGGAGGCGGTGGTGCCGTTGGCGCCGCCATCCTCAGGCTTAAAGCTGACATCGCCGGCCAGTGTTCCCGAGGTGGTCTGTGCCTGCTCGCCATAGGACAGGTCATCGGCTCCGCTGCGGGTGCGCACCAGCACCATGTAGTCGCCGTCGAGGTAGAGGCTGCCGTCGTAAGACGCCGAGCCCAGGTCGATGGTGGACATATGCTTTAGGTTGCTCGCTTGCAGAATGCGAATTTCGTGGTGGCCGCTTTGGCTGTTAAAGCGGTAGATATAAAGATAGGTGCCGTCGGTTTTAATGACATCGGCCTCGTCGATGCCCTTTTCCTGCACATTGGTTTCGTAGACATTTTTGGAGCCGCCTAAACCGGCAAAGCCCTTCATCATGAGGCCGGCTTCCCCACCGACCATATCCCTGGCCATCGAGTTCTCCTCGGGAGCGGCTTCAGGGGCGGGGGCGGCTTGGGAGGTGGCAACCCCGTCCGAGGTGACGGCCATGCCGTTTCGTTCATAGGTGGTGTAGTAGCCCTGGTCGCTCTGGATTTTGTAAAGGGCATTGCGCAAAGCGCTGTAGCCCTCGGCGCCTTCGCCTTCACCGGCCGGCCCCGCACTTGATGTCATGGGATCGCCTTCCATGGGGGTGGGCACCATGTCCTTATTCCCCATTTGGCGCAGACCTATAAAGCCCACCGTAAGGCAGGCCGCCGCCGCAAGAATGCGGGGCAGGTAGCGCCGAGAGCTCCGGGCCTTCCCACCGGGCTCTAAATGGAGCACATCTGTCTGCTGAGACTCGGTCTCGTCGGACAAATCCTCCTCCTCGAACACGGCCCCGCCTTCCTCGGGTGCCGTATCTTCGGCAAACAGCCCCTCGAAGCGCATAAACAGCGCCTCGGCCTTTAGGCTGTCGGGCAGGGTGGCGGTGAGCGCACCCTGCAGCCGCTCGGTGAGGTCACCGAACTCGGCTACGGGGTCTAGCCCATCATACTCCACCTTATTGAGTTGATCATTATCGCGTATCATATATTTACCCCTCGCGTTCAGGACAGAATGTCGCGCAGTTTTTTTAGCGTCCGGTAGAGCTTAGAACTCACAGTGCCTTGCGGCATATCAAGCATCTGAGAGATCTCTCGGGCGGTATACCCCTGAACCACCGACAATAAGACAATCAGCCGTTCGGTTTCGTCCACCTGGGTCAGCGCCTCCACCACAGCCACCTTTTCGGCGCTGGGCCGGTCGTGACCCTCGTCGGGCAGGTCGATGAGCTCGTTGATATCCACGGTCTTTCGCGCCTTTATGTAACCAGCAATGCGCCGCTTTATGCGCACCGACAAAATGGTCATCATCCAGCGCTTTATGCGGGTCTCGTCCCGCAGGTTCTTAATGCCTTTATAGGCCTCAAGAAAGGTTTCGCTTACCACATCCTCGGCGTCCTGGGGATTGCCCAGGGCATAGAGGGCTACCCGGTAGAGCTCGGGAGCTATACCGTCGTAGATTTCGGCAAAACTGTCCGGATCACCTAGCTTTGCGGATTTAACTGTCTCGATATCGATCACAGGCCTTACACCACCCTTAAAAAGCGGTTCAACAAATAAGTGTGTCAAAGTCGACATTTTGTTGCACCGTAGTTTTATCTATTTTTTGGCCGCAGCCTTGTTGCACAAATGCCACAGCACAGGAGGACCCCCGACAGCCGGGAGCCCGGGCGGGAACTATCCCCGCCTGCTAAACATATGCTCAGCGTAGATCAGATAGAGCCCATCGAGGGAGAGGGTTTTATCCACCGCATCAAAAACGCTCTCCTGCTCGGCAAACAGAGCCGACATACCGCCGGTGGCAATCAGCTTGCTGCCGCCGCCCATCTCGGCATCCATCAAAGCCGCGATGTGCCGCACCGCACCGATATAGCCGTGGTAAACCCCCGACTGCATACTGTGCTCGGTATTTTTACCGATGGCCGACTTCGGCCTTTGCAGCTCGATGCGGGGAAGCTTGGCCGCCCGCTGGAACAGGGCGTCCATAGAGATTTTTACGCCGGGGTAGATGGCCCCGCCCAGATAGGCGCCGTTTTTGTCCACCGCATCCAGCGTGGTGGCGGTGCCAAAATCCACCACAATCAGCGGCCCGCCATGCTTGCGATAGGCCGCATAGGCCGTCACAATGCGGTCGGCCCCCACGGCGTCGGGCCGGTCGTAGTGATTATCTATGCGTACGATTATGTTGTCCCCTATAATCAGGGGCTGGAGGCCCACATACTTGAGCAGAGCGTTAGAAAGCGAATACATGACCTGCGGCACCACCGACGCCACAATCACATCCTTAACATCCTCCCGGGCCATGCCATGGGCCAAAAAATACTGGCGGATAAACAGACCGATTTCGTCCGAGGTGGCCTCGTACTTGGTGCCCATGCGAAAGTTGCCGATGAGCATACTGTCCTTGTACAGGCCAAATTCCATATTGGTGTTTCCCACATCGATGGCAAGCAGCATAGTTTAACCTCACAGTGCGGTTTAATTGGGTTACACTCCATTCTAAACCCAACCGGAGCCCGGGTCAAGTTAACTTTATTTGTCAAGGCTCCCAATCAGCGCCCGGGTCACGGCGCGGATCTCCCGGCGGGTCATACGGGGCAGCAGCACCGGAGGCTCGGCGGCACTGGGCGGGGCGGACGAGCCCCCCCACCGCCAATCGATGCGCCGCCACAGAGCCCGCAGAGGCCCGCCTCTGCGCAGGCCGACCTCTCGGCCCGGACTAAAGAACGACCTTTTTTTCACCGGCAACATCCTCCATCAGTTTGATATATCGGGCGGCCAGCACAGGGTAGGTGTGATGGGCCGCCACATAGTCCATGCCTCTTTTTCCCAGCTCCATCCGCTCGGCGGGCGTAAGGGCCAGCAGACCGTCCAGCGCCCGGGCCGCCACCCGGGGCTGTCCGGCTGGCACACAGCGCCCACAGCCCGACAGGGAAATGGGGTCATCCGCCACCCCGAGGGCCGACAGCACCGGCCGCCCCGAGGCCATGTATTCATAGAGCTTGTTCATGCCTACCCCATAGCCATAAATCTTCAAAGGCCGTGCGCCGATATAGAGCACATCGGCCAGGCACAAAGTGGCATAAACCCGGCTGTGGGCCACCCCGGGCAGCAGCAGCAGATTGCTTATCCCCCGCGCCACCGCACATAGCTGCAGAGCCTGTTTTTCGGGCCCCTCCCCCACCCCCACAAAGAGCACCTCGGGGCGCAAAGCGGCCAGCTGCAAAAATTCTTCCAAGGCGTTGGCCCGCCCAAATCCTCCGAGATAGAGCACCGTGGACCGTCCCTGCCGCCGCGCCTGCCAAAAGGTGTCCACCACCGCCGGGGGCGGGGGCAAGGCCGGCTCGTCGGGCTCCACGCCGTTGGGGATGCAGCTAAAGCCCTGCCACTCAAGGCCTCGCTCGGCCAGATACCGCCCAAGACCGGGCAACATGGAGGTCACATGGTCGGCCCTGCTCAGAGCGTAGTCCTCGGCAATTTGCAGGCCTACCATGGCCGGATGACCGGCCGAGTAGCCGTAAAGCTCCATGAGGCTGCCCGGCCAGAGATCGTGCACCTCGTGCAGATGAATGCCCCCGACATTGTTGGCAATCTTCCGGGCAATGAAAGCATCCATGGGGTAGGTTGAGGAGGAAATGACCACCGAGGGCGCAAACTGCTCCACAAGCGGCCGGGCAGCGGCCGCAAGCCCCCCTAAAAAGGCCGACACATTTTTAAGGCGACCTATCTGATTGCCACGGTAGGGCGGGGTGCGCACAAAGAGATAGTCCACCCCCTCCACCGTGCGGCGAGCATAGGGGCGCAGCGGGCGGGGGTTGTGGCGGCGCAGATGGCTGTATCCCGCCGACACAATGAGCACCCGGTGGCCCATGGCCGTCCAGCGGCGGGCCAGATAATAGGGCCTAAACTCCATGCCCATGCCCGGCGAGCCCGCATAGTGGTTAATGAGCAGTATGCGCATAGTCTCCTCCTGTGCGCCCGCTGACGGGGCTCTTATTAGGGTGTGCCGACAAGGGCGCCACCATGCGTCCCCTTTGGCCTTTTCCAAGGTGGATATAAGCGTCCACAAGCCGGCGGGCCTCGGCCTCAAAGGTAAAATAGGCGGCCCTGCTTCGGCCATGTTCCGATAGCCTTTCCCAGAGGTGGGGATCGTCTCTTAGGCGCATCATGGCTGCCGCCACCGCCCCGGCGTCCCCGGGGGGAGCATAGAGCCCCGCATGGCCCCCCAAATTTCGGTAGCCCGCAAAATCGGACGCCACAAAGGGCAGACCGGCCAGCATATACTCCAGCAGCTTGATGGGAATAGCCTGCCGATAAGCAGGGAAATCCCCCAGCATACACAGCCCACAGCTTGACTGGGCCAGCAGTCGGCCTATGGCCTGTCTGTCCAGCCGACCGAGCAGCGTAAAATGCTTTCTAAGCGGATGCATGGACAGATGATGCGCAAAACGGGGGTCGGACACCTCGCCGGCAATCATCAGATGAAATCCGGCCTGTGCCGCCGCCTCGATGCAGGTTAGAATGCCCCGCTGGGCACTGATGAGCCCCACATAGCAGGCCTGACGGGGCCGCCGTGGCAGCCGGGGCAATAGCAGCTCGTCGGGGTCGGGCAGATTGCGCACCACCACCCCGCCCAGCCGCCGGGCAATGGCCGGTGTGGCCCCTACCACCAGATCGAGCTGCCGGGCCATCAGGCCCTCTCCCATGCGCACGGCTTCTGACAATGTCGGCTTTATCCAGCTGGGCAAATAGGGCTTATGGACAATTTGCAAAGGCAGATCTTCGTGGGCGTCGTAGACCACCTGCTTGCCCAAAAGGCGCAAGAGCAGCCCGGCGGGCAGCAGCTCGGGGTCGTGGAGGTGAACGATTTTTGCCCCGCTTTGTACCGCCGCCTCCATCCCTTTGATCCATCCGGTGGCCATGCGCCCCAACCTGCCGTCAGGCAGCGACAAGGAGAGGGTTCGGGCATCCAGCCCTCGGGGCGCCGGACCGGGACAGGCAATCATCACCGGATAGTCCGCCGCCATGAGCGCCCGGGTCTCCTTGTGGTAGATGCGCACATCGTCATGGCGGTGCTGGCTGCTCAACATGAGTACCCGCTTTTTCCGAATGATAAAACCCCCTCTCACACAGCAGCAAGGCTGCAAGCAGCACAAAATTGCGGTCGTAAAGCAGCCCGTATCGGCCGGACACCATGGCCCCTGCTACCGACAAACCCAGTGCCAGTGCATAGAGCACCCCCCGCCCCGTGTCTTGACGGAGCCTGTACGCCAGCTCCCATCCCAAGGCGCAGAGCAGCCCTATCCCAGCCAGAAGCTTGATGGCCCCTCCGTCTAAAAAGTCTGCCAGCAGCATATTGTGGGCCGAAAGACCCTCCCGGCGCAGAGTCGCCTCGGGGTAAAGGGCCACCACTCGGGGGTCGTCCCGGCTGTAAAGCAAAATCTGGTGCCCCAGCCCCTGCCCCACGAGCATCTGCCAGGGGTTGTAGGCCCGTGCTTCCTCGGCGGCCACACGGTAGAGCACGGCCCGCTTTTGAAAAAGCCCATCCATATCGGCCGCCATATAGCGGGCCAGAGCGGCTGTCTCGGCGGACGGGGCGCTCTGTATGCCCATCAGCGGATGACTGTCGGCTACTTCGAGCAGCATCCGCCCTCCTATCAGCCCCATGCCGCACCAAAGGGCCAGCACAAAGGCAAAAGTCGCCGGGTAACCTCGCCGGGGCCGTCCCACAACGGGCAGGCACCGCCACAACAACAGGCAGCCCGACAGAGCCAACAGGCAGGGCGCCCACCGGTCGTCGGCCAGTATTGCCCCGCTGATGAGGCCGCCGGACAACACAAAGGGCAGCGCTCCCCGCAGCCCCTCTCCGGTATCCATCAGCCCCCAGAGCAGCAGTGTGGCCACGGGGCCCAGCATCAAAAAGGTGCGCCGGGAACCGCTGAGCAAAATGGCCGGTATCAGCAGGCCCACCAGTCCAAAAATCCGGCGGTAGCTGGGCTTTTGTGCCCCGTAAATCAGCGCACCCCCTGCGCAAATCAGGCCGGTCATCAGTGCTGTGGCGAACATATTGTAGTCCTGCCGGGGGGAGAGCCGTAGCCGGTAGTAGTGGGGATAGAGCCCCGGCCAAATCACCCCCAAAAGGGCATAGAGCGCCGAGGCAAGGCCGGCCCAACCTAAACAGCGCAAAACAAGGTCGACCCGAGGGCTATCCTTTACAAAAAGCAAAACCCCACCCGCCACCACCAGCAGCCCGGCCGTAACCCGATACTTTTGCCAGACCGGCATCCAGTCCGGAGCGTAGATCGCCGACAGCAGGTCGATAGCAAGGTAAATGACTACGGCCCAGCTAAGGGGGGCACGCAGCAGCCAGTCCGGCGGCGGCCAAAGCCGTCCGGGTTTTTGCCAGACCTCCCGCAGTACGGCCCCGCATAGGAGAAGCACCGACAGCTCGGGCAACCATCCCGCCCGACCGGTGGCAAGGTCGAAGCTTAAAATAAATACCGTGGCCATCAGTAAAATAAAGCCTGTACGGCTGCACCTATCCATGCTGCATCTCCCCCGCTGGGGTGAACAGACCCAGGCTGTAGATGAAAAAACCTATATAGCCCACCGACAGGCAGACCGACAGACCCATAAGAAAGCTGTGGGCATCTGTCGGCCAAAATAGCGCCGGTAGGGCCGACAGGCCCAGCATCATAGCCTGCCAGATGAGGGTTTCACGCTGCCGTCCCACCACAATAGCCGCCCCCGACACCGGAACCAGCGCAAAGCGCACCGCATAAAGGGGCAGCAAAATGCGAAAAATAGGCACCGCTTCGGCCCAGTGCCGGCCCAGCAGCCACGGCAGGGCCCATCCTGCTGTACGGTGGAGTACTGCAGCGCCCGCCGCCGCACAGAACCCCAGCCCCATCACCAGCCGCAGCATAAAACCCCGACCCCGGCTCCCTGCGTGGCGGCTCCCGGCAAGCTCCCGCATAAAGGCCTGACTGAGTGGGGTTGTTAGCAGGCTTTGGGGGGCCGACAGCAGCCGCACCGCCAAGCTGTATCGACCCAGCACCGCCTGCGAAAAAAGGGCCGAGAGCATAAAGCTGGTAAGATAATGCGCCCCACTGCTTAGAATGGCTCCTGGCGCCGTGAATCCCACAAAGGCTCGGTTACGCCGGGCCGCTGTGTGCAGCTCGGCAGCGGTAAGACGGTGGCGAGCCAGCCGCACCAGCCCGGGAAGCAGCACCGGCAGCGCCGGCAGGTAGCTGAGGGTCTGTCCCAAGATGAGGGCCTGGCGGATGTTTCCCGAAAGGGCCAGCATCAGCTGTAAAAAGGCCATGGATCCCACCCGCAGCAAGGCCGACAGTCCCACCGTCTGGTATCGTCCCTCCCGCAAAGCGGCTGCTCGCCCGGCGTCGGTAAGGCCGCTTCCCAAAAGCGAAAGGGGCAGCAGCCCTATCCAGTCAAGGTTGGAAGTGCGCAGCAGTCGGCCAACAACCGGGGACAAAGGCAGCAACAGACCTGACAAAGCCGCCGTTAAAGCTGCGGCTCCCACCGCCAGCCGCATCAGCGCCGCAGCCTCCCGGTGGTCGCGGGTCAGGGCGAGGGCCATATCCAGCTTGAGGCAGACCACCTGAGCCGTCAGCCCCAAGGCGGCGGTGTAAAGCGCATAGATGCCAAAGGCTTCTACGGGCAGCAGGCGAGCCAGCACCGGTGCGCAGAGCAAAGCTATAAGCTGGGCCAGCACATTGCCCGCCGAAAGCAAAGCAGCTCCTTGTAAAAATCCCGATTTCATGGCAGCCTCCCCCCTTAAATTTGCTCGTCCCTCTAAGGCTATTTTGCAGGTTAGCATGCACTCTTATACAGCAGTCTGCGGGTTATCGGGGGTTTTGTTGGCGCTATCATTCGACAATCAAACCTATGTGAATAAAGCCGCAACATCTTGACGCACACGCCGATTGCCGCTATAATTGTTGAGCCGGTGCCCAATCGGACGGGTGATTACAACATAAAGGCCGGGTAGATATGATGAAAGAGACGCGCTGCAACTGCAAATGGACAGCCTGCAAGCGCCACGGTGATTGTGCGGCCTGTATGGACCATCACCATAATCATCCAAAGTATCCGCTGCCCTTTTGCAAAAAGCAGGCAAAGCCCGCCAAAACTCCGGCAGATAAAGCCCCATAAGCTACTGTGGCTCAATGGCAGAGCAGCTCACTCGTAATGAGCAGGTTGTCAGTTCGATTCTGACCNNTCGTAATGAGCAGGTTGTCGGTTCGATTCCGACCAGTAGCTCCAAAACCCTCTAACATAGCGTTAGAGGGTTTTTTGTCGCCATTATAAGCAAAAGGGATGGTCGCCCATAGGGCGACCATCCCTTTATTTTAAGTTGAGCTGATGGTAAGTGCTCGGTTGGGATTGTGGATGGTGCGTGCATAAACGGCAGCATTGCCAAAATACTTTGAGCCTGAAAACTTGCCTATGCGGGTATTGCCGCTTGCGTCAATGCCTTTCATAACTGGTGTATATCCATATTCCCGCATGATAAAGCGCACCATCCAACCGATGTTGCGGCGGTTTGGGGCATTGCTGTTGGGCGCATGATGGTGCAGTGGAAATAGTGCGCAATCTGCAAACCGATCCTCAAGCTCTTTGACCACACCCGCTAACGAAGGCAGACCGAGGTCTGCTAACACGATCATCTTATTTACAGATTCGGGCGAGGAAAGAAAGTCCATAATGGCTACGGTGTCTGCATTTTTCTCGATGGAACTGCTGCTGAAAAACTCTTGTGTTATGCTCATTTTGTCCCTCCCAAGAAAGTCTATATAGCATATAGCGATATAGTTATTAAGGAAAGTATAGGGGTAGAGAAAGAAAAAGTCAACACTAATTCGCAAAATGTAATATAGTTTTTCGATGGCGGGGATAAACCGACTATTCTTGTCGGCGCAAACAATAAGTGGCGGGCCGACGCATAGAGCGCCGGCCCGCTTTATATGTGTGCTAAACGGCACCGTCGGCCCAGACAAAGCCGCCGCCTAAGTTGGTGGTGCGCAGCCAGAGCTCGAGGTCGATTTCGGTCAGGCGGCCCTGATCCATCATGGTGACCGCGCTGCCCATGGGGTCTATGGCAATAAGGGTGACCCAGTGCCAGTTATCGAGGCGGGTGAGCGCTCCATTGGAAAGGTTGAGAAAGGCCACCGGTCGGTCGGCCCCTATTGCGTCCACCAAAAAGCTTTTCACCGTCTCGTAGTTGGGGCGGGGGCAGGGCAAAGGCGGCACCTCCAGCACGCGGGTGCGCAGGGCAAGACCCCTGTCCTGCCCATAGCGCTCTAGCCCCTCTCTAAGGATGGCCACCTTGTTCACTCCCATGGCGGTGGGGGTTATGTAGCCCCATGTAGTCTGCATAAGCCGCAACAGATCGGCCCGGGAGGTTCCGGCACCGGGCCAAAGGGGTGCCAGCTCGGGCCGGGTGCGGGCTAAATACCAGATCATATTGGCCCCCACGGTGGGGCCGCAGCCCGCCTTGCGTTGCCATTTTTCAGTATACCACGCCTGCTCGCCGCCATAGCTGTCCTGCTCGGGACCGGCAAAGTGCCAGAGGGCTTTGTTGGCAATAGAAATCACATCGTCGTCCTCCTGTCGGGCTGCCGCCGGACAAATCCGATAGGCAGCGGTGGGTATAAGATCTCCCCTTGACTGCGGGGATAGCCCGTGCGCCGGGATGCACCTATTCTACACCATTGCTGTCCAGCCGTATAGATGCCACCGGTTTTCAACCACCGACACCGACCAGTTGCGACTTTTCTGCGGCGGCCCTTTGACAATATGGCCGAAAATAGACTGAATAATATTGTAAAATTTTGTCGACTATTTAATTGTTGCATATGGCAAACAAATCTGGTATTCTATATCATGATAGTTAAGTTAGAGGTTGCTAACTATTGTGGTTTTTGTCTGCAACCTCAGCCCATCGGTCTTTTTTAGGTGACCGATGAATCGCCATAGTATGGAGGATAAGCAAATGAATAACAATCTTTATCAAGCGGAGATTGGAAAGAACTACACAATTTTCGCCATTCCGGATAATCATCTTTTATCCTGCATCGGCATTCTTGAAGGGGCCACAATAAAAGCCGAACACAGATATGGCATCGGCGGGCCTGTCTCGATCTCCCTGTCCACGCGGAAAATCGCTATCGGCAAGGATATTGCGGAAAAAATCTATGTTAAAGAGGTAAATTAGCATGTCATCCGTTCAGTTGCAGGAAGATAAGAGGGTCTTTGACATAAAAAACAAAATACTCCTGATGGGGCCGCCCAATGTAGGCAAGAGCGTGTTTTTTTCTGATTTTACCAATATCCACGCCATAAGCTCCAACTACACCGGCACAACGGTCTCTTATATGAAGGGTACATATACCATTGACGGCACCGAGTATACGCTGCTTGATGTTCCCGGCACCTATTCGCTGTCTGCCACCTCCGAGGCGGAGGAGGTGGCTATTAAATTTATGGCCAGCAACCCGGAGGCCATTTTGTTCGTGCTAAACGCCGCCGATCTCGAGGGCAGCATCAAGCTGCTGCTGGAGGTGCTCGAGCACAACATCCCCGTGGTGGCGGCGCTCAACCTGTCCGATGTGGCGGCACGCAAGGGCTTTGCCATCAATGTCCCGCTGCTCGAGCAGGAACTGGGCATTCCCGTTATACCCACCGTAGCTGTAAAGCGCGAGGGATTTGATGAGATCACGGCCAAGCTGGGCGAGGTGCTTGCGGCAAAGCAAGAGACCCCCGCCGCCAGCCCCTGCGCCGCCTGCTCCGAGTGCTGCAAAGGCAGGGCGGCTTTGGACTATTGGGAGCGGGCTAGAGAGATTGTGGGGCGGGTGGTTAAAAACATAGAGAAAAACCCCAGCAAGCTCGATCAGTTTGGCGATATGCTGCTTACACCCTGGCCGGGCATTGCGCTGGCTCTGCTGATTACTTTGCTCAGCTTGGGCGCAGTGGTGGGAGCCGGCAAGGCGCTCAGGTCGGTTTTGCTGCTGCCCCTTGTCAATCAGGGCATTGTGCCGCTGTTTGAGAAACTGTTCTCGAGCATGGCCATGCCGGTGATGCTGCGCAATGTTCTCATCGGCCAATACGGCATTTTCCGCATCAGCTTTGAGTGGATTCTGGCGCTGGTGATGCCCTATGTCCTTCTGTTTCAGCTGGTGTTCTCTTTTCTGGAGGACAGCGGCATCCTGCCCAGAATGGCCGTGCTGTTTGACAATATGATGCGCAAGCTGGGTGTTCAGGGCGGCAGCCTTATCAATATCATGCTGGGTTATGGTTGCGCCGTGCCCGCCATTATTGGTACACGGGCGGCCACCACCAAAAAAGAGCGGCTTATGGTCACTTCTATCATCTGCTTTGCCGTTCCCTGTATATCTCAAACCGGGGCTTTGATCTCGCTGCTGTCCGAGTTTTCTTATTGGCTGTTGCTGGCGGTGTTTATCACCGGATGCTTTGTGTTTGTTATGACGGCCATAATTAGCAACAAGGTGATAAAGGGCAGTGTGGACCCGCTTATTATCGAGATTCCCAATCTGCTTATCCCCGAGCGCAGAACCTATTTTAAAAAGTTCTTTGTGCGGGTTAAGCAGTTTATGGTGGAGGCTGAAGGCCCCATGATGATTGCGGTGGTCATCGCCGCCATCATTGCCGAGACCGGTCTGCTCCAGGGCATAAGCGGTCTGTTGGAGCCTTTGGTGGCAGGTTGGCTCGGCCTCCCCCCCGAGGCAGCCATATCGCTGATTTTGGGCATTATTCGCCGGGAAATGTCGGTGGCGCCGCTGCTGGCTATGGACCTTACCGGATTACAGATGTATGTGGGCGCGGTGGTCTCTCTGGTTTATCTGCCCTGTATGTCGGTTTTTGCCATCCTGGCCAAGGAGTTTAACGCCAAAGTGGCCCTTGCCATTACGCTGGCCACCACTGCGACCGCACTGCTGCTAGGCGGGCTTCTCAATCACACGATTGGCTTCTTTCTTCGGCTTGTTTGATAGAGAGGTGGCTATTGGTTTTGTGGATTACAAAAATAACCCAGCGCATCGAGCTGCTGGCTACCAAAAGCAAGATTATCTTTTATTTGGTGCTCCTCTACTATAGGCTGCTTGTAAAAAGAGAGACGGCACTGGCCAACATTGGCAAAGACGACCGGGTGCTCTGCATCGGCGGCGGCATGTGCCCCTATACCGCCATTTTGCTCCATCGCTATACCAATGCCAAGGTGACGGTTGTGGACAACGACCGCCACTGCGCCGAAAAAAGCCGATGCTTTTTGCGCCGGATGGGCCTTGGGGACATCCATGTATGCCATGGGGACGGGGCGTGCATCAACTGCACCGACTATACGGTGATTCATGTGGCTATGCAGGTGTCTCCTAAAGATGCCGTTGTAAGCCGAATTGTAAAAGAGGCACCGAACGGGGCAAGGGTGTTGGTGAGAATGCCCAAACATTGCGTTAAGAGCCTGTATTGTAACTTTAATAAACAACCCTTTCGGTTTGACTCCCAAGTCAAGCACAGCGTTTTTTCCAATGTGCACAACACCTCGGTTTGCGTGGTGGGCCAAAATCCGGCTGAGGATCTGTATCACAACTTGGGTGTGGCGGTATGAGCGGCTCTGCTGTAAAAAGCCGCCGCAGACCCGCCGCCCTGCTGATGAACCTGCTCGCACTGCTCGCCCTTGGCGTTTTGGTCTACATTGGGTTTAACACCGACTTTGGCCTTATTTGGTCCCATGTGCGCAAAATTCCCACACCGCTTTTTGTGCTGCTGCTAATCTTACAGGTGGCAACCCAACTGGCGCTGAATTATCAGTGGTTTCGCCTGTGTAAGGCGCTGGGGCTTCGAGCCTCCTTCATGCGGCTTTTGGCGGTTAACGCCTATGGGGTGGTTGTGGACGCCGCTAATCCCGGCGAGAAGGTGGGCGGCGAGCTGGCACGGGTGCTGCAGCTTAACAACATGATGGGCTTTAGCACCCGGCAGTCTACCTCGCTGGTCACCATACAAAAATCCCTCAGCCTTTCGGCCTTGCTGATGCTCAATATCGTGGCGGTGATAGCATTCTCCGGTAAGATTCCCTTTCTTGGCAGGCTGTCTGTGCGTATTTTGGTCATTGCGTTGCTGCTGGCTCTTGGGGTTTTAATCATTTATGCACTGTTTTTTACCGAGCACCTCAATGCCCGGATTAAAAAAATCCGGTCTACCGGCCGAGCCGCCCGCTGGATTAAAGATTGGATGGCCGGCTTTGTTCGGGACACCAAGACAATTGGACAAAAACCCGGCGAGTGGTTTTTTCAGTTTGGCCTGTCCTTTATGATATGGGCTATGTTCCCCATAAAGCTCTATATCATTGTTTCGGGCTATGCCGATATCAGCCTATTTATGGTGGTTGCCATCACCTTTATCGCCTATTTTGCCGCCATGATTCCGCTGTTGCCCGGGGGGCTGGGTACCTTTGAGGCCACCATGAGCGGGCTGCTGGTGGCCTGCGGCCTCCCCGCCGCAGCGGCCATGGCGGTGAGCCTGGTGTTTAGGTTTATAACCTTTTGGTTTGTGGTGATGCTAAGCGCAGTTGTGATTGTTCTGTGGAAAGCATCCGAGATAACGAGGAAGATTGCCGATGAAAAATGTTAGAGCGCTAAAACACCTGCCCAACATCATAACGCTGCTTAATATGCTGCTGGGCCTTTTGGTGCTTGTTATTCACATGGCCCGCCCAAGCGAAAGCCATCGAATTGCGTCCTGTGGGTTGATTTTGATTGCGGCTTTGCTAGACGGGATGGACGGCAGGCTGGCAAGGCGCCTTGGGGCCGAGTCGCCGCTGGGCAAGCAGCTTGATTCCTTTGCGGATTTGGTCTCGTTCGGGCTGGCGCCCATAGCCATTCTGCTAACCTACCCCGCCAGCCGAAACGGCGGATGGCCCCTTTATATCTGCTTGATTCTTTATGCGGCCGCAGGTGCCTTTAGACTGGCCCGATTTAACGTGGATACCTATAAAAATTATTTTGTGGGGCTGCCCATTACCGCAGCGGGAGTTATGATGGTGGGACTGAGCCTCTTTCTCCATTACAGCAGCGTACTGCAGCACGATATAACGGTTGTGCTGATTGCCGCATTTGTCTGCACGCTGGCGGTGCTGATGGTGTCGGGCTTTAAGATACGCCGCTTGGGTGAGAAAAAGGTGGAGGCGCCATCCGCCGGCGCATAAACCGGCCCAAAGCGCCCTATGGATATTTGCATATTGAAAAAGGGCATTCACCCGCAATCGGTGAATGCCCTTTTTGGCATTTTGGTCGTCCGTCCGGCCTATTCGGTCGGGCAGTAGTGGGTTTTAAGGGTGGCCATAAGCTCCCCTATGCGAGGGTCGGCGATAAAATAGGTGATGCTCTGTCCCGACTTGTGGCAGTCGAGCACTCGATGGGCTCTCAGCAGCGCCAAATGCTGGGATAGCGCGCTTTGGCTGATGCCGGACACATGGACAGCCAACTCCCCCACCGTAAGGGGTTCTCGCAGCAGCGCACAGAGAATGAGCAGGCGATTTTGGTTGGCCAGCACCCGCAGCAGATCGGCCAAAGCCTTGGCATGGGCTTCCATGCTTATTCCTCCCCCGCTTTAAGCTGACAGATGCCCTGGGTCATGGTGCCCATAGGGCAGTAGACGCACCATGTGCGGGGGCGGTATAGCACCATGGTGATCAGCCCGATGACCGTGGAGGTGAGCATGACGCTGTAAAAACCAAAGGCGAACTGGGCCACCCAAGGGGTCGCCGCCGTGCTGCCGGCCCAGTGCCAGGGCAGCTTCCACACCCAGAGCAGCGTGACTACTTCTTTAAGGGGCGCACCGGCAAAAACCTGATAGGTGGTGGCCAGCATCAGCCCAAACATGGTCATAAAGAAGGCAAGAAATCCGTAGCGAAACCAGCGGGTACTCAGAAAATCCGGGGGCTTTTTGCCGCGGGAAAGCCCCATTTGCCCGCCTAACAGCCCAAATAGCTTGCCACGGCCGCAGTAGGTGTTGCAGTAGCTTTTATCTCCTTTAAAAAGCGCAATGCCCAGCGGCAGACCAAAGCAGATAAGCCCCAGCCATGCAAACAGGATGTTAAAAAATCCAAGGGTAAGATAGAGGGCCGTGGCCACCCACAGATAGTCGCTCCAGTGTTTGCTTTTCGCTTTCATGCGTGCACCTCCTGACGCTCGGTTATGGCGATGATGCCGGCGGGGCAGGCCCGCTCGCATCGGGCGCAGCCCACACAGCGCCCGGCGTCCACCACTGCCCGCAGGCCCCGGTCGATGCGGATAGCCCCTATAGGGCAGGCGGTGGCACATACGCCGCAGGCCACGCAGTTGGGCCCGATGGTGGCAATCTTTTTAGACATGGCAGTCACGCTCCATAAGTATATTAGATGTTTCTAATATACTTATATTCACCCGGCTTGTCAAGTGTTCCTTGGCAAAGCTGTACCCATAGACTATAATTAAATTATCAACAATAATGAGGTGACTTATGACCATATTCCCCCGTATGTCGGGTATTGAGGCTCTCTGCCAGACGCCGCCCGGCCACAACGGCCCCTACGTCGACTATACCGATGCCGCCCTGAGCCCGGTGCGGGCTTTTCACCGCAGCATCCCCGGCTATACCCCCACTCCCCTCCACCGCCTAAGGGGATTGGCCAACCGACTGGGCCTTAAGGAGGTCTATGTCAAGGACGAGTCCTTCCGCTTTGGCCTGAACGCCTACAAAGTGATGGGCGGGCTGTACGCCGTGGCCCGTGTGATTTGCCGGGAGCTGGGGCTGGATATTGCCCAGACACGCTTTGAGGATTTGATGAGGCCTGAGCATCTAAAGCACATTCGCAAAATGACCTTTGTGACAGCTACCGACGGCAACCACGGCTGCGGCGTGGCTTGGGCAGCCGCCCGGTTTGGCAGCAGCTCTTATATCTATATGCCTCGGGGAGCATCCCAGCACCGGGTGGACAACATCAGCCGGGCCGGAGCTACCTCGGTGGAGGTTGTGGACATGGTCTACGACGATGCCGTTCGCCATGCCGGGCACATGGCCGAGGAGCAGGGCTGGCATCTGGTGCAGGACACGGCCTGGGAGGGCTATACCGAGATACCCACCTATATCTGCCAGGGTTACACCACGATGCTGGCTGAGGTATTTGAGGAGCTAAAGGCCACGGACGCCCCCCTGCCAACCCATGTGTTTCTTCAGGCGGGGGTGGGCTCGCTGGCCGGTGCGGCGGCGGCCTATCTGCACAACCGCTTTGGGGATAGCTGCCCCACCATCGCCGTGGTGGAGCCCGACACCATTGCCTGCCTCTACCACTCAGCCCTTCAGGGAGACGGGCAGCCCCACGCCCTCACTGACGAGTCGCACACGCTGATGGCCGGGCTGAACTGCGGCGAACCCAGCTTGACCACATGGCCCATTTTGCGGGACATCCCCTCCCACTATATCCGCTGTGCCGATTTTGTGGCCGCCCGTGGTATGCGCTTTCTCAGCAGCCCGATCGGCGACGATCCCCGGGTGGTCTCGGGCGAGTCGGGGGCTGTGGGCGCCGGCCTGATTACGCTGCTGATGGAGCGAGAAAACCTTGCCGAGCTGTGCGGGAGCCTGGGGCTCGATGCCAATTCGGTGGTGCTGACCATCAGCACCGAGGGGGACACCGACCCCCAGATGTATGACAAAATTGTAAGAGACGGCTTTTGCCCCACCGAGGATTAATACCATCTAAAATCCGCCGTGCTGAAAACTCAGCGCGGCGGATTTGTTGTTGGGACATGGTTTCTAACGAATTTTGCTCTGGAAGGCCACGGCCTTGCCTAAAATTCGCACATCCGAGCTTTGGTCGAGGGGGATGACAATATCCTCGTAGTCGGGGTTTTCGGCCGACAGCACCACCATGTCTCCGTAACGCTTAAAGCGCTTGAGGGTGGCCTCGTTGCCATGGAGCACGGCGGCAATCTCCCCCTGCTCCACCGTGGGCTGGCGACGGATAAACACAATGTCGCCATCCAGAATTCGGGCGCCCACCATGCTGTCTCCCTTAACCCGTAGGGCAAAGTCGGCGCCACAGTCGGCGGTGCAGGGGATATAGCTATCGCAGTCCTCCACCGCCATAATGGGCTCGCCGGCGGCAATGGTGCCCAGCAGCGGGGCTGCCTTGGTGTCGATGAGCAGAATGTTATCAAGGGTCAGAACCCGCTCGGGGCGGTAACGGGGGGCGTCCTGCCCCATGAGCCAGTCGGGGTTTACATCGAGCAGGCCGGCCATGGCCTGAAGCGTGGTCATTTTGGGCTGCATAAGACCGTTCATATAGCGGCTGATGGTGGAGGGGGTGAGCGAGAGGCGCTCGGCCAAGGTGTAGGTGTTGTATTCGGCATCGGCCATGGCCTCGGTCAGCCGGCGGGCGAACACCGCTGTGTGGATGGTGGGTCGTGCCATAGGGCATCACTCCAATAGGGTTGTTAAGCTTAGTATAGCCGAATTTTATGCGAAAAGCAACGCTTATAAGAAGTTTTTCTAAAATTTATTGCGAAAGGCATTGACAATCTGGAATGAACTGCTATAATACAATCAATGCGAAACGCAACCATGATGGGAGGTGCCGCTGATGGCCCGTAAAAAACACACGCGCTTAAAGCAAAAAATTTCCGAGCGCGGCCTGACCTATGGGCAGCTAAGCCAGATTACCGGCATTCCACTCGGCAGTCTGTGCGCCAAAATCGGCGGCTACGCAGCCTTCAGCAGCCGGGAGGCTGGTCTGATCTGCCAAGCCCTCGATATTCCTGCCGAAAAGCTCTTCATCTTTTTTTGAAGGAATGGATGCGTTTTGCAACAACCCAACTGGGCAGTACAGCGGGACCAATGCCGGGAGAGCTCACCCCTTGCACCGCCCGGCATGGCCTGCAAACGAAACGGAGGATGAATGTGTCCAAGCCCTTCTACGCCGATTATGTCAACCACATGATTCGCACCTATGCACGGCTCCATCCGGCCGGAGACCTCGTGTCCCTTAGCAGTCCGGTGGATGCTGCCAACTACCACACGGTGGACCGAGTGCTGGGCGCCCTTGAGGAGGCCGATCGCCATCGGGTGCTGACCGTGTTGGGCAGCCGGGGCTCGATTGCCCAACGGGTGGAGGAGGTGGCCGCCCAAAGCGCTTTGCCCCCTGCCGTCATCTGGACGCTGGTGGCCCGGGTGTCGGCCGATCTTGCCCGCCACCGACAGCTCATTTAACCCCACCTTGCGCACCCGAGTACCCCATCCGTGGGCAGAGGGTGCGCCACTTGTTGGGCATAAAAGGCCTGTAAAGGTCTATGCCCGCTGCGGCAAAAGAGAAATTAAGCACGAATTATGGGCGTCATCTCTGTGGATTATCTCCATTGACGGCACCATATGTAGGGTATATAGTAAATATAAGTGCTCAACAAATACAACATATAGTATAGGTAGGCGGCACCAACGCCTATATAAGGGGAATTTGCATGATTACAACCATACTGAAGCGGGACGGACGCACGGTGCTGTTCGACCGCGAAAAAATTGCCGACGCCATCTTTAAGGCTGCACAGGCTATCGGCGGACGGGACCGGCAAACCGCCGAGCATCTGGCTGAGCTGGTAGAGGCGCAGCTTGTTCGCACCGGGTTGGAGCAGCCCACCGTGGAGCAAATACAGGATACGGTGGAAAAAGTCCTCATCGAGAACGGCCACGCCCGCACAGCCAAGGAATATATCCTTTACCGGGCCGAGCGCACCCGGGTACGCACCATGAACACCCGGCTGATGAAGGTCTACGAGGATTTGACCTTTAGTGCCGCCCGAGACAATGACATTAAGCGTGAAAACGCCAACATAGACGGCGATACCGCTATGGGCACCATGCTCAAGTACGGTAGCGAGGGCGCCAAGCAGTTTTACGAGATGTTTATCCTTAAGCCCGAACACGCCGTCGCCCACCGGGAAGGGGATATCCACATCCACGACCTGGATTTTCTTACCCTCACCACCACCTGCTGCCAAATCGACATCGACAAGCTGTTTACCGGCGGATTTTCTACCGGCCACGGCTTTTTGCGCGAGCCCAACGACATTCAGAGCTACGCCGCACTGGCCTGCATCGCCATTCAGTCCAACCAAAATGACCAGCACGGCGGCCAGAGCATCCCCAATTTTGACTACGCCATGGCCAAGGGCATCAAAAAGACCTTTCGCAAGCTCTATCGCGCCAATATGGCGAAGGCTCTGGAAATTCTCACCGAGGAAGACGGCGCCATAGCTGCCCAAATCGCCGACCAAATCGAGGCTGAGCTTGGCATTTTTCCCACCCTCGAGGATATGGACGCCTACTGGGAGGCCGAGGCTGCTCTGCTGTCGGCCCGGCTGGACGGCCCCATGGTGGACAAGGTGCAAAAGCTCGCCTACAAATACGCTCTAAAAGAGACCCGGCGGGCCACCTATCAGGCCATGGAGGCGCTGGTACATAACCTGAACACCATGCACTCCCGGGCCGGGGCGCAGATACCCTTTAGCTCGCTCAACTACGGTACCGACACCTCACCCGAGGGGCGCATGGTGATCGAGAACATTCTGCTGGCCGCCGAGGCGGGACTGGGCGGGGGTGAGACCCCCATCTTCCCCATCCACATCTTCAAGGTCAAGGAGGGGGTCAACCTAAACCCCGGCGACCCCAACTATCCGCTCTTTCAGCTGGCCTGCCGGGTGTCTGCCAAGCGGCTGTTCCCCAACTTCTCCTTTTTAGACGCCCCCTTTAACCTCCAGCACTACCGCCCCGGCGACCCCGATACCGAGGTGGCCTATATGGGTTGCCGCACCCGGGTTATGGCCAATGTGCACGACCGCAGCCGAGAGACCACCGCCGGCCGGGGCAACCTGAGCTTTACCTCGGTCAACCTGCCGAGGCTGGCCATAAAATCGGGCGGCGATTTGGACTTGTTCTTTGAGATGCTAGACGGCAAGCTTGACCTCATCTGCGACCAGCTATACGAGCGCTTTCTTATTCAGGCCAAGAAAAAGGTGCGCAACTTCCCCTTCCTCATGGGTCAGGGCATATGGATGGACAGTGATAAGCTTGGTCCCGATGACGAAGTGGGCGAAATCCTCAAGCACGGCACCCTCACGGTAGGCTTTATCGGTCTGGCCGAATGTCTCAAGGCGCTTACCGGAAGCCACCACGGCCAAACCGCTCAGGCTCAGAACCTCGGTCTTGAGATTGTGGGCTATATGCGCAAACGGGTCAACGAGCGCTCTCTGGAAAGCGGCCTTAACTACACTTTGATTGCCACCCCCGCCGAAGGACTTTCGGGCCGGTTTGTAAGCATGGACCGCGAGCGCTTTGGTGTGATAGAGGGCGTTACCGACCGGGACTATTACACCAACTCCTTTCACATACCGGTGTATTACCCCATCAGCGCCTTTGATAAAATCCGCTTAGAGGCCCCCTACCACGCCCTGACCAACGCCGGCCACATCACCTATGTGGAGATGGACGGCGACCCCTCGCAGAACCTTGAGGCCTTTGAGCAAGTGGTGCGCTTTATGCAAAGAAGCGGTATTGGCTACGGCTCGATCAACCACCCGGTCGATCGAGACCCCGTGTGCGGTTACAACGGCATCATCGGCGACGAGTGCCCCGGCTGCGGACGCACCGAGGCCGACGACGGCCCCCGGTTTGAGCGTATCCGCCGCATTACCGGCTACTTGGTGGGCACCCTCGACCGCTTTAACAACGCAAAGCAGTGCGAGGAGCGTGACCGGGTCAAACATAGCCTCGGCAGCATGGATCCTGCGGGGGTGTAGACATGGAATTGCGCATATCCGGCGTGGTGGAGGAGTCTATCGTAGACGGCCCCGGGCTGCGGTTTGTCATCTTTACACAGGGATGCCCCCACCGCTGCAAGGGCTGCCACAACCCCCAAACCCACGACTTTGCCGGCGGCGAAGTCACCGATATCGACCAGCTCTGCCGCCGATACCATCGCAATCCGCTGCTTCAGGGGGTCACCCTGTCCGGGGGAGAGCCCTTTAGTCAGCCCGCTCCCTTGGCCGAGCTGTGCGCCCGCCTGAAGGCCCAAGATGTGCACATTATGGTCTACTCGGGCTACACCTATGAGGAGCTGATTGCCCTGTCCAAAAAAGATGCCGACATCGCACGGCTGCTGGGCCTTTGCGACATTCTTGTGGACGGCCGATTTGAGCAGAGCAGCCGCAGCCTGACGCTCAAGTTTAGGGGCAGCCGCAACCAGCGCATCATCGACCTGCCCGCCTCGCTCGGCAGCGGTCATGTGGTAGAGCTGGTGCTTTAGCCGCCCGAGCGAGCATACGACGCCCTCGGCGGGATGGCGCAGCGCCCATTTAGAGGATGGCGGCAGGCTTTACGCCACAAATCCAAAAACAGCAAGCGGATATTTCCAAGTGGAAATATCCGCTTTTTTGCTTAAAGCAATTAACGAAGCCTAAAAAGTATGCTATAATGGCCTCACGCCTATATTATCGGCCATCTGCCGCAAAGGAGATCTGCCATGCAAGCCACCCGCAACAAGTCTAAGCCCGGATTTGACTGGGCCAAGCCCCTTTTTATGAGCCTATGGCCCCTTTTGGCGGCCGGTGCCTTTTGGTTTATCTACTCCCGCGACCCGGATATAACCGAGCGGGGCTACTCCACTTCCATCTACCCCATGATCACCAACTTTAGCACCCTTGTGGGCAAGTTCCTGCCCGCCTCCATGGCCGAGCTCACCATTATTGCCTCTTTGCTGTTTGCACTGGTGATGGGGGTGCGCCTTGTGCTGATGCTGGCCAAGGCCAAAAAGAAGGCCCGGCCTAAAATGCTGTTCGATGCCCTCTGTGCCGTGCTGGCCACACTTTCTTATCTGGTGCTGGGCTTTGTGGTGCTCTGTGCGCCCAACTACCATCGCCAGCCTTTTACATACTACTCCCAGCATGTGGTGGAGCCCGCCACCTTAGAGGAGCTGGAGGACCTATCTGTCATCCTCGGGCAACGGGCCGGCGAGCTGCGTGCTCTGGTGGCCGAAAATGACCAGGGGCAGGTGCTGCTCACCGGGAAAAACCTCTATGCAGTGGCAGCTCAGGCCAACTTGGTCATGGAAAATCTAAGCGCCACCTACCCGGTGCTCGGGGGCATTACGCCGCCGCCCAAACCGGTGGCCTCCTCCTTTGTGCTAAATCAGCTCAAACTGTCGGGCTTTTTCTTCCCCTACTTTACCGAGGCCAACTTTAACACCAAGATGCCCGCCGCCGAAATGCCCTTTACCATGCTCCACGAGCTGGCCCACGCCCAGGGTTTTATGCGGGAGGACGAGGCCAACTTTATCGCCTATTTAGCCTGTCGGGACAGCGACAACCCCGACTTTGCCTACAGCGGCAATCTGATGGCCCTGCGCTACTGCTTAAGTGCCCTGTCCGGTGCGGATACCGAGGCCTATAACCGGGTCTATGAGGGGCTCAGTGAGCCGGTGCAGCGGGACATCATCGAGGCCAGAACCCACTGGGGACGGTACGACGGCACTTTGGCCGACCTCTCCGACCGGGTGAACGATGTCTACCTGCGGGTAAACAGCCAGCCCGCCGGCACCCGAAGCTACGGGCAGGTGGTGGATCTGCTCATTGCCGAGTACCGCCGGTGGTAAGCTAACCACATAATTAAAAACGGGTCATCGGCTCAGTGCCGATGACCCGTTTGTTTTTGCTTAGATAAAGTACTCCCCCACTGCCGCACGCCACAGCTCGATTTTTTGATCCCGGGAAAGAGAAGCGTAAGCCGGGGAGGTGGAGGGCAGCCGCACCGAGGGGATGGACAGTCCAAGACGCCGGAAATCGGCGGCGGCCTTGCCTCCGTTAAGGGCCACCAGCTCAAGGCCGGGATAGGCCTCTATTAGCCCTTTAAGGTCGTTGGGCTGGGCATCCCGGATATGGGCATCCAGCGCCCCCTTTCGGCGGCAGCAGCCCAGCACATCCCACAAAATGAGGGATCTGCACTCAATGAGCGCCCGGCGTTCGGCATAGTCGTCAGGGGTGTCCACGCCGACTAGGCTGCTGATGATGGGCCAAAAGGCGTTTTGGGGGTGGGCATAATACCGCCCAAGACGCAGGCTTTGGGGCCCCGGCATACTGCCCAAAATCAGCAGCCGGGGCGAGGGGCCTATCAAAGGCGGCAGGCCCTCGAGCAAAGCGTCGGGCGGCGGGGGATGGTCGCTCATACCTCGACCTCGGGCAGCGGCTCTGACGGGGTCTGGGTCACAGCAAAGCGACGCCAGCGACCGCTTTTGTAGGCCACAAACGCCACCACATCGGCCACCGCCCATCCCAGCGGAATGGCCCACCAAATGGCCTCTTGGCCGATGCTGTCCACCGAAGCCAGCGCATAGGCCCCAATAACCCGTACGCTAAAGTTGCAGACCGACACCACCAGCGTCATAAAGGTGTCGCCTGCGCCCCGAAACAGGTTCTGAAACACATACATGGTGCCCAGCACGGCGTAGAACATACCCACCACCCGCAGGTATTGGCTGCCCACGGCGATGATGGCGGCGCTGTCCGGCCCTCGGTTAAAAAGCCCGATAAGTTGGGGAGCAAAAACAAAGGCCAACACACTCATGGCAAGGCCGATGGCCCACTCCATAAAGAAGGTGGACTTAAAGCCTTCCTGTACCCGCTTCATGCGCCCGGCCCCCACATTTTGTCCGACAAAAATGCCAAGGGCGCTGCCGATGCTCATACTGGGCTGCATGGCAAAGTGATCTATTTTGGTGGCCGATGTATATCCCGCCATCACCACCGGGCCATAGCTGTTAACCAGCCCCTGCACCGCCATCTGGCTGATGGAAATAAAGGTCTGCTGAAGCGCACTGGGAATGCCCATCCGCAGCATAATGCGCAGGATGTTCCGGTCGAAAACCCGGTTCTCGGGGCTGATGGCCAACTGGGGCACCTTATATTTTACATATAAGAAGCAGCACATGCCCGAAAAGCCCTGGGCGATAACCGTGGCAATGGCCACGCCGGCCACATCCCAGCCAAACTGCAGCACAAACCAAAGGTCCAGCACCACATTGAGCAGCGTGGCAATAATCAGAAAGATCATGGGGGTAACCGAGTCGCCAATGCCACGCAGCACCGCCAGGTAGCCATTGTAGACCACCATGCAGACCGTACCCCCAAAGATGATGTACAGATAGGTGGTGGCATCCTCCATAATTTCGGGAGGCACCTGCATCAGGTGCAGCAGCGGCCGGGTGATAAGCAGGCCTATCACGGTCAGCACAAGGGTGAGAAAGGCGATAAAGTAGATGCTGGTGCTGATGGCCTTTTGCATATTGTCATACTCTCTGGCGCCGTAGTACTGGGAGAGGACGATGGACATGCCCACCCCCAACCCGCCGAACAGCGCCAGGCAGAGAAACATAACAGGCATGGCAGTGCCGATGGCGGCCAGCGCGTTGGAGCTGACATATCGGCCCACCACAATGGTGTCCACGACACTATAGAGCTGCTGAAACACATTGCCCACCAACATGGGCACCGAAAAGGCCAAAATCAACTTATACGGTTTGCCCTGGGTCATGTCCTTGGCCATTTGCTATCCTCCAAATGCAGATTGATATGCAGATTAGTCTATTTAAGGGTGGCTATGGTCACCCCGTGTTCCCCCTCGCCGTAGACTCCAAGACGGAACTCCCGGATGCTGGGGTGGCGGCGCAACCGTTCGGCCACGGCTTTGCGCAAAATGCCGCTGCCCTTGCCGTGGATGATACGCAGGGTCTCTACCCCGGCCATAACGGCATTGTCGATGGCGGCGTCCAGCTCCATCATGGCTTCGGTGGTGTCCATGCCCCGGAGCATGACCTCCTGGCTGGCGTCCCGATTCGCCTTGCTGGTGCCGGTAAAGGTTACGCCTTTGCCCGCCCGCTTGCGGGTTTTGGGCTGCTCCTTTTCGGGCGGTCCGGACAGCATCAGCGCCGAACTGCTCAGATTCATGGTCACAGAACCCATCTGTACCCGCACATGGTCGCCCTCTACGGCGGTGACCTGACCGGTCTGACCGCCGCTGCGCAGCCGCACATAGTCGCCCTTTTTAAGCGGGCGGGGCAAAACATAGTCCTCGCCGGCCGGCATGTCGGCCGCAGCCACCATCTCCTCAAGCCGGCCGAGCCCCTTGCGCAGCCGGCCTCTGGCTTCGGCGTAAAGGCTTCCGAACTGCTCGGAATCCCTTTGCTTTTTAAGGGCCTCCAGCTCGGCCATCAGGTCGGCCGCCTGCTGCTGAATGTCCTTTACAAGCTTGGCGCTCTCGGCCTTGGCCCGTTCCCGCTCCTTCTGCTTGTCCCGCTCGATTTGGGACTGCTGGCTTCGGGTGAGCTTTTCGATTTGCTCGATGCGCCGCCGAGCCGACTGGGCCTCGGCCCGCTCCTGCTCGAGGGCCTGCCGGGTGGCTTCCAGCTCCTCCACCACCCGCTCGAAGCGGTGGCTCTCACTAGGCACATAGGTTTTGGCCCGCTCGATGATGTCGGCAGGCAGCCCGAGTTTTTCGCTGATAAGAAAGGCATTCGAGCGCCCGGGCACACCGGTGATAAGCCGGTAGGTGGGGCGCAGATTCTCAATGTCGAACTCGCAGCTGGCGTTTTCGATACCTTGGGTTTCAAGGGCGTAAATTTTAAGCTCGGCGTAGTGGGTGGTGGCCACCACATAGGCTCCCTGACGGCGCAGTCGCTCGATGATGGCAATGGCCAGCGCTGCGCCCTCCACCGGGTCGGTACCGGCGCCCAGCTCGTCGAGCAGCACAAGGCAGTGTTGCCCCGCCCGCTCTAAGATACCCAAAATATTGTGCATATGGCCCGAAAAGGTGCTCAGGCTCTGCTCGATGGACTGCTCGTCTCCTATATCGGCCAGCACCTCGTGGTAGACCGACACCCGGCTGCCATCGGCGGCGGGAATCATAAGGCCGCACTGGGCCATAAGGCAGAGCAGTCCGAGGGTCTTGATGGCCACGGTCTTTCCGCCCGTGTTGGGGCCGGTGATGACCAGCGTGTCGTAGTCGCCGCCGATTTCGATGTCGATGGGCACGGCGGTCTCCCGGGGGATCAGGGGGTGGCGGGCCCGGATAAGCCGGGTGTGGCCGTCCTGCGAGAGGTGGGGCAGCATGGCATTCATGCGCTCCCCAAGGCGCACCTTGGCAAATAAAAGGTCGATCTCCACCGCTGCCCGATAGCCGGCTAAAATCATGTCGGCCCGTTCGCCCACCATGGCCGAAAGCTCGGCGATGATGCGGCGCTCTTCTTCCTCCTCCTCGCTCATCAGCACCCGGATGGCATTGCCTGCTTCCACCACGGCCATGGGCTCGATGAAAAAGGTGGCCCCGCTGGCCGAGGTATCGTGCACAAGGCCGGGCACTTCGTTGCGGTGCTCGGCCTTAACCGGCAGCACAAAGCGGTTGTCCCGCAGGGTGACAATGGGCTCTTGCAGGTACTTTTGAAAGGTGGTGGACTTGATCATGCTGTCCAGTTTCGAGCGGATGCCAAGAGACTGCTGGCGGATTTTGGTGCGGATGTTGTAGAGGGTGGGGCTGGCGTTGTCGTCCAATTCGTCCTCGGAGAGAATGGCCATGCTCAGGCGATCCTCGGCCCGCTTATCGGGAGTAATCTGCTCAAAGAGGTAGGCAATAGGGCTGTCAGCGCCGTTTTCTATCTGTTTAAAGTAGGCGTTCATGTGGCCGAGAGCCTGGAGCACCGAGCGCACCTCCAAAAGCTCCCGCAGGCTGAGGCTGCTGCCCATGGCCGCCCGTTTAAGCGAGGCGGTGGGGTCGCTTACGCTGGTCATGCCGGGGTTGCCGTAGCGCACGCCCATCTGGTAGGCGGCGGCGGTTTGACTTTGACTCAGCTGTACATCTCTTGGGTTGTATTGGGGGGTCAGCGCCAGCGCAAGAGCCCGGCTGCCGGCACACCGGCAAAGACCGGCCAATTGCTCGAGCACCTGGGGCAGCTCGAGAGGGGCTGTGTAATTTTTATGTTGAGTCATGGTATATCCTCCCATAAAAAAAGGCGTATTATGTAATATTATCTCGGATAGTCCAAATCGTATAGGTTAGGGCTGTATAAACAGACTGTGATAAAAGTCTAAGGTGCGGGGGCGGCGCTCAATCTGGGTCATAAGGTATTCTTCGCTGACGGCCACAAGCTCCTTAAGGCTCTGCTGTCCCAACTTAAAAGCAAACAGGTCGTCGGCCGCCGCATAGAGGATGTGGCGCATGGCCGCCACCACCGCAGACCGCAGCCAGACGGCGTCGGGCGGAGGCTCGGGGATACAGTCGGCGCAGATCAGCTCGCCGCGACGGGGGATAAAATAAAAGCCGGCCGCATCATAGAGCCCGCACGCACTGCAGGCTACAAGGTCGGGCATATAGCCCGACAGGGTTAAAAGCCGCAGCTCCACAATGGCTTTGATAAGACCCTCCTCCCGGCTCTGCTGCCGCAGCAGGTGCAGCGCATTGAGCAAGAGGCGCAGATACTCCTCGGCCTCGGCCTGTTCGGGGGCAAGGTTTTCGGCCAGCTCGGCTAAGTAGGCGGCCAGCGAGAGGCCGGTGATATTTTGACGCAAGGCAAAAAAGCCGTCGATAACCTCGGCGGCGTCCACATAATACCAGCTTTTTGATTTAAAGAGCACCACCCGGCTGTAACAGAGGGCCTCGGTGCCCGCCGCCAGACGGCTGCGAGGTCGCCGGGCCCCCTTGGCATAGGCTCTAATAAGGCCCATTTCTCGGGTGAGCAGGTGGATCACACGGTCGTCATCCTGGGGGCGTTGCCTCAGAATAAGACCGCTGAGGGTCTGCTGCATGTTTCATATCCTCTCCCCTCGCCACCGAGGCAGAGGGCTGCTGCCGGCGGGATTTCTCCTGCCGATAGGTCATATAATCGTCGATTCTGCCACTTTTATAAAAGGCTTCCCAAGCCTTTGTATCCTGCATATGCACACCTCCCGATGTGTGGCCCACAGTGCTCGGGCACTCGGGGCTGATTTTAGCATATGCCACAGCGGGCAATTAAGCCGTGGGAAGATGCGGCTGCAATTCTATTATTATCAAGCTGCTTGTAGCCGAAATTTTTTAGTAATCCGTCCCGGTCCCGCCAGTTTTCTTTGACCTTAACCCACACCTGAAGGTTGACCCTACAGGCGAAAAAGGCCTCCATATCCACCCGGGCGGCGCTGGCCACCTTTTTGAGCATGGCCCCGTTTTTGCCGATGATGATGCCCTTGTGGCTGTCCTTTTCGCAGTAAATATAGGCCTCGATGTCCAGCATATCGCCCTTTTGGCGCTCCTTCATGGTCTCTACCACCACCGCCACACCGTGGGGAATTTCTTCGCGCATATAAAGCAGCAGCTTTTCCCTGAGCATCTCGGCGGCCAGTACCCGCTCGGGCTGGTCGGTAAGCGAGTCGTCGGCAAAGTGGTGGGGACCCTCCTCGGCTCGGGCCTTAATTTCGGCCAAAAGGATATCAAGCCCCTCGCCGGTCACCGCCGAAATGGGCACAATGGCCTCGAAATCGTAACAGGCGTTGTAGGCGGCTATTTTGGCCAGCAGTTCCTCCTTGCGGTCTAAGAGGTCGATTTTGTTGATGGCCAAAATACCCCGCAGATTTTGGCGCTTAAAGCTGCCCATCAGTCGCTCCTCAAGGGGGTCGGGGGCGGGACGCAGGTCGGTGACCAGGATGGCAATATCCACATCGAGCACCGAATCGTTCACCTCGCGCACCATGTACTCGCTCAGCTTGGTTCGGGGTGTGTGCAGACCGGGAGTATCGATAAACACGATCTGGGTCTCGTCTTGGGTGAGAATGCCGGTGATACGGGTGCGGGTTGTCTGGGGTTTGGGGGTAACAATGGCCAGCTTAACCCCCACCAGTGCATTGAGCAGCGAGGATTTGCCCACATTGGGCCGCCCCACAATGGCCACAAATGCCGATTTGCTCTGTTTCAGAAGGCTTCTTCCTTTCTTGTATAGCTGTATTAAAGGTCGGGGTCGATGTAGCTGACATCTCGGGCAAGGCCGATGGAGGCGAGGATCTCCTCCTCCTTCTCCCGCATGATGGCCGCCTCGGGGCCGCCGGCCTCGTGATCGTAGCCTAAGAGATGCAGAACCGAATGGACGGTTAAAAATCCGATTTCCCGCTCGAGGGAATGGCCGAAGTCCTGAGCCTGCTGAGTCGCCCGCTCGAGGGAGATCACCACATCCCCAAGCAGAGCGGCACCGGTCTCGGCATTTCGGTCGTAAACGCCGTTTTCGCCAAGGGGAAAACTCAGCACATCGGTGGGCAGACCCAGACCGCGGTAGTGTTGGTTTAGGCGCTGGATTTCGGCATTGTCGATGAAGCTTACGCTGATTTCGGCCGGGCCCTCAAATCCTTCGTATTTGAGCACCGAGCAGCAGCAACGCTTGATGAGCAGCCGCATGCCGGCAGGCACTTTTATAACCTTTTGGCGATTAACAATATCCACTTTGACCTTAGACATGGGGCACTCACTCCTTTGTAAAAAAAGTTGTCCGACAGCCTGTCCACTTTATTAGCGTGACCGGGGCCGGCTTTGATAATACTGGTCGTAGGCCTTTACAATATCCTGAATAAGCCGGTGGCGGATAACATCCTTGCCGCTCAGGCGCACAATGCCGATGTCGGGCACATCCCGCAGCACCTTGACGGCCTCCACAAGGCCCGAGGCCTTGGGGTCGGGCAGGTCGATTTGGGTCACATCGCCGGTGATAACCACCTTGGCATTGCTGCCAAAGCGGGTGAGCAGCATCTTCATCTGGCCCGAGGTGGTGTTCTGAGCCTCGTCAAGGATGATGTAGCTGTCGTCCAGGGTGCGCCCCCGCATATAGGCAAGAGGGGCCACCTCGATATTGCCCCGTTCCATGTACCGCTGAAAACTCTCGGCCCCCATCATGTCAAACAGTGCATCATAAAGGGGACGCAAATAGGGGTCTACCTTGTTTTGGAGGTCGCCGGGCAAAAAGCCCAGCTTTTCCCCGGCTTCTACCGCCGGGCGGGTGAGGATGATGCGGTTGACCTGATGGGCCCGAAATGCCCGGACGGCCATGGCCACCGCCAGATAGGTTTTTCCGGTTCCGGCCGGTCCAATGCAGAAGGTTACGGTATTTTTGCGCAGCGACTCGATATAGTGGGTCTGGCCGAGGGTCTTGGGCTTGAGGGGTCGGCCCTTGGCGGTGATGCAAATCACATCCTCGCTCATGGCGATAAGATCCTCGCCCTTGCCCTCCCGCACCAGATCGATCACATAGTGAAGACTCTGGTCGGTAATGGCCTCACCCCGGGCCAATTGCGCCAAAAGGCCGTTGATAACCTGCGTGGCCTCGTAAACCCTTTCGGCGTCGCCGCTGATTTTTATATCGCTATCCCGGTAGACAATGGTAACGCCGCAGCGGGCCTCGATGTCCTTTATATTCTTATCAAAGCTCCCAAACAGCGCCACAATCTGCTCAAGCCGCTCTACGCTAACCGTCTGCTCTATCAAGCTTCCACTTCCTTTGTGCTGATTTTCAGCTTACCGTTTAGTATAGCATATTTTACCCAAGTTGGCATAGCTTTGCGGCAAATAATAGGCTATTTTTATATCTTTTAGTCGGCCATAAAGATTTGCCGCACCTCGGCAATGTCCCGCTCGACGGTGTAGCGTGCTCTTATCACAAAGGCGTCCGACTCTAATTGGCCTATGGCCATTCGGTCTACCACCTTCATCTCGCCAAAGCGGCTCTCCTCGAGGGCCTTTAGCTCGGCCATGGCCCGCAGCCGGGCCTCGGCCTGGGTAAGACGCACGGTTTTAAGGGTGTATGGGCGTAGAGTCCGCACGGTGAGCCCTACGGGCAGCTCCCGGCCCATTAGGCGCAGATAGGCCCGCTCGGTCTCCTCCTCGTAGAGGGCGGGAGGCTTTTTCAGGCTAAGGGGCAGCTCCATCTCGGCGATGAGCAGGCCGCGGCGCACCATGGGCTGCTCTGTGTAGACGCGCTCCTCGGCCATCAGGGGGCAGGATACCTCGATGGTCTCGTCGGTCCATGCCAGCACCCGGGCTCTGGCATGGTGCAGCATGGTGTTGCCCCACTTGTCCTGGGTAATTCCGCTTACGATGATGTCCCCCTCCATCACCGTATCCCCCACCCCAAGCAGACTCTCCCCATCGTAGACCTCCATGTACTTAATCTGCCCCGTATGGGCGGCCACCACATTGGTGGGCACTTTGGCGTCGTGAATCCGGTCGGGGGGCTGGGTGCGGGGGCTTATTTCCACCTCGATGGTGCTACCTAAGATGTTCAGGGCAATCCATGCGATGTCGTCGTTGAGGATCATCATGCGGCGGGCCGCCTCTTTGGGATCTATGGAGCCCCGCCAAGCACCCACCCGCACCCCAAGGCTGCTTAGCTGGGCGCGAATTTCCTCGGTGGACACTCCCTCGGTTTCGGGGATTTCGATGCGCCAGATAAAGCAGGACAGACCAAACAGCAACAGGGCAAACAGCACCGCCGCCACCAGAATGCCCCAGCGCTGCCGATAGCGATGCACCACAAAGGGCAGGCCCACCTTGGCCTCGATGTGCATCCGCACGCCCCCTTTGCGCCTTAGAGGGCGCAAGCGCTTGTAGTTGCGGGCCAGTGTGTGGGCCTCTATGTCGTAGTCATCCCGGGGGCGCACCCCCCAGATGGGTATAACCGCCCGGGCGCACAGGCTGATAAAGCGCTCGGCAAAGCCACCGGTTACCCTAAAGCGCACATAGCCCTGGATATATCTGAGCATCTGGATGATGAACATGCCCTTCCCTCCCCGCTTTGGCGCCTTTTAATTATCCCTCAAAGGCGAGGGTGGCAATGCGGCCCTCTACCAGCAAAGTATCGGCGCTTAAATGGCGCAAATTAAGCCCCTCGCCGGTCATGGTCAAGATGAGGGCCCCGGCGTCCACCCGCACCAGTGCCCCGGTGTATTCCAGCACATTGCGGCAGCCCTCAAGCAACAGCTCCCGGTTGCTGTTGAGCTCAATGTGAAAGCCCCCCACCGACCCGGGTGGCACCTCGAGCAGACGCATAATGCGGTCGCCCGGCCCGGCGTCGGCCGTGTCCTTGTGGCTTTGTGGCCTGTTGTCCTTGCGCATGAGCCCTCCCCCCTTCACCCTCCATTTATATGGGCTGGACACCCGGGTTATGAGGGCTTTATGGGGTTATAACCCTCGTCCCGGCCTCATATACTCCTACAAACCAAAGGAGGCAGGCCTATGAAAGCCAAGCGTGCCCTGACAGCATTGGGTATACTTTTTACAGCTGCTATGCTGCTGGCCTTTCCCGCACCGGCGGCGCAGGGAGCCCGGCAGGGGCTGGCTCTGTGCGCCGAAGTGGTGGTTCCCACTTTATTTCCCTTTATGGCCTTGTCGGGCTTTTTGGCGCTATCCGGCGTGGGGGATATTTTAGCCTGGCCGCTGCTGCCCATAACCCGCTACTTGCTGCGGCTGCCCGACCAGGCCGCCGGTGCGGTACTCATGGGCCTTATCGGCGGATATCCGGCCGGCGCCAAGACCATTGCCGCACTTGTAAGCACCGGGCAGCTCTCGCCAAAAGAGGCTGAACGGATGCTCTGCTGCGCAGTTAATGCGGGGCCGAGCTTTTTGGTATCGGCAGTGGGGGGCGCCATGTTCGGCAGCCTTAAGGTGGGCTGGGTACTGCTGCTGGGACAGGTAGCAGGCTCGCTGGCGGCAGGGGGGCTTGCAGCCTTGGGGCAACCCCTGCCAAGGAAAGGGCGCCGGGGCGAGGATCGGCCCATGGCGGCCGCCTTTGTGGAGGCGGTGAGCTCGGCGGCCTCGGCCATGCTGGCAGCCTGCGCATTTATCGTGTTCTTCTCGGTGGTGGGCGAGCTTATTCGGCTTATGTTCACCGCCCGGCCGGGCAGCCCTCTTTACACACTGATGATCGGACTCATCGAGGTTACCCAAGGCTGTGCCCTCAGTTCCCGGGTAAGCGGTCCCATGGGGCTTTTGCTGGCGGCCTTTTTTGTGGGCTTTGGGGGACTGTCCATCATGGGGCAGGTGGCGGCCATTCTCATGGGCAGCGGTGTGCACCTTAAATCCTATCTGCTCACCCGACCGCTGGCCGGGATGGTTTCGGCGGCGGTGGTGCTGCCCTTTTACCCCGGCCTTCAGCCGGTGATGGCCGTGATAAGCCGACAGGACCCGCCGGTGCCCAGCCCCTCGCAGGGGGGCATTGTGGGGGCGGTCTGCCTTGTTATCGCCGCCGCCATGCTGCTGGTGGGTCGGCCCAAACCGGCCGAATTTACGGGGCTGTAAAAATGGGGAACGGTGTGGTATACTGGAAAAGAAAAGGAGGTGGCGACCATGCTTAAAAGGAAGGTCTTTGGCCAGCGCATCGAGCCGGCCTGCGCCCATTGTGAGCACGGCAGCTTTACCAGCGACCAAAAATCGGTGCTCTGCCGCAAAAAGGGCATTGTTTCTCCGGGCTACAGCTGCCGCAAGTATGTTTATGCCCCCCTAAAGCGGGTACCTATGGGGGTCAACCCCCAGCTGCCGGATTTTTCCCCCGAAGATTTTGAGCTTTAGACACCGCAATCTGCCTGCCCCCGCCTTTGGTGGGGGCTTTTGTTTGCCTTGGAGGGCTTACAAAAATTTGCGCCGACTGACTAAATGCCCTGCGGCGGCTAAAAATAGGAAAGAATTCTGCCACAACACAGGCCGCCTTGTCTGCGGCCGGAAAGGAAAAACCATGCCCAGATATCTTCGCGCTTTGGTCCTTGCCGGACTTATGGCGGCGCTGCTTTTGTGTCCGCTGTATGTTTCGGCTGCTGCCCTGGATCTTGTAGCCATCGGCGAGGGCATCAGCCCCCGCACCGGTGGCCTCTATGCGGTGGACGCCCTCGACCGCCCCTACACCTTCAGCCTGCGCCTCGAGGCCACCCGGGCCTATCGGGGCGGCTCGGTACGGGTAACGCCACCCGAGGGCCTTCTGCTGGAATATCACCCCAGCCCCAGCGACCTTGGCACCGACTGGATTCGGGTTACTCCCGACACGCTGATTCTCACCGACCGGGATCTGGCCCCCGGCGATGTGATAGAAATTCCGCTGCGGGTCACGCTGCGGCAGGCGGGTGACCATCCCCTCAGCTTTACGCTGTTTGAGAAGGACGCCCCCGGCCGTGCTCTGGACAGCCTGAAAGTGGTGTGGCGGGCGCCCTTGTCCCGATACGCCATCTCCTTCGGCGACCTGCCAAGCGACCTGAGCGGGGGCGATTTGTTCCAGTTTAAGGCGTATGTGCGCCACGAGGCCACCGGCAACTTTGACTACCAAGGCCCGGTGGTGCTCAAGGTAACGGCCACGCCCCACAGCCAGGGCGTTTTTCTGCGGGAGAAAGAGGGGCCCTTCCTCTTGGGGGGCGAGGCTGCCTCGGAGGGCATGGAGATCCTGCTGCCCGAGCCGGGCGGCATGAAAACCGTGCTGCTGACCGCCCAGCTTCCCCACAACGGACAGTATAATCTCCATTTCGTCCTGGCCGAGGCCGGTGAAGAGGGCCGCCTGATTGCCGAGGAGACGCTGACCTTGCAGGTAGGACAGACCACGCCGCCCTACACCGGTCCGGGCCACTCGGGCCGGCCACCCGCCCTGCCCTATTTGACCCTATTGCTGTTTGTCTGGTTAGGAAGGATCCGTCGAGCCGCCGAGGGCCGGACTTAGGCCGACCGTTTCCACCCGCCCGCCCGCATATAAAGGCCGCGCCCTGCGCGGTCTTTTTTCTGTTCCTATCACAGCAAGAGCATCCGGTGCAGAATATGCACCGCCATACCTATGAGCAGCGCTCCGCCCAAAAACTCGGGGACGGCTGAGCAGCGCCGGCCCAGCCGATACCCCACAAAATAGCCCACGCCGCTGAGCAGTGCCGTAACCAGCCCGATGTAGGCAGCCGCTATCAAAATCCGTGACATAAGGGCCGCCATTCCAACGCCCACCGCAAAGGCATCCACGCTGACGGCCATGGCCTCGGCAACCAAAGTGACCGGCTGCCAAAGGCCGCCCAACACCGGTGCGGGCAGGGGTGTCTCACCTTCGGACGAGAGCATCATATGCAGCCCAATGCCAAATAAAATGCAGGCCGACGCCCCCTGTCCCACCCGGGCGGCGGCGTGCAGCCAGAGCAGGTCCCCTAAGCCATGGCCTAAGGCGATCATCCCGGCCTGCGCCAGCCCAAACATCAGCGCCGTGGCCAGCCCCGACATCCATTTGTCCCGTTCGGGCCGGGTGCCGTCCGCCATGGCCACCGCAAAGGCGTCCATCGCCACCCCAAGCGCAATCACATTTACCGCTGCAAAGCTCATGGCTCTCTCTCCTTAGGTTTTCTTCGCTCACAATTTGTTAATGATTTTTGTCCCACTTTGCGCTATACTGCTACTATAACAAAAGGGGGGGCGGTGCGGTGTTTGGCTATATCCGTCCGCTAAACCCCGAGCTCAAGGTGGCCGACTTAGAGATTTATAAGGCCGTGTACTGCGGGCTGTGCCGGGCGCTCTCCCGCAGCTATGGCCCGGCGGCCCGATTTGTGCTCAGCTATGACTTTGCTTTTACCACGCTGCTGCATCTCTCGCTGTCCGAAACAGCGCCGAAGTTGGAGCCGGGGCGCTGCCCCTATAAGCCGTTGTCCCGTACCCCCCATTTGGAGGACTGCCCCGAACTGCAGTTTTCGGCGGGGGTGGCGGCGCTGATGCTCTATCACAAGATACGGGACGATATTGCCGACAAGCCCCCGCTGCCCTCGCTGCTCTACCGGACGGCGCTGCCGCTGGCTCATGGCGCCCGGCGAAGGGCCGCATCCCGCTACCCCGAGGCCGACGCCATCATTGCAGCGGCCATGGAGCGCCAGCACACCGTGGAGCTGTGTGACAAGTCCGGTCTGGATGCGGCCTGCGAGCCTTCGGCCACGGCGCTTTCCGAGCTGTTTGCGCTGATGAGCGAAAAGGAGGACGAGCGCCGCATTCTATCAAGGCTCGGCTACATGATGGGACGCTTTGTTTATACTTGCGATGCGGTGGCCGACCTTGCGCAGGACAGAAAAAATGGCAGCTATAATCCTCTGCTGCATACAGATACCCACCCCGATGCCCTGCGGGCTTCGCTCTATCTCACCCAAGCCGAGGCCCTGAGTGCCTACGAGCTGCTGCGCCCACGCCACTTTAGATCTATATTAGATAATATATTGACGGTAGGGATGCGACATACCATCGATACCGTTCTGCAGGAGGGCCTAAAACATGAGCAATCCCTATAGCGTGCTGGGCATCTCCCAGAACGCCACCGACGAAGAGGTCCGGACAGCTTATAAGGAGCTGGCCCGCAAGTATCATCCGGATAATTATGTCAACAACCCCTTAGCCGACCTGGCCGCCGAAAAGATGAAGGAGGTCAATGCAGCCTACGACGAAATTATCCGGCTGCGACAGGAGCCTCAAAACAGCGGCCAGTCCAACCAACAGTCGGGCCATGCAGGTTATGGGGGCTACGGCGGCTATCAGGGCCAGACGGCCAGCCGATACCCCGATGTCCGCCGGTTGATCAGCCAGGGCCGCATTACCGAGGCCGACGAGATACTAAATGGCATTCCCGTAGAGCAGCAGGACGCCGAGTGGCACTTTTTAAAGGGCCAGACCCTCTATGCCCGGGGCTGGCTGGACGACGCCATCCGCCATATCCAAACCGCCGCCCTCTTAAAGCCCGGCAACCCCGAATATCAGGCTGCAGTGCGGCAGTTTACCGCCGCTCAGCAGGGCTACGCCTACGACGGGCGCAACTACGCCCAGTGCAGCACCTGCGACCTTTGCACCACCATGATGTGCCTAAACTGCCTGTGCAACGGGCGCCTGTGCTGCTGATGCGCCCATGAGACACCGTACCCGGGCCGTGGCCCTAGGCGGCATCATGGCGGCCCTTAGCTGGTGCCTGCTCACCAGTTCCGGGCTGTTCCCCATTTTGGGCTACACCCTGCCGGCCATTGCCGGTCTGGTGCTGGTGGGCGTGGCCTTTGAAAATGGCGTAAAATGGGCCTATGTCTCCTATCTTGCCGTCTCGTTGCTGTGCTGTATGCTCTCCACCGACCTCGAGGCCGTGTTGCTCTTTGTCACGCTGTTTGGCTACTACCCCATTTTGCGCTTAAAGCTTCAGGTGATGCGGCCTAAATGGGTTGTCGCGCTGCTAAAGGGGCTGCTGTTTCATCTGGCGGTGGTGGTCAATCTAATCGGTGTGCTGATGATCATGGGCCCCGGCTATCTGGGCCTTAATCTGAACAGCCTAACCACCCCCATACTGCTTGGTATCTATGGGATGATCATGGTGACGCTCATCCTCTACGACATGGCCATAGGCGTTATCACACGCTATTATGTCTGCTTTTTGCGCCCGCGGTTTAAAAAGCGCATCGAATAGCACAACAAAAAGCCCTCCGGATGGAGGGCTTTTTTGCGTATAGACCGAGGGCCCTCCCGACTGGGAGGGCCCTCGTGAAACAGTAGAGCATGAGACTTGGCTTAAAAGATTTTCTCTACTTGGTATCCTGCTCGCGGCGGGCGCGGAGCTTACGGATAAAGCGCCGCACGGCTATCAAGGTAGCAGAAATCCAGCTGCCGGCGGCCATGATGGCCGTTCCGGTCGCAGCGCCGGTAAAGGGCAGCGCCTCGAGCGGGATGGGGTTATCAAGGATGGTCAGGATGGGGGTCTCGGCCAAGGGAGTGATCGCCTCTTCGATGAAGAAGGTGTCATCGCCGGTATCATCATCGTCATCCTCGGGACCGGGGCCGCCTACGGTGCGGTTGTAAGTGAAGTTGATCTCGTAGGTGTAATTTTCGGGGTCGTAGTTAAAGGCTTCCGCCGCTGTGGTGTCAAACACGCCTTCGTCATCCCAGAATTCCTCGTAGGGATCATTATCGGCAAGACCGTATTTGGACTCAAGCGCATCGTAGAGCTCAAGCGCTGCACGGTGCCGATAGAGGAAGGACATACGGTCGGCAATGGCAGCCTCGGAGAGCTCGCTGTCGACGCCGTCACCGGCGGTCGTGTTGTCGCTGTCGCCGTCATCCTCCTCGCCGTTGTCGGGAGTGGTGGTGTCGTCGCCGTCGTCCTCCTCGCCGTCGCCGGGAGTGGTGGTATCGTCGCCATCGTCCTCCTCGCCGTCACCGGCAGTCGTGGTGGTGTCGTCGCCGTCGTCGGGGGTGGTGGTGTCGTCGCCGTCATCCTCCTCGCCGTCGGTGACCGGAGCCACATAATCGGGATGCTCGGGGCACTCGGTGTTCTGGCAGATGCCGTCCGCAAGGGCCTCGCCGCATACCTCGCAGAGTTCCTCCTTCACGCCGTACAGCGCATCAAGGGCCTTTTGCAGGTCTGCAAGCTCGCTGTCAATCTCATCGAGGGTGTACTGCGCAAGCAGGCCGGGCAGGCTGCCATCCCGCATAAAGGCGTCTACATCTTCGGCGGTGTAGGCATCCTCGCCTTCGCGCTCCTCTAAGAGGTTGAGCAGGTCGGCAAGTTTAGTAAGCTGGTCGGTGATGTCCTGACCGCCCACGATAATCCTGCCCTCGGCGGGCAGAGCGGCCGCACGGAACATCATAGGCGCAACCGGTTCATTCACTGCCACCGCTATGGGATGGCGGACAATCCGGGCTCCGGTGAGGGTGTAGGTGTTGCCACCGTAGAGGGGCTGGAGCCACTGGTTAAAGTTGATCCGCAGGTAGCCCTCCTCGGTGACATGGGAGAAATAGGTGCCCATGAACCAGAACAGCATCTCGCTATCGTCAGTAGGCAGGCTGCCGGTTAGGCTGCCGTTGGTGTAATAACTGTGTTGGGCAAAAACATCGCCACCATCTTGGGCGTAGCTCTCCATGATGGCGTAGTAGGTAGCCACGCCGTCGGTAAAGCTGTCCAGATTGGCGCCCACGGTACCTGTGGGTAGTTCAGAATCGATATAGGTGCTTTCTATCGTGTCTCCCAGGTACCAGTAGTTGGAGCCGGTATTGGGGAAGGGATCCACATCGGGCGCTGCGGGGAAATCGGAGGCGATGTTCAGGTTGCCTGTCTCTTGGAGGGTATAGCGATGAATTTCACGCTCGTCGGCCACCACTACGGCTACAAATCGCACGGTGTAAGTGCTGCTGTAGTAGACTTTGATGGTAGAGCCGCCCTCGATCTCCGCGGGGATGGTGGCGGGGTCGGTGTTCAGGAAGAACTTGCCCTCAAAAGCGTCTGTGGTGTTAATGGCACCAGCATCAACGGGTAGCGTGGTGCTGTAAATCCAGACATCCTTTGTGACGGTGGCCGTCTTCTCGGGGTCGATTTGGCCGTCAAGGTAGTACTCAACGGTGTAGGAGAGTTCTTTGGTTTGCTCTGGATCAGGCACGAACTTAGCCACATAGGTTTTGGTTTTGGTGGCTGTTTCGGGGAAGCTCTCAACTTTTGCATCGCCATCGTACCAACCATCGAACATATAGCCGGTGTCGGCGGCCGGGGTGGGGATGGCCGGGAATGCGCTGCCTTTAATCTGCTTCTCCGATATGGGGTCGGTTCCCTCGTTAATGGTGCCGTTGCCATCGGTGGTAAAGGTGGTGGTTACCCACTGGCTGTCATCCTCTACCCACTGAGCATAGTAGGTCGGTTTATAATCCTTGGAAATTGGAAATTTGGTGTGGGGGAAGGTAACTGTATCTCCCCTCCAATCAGTCCACCTATCGAACTTATAGCCGGGGGCCGATGTGACACCGGGAACAGGGATCTCCGTACCCTTTGTGCCACCCACCTCAAGCCTGCCGTCCGTACCGGCACCATTGACCGTACCCTTGGTAGGGTCGGCGCTCTTAAAGGTTACCGTTCTCCAATCGGGATCTGTATCCCATTGGGCGTAATAGGTCGCATTGAAATTGGGAAATTTGCTGAGGTCGACGACCGGGTAGTGGCGACCCCATTTGTCAGCAGTGGTCCAACCTTTAAATACATATCCGGGTACTGGTGTGGTGCCGGGGGCGTTCAAAGTCGCGCCCTTGATGCCTCTGACTTCCAGGGCATTGTCCGTGGCACCGTTAACCGTGCCCTTGCTGGTATCGAAGCTCGTAAAGGTTACGGTTACCCATTCGTCACTCTTTTCCTTCCACTGCGCATAATAGGTCACATCGTCAGCGGGGAATTTGCTGGGAATGGTGGCCGGATAGAGACCAGCCTGGTCGGTGGTCCACTTATCAAACTCATACCCGGTAACCCGTGTGGTGCCAGGGGCGTTCAAAGCAGTCACATTTATGACGCCCTCTATTGTATACGCATTGCCAAAGCCAGCGCCGTTAACCGTACCTTTGCTGGTGTCGGCGCTCTTAAAGGTTACGGTTACCCACTGGTCGGAGTCTTTAACAAACTTAGCCGTGTAGGTCTTATTCTCTGTGGCATTGGTGGGGAATGAGGTAACCTTGCTGCTACCGATGTACCAGCCGTCAAACTTATAGCCAGGGGCGGCGTTTGGCGCGGGGCGGCTTGGGAAGGCACTGTTTTTTAGCACCTCTTTGACCACATTGGCGGTACCGCCACCGATGGTGCCGTTAGGCCCGGTCTTAAAGGTGATGGTTACCCATTGGTTGGGATCTTTTACAAAATTGGCGGTGTAGGTTGGGGTGATATTCGGATCGGGGAATTTGGGGCCGGGGAAATTAACTCTATCCCCTTTCCAATCAGTCCACCTATCGAACTTATAGCCGGGGGCCGATGTGACACCGGGAGCAGGGATAGGCGTGTTTTTTGGGCCACCCACTACAAGAGCGTTGCCGGGGCCAGCACCATTGACCGTACCCTTGGTAAGGTCGGCGCTTTTAAAGGTTGCAGTTCTCCAATTGGGATCTGTCTTCCATTGGGCCGTATAGGTCGTGTTCGTAGACGGGAATGTGGTGGGGAAATTAACTTGGGAGAAACCTTTAGTCCACTTCTCAAACAAATAGCCGGGGACCGCGGTGGTGCCGGGGGCGTTCAAAGTCGTACCCTTGATGCCTCTGACATCCAGAGCATTGTTCGTGGCACCGTTAACCGTGCCCTTGCTGGTGTCGGCGCTCGTAAAGGTTACGGTTACCCATTCGNNCAGCGGGGAATTTGCTGGGAATGGTGGCCGGATAGAGACCAGCCTGGTCGGTGGTCCACTTATCAAACTCATACCCGGTAACCCGTGTGATGCCGGGGGTGGACAGGGATGAACCTTGTGCACCGGTCACGACAAGAGCGTTGCCGGGTCCGGCGCCGTTAACCGTACCCTTAGTCGTGTCGGCACTTCTGAAGGTGACGGTGACTGCCTTGCTGTAAAACAGCTTGATAACATTGTTGTCGTTGGAGTTAACCTTAACTGACTTGTTTTGGAATGTGCTGTAATACACATAGCCGGGGATGCTCTTTTTAACGGCAGTTGTGCCGGGGCCGCTGCGCCCTGTGTAAAGAGAACTATTGCCATTAAGCGATGTGCCAGATGCCGCATAGCCCGTGAGGTCGTCTCCGCCCTTATCGGCAAGTGGCTTATCTTCGCCCCAGTTACCAGGATTTTTTTCAAAATACTTAACGGTAACCATATAGCGCGGCTCCCAAGCCAGCGCCTGCCCAGGCACAGCAGAAACTACCATAAGCAGCGCTAAGGCAATGCTAAACATTTTCTTGATTTTCATCTCTCTCTCCCCTTTCACAATAGGTGTATGGTGTGAACAGTTGTGCAGTAAGACATTTCTTGTATAACCCATATATTGGTTATAATGAAATGCTCTCCCTCAAGTTTATATACCTCTTGGTCTCATATTTTAGTACCCTTCCGTTACATCCAATTTACATTTAGTGTTAATTTGAAATTTTTTATCCACTTTTTTTGTTTTCCAGAAAAAAACATTTATTTTATATTAAAAAGGCCGTTCCCGTGGAGGGGACGGCCTTTTGTTAGTAAGCTAGTAGTTTAGTTTTGCGATGTTGTTGTCGCTGCCCAGGCTGCGAAAACTGTAGAGGATGAGAATGTCGTCAAAGTCTTCCCCGGCCAGATAATCGCTGAGATGGGTGGTGAGCGCCCGCAGGTCTATGAGCACCACTTCGTCGTAGCTTTGGGTGAGCAGCGGCGCCAAAATGTTGGCGTAGGAGTCTTTGATGATAAGCAGCCGACTCTCGGGCTGCTCGGTGCGGCGCAGCACCGTAATCCCGGCGTTGCCCCACAAAAAGGCCGCGTATTTGTCCCGAGTGTCAAACTGGGCGGCGTCATAATAGGCGGGCTTTGGCTCGCCAGCCACATGAACCGAACTTAAAGGCACCTCGTAGTAGTCGATGTGGTCGGGCCGGGCATTCCAGCTTTTGGCCTTATTATAGTGGGTGCCTAAAAAGGACGATAGGCTTTTTATCTCTATCTTATCAAAGTCGGGGATGGGGCGTCCGGCCGCAGCCAGAAAGCTCTCGGCAAAAATGCGGGCGGCCCGGGCCGTCCAGTGGTGGTCGGTGCGAAAGTAGATATACTCCTCCCGGTGGGCATAAAGGGCGCTGTAGACATCGATGGTCTGGCCGCCGGCCGCCTCGATGGCGCTGTAAGCTTGGTTGATGGCCGTCAGCTCATCATAAACCGGCATACCGGCCGGCAGCCGATCAGTTTGTACCACCTCGGCGCCGGGAGCGATGGCCAGCGTGATGCGGCGCTGGGGATGGGCGGCCACAAAATCGGCGATGCGCTGGATATTGCGCGTATAATACTGGGTAAGGCTGGGGCGGTGTTTTTCGAACATACTGCCTTCTGCGCCATAGACAATGCCGTTGTTCTCGGTTTTAAGCAGAGCCGATTCCGACATGGACTTGAGTGTAATCCAGCCGTCCCGCAGCAAAAAGTGGTCGTTTAGATACACCTCAAACTGGCCGGTGAAGCTATTGCTCATCAGGCTTGATAAAGTCAGCTTAGGCATAGAGGCCAGCTGACGGTTCTCGATTTCCGAATAGGTGGCGCCGGGCAGCAGCACATCAAGGAGCATAAAAAGCCCGACAAAGCCCCAAAATGCCGGAATAAGCGGATATTTAAGCAGCTTTTTCACGCACTTATCCTCCTAAAAGCGGAAGTAGAGGAAGGGATTGTAGGTGGAGTCCACCAAATAGGCCACCGAGAGCAGCAGAATGCCCCCATAGAGCGCCGTGGCCACATAACGGTTGCGGGTGAGCCAAGCCACCGGCGCTTCGAGCACCGGGGTGGACAGCACCATGCCAATCAGCAGAATTGCCCCATAATTGCGCAGGTAGTAAAGGGCGGAAATGCCGTCGTGGGGCAAAAATAGCCGGCTGATAAGCAGGCCCATTTGAGAAAAGTCGCTCTCGGCAAACACAGCCCAGCTCAGCATAAGAATGGGGAAAAAGTAGAGCCTGGACAGAATGGCGTGGCGATTAAGAAAATCCAGAAAGCCGCCCTTCTCTATGGAGATGAGCACAAAGAACATCAGTCCCCACAGCACAAAGTTCCAGTCGGCACCGTGCCAGAGTCCGGTGGCAAACCAGCAGACAAACAGGTTGAGCACCGTGCGCCCCTGACCTCGGCGGCTGCCGCCCAGCGGAAAGTAGATATAGTCCCGAATCCAGGTGCCCAGCGTCATATGCCAGCGCCGCCAAAACTCGGTAAAGCTGCGGGAGATGTACGGGTAGCGAAAGTTTTCGGGAAAATTAAAACCCAGCATGCCCCCCATGCCGATGGCCATGAGGGAGTAGCCCGAAAAGTCGAAGTAGATTTGCAGCGCAAAGCCAAGCAGACCCACCCAGGCAAGACCGGTGGAGAGGTTTCGGTAGCCCAGTTCGGCCATTTCGCTCCAGAGGGCCCCCACATTGTTGGCAATAAGCACCTTGCTGCCAAGGCCGAGAATGAAGTTTCTAATACCCTCGGACATATCCTCCAGCGTGACCCGGCGGTTTTTAAGCTCCCGGGACACCTCCACATAGCGCACAATGGGCCCAGCGATGAGCTGAGGAAACAGCACCACATAGGCCCCAAAGTCGATGAGGCTTGGCTCCATCTCGGTGTCGCCCCGGTAGTAGTCGAAGGTGTAGGAGATCTTTTGAAAGGTGTAAAAGCTGATGCCTAAGGGCAGCACCAAATTCAGCGTGGACAGACCCAGCCCAAAAAAGCGGTTGAGGTTGATGATAACAAAGTCGGCATACTTAAACAGGCCCAGCAGTCCCAAATTCACCACAATGGAGAAGATAAGCAGGCCGGTTTGCACCCGGCGGCGATGCTTAAAGCGCTCCATCACCCGCACGAGCAGGTACTCGAACACAATGGAACCCACGATAAGCGGAAAATAGCGCACTTCGCCCCAACAGTAGAAAAACAAACTGCAAATAAGCACTGTAAGGTTGCGGTACTTAACCGGTGTGAGATAATAAAGGCCCAAGGTTATGGGCAAAAAGTAAAACACAAACAGAATGCTCGAAAAAACCATACGGCCCTCCGTCCCCTAAAGGGCTATTATTAGGAGGAGACGCGCCCCTCTCTGTGCTTTTTTCTATAAAAAAGCCCCTTTAAAAGGGGCTTTTCTTTATCATGTAGCAAAGTTGTAGGTCTTAGTCGTAAAACATCTCGTCGATGGCGGCTTTAGCCATGGCCACATCGTCGGCAAAGTTATAGGTGATGCTGTCCCCCTCGCCGGAGGGCTGACCCACCACGATGAGGAACACATAGTCCCCCCGCTGGTAGACCTCGCCGGCCAGCGCCCGGTCGTAGGAACCGCTGACATTGTAAAACTCGTACTGGGCCTCTAAGTCGGCCTTGCGCCGGTTTAGCGCCTCTATCACCTGCTCAAGCTTGCCCTCGGCAGCTTTAAGACCCACCAAGGTATCCGAATTGAGGATAAGCATACTGCTGCCGCCGGCCATATCGGTGACATCGGCCGCATCCAGGCCATAAAAGTCGGCCAATATGCGGTCGTCTATGGGCTCGACCAGGCCGGGTACGGCTGCAGAGCCGTATTTTTCCTCAAACTTTAGGTCCACATGGGCCATCACATCGCTGAGCTTGCCGCCGTCCTTGATGGTGTTGGGCTCGCTTTTGGCCGTGCAGCCGGTCAACAGCAAAGCCAGCGCCAGCGTGAGCAAAAGCCCCCGAGTTATGTTCTGAATCATCTGCATCCTCTCTCCTTACTTTGGATAGCGCCCACAGGAGCGCCCCTTGGGTGCAGGACGCACCCGTATAAGGAAGTGTCCTTTAGTAAAGGAAAATATGCAGCGCTATAAAACTTTGTGAAGGTAATTAGGCCTCGTCGGCGGGAGTCTCCTCGGCGGGAGCGGCCTCCTCGTCCGGAGCCTCGGTCTGGGTGGCGTTGTAGTCGGCCAGCGCCTGGGCATCCTCGGTAGCCTGAGCGTCCTCCTGGACGGCCCGGATAGAGAGGCTAACCCGCTTGCGCTCGAAGTCCAGCTCGGTGATGCGCACCCGCACCACATCCCCCACGCTCACGGCGTCCGAGGGCTTGCCCACCCGATGGGTGGCCAGCTGGCTGATATGGATAAGGCCGTCGATGCCGGGGATAAGCTCGGCAAAGGCGCCAAAGGTGGTGAGAGAGACAACCTTGACATCGTGATCCTGACCCACGGCATAGTCCCGCTCGAGGATGTTCCAGGGATTGTCCTCGTCGCGCTTGTAACCGAGGGAGATTTTGCGTTTTTCATGGTCGAGGTCGCGGACATAGACATCCACTTCCTGGCCCACCTGAACCACCTGCGAGGGGTGGCGAATTTTGGCCCAGGAGAGCTCGGACACATGCACCATGCCGTCCACGCCTCCAAGATCGATAAAGGCACCGTAGTCGGTGAGAGATTTAACCGTGCCGGTGAACTTCTGGCCCACCTCCACGGTATCCCAGAACTGGCGCTCCTTCTCCTTGCGCTCTTCGCGCAGCACGGTTTTAATGGAGCCTACGGCCCGGCGGCGCTGGCGGTTGACCTCTAGAATCTTAAAGCTGACCTTGGTGCGCAGCATGGGGCTCAGATCGTCGGTGCGGCTGAGGGTGGCATGAGAGGCCGGCACAAACACTTTTACGCCATGGGTCAGCACCAACAGACCGCCCTTGATAACCTCGGTGACCACGCCTTCGAGCACCTCCTGGGTGTCCACGGCGTTCATCACGCGCTCAAAGCCGGCTGCGGCATCCAGACGCTTTTTAGAGAGCATCACGGTACCTTCGACATCGTTGACACGAACAACCATGAGCTCGAGCTCGTCGCCCTTCTTGACTAAGTCTTCAATGCTTGCGGTGGGATCGTCTGTGAGCTCGGACAACGGGATGTAGCCGGCGTGCTTGGTTCCTATATCCACCCCCACTTCGGTGGGTGACAGGGTTGTTACAACACCCGTTACCTTTTCGCCGTTGCGAACGCTCTTAAACGATTGTTCCAGCATCTCCTCAAAGCTAAGCTCTTCCTGGTTCGACAGAATTTCACTCATGGTTTCTTGTACCTCCTTAATGATGCTCGGCGGCGTAGAAGTACCCGCAGTAATGCCCACAAGCCCTTTGGGCGGCTTGAGCCCCATGGCTCTAAGCTCGTCCGCTGTCTCAATGCGCAGCGTCCGGGTATGGGCGCTGCAAATCTCGGCCAGCTTGGTGGTGTTAGAGCTGTGCCGCCCCCCCACCACAATCATAAGATCGGCTATTTGTGCAAGCTTTTGGGCCTCTTCTTGCCGTTGCATCGTAGCATCGCATATTGTATCAAAAATTTGACTTTTTGTATAGTCCTTTTTCAAAAAGTCCTTGCAGCAATGCCATTCTGACCGTTTTAGGGTGGTTTGTGCCACTAAAATCAAGGATTCCTCGGTATTTATGCCCTCTAACAGGGTTTTAAGGGCCTGGGCATCGGGCACGACATCAACCGGCTCGGCGGCGTGACCCACAATACCCTTGACCTCGGGATGATCGGGATTGCCGATAACGATAATCCGGGTGCCCGGCTGGGCATCGGCCACAATGCGGTGGATTTTTTTGACATAGGGGCAGGTGGCATCGGTAAAGGGGGTGCCGTTTTGGGTGAGTTGCTCGGTGACACAGGCCGGCACACCGTGGGCCCGTATGACCACCCGACGGCCCTCGGCTTTGGAAATATCGTCAATGGCCACGGCTCCCCGTCGGGCTAGATCATCCACCACCTGCGGGTTGTGGATGATGGGTCCCAATGTGCACAGGGTCTCGCCAGCGGCAAGACCGGCCTCCACCATTTCCACCGCTCGGCGTACGCCAAAGCAGTAGCCTGCTTGTTCTGCTACAATAATTTTGCTGGGCATAAGTCTTCCTTTCAGCTTTCGTGCTCAATTGGGGGCTGCACTTCGGCAGGCTTTAGGGCAGCGGGCGTTTTAGCCGGGGGTAAAATGCCGTGGTGCTGCTCGAGCAGGGCGAGGGTTGCGTCCCACAGCTTACGGGTGGCCCGCTTGATCTGCCGGGGGCCCTCCTCCCCCTCAAACAGGGCATCGTTGGGAATAAGGGACCCAAAGCACACCGTCACTCGACTGCCAAAACGGTGACCCTTGGTGTAGTGGATGGCACAGGGCAGCACATCGGCGCCGGTAGCCTTGGCGATGAGGGCCGCCCCCGACTTGGGCCGTCCGGGCTGACCCACCGGGTGGCGGTGCCCCTCGGGAAAGAGGCCGAGGATATGCCCTTGGCGCAGACGCTGGGCCGCCGTGTCCAACGCGGCTGTATCACCGGTGCCCCGCTGCACCGGAAAGGCCCCCAACAAGTAAAAAATGCGGGCCACAGGGGTTGTGAAGAGCTGCTCCTTAGCCATATAGCAAATCATCTGCCTAAGGGGCCAGGTGAGCAAAATGGGGTCGAGGTTGCTGTTGTGGTTGCAGCAAAGGATGTAGCCCCCCTTTTTGGGGAGGTTTTCGAGCCCATAAAAGCGCACGCGCAGCCAGAGCATAAAAAAGGGCCGGGTTAGCGTCTTGGCAAGAAGCTGAAACCATGTCATTGTTTAAGCCCTCCCCATAAGCGCCTTGATGGTCTTTACCACCTCGTCGAGGGTGAGGTGGGTGCTGTCGATAATCACGGCGTCCTCGGCCGGGCGCAGGGGGGCAATGGGTCGGTTGGTATCCTGCTCGTCCCTTTTGAGGATGTCCCGCAGCAGGCTCTCGTAGTCCACCTGCTCCCCCCGGGCCTGATGGTCCCGCATACGCCGGTGAGTGCGGGCCTCGGGGGTGGCGGTGAGAAAAATTTTATACTGAGCGTCGGGCAGCACCACGGTGCCGATGTCCCGACCGTCCATCACAAGGTTGCTGTGGCGGGCCATGTCCCGCTGCTGCTCAAGTAAAAAGGCCCGAACCGCCGGATGGGCAGATACGGCCGAGGCGGCCATCCCCATCTCGGGCGAGCGGATGGCCTGGCTGACATCCTCGCCGTTTAGCAGCACCCGCTGACCCTCGGGGGAATAGTCCACCGAGAGGCGCACATGGGGCAGCAGCGCAGCCACCCGCTCGGCATCGGCGGGGCTTACCCCCTGCCTGACGGCGTGGAGGCCAATGGCCCGATAGAGAGCCCCGGTGTCCACATAGATATAGCCCAGCTCTTTAGCCAGGCGCTTTGCCAGCGTGCTTTTGCCCGCTGCCGACGGACCATCTATGGCAATGGCAATCATAATTTTTCTCCCCCCACGCTGCCGCCGGCGGCCTGTCCGGTGGCAAATGCTATCTGCAAATTGTAGCCGCCGGTATAGGCGTCCAGGTCGAGCACTTCCCCTGCAAAGTAAAGCCCCGATACAAGCTTAGAGCCCATGGTTTTGGGGTTTACCTCCCGAAGATGAATGCCCCCGGCCGTGACAACCGCCTCCTCGATAGGGCGCAGGCCGACAGGCGTAAGGCTGAAGTTTTTTAGCAGCCGCCCCAGCTCTATACGCTGAGCCCGAGTGATTTGGTGCACCTTTGTATCCGAATCGATGCCCGAGCGCCGCACCACCACCGGAATAAGGCTCCGGGGCAGCAGACCGCCCAGGGCGTTGATAAAGTCTCGATTGGGCCGCTCCTCAAAGTCGCGCAGCAGCCGCCGGTCGAGCCGGTCAGCATCCAGACCGGGTTTAAGGTCGATGGTTAGTCGGTAGTCGTCCGGAGAACCCTCTATGTAACTGGAGGCCGACAGCGCAAGCGGACCCGATACTCCAAAATGGGTAAACAGCAGCTCGCCAATTTCGCAAAAGAGCGTCTTTTTACCCTTAATCAGGCTTAATGTGACATTGCGCAGAGAAAGGCCACTGAGCTCGGCGCAAAAGTCCTCGGCGATAACAATGGGAACCAGCGAGGCCCTAGGGGGCACAATGCTGTGACCCACAGCCTCGGCCAGTGCATAGCCGCTGCCGTCCGAGCCGGTGGCGGGGTAGCTCATGCCGCCGGTGGCTAGTACCACCGCCGGAGCCGAGATGGCCCGACCATCTTTTAGAAGCACGCCGGTGATAGCTCCCTCCCGGGTGGCAAGGGCCGACACCCGGCCCGTGATAAGCTGCACACCGCCGGCTTCCATATAGCGGCGCAGCGCAAGTAGCACATCCACCGATCGGTCGGAGGCCGGAAAAACCCGCCGGCCCCGCTCGGTTTTAAGGGGCAGCCCCAGCCCTTCGAAAAAGGCCATGGTGTCAGCCGGGGTAAAGGCGGCCGACGCACTGTGCAAAAAGCGCCCGCCACGGCGCACCGCCGCGAGCAAATCCTCCACCGAACAGTTGTTGGTAAGGTTGCAGCGTCCCTTGCCGGTGATGAGCAGCTTACGCCCGGGGCGGGCGTTACGCTCGATCAGCAGCACCCGAAGGCCCCTGGCTCCTGCTCGTCCGGCGGCCATCATGCCGGCCGGACCGGCGCCCACCACCACAACATCATAATCAAAATTCATTTTACCGCATCCGTCTCCCCTGATTTGGCATAGACATCATATTGATCCCAAATGCGCTCAAGCTGCTCGTAAGCCGAGCTCACGGCTTCTTTGCGCCGCATACCCACCGCCACAATCAGCGCATCCACAAGGCTTAAAGGGGCCACAAGCGAGTCCACAAAGCTCCACATATCGCTGCGGGCAAACAGGCAGTGGTCGGCGCTCTCAGCCAGCGGCGATACCGAGGAGTCGGTAATAGCCAGCGTGGTGGCGCCCTGGTCCCGAGCAAAACGCATGGCCACAATGGTGCGCTGGGAATAGCGGGGAAAGCTGATGCCGATAAACAGGTCGCCCGGCTTAATTTTGATAAGCTGCTCAAAAACATCGCTGGTGCTCGATGCGCTGATAAACCGGACATTATCAAAGATGTGGTTGAAATAGTAATTCAAAAAGGTAGCGATGGACAGCGCTGAGCGGATGCCTAAAATGTAGATGGTTTTAGCCGATAGAATGGCCTCTACCGCATCGTTAAAATCGGCGCGGGAGGTCTCTTCAAGGGTTCGGCGTATCTTCTCGATGTCGGCTGTGAGCACCCGCTCAAGAACATCGCCCCCCCGTATCTGGGCGCCGGTAATTTCCAGGCGCTGCACATTGGTAAGACGGTTGCGTATCAACTCCTGCAGCGCGCTCTGAAACTGGGGGTATCCATCGAACCCCAACTCGGAGGCAAAGCGCACCACCGTAGACTCGCTCACACCCACGGCCTGTCCGAGTTTGGCCGCCGTCATAAAGGCCGCCTTGTCGTAGTGCTCCACCGTGTAGCGGGCTATGAGCTTTTGCCCCTTGGAAAACCCTGGCATCATGCTTGAAATAAGGCCTATAAGATCCTTTTGCATATTGATCGCTCCTCGATGTTAAACTTAAAAAGGGAGACCCACGCCCACCTTTGATATGGTCTTTCTCCGTCATTCTATAAAAATTTTGCAACAAAAGCAAGCGTTTGCAGGAAAGATCGAACCAACTTGCAAAAAGTTCTTCAAACAGGGGCCCTTACCCTATTTTAAGGCCAAGAGCAGGGGTCTTGTCCGTTTTTAGGATATTCTTATGGTGCGCCCCTATTCATTGGTTAGCCACAGGGGCGAAGAGGGAGTGGCAGCCCCCTCTTCACCCCGGGTGAGCACACACGCATAAATAACCTGCCCCAGCCAACCGTTGTGGCCTTATGCGGGCCGCACAGGAGGCTGTCTTTCTAACGCCACACAGGCTGGAGCTGGCGCCCCTTCATGGCGGCGGCCGCTGCCTCGGGAATAAGCTCGCAGAGGGCCACCACCGAGCGGGGCTTGTTGTCGGGGTCGTCCTGAGCCATGGGCACAAAGTAAATGTTCTTATAGTTCATCAGCTGGCCGATGTTTTTGGCACCATTACCCAGCGCATCGTTGGTGGACACAGCCAGCACCACCGGCCCGCCACCCCGCAGGTGGGACTTGACCGCCATGGTGACCGCCGTGTCGGCAATGCCCGCCGCCAGCTTTGCCAGCGTGTTGCCGGTGCAGGGTGCCACAATCATCAAATCGGTGAGCCGCTTCGGCCCAATAGGCTCGGCCCCTGTGATATTGTGGATAATTTCCCGCCCGGCGATGGCCTCAATGCGGTCTCTAAAATACTGGGCGCTGCCAAAGCGGGTGTCTGTGTTATAGGCGTTCTCACTCATAATAGGTATAATGTCGTGCCCGGTGGCCGCCAGAATCTCCATGGCCGGCAACACCGCGTCAAATGTACAAAAGCTGCCTGTCAGGGCAAAGCCGGTTTGAATATTGCGCATACTAATACCGCCCTTAAATCCGGATAATTAGAGCATTCCCCTAAGGGCCAGCAGAGCGAGCAGCGTCTGTTGCACTGCACCCGCCGCCGAACGGGGGGCCGTTTTGCCGGGGAGCCCGAGGGCCCACTCCACCTCGACACCCAGAGCCTCGGCGGCCTCCATGTCCACCCCGCCCGGCCTTGAGGTCAGGTCGATGACCAGACAGCCGGGCCGCAGTGCCCCAAGTAGACCCGCATCCACCACCTTGTGAGGCACCGTGTTTAGCACTAGATCAAAGTCCCCCACAAGGTCGGGCAGCTGGGCAAAATCCACAGCCTCGGCCCCGCCGATGCGGGCCCACTGCCGGTCCTCGGGCCGTCGGGCCGCCACGGTTACCCGGGCACCCAAGGCCACCAACTGCCTAAGCAGCACCTTGGCAATGCGGCCCATGCCGGTGAGCAGCACTCGGCTGCCCCACAGCGTTTCCTCCCGGCGGGAGAGGGCCAGCAGCAAAGCACCCTCGGCTGTAATCAGCGCGTTGGACACCGTGAGCTCCTCCCGGGAAAAATAATCGTCCACCACAAGGCCAGCCTGTTGGGCCGCACCGGTAAGATCCTCGCCGGGCAGACCGGCCAGCAGCAGCGCACCGGGCCGGGCGGCTTCTACGAGCTCGCCCACGGTCAGCTCGCCCTCCCAAAGCGGGGTGCGCACCCGACCCTGCCCGTCGGTGGCCGGCGCCGGCAACACCAGCACATGGCATAAACGCAGTCGCTCTATGTCGCTTTGCTGCCCGCCGCAGCAGTGGAGCGAGGCGTCCATCCCCGCCTGTCGCAGTCCTTCGGCCAGATAAACATGACGCTTATCGCCGCCTATGACGGCTATCTTAAGTCCCGAGATCAAAAGCAATCGCCCCCAAAGATGCTCTTAGCACATCTTATGGGGGCGGGGAGGGTTTGGTTCATTGGATGGGTGTGTGGGGCTGATGATCTGTCTGCGCCTCTATATGCTCGGTGTAGGCAGTTAGGATGCGGCTCTCAAGCTGGGCCCGAGCCTCGGCGGTGACGGGGTGGCAGATGTCTCGAAAGGTACCGTTTTCGTCTCGGCAGCTGGGCATGGCCACAAACATACGCTGGCTGCCTTCGATAACCTTGATATTGTGAACGGCAAAGTCGCCATCAATGGTGAGGGAGACGATGGCCCGCAGCCGTGTGTCGTCCTGATAGGTTTTGCGAATCTTAATATCGGTGATGTTCATAGAATGCTCCTCCCTGTTGTTTCCAAAATAGTATGGGCCTATATGGGAGGGTTCTATGCGCATGAAGTTTAGATGCGCTTGTGTTTAATTGGCCTCATAAGCTATAATACTCTATATTGACACTGCAAAACTGCCCTTAAAAGAAAGGCGGGTTTTCGTATGAAGCGCTGCGATAAAAACTGGCTGGATGGGGTGCAAAGGCTGCACTTTATCGGCATAGGTGGCTCGGGCACCTATCCGCTGGTAGAGATTTTACACGCCGAGGGTTATACCATCACCGGCTCGGACAACAACACCGGCGACAATATAGACAAAGAACGGGCCATGGGCATTACCGTGCACATGGGGCACGCCGCCCAAAATATTGGCGACGCCCAGTTGGTTGTCTATTCGGCGGCCATACATCCCGATAATGTTGAGCGCCAAGAGGCGATGCGCCGAGGCATTCCCTGCATCGAGCGCTCCGAGCTGCTAGGGCTGCTCACCCGCCGCTATAACAAGGCCATCTGCGTGGCCGGCACCCACGGCAAGACCACCACCTCGGCCATGATCACCCAAATGCTGCTCACCGGCGGCTACGACCCGGCGGCCGTCATCGGCGGCAAGCTGCCCATGATGGGCGGTAGCGGTCGGGCCGGAAAAAGTGACTACATGGTGGTGGAAGCCTGCGAATATGCCCACACCTTTTTGCATTTAAGTCCCGATGTGGGGCTTATTCTCAATATCGACGCCGACCATCTGGAGTACTTTGGCAGCTTTGAGAATGTTCTGACCGCCTTTGTAGACTTTGCGGGCCTCTGCCGCACCGTGGTGCTTTGCGGCGACGACCGCGGCGCCATGCAGGCCCGACCCCGCATCAAGGTGCCGGTGGTGACCTATGGCTGGGGTCCGGACCGGGACTTTTACCCCGAGAACATCGCCCAAAGCGGCCCCTTTCATACCGAATTTGACCTGATGCACCAAGGCCGTAAGCTGGGCCGGTATACTCTAAAGGTGGCCGGACGGCACAACCTGCTCAATGCGGTGGCGGCCCTTGCATCGGCCATCACAGCCGGCGCCGAGCCGGCCGCCCTCACCAAGGGACTGGCCACCTTTACCGGAGCTGGACGACGGTTTGAAAAGGTGGCCGAGGTAGGGGGCATTACGGTAGTGGACGACTATGCCCATCACCCCGCCGAACTGCAGGTGACCCTCGAGATGGCGGCCGGGCTCGGGTACAATCGGGTATGGGCGGTGTTTCAGCCCTTTACCTATTCCCGCACGGCCATGCTGATAGGGGATTTTGCAAGGGTGCTCTCATTGGCCGACCGGGTGGTCATCAGCCCCATTATGGGCGGACGGGAGCAGAACACCTACGGCATCACCGACCATGCCCTGCCCGACCGCATACCCGGTAGCCATTTTCTGCCCGGCTTTGAAGCCATGGCCGATTTTGTGGCAAAAGAGGCCCAGCCCGGCGACCTGGTGCTCACCATGGGCTGCGGCGACATTTACAAATGCGCCCGGATGATCGCCCATCGCCTGGAGGCCCTATAAGCTGTGTCTTTTGCTCTTTTGCAGTACCACAGGCAGCTTAAGACCCCGCCAAAGCTGCGACCGGCACGCCTGCCATGACGCTTTTTGGCTTAAACTTTCAAAACTGTTTTACCTGACCGGCAACAAGCCCCGCCATAAGGCGGGGCTTTATTATTTGCCTTTATAAAGAGCACAATTTTGTTTTTTATGTTTTTATAAAAGGCTGTGCATATTTGCCATGCGGCTGAAAATAATATCGGTGAAGCGAGGTGAGAAAAATGGCTAAGAACAAAGAAAATAAAAACCCTATGCAAAACAGAACCGGGGAAAACCGTACCAACCCCAACCCAAACCAGAATAAGAACAACCCCAACCCGCAGAACAACCCCAACCAGAACAACCCCAACCAGAACCAGAACAACCGCTAGTTAACACATACCCATCGGCGCATGGCGCCCCGACCCTGTGTATTAGAGGTCGGGGCGCTTTGCTGCGAATATAGGACGATGCAGGATGCAAATCAGGCAGATACCGCTAAGCTGATGGCAGGCTGGCCGATGGGATTATTCCACCACCGGCACCCGAAAGCCCTTGCCCAACAGCTCGGTGGCATCCGACACAATCACAAAGGCGTCGGGGTCGATTTGGTAGATGGTCTTTTTAAGCCGTGGATACTCGTTGCGCCGCACTGCACAGTAGAGCAGCCGGGTGGGCTGTCGGGTGTAGGCCCCCTCGCCGTCAATATAAGTAACCCCTCGGTTGTGCCGCTCGATGATAACCTGGGCAATCTGCTCGGACTTTGCAGAGAACACCATGACGGTTTTGCCCTCGTCCACGCCATAGATAATGCTGTCCATCACCACGCCGCTGACATAGGTCACCACCAGACCATAGAGGGCGGTTTCGATGTTGCCATAGACCAGCGCCGCCCAAGCGAACACCAAGGCATTGATAACAAGACCAATGCGCCCGGTGGACAGGTGGGGCAAACTGCGCTGAGTGATTTTGACCACGATGTCGGTGCCGCCGCTGGTGCTGCCCCGCATAAAGATAAGCCCGGCTCCCACGCCGGTGAGCACCCCGCCAAACATGGCCGCCAGCAGCTGGTCGCCTTGATAGAGGGGGATGATGGCCACACCGTAGTCGAACATCAGGGTATTGATGAGCAAGGTTATCAGCGTGCGCACCGTGAACACCCGGCCCAATATCCGGTAGCCCAAGGCCAGCAGCGGCAGGTTCATAAACAGGGAGATGCCGCCGATGGGCAGATTGAACAAATAGTTGAGGATGGTGGCTATACCGGTGACCCCGCCGGGAGCGATGTGGTTGGGGCGCAAAAACATGAGCACGCCCACGGCCATCATCCCGCAGCCTACCGTTTCGTAGAATATGTCTACCCCTATTTCTTTATAAGACTTGCCAAGCCATTTGTCCACGACAATCCCTCCCTAATGCTGCGCGTGTATATGCTTGAAGCCTTCGCCAAAAATCTGGCCGGCCTCGGTGACAATGACAAAGGCCGCCGGGTCAATTTGGGCCACCCGGGCCTTGAGGCGGTAGAACTCGGCGCTGCTCACGGCACAGAGCAACACATCCACCGGCTTGCCCGTATAGGCCCCCCGACCCTCGATTAGGGTGGCGCTGCGCTCCAGCTCGCCGGTGATATAGTCGGTGATTTCCTGTGGGCGATTGGTCATGATAAAGGCGAAGGTGCGCTTATCAAAGCCTAAAATCATGGCATCCAGCACCAAAGTGGACATACCAATCATAATGTAGGCGTACATCGCTGCCTCGATGTCGCCGTAGATGACCGTGGCGGCGGCCACCACCAGGGCATCGAGTGCCAGCATAATGGCCCCCAAGGAGAAATGGGGCCAATGCTTTTTGATGATGCGGGTGAGAATGTCGCTGCCGCCGGTGGACCCGCCCCGGTAGAACACAATGGCCAAGCTCATCCCCAAAAACACACCGCCAAATATGGCGGCCAACATACTTTCGCCCCGGTAAAAGAGAAAGGGCATCCGGGCGAACAGGCCGTCCATAATCAAAGCGTGCACAGCCAGCGTGCGCAGCGTACTTAAGATAAAACCCCGCCCAAGCTCCCGGTAGCCCCAGAGCATAAGGGGCAGATTAAACAACAGCGAAATGGTGGCAATGGGCAGTCCATAGAGGTAGTTGATGAGCGTCGCCACGCCGGACACGCCCCCCGCCACAATATGGTTGGGGGCTGCCAGAAGCTGTACCGCCACCGACATGAGCAGACCGGACAGCCCATCGTAAAACAAATCGGTCAACAGGCGGCGACAGTTAGCGCGGGTCATGGTGGTCTGCCTCCTTTACAATGGCGGCGAACAGCGCCTCAATGCGCTGATGCTCCCCCATGAGATAGAGATAGCCAAACAGCGTTTCCACCCCGGTGGCGCGCCGATAGTCGGCCAGGTCGGCATGGCGGGGGACGGTGCCGCTGTGGGCGTTGCGTCCCCGGCGCATCAAAGCGGCCTCCCGCTCGGTGAGCAGCGGCTCGAGCAGGGCATAAGCCTTGGACTGGGCCCGGGCTTCCACCAGCTCCACCGTCAGGCGGTGCAGGCGGTTTACCGGGATGCGGGGGTTGTTTTTAAGCACATGGCGGCGGGCCAAAAGGCCGTAGATGCCGTCCCCTATAAAGGCCAGGGTGAGCGGCGACATACGGCTGGGCGGTACGGCAAAATCCTGCGCCTGCATGGGCTCACCCCTATCGCATATATTCAAAGGCAAAGCCGTCAATGTCCACGGTGGCACCCTCTTGGATGCCCAGTTCTTCCAGCGCATCGATGACGCCGCTCTTTTGGAGCACCCGCTGGAAGTATTGGAGCGACTCGTAGTCGTCCATGTTGGCCATTTCGAGAATGCGCACCAAAAAGGGTGCGTCGATATAATAGACGCCCTGCTCCACCCGGATGTCGAAGCGGTCCCGCTCCTGCACATCCTCCACCGGCAGGGGCTCGGGCTCGTAGACCCGCACCGGCGGCAGATGAGCCAGTCGGGTGCTGATGTGATTGATAAGCGGCTCAAGCCCCTGATGGGCGGCGGCCGATATGGGGAAAAAGGTGTAGCCCTGAGCCTCTACAAATTCGCGCAGCGCCTCGATTTGCTCGGGGCTGGCAATATCGCATTTATTGGCGGCCACAATCTGGGGCTGCCGGGCCAGCTCAGGGGAAAACCGGGCCAGCTCGAGGTTAATTTTATCAAAGTCCTCCTTGGGGTCGCGACCCTCTATGCCCGATGCGTCCACCACATGGAGAATGAGGCGGCAGCGCTCGACATGGCGCAAAAAGGCGTGGCCCAGACCCACACCCTCGCTGGCCCCCTCGATAAGGCCGGGGATGTCGGCCATCACAAAGCTTGAAGCCTCGTCGATTTTTACCACGCCCAACACCGGGGTCAGGGTGGTAAAGGGGTAGTTGGCCACCTTGGGCCGTGCGCCGCTCACCGCCGAGATGAGCGTCGACTTGCCCACATTGGGAAAGCCCACCAGCCCCACATCGGCAATAAGCTTGAGCTCCAAACTCAGCTCAAAGGCCTCGCCGGGCAGGCCGGGCTTGGCAAAGCGGGGAATCTGACGGGTGGGGGTGGCAAAACGGGCATTGCCCCAGCCACCCCGGCCCCCCTTGGCGATGACAACCGGCTCGTCGCCCGAAAGGTCGGCCAAAACCCGGCCGGTGGCCACATCCCGCACCACCGTGCCGGCCGGCACACGGAGCACCAAATCCTTGCCGCTGCGTCCCGTGCATTTGCGGTTGCCGCCTGGCTGGCCGTTTTCGGCCTCGAATTTGGTTTTATAGCGGTAGTCGATGAGGCTGGAAGCCCCGGGGTTGACCACAAAGACCACATCGCCGCCCTTGCCGCCGTCCCCGCCGTCGGGACCGCCGGCGCTGACATACTTCTCCCGATGAAAACTCACGGCACCGCCGCCGCCGTCGCCGGCCTTTACCTTGATTTTTACATAATCGATAAACAAGGCTCTCGCCTCCTCTTAAATACCTGCAAAAGAAAATCCCGAGTAGCGTCTACTCGGGATTCATTCCTGCGTTTTAGTTTTCCGCGTAGACGCTGACCCGCTTGCGGTCTCTGCCCCAACGCTCAAACCGAACCGTGCCGTCCACAAGGGCAAACAGGGTATCGTCCGAGCCGATGCCCACGCCGTTGCCAGGGTGGATGCGGGTGCCCCGCTGGCGCACCAGAATGTTGCCGGCCAGCACAAACTGACCGTCCGCCCGCTTGACGCCGAGGCGCTTGGACTTAGAGTCGCGTCCGTTTTTCGAAGAGCCTACGCCCTTTTTATGTGCCATCTATGTTCACTCTCCTTGTAGACGAATTAGCCGATCGAGGTGATCTCGACCTTGGAATAGGGCTGCCTGTGGCCCAGCTTGCGTTTGGAGTTTTTCTTGGCCCGGTAGGTAAAGACGGTAATCTTTTTGGCCTTGCCGTTTTTAAGCACCCGTCCGGTAACCTTGGCGCCCTCTACGGTGGGCTTGCCCACCACGGCACCGTCCTCCTTGCCGAGCATGACCACCCGGTCAAACTCTACAACGGCGTCGGCATCCACGGGGAGCTTCTCGACAAAGATGATGTCGCCCTCGCAAACCCGGTACTGCTTTCCGCCGGTTTCGATCACTGCGTACATAATTACACCTGCTTTTTTCAGTCTCGCTGCGACAGGGCGGCGCCTAAGCGCACTTAATAAGCCCAACACAAGCGGCAAAGGTCATTTTAGCACAGCCTATCGGACAAAGTCAAGCCGCAAAAGCCGCATATAGCCTATTTTGCCCAAAATTACCGGGTCTACACAGCCGGCGCTAGTTCCGGGCTGCCCGAGCTGCCGCTAAGGTGTTCTTCATCAGCATGGCAATGGTCATGGGGCCCACGCCACCGGGCACCGGGGTAATCAGACCGGCCACCTTTTCGGCGGCGTCGTAATCCACATCGCCGCAAAGCGTGCCGTCGGGCAGGCGGTTTACGCCCACATCAATTACGGTGGCGCCGGGCTTTATCATATCGGCGGTTACAAAGCGGGGCTTGCCCACCGCTGCCACCAAAATATCGGCCTGGCGGGTGATGTCGGCCAGATTCTGGGTGCGGCTGTGGCAGATGGTCACTGTGGCGTGCCTGTGCAGCATAAGCAGCGCCAGAGGCTTGCCCACAATGTTGCTGCGCCCGATGATAACGCAGTGCCTACCCTTTATGTCCATACCGCTGCGGTCGATAAGCTCCACCACGCCGGCGGGGGTGCAGGGGGCCAAAATATAGTCGCCCACCACCACACGGCCCACATTGACCGGCGAAAAAGCGTCTACATCCTTCTCGGGGGCAATGGCCTCGATAACCCGGCCCTCGTCGATGTGCTTGGGCAGCGGCAGCTGCACCAGAATGCCATGAATTTCGGGTTTGGTGTTGAGCTGTTCAATCAGCTCTAAAAGCTCGGCCTCGGGGGTGTTGTCGGGCAGACTGTGCATTTCGGAGTAAAAGCCGCACTCTTCGCAGCCCTTTTGCTTGTTGCGCACATAGACCTGAGAGGCGGGGTCCTCCCCCACAATAATCACCGCAAGTCCCGGGCGGGTGCCCTGAGCAGCCATGCGCTCGGCCTCCTGCTTAAGCTCCTGCCTGATGAGCTTTGATACGGCCTTTCCGTCAATAATCTGCGCCATGTTTTTCTGTTTCCTCCTTAAGATGATGTAGTGGGATGGCCCGGCTGCGCTGCCGAGCCCAAAGCCAAAGGGCCACCGAGGCCACCACACAGAGCAGCGCCACCGCCTGCGATACCCGAATCGGCCCCCACATGAGACTGTCGGTACGCAGACCCTCTATGACAAAGCGGCCGGCGCCGTACCAGCCTGCATAGAGCAAAGTGAGCTCTCCGCTAAAGCGGCGTTTATCGGTATACCAAGCAATAAGAAAAAAACCTAAAAGGCACCAGACCGACTCGTAGAAAAAGGTGGGATGCACCGGCATCATGGGGTCCACCACCATGCCTTGAGCGGCCAGGCTGTCCTTATAAAGGGCGAGATAGTGCACAATTTGCGGGCCGGTCATACCCCAGGGCAGCGTAGTGTTGCCGCCAAAGACCTCGGCGTTGACAAAGTTGCCCCACCGGCCGATAGACTGGGCCAAAATAAGCCCCCCCACCGCCACATCGGTCACCGGCACAAAGGAAATCTTAAGCTTTTTAGCCATCAACCATCCGCCTAAGGCTCCGCCGATGATGCCGCCGTAAATGGCGATGCCGCCCCCCCATATCTGAAAAATCTCCGAGGGGTGCTGGCTAAAGTAGCTCCACTGAAAGGCCACATAGTAGAGCCGCGCGCCCAAAAGACCGCTGAGGGTGCAGGTGAGGGTAAAATCCACCACTTGGTCGGAGGTAAGACCAAATTCCGGGGCCCGGCGGCTCATATAGAGAATGGCCAGCATCAAGCCCGCGGTGATGATGATGCCATACCAGTGGATGGGCCAACCAAACAGCCGAAAGGCCACCGGGTTTATGGTAAAGGTAAGCCCAAGGCCGGGAAAACTAATGGTATTCATGGCTGTGTGTCCTTGGCGCTGGGCCAGACGATGGAAATAGCTGAATGCTCGGGGTTAAGGTGGCTCTCAATCAGGGGCAGCAGCTCCTGCTTTTGAATGGCGGCAATCTCCTCGAGCATGGCGTAGGCCTCGCTCTCGCTGAAATGGGCCTGAAGCAGCAGAGAGCCCAGTCCACGCACGCTGCCAAAGGCCCCCAGATGACGCCCGTAGAGCATGCGGCGGGCCAGCTCGAAGTCGGCGTCCGATATGCCGCCCGATTTAAGGTCGGCCACCGCCTGTTTAACGGCAGCCAAAACGGCGTCGGGGTCCCGGGACTCGCCCGAGAGGATGAGGCTGATAAAACTGCCACCGGCCAGCACCTCGGTGCCAAAGCTGGCGTTGATAAGCCCGCTGTCGTAGAGCGTTCGGTAGAGCTCCGAGCCCTCGCCCGCAAGAATTTCGAGCAGCATCTCGCAGCGCAGCGACTGGCCCACTTCGGCGGGGTAACCGGCCGGGGGAGCCTTAAATCCGATTTGGAACAGCGGTACCGCCACCTCTAAGGACTGCTCCACCCGGGGCAACCGCACCTCGGGGGGCTCGGGGGGCTGGCGGCGCTCTATGGCAATGTCCGATGCCGTGGTCAGCACCCGGTCGGCCACGGCAATGGCCTCGGCGGGGTTAAAGCCGCCGGTGACCACCAGCACCATGTTGTTGAGGTTATAAAAAGTGTTGTAGCATTGATAGAGCAGGTCGGCGTCGATTTTGCCAATACTTTCGATGGTGCCCGCAATGTCTATGGCCACCGGATGGTTGTGGTAGAGGGCGCCAAGCAGGTTGAAGAACACTCGCCAGTCGCCGTCGTCGTCGAACATCTGGATCTCCTGACCGATGATGCCCTGCTCCTTTAGCACCTTTTCGGGAGTAAAGTGGGGGTTTTGCACAAAGTCCAGCAAAATCTCCAGGCTCTGTGCAAAATTGTCGGTGCAGCTAAAGAGATAGGCCGTGCGGTCGAAGGAGGTATAGGCGTTGGCCGACGCACCGGTGAGGGCAAAGCGTTCAAACACATCGCCGTCCTTGGCGTCGAACATCTTGTGCTCCAAAAAGTGGGCAATGCCGTCGGGCACGGTGATAAAGTCGCTGTCCCGGTCGGTTTTAAAGCTGGTATCCACCGAGCCGTAGCGGGTGGCAAACAGCGCATAGGCGCTGGCAAAACCCTCCATGGGATAGAGCAGTATGGTAAGGCCCGAGGGGTGGTCAACACGGGTGTAGCCCTCGCCCACCCGCTGAGAGGTCAGTTGCTGTTTCACTGGGCGGCGGCCTCCTTTTCCTTGAGAAGATAGGTGGTGTCGAGCGTGACGCCCCGGGCAGCCTGTTCCACCTGTTGGCGGGTTACGGCGGCCAGAGCGGCGTAGTCCTCGGCGGGGGTACGGTTTCGACCTGAGAGTATCTGGCCCAGATACCAGCCCTCCAGCCCGCCTAAGGTGTCTTCCAATCCCTTAAGGGAGTTTTGCATCAGGCGCAGCGTATTTTCAAGCAGCATATCGCTAAAGTCACCGGCCTTGATGCGCTCAAGCTGGTCGAGCATGGCGACCTTGGCCTGCTCGGCCTTGTCCGAGCTCACGCCGCTTTCAAGCATCACAATGCCGGTGGTGCGGTCAAACCGGGCGGCGCAGTAGTAGCAAAGGCTGAGCTTTTCGCGCACGGTGGTAAACAATAGCGAGGAAGGTGTGCCCCCCCATAGGGCGGTCATCATGCGGATGGGGGCGTGGTCCTCCTCCCTTGCGGTGCCGGCCCGAAATCCCATAACCAGCTTGGCCTGACTGACATCCAAGACCTCGGCAACTTGGGTCTCGGTCGGGGCGATGCGGCGATAGTCGGGCTGCACATAGCTGTGAGGGTGGCGGCTAAGGCCGCTTAGGGCCTCGGTAAAGCAGGCTTTGGCCGGTTCGGGATTGCCCGAACCCACAAACATAATCTCGATGTGGGCGCTGTCGATAAGCCGATGGTAGCTCTCGGCCGCCGCCTTGGGGGTTATGGCATCGATGTCCTCTACATAGCCGGCGGCCCGCAGCGAGGCCGGACTATCGGCGTCCATCAAGGCATGGCAGCGGGCAATGGCATAGCTGCGTTTGTCGTTGATTTCGGCCAAAATGGCATCTTTAAGGTTGTGCTTTTCTATGGCCGTCATCTCGGGATTAAAGCCGTCCGGCCCGAGGGTGGGAAAGAGCAGCATATCCCGCAGCAGCCGGGCGCATTCTTCCACAATGGGCTCGCCCTCAAGGGCAAAGCGGTCATCTAAAGCCTGAATAGAGAGGGTAATAATCTGAAGGCAGCCGTGCTTGCTTACCCGCACATCCACCATGGCGCCATAGAGCATCCCCAGGCGGCGGGCCAACTGGGTGTGGCTTTCGCAGCCCTTAAAGCCCCGGTAGATCAGCTGGGGTATCAGCGCATTTTGGGTGACGGTGCTGCGGTCTAAAGGCACGGTGAGATGGACCGACAGGCGGTTGTGTTTAAACTTTGGGTCGGTGATGGCCGTAAAATGCACGGCCTCGCCGATCGGCTGGCGCAGGGGCGCACTGGACATGGTATCGTCTCCTTGTTTCAAGCGGCGCGTGCTATAATTTAATGCATTATACCACAAAAACCGCATGATGGATTTGTTATCGATAATTATGGCACAAAAAGGCTATGCGCACATAATGCGATTAGTATACCATATTTATCCCAAAGATAAAAACCCTAAAAACACAGGTTTGAAGGCGGTTTTTTCGATGGGGTCTGCCGCTGGTTTTGGGCGGACTTAAAAGAGTCACTTCCAAGGATATAACGCAGCCCCTGCCGCCGGGGAGGCAGCCGCAGGGGGATGGGCCGGTGGTGGGGTGGGGTCCGGGAGTCGGGCGGAGGGGTGCTAAAAACCGACATGGCGACACACCTTTCAGCTGTTTTTCCATAGTGTGACCCATATAGACGCTTTTAACACGCCGAACACTCACGGCGCTCTTGCAATAGCCCGTGTTTATGACATATAATAGTAGTCTAATAGAAAGGGAGGTTTCACCATGCCGAGCCTGTTGGATAAAGCTTATGACCCTAATCGGGTGGAAGATAGAATTTACGACTTTTGGCTTAAAGGGAACTACTTTAGCGCCCGTCCCAATCCCGATAAAAAGCCCTATACCATTGTGATGCCGCCGCCCAACATCACCGGACAGCTGCACATGGGCCATGCGCTGGACATCACCCAGCAGGACGCGCTCATTCGCTACCGGCGTATGCAGGGCTACGAGGCCCTCTACCTGCCCGGTACCGACCACGCCTCCATCGCCACCGAGGCCAAAATTGTCGAGGCCATGCGGGAGGAGGGTCTGACCAAGGAGGACATCGGCCGGGAGGCCTTTTTAGAGCGTGCCTGGGCCTGGCGGGACACCTATGGCACCCGCATAGTGGAGCAGCAGTATAAGATGGGGGCCTCGGCCGACTGGAGCCGCGCCCGCTTTACCCTCGACGAGGGTTGCAGCCGAGCCGTGGTGCGCTTTTTTGTGGATCTTTACGAAAAGGGCCTTATCTACCGAGGCGAACGGCTGGTCAACTGGTGCCCCCACTGCAACACCTCTATTTCGGACATTGAGGTGGAGTTTGAGGAGCACGCCGGCCACTTCTACAAAGTGCGCTATCCCCTCAAGGATGAGGAGGGCTATCTCGAAATTGCCACCACCCGCCCCGAGACTATGTTGGGCGACAGCGGCATTGCCGTGCATCCCGAGGACAAGCGCTATGCCCATCTGGTGGGCAAAACGGCCATTTTGCCGCTGGTGGGCCGGGAACTGCCCATTGTGGCCGACAACTATGTGGACAAGGACTTTGGCACCGGCGCCGTCAAGATGACCCCCGCCCACGACCCCGGCGACTACGAGGTGGGCCTGCGCCATAACCTCGAGCAGATAAACATCCTAAACCCCGATGGCACCATCAATGAGGCGGGGGGCAAATACGCCGGACTGGATCGCTACGAGGCCCGCAAGCAGATTGTGGCCGACCTCGAGGCCGAGGGCTATTTGATAAAGATCGAGCCCCACACCCACAATGTGGGGGGCTGCCAGCGCTGCGGCACCGTTATCGAGCCCATGCTGTCTACCCAGTGGTTTGTGCGCATGGAGCCGCTGGCTGCTCCGGCCATCAAAGCCGTGCGTGAGGGGGACATCAAGTTTGTGCCCGAGCGCTTTGACGCCATCTACTTCCACTGGATGGAGAATATTCGGGACTGGTGTATCTCCCGCCAGCTCTGGTGGGGGCACCGCATTCCCGCCTACTACTGCGACCACTGCGGCGAGACCGTGGTGTCGGCCGAGGCACCCGTCCGCTGCCCCAAATGCGGACACGACCATCTGACCCAAGACCCCGACACGCTGGATACATGGTTCTCCTCGGGGCTGTGGCCCTTCTCCACCTTGGGCTGGCCCGACGAGACCCCCGAGATGGACTACTTCTACCCCACCAACACCCTCTGCACCGGCTCGGACATCATCTTCTTCTGGGTGGCCCGCATGATTGTGTCGGGCTATGCCTGCACCGACAAAGCCCCCTTTGATACGGTGTTTGTCCACGGCATGCTAAGAGACGCTTTGGGCCGCAAAATGAGCAAATCCCTCGGCAACGGCATTGACCCTCTGGAAGTGATAGATAAATACGGTGCAGACGCCCTGAGATTTTCCCTTGCAACAGGTAATGCGCCCGGCAATGATATGAGATTTTACTGGGACAAGGTGGAAGCCGGCAGAAACTTTGCCAACAAGGTATGGAATGCTTCAAGGTTTATTATGATGAACCTGGGCAAGGCAGAGATTCCGGAAACAATTGATGTATCGGAGCTTACCGGTGCCGATAAATGGATCTTATCCAGATCAAACGACCTCGTAAAGGAGGTTACCGATAACCTTGAAAGCTTCGAGCTGGGTATTGCCCTGCAGAAGGTCTATGATTTCATATGGGAGGAATTCTGCGACTGGTACATCGAGATGGTGAAGCCAAGGCTTTACAGTGATGAGGATGAAACCAAGTCCGCCGCATTGTGGACCCTGAAGCATGTATTGCTTGTATCCCTGAAGCTTTTACATCCCTTCATGCCGTTTATATCGGATGAGATTTATATGACTCTTAAGGAAATGTCGGGTGATGAAGGGGCATCTTCAATAATGATATCCGAGTGGCCTAAGTTCAGGACAGAATGGGTATTTGCTAAGGATGCCGAAAGCATAGGCCTAATAAAGGACGCAGTAAGCAAAATCCGCAACATCCGCTCCGAAATGAATGTCCCTCCTTCAAAGAAGGTCAATGTGTATGTGGTATCGGAAAGTGAAAAGATCCGCAGGATATTCACAGACAGCAGCATATTCTTTGCTGTGCTCGGACATGCAAACCAGGTCATCGTACAGACAGATAAATCCGGAATAGCAGATGATGCGGTATCTGCAATAATACCGGGGGCGCTGCTGTTTATTCCCTTTGCCGAGCTGGTGGATATCGACAAGGAAATAGAGCGGCTCACCAGGGAAAAGGAAAGGCTGGAGGGCGAGCTTAAGCGTGTAAACGGCATGCTGTCCAATCCTAATTTCATAAGCAAGGCGCCGCAGGCAAAGCTTGACGAGGAAAGAAAGAAGCAGGAAAAATATAATGACATGATGAAGCAGGTTCTGGAAAGGCTTGAGCAGCTTATACAATAAGGCATATATGAAAGATGTGAACGGCATGCTTATTTAAAGGGCTTCTATATAACCGGATGAACAGGCTGCTCATTCCCGTGACGCTAAGAATGAGCAGGTAACATAGGGCATGGAACGTCTTCAGTGAATTGACATATAGCAACAATGTTTATAGAGCAAACATTGTTGCTATATTTTTTTTTATATATGACCAAAAAAGGTATTGACATACATTCTGGTTAGGAGTAGAATATACCTATAGATGATTAGTGGTCTATACCACTGGAAAGAGGTGAGTATATGAATATCAACATTGATAAAAGCAGTGCAATCCCGGTTTATTATCAGATTAAGGAGCAGATCAAGGAAAATATACGTAAAGGTATATTAAAACCCAATGACAGTCTGCCATCCGAAAGGGAACTAAGCGAATATTTGAAAATAAGCCGTATGACTGTCAAACAGGCTATGGACTCACTTATGAATGAAGGCCTTGTCTGCAAGACAAAAGGAGTTGGTACATTTGTATCTGTTCCGAAGATTGCACAACCCCTTACCAGACTGACCAGCTTTTCTAATGACATGCTTAGCAGGGGTATGAAGCCGGGAAGTAAAACCGTAACCATATCTGTTGAAAAGCCATCCGAAGATATCATGCAAATCCTTAAGCTTGGCAGCGATGACAAGATAATATATGTAAAGAGATTAAGGCTCGCAGACGGTGAGCCGATGGCAACTGAAACAGCATATTTGAATTACGATATATGCCATCCGATACTTGAAGAGAATTTGGAAAACCAATCCCTATATGAAATACTTCGTAAAAAATGCAACCTGACACTGGCAACAGCCAAACAATCCATTGAAGTGTCAGTCTGCAACGGCGATGACAGCAAATTACTCGAGATACATAACAACAGTCCTATATTTTTCATTAAGCGAACCACATTTGATAATAATAATAATCCCGTTGAATATGTAGAATCCGTTTACAGAAGCGACAGGTACAAATTTGAGATAGAGCTGAATATTTAAATAAAATATATAAAGAAAGACAGCTTGAAAACCTAAAAATACAAGGAGGAATCATTATGAAGATGTCATTTGAAATCTGGCCCAATATGCCATGGGGCAGACTGGATAACTGCGGACCTGCATGGAACTCATGGGGAGACAAGCCATTGGATTGGTGCATCAGACGAATTGCTTCATATGGCTATGACGGATTTGATGTTGTATATCCGAAGCTTGAGGAAATCCGCCCGGAGAATCATGACGAAGAGGTTGCAAAGATTAAAAAGGCAATGGAGGAGACAGGGCTTGTATTTTCTTCAATCGGGTGCCATACAACCTTTGTTTCCTATCGCTGGTTTGACCGTGAGAGAGGTATTGCAAGATTTAAGAAGGCAATCGACTGGGCACAGGAGCTTAACTGTGACGATGTAACAACACTGGTGGGCGACGGTTATTATGATCCCCCGTTGTACAACCTGATAACAAGAGAGGATGCCTGGGAACAGGTTATATCCGCAACAAAGGAAGTAAGATTACCTTTAACAATGAAGGTACAGTCAAGGCTTATGAAACATACTATGAGCTTCTGAAGTATTCACCTGAAGATTCCAATACATATACATGGGGAGAGCCTCAGGCGCTTCTTAACAGCGGCAAGGTTGCAATGGCAATCGAAAAGGGTCAGTATCTTGCAACCTTTGAATCAGAATCAGGTGTTGCTCCGGAGAATCTGGGAAGCGTACTTATGCCTCCGCTTGACTCCAGTCATGAATCAAAGAGTATATTCTACTCAAACGGATTTATGCTGTTGACTAAAGACCAGGCTAAGAAGGATGCAGCTGCAGTATTCTTCAAATGGCTCATGGATCCTTCCGTATACGGTGATTTCCTGAATGCCGAGCCCGGATTATTCGTTCCGTTAACAGTAACGGGTGCCGAATCCGATTTGTATAAGAGTGATGCGGTGCTTCAGAAGTATCCATCCCAGGTTGAGACCCTGCTTGAGGCAACATCGGGAGGATGCTTATTCGGATTTACCGACGGCGTATGTATGGATATCGGCAAGATAACAGGCCCCAACCTGCTGGCACAGACACTGCACCAGATGACAGTCAATAATCTATCAGCTGCTGATGCCGTAGCCTGGGGAGAAAGCGAGATGCAAAAGGCTATAAATCAATAGTAATAAAGCTGCTATATAAGGGAGTGCGGGCGACACTCCCTTATATAAGCCGGCTGTAAGCTCCAAGGAGGTGTTTTGCATGAACTTGGTTAAGCATAAGGCGGGAAGAAGGTTTAGTATACTTCCCTATCTGCTGATTGCTCCCCTGGTTTTATGGCTTATTTTAACTATATTTATACCGGTAATAAATGTTATTCTGGAAAGCTTTAAGAATACGACATATGTAGGTACCAAAGGAGAAAATGTCGGTTTAGCGAATTATAAAAGTGTACTTACAGATGCTGCATACTGGAAATCATGGGGTAAAAGTCTTATATGGGTAGTGGGCTGCACCATCCTGCAGACAATACTTGGCTTTTCAGTTGCTTTATTGGTAAGGGGTAATAAAAGAATACAAAAGATAGCAAAAAATTGGATGATCATCCCGTGGATCATACCTACTATTGTAGTCGGCATCATGTGGCAATGGATATTCAACGGATCCTACGGGATATTAAATAAAATGCTTATGAGCCTTAACTTGATTTCAAAGCCGCTTAATCTGATAGGCGGAAAAGGCTCCATGCTGACTCTTATATTCATTAATGTATGGCATTGGTTCCCGTTTACGGCAGTTATTCTGCTGGCAGGGCTTGCTACAATACCTAAGGAGCTGTACGAGAGCGCTTCAGTTGACGGAGCCGGAGGATTGAGAAAATTCCTGCATATTACACTGCCCGGCCTGTCCAATATAACCTTTGCACTGGGTGTTGTAGGTACGCTGTGGTGCTTCAATATTTTTGATATTATATGGACTTTGACAAGCGGAGGCCCGCTGGATACAACAACCACCGTACCTATTTACATATACCGCGGAGCCTTTAAGAGCTTTAAAATCGGAAGAACCTCCGCTGCTTCCGTCCTTACGTCGCTTATCCTGTTAGTCTTTGCCATAATTATGATAAGGGCAACAAAGCCAAAAGAAGAATAAGGAGCATAGGTATGAAAAAGCTTTTAGCAAAAGCATTAAAGATAATAATATGTTTATTGCTTACAATCTTAATAATTTTTCCGTTTTACTGGATACTTATATCATCCTTTAAGTCGGGGGATACCATATTGGTGCCCGATTTATGGCCTGTCAAATGGACTCTGATACATTATAAGGAATTGATAGGAATAACCAATTATCTATCGGCTTTGAGGGCAAGCATTATAGTTGCCGTAGGAACGATGATTATATGCTTAATTATAGTACTGCTTGCAAGCTATGCTCTGTACAGGTTTGATTTTAAAGGCAGATCCCTGTTTGAGAGAATTATTCTCATCACATACATTTTTCCGAGCATACTTCTGGTGGTGCCTGTGTATAACGTAATGGTTAAGGTGAAACTTATTGATTCTCCCCTGGCCTTGATAATTATGAATGTAACCTTTGCGGCTCCGTTTTGCGTATGGCTGATGAGAGGCTTTTTTAAAGCAATACCAATATCGCTGGATGAGTCTGCAGCAATTGACGGTGCCGGTAAAATGGCAGTGCTTTATAAAATTATAATACCTATATTAAAGCCCGGTATTGCAACAATTGTTATATATTCCTTTATATCCTCATGGACAGAGTATACCTTTGCATCAATTCTGGTGTCTTCGGAGGTAAACAAAACTCTTCCGGTAGCTCTTCATGCTATTATGGGCCAGTATACGGTAAGATGGGGACATACGACAGCCGGGGCTGTACTTACTATTTTACCGATACTTGTTGCATTCACATTTATCGGAAAGTATTTTATCAGCGGATTAACCGAAGGTGCGGTTAAAGAATAATTACAAGGAGAGACTTAAGATGCTATACTTAGATTACTATAATAAAATACTGGAGATACAGCAAAGTATCATTAATGATGAGATGGAGACAATTCATAAGGTGGCAGGTTTAATGGCTGATACTATTAAAATGGACGGCCTTATACATATATTCGGCTGCGGCCATTCCCACATCATGGCAGAGGAGGCCTTTTATCGTGCAGGCGGACTTGTGCAGGTTAATCCTATACTTGACTCTGCTGTAATGCTGCATGAAGGGGCGGTTAAGAGCTCAAAGGTCGAGAAAATGGAAGCCTATGCGCGATATATAATTGAAAGATACCAGCTCAAAGAAAATGAAATTATGTTTGTTTTCTCCACATCAGGTTTAAACGGCTGCCCCATTGAAATGATAAATTGTGCCAAAGAGAAGGGACTGAAAACAGTTGCAGTAACATCCTTGCTTTATAATGAGGAGCCCTCCTTCCACAGCTCAGGCAAAAAGCTTTATGAGGCAGCGGACTATTTTATTAATACCCACATTCCCCACGGAGATGCGCTGGTTAAGCTGGATGACAAACAGGGCAATATTGCAGCAGGTTCTACCGTAATTAATGCCTTTATCTGGAATTTGCTTATTTGTCAGCTTGCAGAGGAGCTTGTAAAGCAGGGCGTTGCGCCAAAGTATTTTACAAGCGGAAACATTTCGGGAGGACAGGATAAAAACAAAATGTATATTGATGAATATAAGGACCGAATTAAGCTGCTATAGACAAGGAGGATATGTATGCGGGCATCAGCTTATATTGGCATAGATATCGGTACAACCAGTGTTAAATGCATGGCGGCGGATCAAAACGGCAAACAGCTTGCATTAAGCTCAAAGGCTTATAAAAGCGAAAGTCCGTACTCCGGATGGGTTGAACAGGATCCAGAAGACTGGATTGATGCGGTAAGCAATACGGTACGTGACATATGCCGCAGGCTTAAGGATTATCAAATAAAAGCAGTTTCATTTTCAGGACATATGTCTTCGCCTGTTTTCCTTGACGCAGATAATAAACCCCTTCGTAAGTGTATAACCGTAGCCGATACCCGCTCCTTCAGGCAGAGCAGATATCTGACGGAGAATTTTTCGGAGGATTTTGCAAGGGCTTCAGGCAATTACCCCTATGACTGCTTTATAGCTGCCAAGCTTTTATGGCTTAAGGAAGAGGAGCTCGATATATATGACAAAACGTCAACCTTTGTATGTGCAAAGGATTATGTAAGATACAGGCTGACCGGCAGGCTGTATACCGACCCAAGCGATGCGGGAAATACCAATTTCTATGATTATAAGAGCGGAAACTGGTCATATGACCTGATCAGTAAAGCCGGGATACGTACAGATATATTCCCGGCTATAATAAAGAGTACCGACCTGGCAGGTTATATTACCGGGGAAGGATCTGACATAACCGGTCTGCCCGAGGGCACACCGGTCATATGCGGAGCGGCAGATATGGCCTGCAGCCAGATCGGGACCGGAGCTGTGGCGGACGGATGTCTGGCAATAACCCTTGGTACCTCAGGACAGATATGCATAAAGGTTCCTGATATAAACCCGGTTGGTACAGGTAAGATCACATACCATATGGGAGTAACAAAGGATCTTATGTATGCCATGGCAACAATTTTCTCCGGCGGGCTGGCTGCCAATTGGTGCTATAAGCTGCTAAACAACAAGGACCGCATGGATGAGGAGGATTTCAAGCTGATGGGGGATATGGCAGCTTCAACGGCCAATCTGCCCCCGGGATCAGGAGGTATAATATTCCTTCCGTTTCTTACCGGGAGCGCTTCCCCGTACTTTTCTTCACAGGACAGGTCCGGTTTTACGGGCTTGTCACTTTCCTCCACTAAGCTGGATATAATGCATGCAGTACTTGAAGGCGTAGCTTACAACATATATGAAAATATCAAGCTTTACAAAAAGATGGGCTTAAGGATTAATAATATAAGACTGGGCGGAGGAGGAGCGAAGCTTCCCGTCTGGGGACAAATAATTGCGGATGTTATTGGGAAGGACATAGATGTTTTAGAATCCTTTGACGCTTCTGCTCTTGGCGCATGTGTCCTGGCCGGCAGCTATGAGAATGGCGGTTTAAATATTATTGATGCCGGCAGGAGGATTGGTATAAGCGACAGGATTTACTGCAGGAAGGAGCGCCACTCCTTATATAAAGGATTTCTGAAGGATTATAATGATTTTTATAAAGCAATGGCAAGGATACAAAACAGGCATTGCAGCTTTGACTAAAGGGGTGGTCAATATATATAAGGATGAATTACTCGAAGCGGCACAGCGGCTTATAAGAATACCCGGGTATATAGAACTGGAAAAGAAGGAGACCGAGGTTGCATTATGCCTTAAGGATATGCTCACAGAATACGGACTTGATGCCAGGCTGATGTCTGTCCCGGGCGGCCGTTATAATGTATATTGCACCTATGGGGACGGTTCCTCGGGAAGGACATTGCTTCTTTGCACCCATCTGGATACGGTTCCTGCATATGATATGAAAAACGCCTTTAATCCTTGCGTAAAAAACGGCAGGCTATACGGGAGAGGCGCAGTGGATGTCAAGGGAATTCTTGCTGCTATGGGCATTGCGATGAAGAGACTTAAGACGGAAGGAAGGAAGCTTGGCGGAAAGGTAATATTCCTTGGCGTTGCAGACGAGGAAAGCGGTTCGGCGGGAATGAGGGAGGCAGTAAAAAGCGGACTCTTTATCGCAGATATTGCAGTAATCGGTGAGCCTTCGGGGTTGAAACCGGCCATTGCCCATAAGGGTGTAATGTGGGTTGAAATTATCTTTTACGGCAAGGCAACTCACGGCAGCACACCTAAGCTTGGCAGGAATGCAATATATTATGCAAGCAGCTTTATAGAAAAGGTAAAAAAGTCTCTTATTCCTTTATTGGACTCAAGAAATCATATGCTTTTAGGAAGCGGGACAATCAATATAGGTACGATAAACGGAGGGACAAGGCCTACGATAGTGCCAGATTTATGTACACTGCGATTTGACAGAAGGCTTATTCCCCAGGAGAGTATATCCGGGGTGCTGGATGAAATCAGGACAATACTGCAGGAGCTGTCAGCGGAAAATGACTCCTTTACATATGATATAAACGTACTGCTGGGGGACATTGACCATCCGTTCCCCGTGCTTGATACGGATGAGAAGAATCCCTCTGTAGCTGTCTTAAAGGAAAGCATCTCAAATGTATCGGGAAGTGATACGGAAACAATTGGACTTCCTTTTTGGACCGATGCGGCATTATTCCAGCATGTTACCGGAAAGCCGGCAATCGTTCTGGGCCCCGGCAATATAGAGCAGGCTCATTCTAATGATGAATATGTTGAAATTGAAGCCTTATTAAAAGCAAGTGAAATATATTACCGGATGGCTGTTGATTATTGTTCATAGGAGTGCATCATTATGAGGATAAGTAATTCAATATACCTTGCAGCAAGTGGTGATATGGGATTTGGTTTGACTGACGGAGCCGACTGCAATGTATATCTTATAGATTGCGGCAGAACGAAGGTGCTGATAGATGCAGGAGTAGGCATAGACAGCAGTCGTATCTTAAGAGAGATGGAAAATGACGGCCTGTCATACAGGGATATCAGCCATATACTGTTAACCCATCATCATGCGGATCATGCAGGAGGAGCAGCCTTCTTCAAGGAGCTTCTGGGCTGCACAATCATTGCTCCTGCGCAGGAGGCCGAATCAATAGAAGAAGCAAACGAGCTTGTACTTGGACTGGATATGGCCAGGAGGGCCGGTTATTATCCGCAGGATTACAGCTTCAGGGCCTGCAGGGTGGACCATCCTGTAAGGCCATGTGATAGCTTTATTATCGGCAATATAAGATTTATCGTATATGACGGTTCCGGCCACAGTATGGGCGGCGTATGCTATTATGCGGAAGTAGACGGATATAAATCTTTGTTTGCAGGTGATTTGATATCCCACGGAGGACTTATCAGCCTGCAGAATATTCCGGGGGCTGACTTACATAATTATGCCCGGAGTGTTGAGGCCCTTGAGAATCTTGAGGTTGAAAGGCTTTTCCCCGGGCATGGCTGTTTTTCCCTTTCTAATGGATATTCGCATATTGATAAGGTCATTAAAGCTTTCAAATCCCTTGGGATACCGCGCAATGCAATATAAATAACGGAGGCTCACATATGCATGCTACTGCTTTAAAATGCAACAGATGCGGCTGGACGGGCGGACTTGATATAACATATACCTGCCCACGCTGCGGATATTCTCTTGAAGTTACATACAGCTATGATTCGGTTGACAGGCGAAGGGTTTCAAAGGCTCTGGAAAACGGAGGCAGCGTATGGGCGTACAGCGAGCTGCTTCCTCTAAAGGATACTGATAACGCCATATCTATGGAGGAAGGCAATACACCTCTTATTAAGAGCCGGACTATTGGTGTAAAAGCAGGGGTCAGGCTTTATCTTAAGGATGAAACGCGAAACCCCACCCTGTCATTTAAGGACAGGCCCAATACTGTCGGCATATCCGTTGCCGGAGAGATGGGATACAGGGATGTCGCAATAGCCTCAACAGGCAACGGCGCTGCTTCCCTGTCGGCATATTCTGCCAGAGGAGTCTTAAGCTGCCATGTCTTTGTCCCAAGATCGACCCCCGTGGGCAAGGTTGCCCAGGCATTGTACCATGGCTCCGAAATCATATACAGTGATGGAGATTATAGTGAAAGCTTCCATTATGCACTGAAAAAATGCATGGAGAATAACTGGGCAAATATAACCTCCACTTACATAAATCCTTACACTATGGAGGGAGATAAAACCCTTGCATATGAGATTTTTTCACAGCTTAACTTCAATGTACCCGACTGGATAGTTGTGCCCCTGGGAGCAGGTCCCATGCTAAGCGGAATCTGGAAGGGCTTCAATGAATTGCGGCTGTTGGGTTTTTGCGATAGGCTGCCGCGAATGATAGGAGTGCAGGCAGAAGGCTGCGCGCCTATTATTGATGCATTTGAAAAGGGTTCAAACAGGGTGTCGGCATGGGAGAAATGCGATACAGTTGCAGGCGCAATAGCCGATCCTCTGAAAGGCTATGAGGATGACGGGACAAGGACGCTTAACAGCATAAGAGCTTCCGGCGGATATGGAGTAAAGGTATCCGACGATTTAATAATGGATACGGTTAAGGAATTAGCCGTGAAGGAAGCAATATTTGCGGAGCCGGCAAGCGCATCCTCGGTGAGTGCTGTATATAAGCTGAAGGATAAAGGTGTCATTAAGAATAACGAATGTGTGGTGTCAATAATTACCGCACATGGTCTAAAGGATACCGATGAGCTGATAAACCATCTTAAGAAGTAAGGAGGATTTGACAGTATGAGACTAAAGGATAAAATAGCTATAATTACAGGAGGCGGCACCGGAATAGGAAGGGCTTCAGCCGTCATGTTTGCAAAGGAGGGCGCCAGGGTCGTTGTAAGCGGACGAAGAGCCGATAAGCTGGCTGAAACTGTGGATATTATCAGGAAGGAAGGCAATGAAGCTGCATATTATACGACGGATGTCAGAGACGAAGAGCAGATTAAGGGCCTTATAAATTTCACTATAGAAAGGTATGGAAGGATTGATATCCTGTTCAATAATGCGGGTGTAGGGTATTCAGCTCCTTATGTAATGGATTCCACCATAAAAACTCCCACCGGGGATTTTGACGAGGTCCTCTCCATTAACCTGCGCAGTGTATTCCTTTGCTGCAAATACACCATACCCCATATGATCGAAAACGGAGGCGGAGCAATTCTTAACTGCTCATCAATTAACGGTGTGATTGGCTGCGGAGCGGATGCATATTCGGCCTCAAAGGGAGGCATCAATGCTTTGACAAGAGCTCTGGCTGTGGATAATGCCAAATATAATATTCGCGTAAATGTGGTATCTCCCGGTGCAACGGATACTCCCATGATACAGCCGGCATATGAGCTGGAGGGCTTCTATGATTACTGGAGCAATGCAGCCCCCATAAAACGTATGGCAACACCGGAGGATGTGGCATATGCCGCACTGTTTTTGGTCAGCGACGAAGCCTCATATATTACCGGGCAGAATCTTATGGTTGACGGAGGACTTTCAATAAGCTGATACAAATTTATCCTTGCTCAATAGGCTGATGCATGTTTATCCCAACTCAATAAGCTGCCGAATGTTTATTCCTGCTCAATAAGCTAATTGCATCTTGAAAACACATTCCATATCGGATATTCTAAAGTAAAGAATGCATAAGAAAAGAGGTATAGAATGGTACAGGATGAATATATCGGCTTTACGATAGAAAAGCAAAAGCGCATTGCGCTGATTGCCCATGACAGCAAGAAGCAGGAGATGGTAGAATGGGTGGAAGAAAACAAGGACATCCTAAAAAGCCACTTCCTGTGCGGCACAGGTACAACGGCAAGACTTATAGCTGAAAAGACACAGCTTCCGGTGAGGGCTTACAACAGCGGCCCCCTGGGGGGCGACCAGCAGATCGGGTCTAGAATAGTTGAGGGAAATATTGATTTTGTTGTATTTTTCTGGGATCCCTTAGAATCCCAGCCCCATGATCCCGATGTCAAAGCCCTTTTAAGGATAGCCGCGGTATACGACATACCAATTGCAAACAACAGGGCAACCGCCGACTTTATGATAACCTCGCGCTATATGAACGAGGAATATGAAAGAAAAGTGCTTAATTACAATAAGGTTATTATGAAAAGACTTAAAGAACTGGGCAGCGCTTCGGAATAAGCCCGGGTCAGATACAGCCGGAACTAAAAAATCCGCGTATTCTCCATATATCAGGAGGAAACGCGGATTATTTTTGTTGCAATATATGCCTTTTTATATAATATACGTTTTTTTATATAATATACGCCTTAATATATTTAAGCTCGAAGAATATTTAAGCTCGCAGGCTCTCAACAAAGTATCTGGCGCCATCGGACAACGGCATATCGCTGTTATATGCGGCTACAAGCTTACGGGCAGGAATTTCCTCCAGGGTGTTGATAATTGCAAGATTCCCAAGCTGCTTGATGCAGAAATCAGGAACAAATGCAATTCCAAGGCCAATCTTTGCAAGGTCGATCAGAAGATCGTTGCTGCTAAGCTCGATAGCCGGAACCAGATCCAGTGAGTGCTCAAGAAAGAGGTTATGCAGGAATACGCTTGTTGTGGAGCGTTTTTCCAGCATCAGTATCGGATAATTCAACAGCTCCTCTAAAGATACGGGGTGGTCATACAGGGGGAAAGCATCCTTATTGGCAATAAAAACATCCCTGAATTCCTTCACGGCATGGATAGTCATAGTATTATTCAGCGCAGCATTGGGAGAATTGGCAACAATGACATCAACCTCGTTTCTTTCAAGCATACTTGCGCATTGTACCGAGGTTCCGTTAGTAACCTTAATATGTATATGCGGAAACTTTATATGAAAGTTTTTGAGATAAGACACCAGGTAATAACGGCATATCGTATCGCTTGCGCCAATTCTTAATTGTATCCCGCTTTTGGGATCGGCACACAATTGATTTTCACCCCGGCTGATTAAGTTTATGGCAGGCTCTATATGCTTAAGAAGCAGCTCGCCTTCCTTGGTCAGTGCTACGCGCTTAGTGCTTCTTATAAACAGGGTCTGGTTAAGGCGTTTTTCCAGGGTTTTGATGGACTGGCTGACCGCCGACTGGGATATGAACAGTTCCTCAGCCGCCTCAGAAAAGCTCAGGCTTTTAGCAACATGGTAAAAGACCTTGTATAATTCATAATTAATATCCATACCTGCATCCTCCATAAAGCCGTAATATTGTAAAAAACATATTAGCTTGACTAATAAAAAGATTTACATTTATTAATTTTGATTATAAAACATACTATGATATAATGCAAGAAAATGATGAAAATAATCATTATATATGGCTGTAAATGATAATACCCGAAATCATAATGACTGTCAGGAGCGTGGGCTATGGATAATGTAAAAAGGGTTTATGTTGAGAAAAAAATTCCTTATGCCGTTAAGGCAGAAGAGTTGAAAAGAGAGCTTGTGGACTACCTGGGGATAGAGGGACTTGCATCGGTAAGAATTCTAAATCGCTATGATATTGAAGGCATAAGCCCCGAAACATACGAAAAAGCCCTGGGCATTATATTTTCCGAGCCTCCTGTTGATATTCTCACGGAGGAATCATTCGATTGCCTGCCGGATGACCGGGTATTTACCGTGGAATACCTGCCCGGACAATTTGACCAAAGGGCGGATTCTGCCGAGCAGTGCGTGAAGCTAATCAACGAAGAGGAAGAGCCGGTAATAAAATCGGCCATCACATATATACTGTCCGGGAACATTAGTGATGAGGAATTTAAACGGATAAAGGAATACTGCATCAATCCGGTCGACTCGAGGGAAGCCGATGAGGCCAAGCCCGGGACGCTTATTTCAGAATATGATGAGCCTGAGGACGTTCAGATACTTGACGGCTTTATTCATATGGAAGAGGAGGAGCTAAAGAAACTCTATGCTTCCCTTAACCTTGCCATGACTTATGAGGATTTTCTTCACATCAGGCATTACTTTTCCGGGGATGAGAGGCGTAATCCTACAATGACGGAGATCCGCGTGCTGGATACCTATTGGTCCGATCATTGCCGCCATACCACATTCCTTACAGAGCTTAAGATGATTGGCTTTGAGGAGGGGTACTATACGGAACCCATAAAGGCTGCTTATGAGTGTTATCTTAAGGACCGGGAGAAGCTTTATATGGGCAGTGACGGCAAATATATATCATTGATGGATATTGCACTGCTTGCAATGAAGAAGCTAAGGGCAGAGGGAAAGCTTGAGGATATGGAGGTATCGGAGGAAATTAACGCCTGCTCCATAGTAGTTCCGGTTGAGATAGATCAGACTGTAGAGGAATGGCTGGTATTTTTCAAGAATGAAACCCATAATCATCCCACTGAGATAGAGCCCTTCGGAGGTGCTGCCACATGCCTTGGCGGAGCAATTCGGGATCCTCTTTCAGGCAGGGGCTATGTGTACCAGGCAATGCGCGTCACCGGCGCTGCGGATCCTACGGTACCTGTAAAGAATACCCTTGAGGGAAAGCTTCCCCAGAGGAAGATATGCACCGGCGCTGCCGACGGATATTCCTCATACGGCAATCAGGTAGGACTTGCAACAGGCCTGGTAGACGAGGTTTATCATCCCGGATATGTTGCAAAAAGGATGGAAATAGGAGCCGTCATGGGTGCCGCTCCAAGAAAGAATGTGCTAAGGGGCAAATGCGAGCCCGGAGATATCATTATTCTGCTGGGCGGGCGTACAGGCCGTGACGGGCTTGGAGGAGCCACAGGGTCCTCTAAAATACACACAACCGAGTCGATTCAAACCTGCGGAGCCGAGGTGCAGAAGGGCAATGCGCCAACGGAGCGCAAGATCCAGAGGCTGTTCAGGAGAGAAGAGGTCAGCTCTCTTATAAAGAAATGCAATGATTTCGGAGCGGGAGGAGTGTCCGTTGCAATAGGCGAGCTTGCCGACGGACTTCATATAGAGCTTGACAAGGTTCCTAAAAAATATGCAGGTCTTGACGGAACAGAGCTTGCAATCTCTGAATCCCAGGAGAGGATGGCAATTGTCGTCAGTCCCGAAAATGTTAATAGACTGCTTGACTATGCCGGGGAAGAGAATTTAGAGGCTGTAGTCGTTGCAATGGTTACCGAAGAACCCAGGCTTGTAATGGAATGGAGAGGAAAGAGGATTGTTGACATATCAAGAGAATTCCTTAATACCAACGGCGCTCATCAGGAGGCCTGTGCTTATGTGAAGGCTCCGTCAGAGGAGGACAATTATTTAAAGAAGGGTGCAGCAGGAATACTTGAAAAGGACGCCTGCGTTAAGGATAAATGGCTGGATTTAATGTCTGACTTAAACGTATGCTCCAAAAAGGGGCTTGTGGAGATGTTTGACAGCACTATCGGGTCCGCAACCGTAACTATGCCCTTCGGAGGGCTTTACCAGCTTACTCCTGTCCAGACAATGATTGCCAGGCTTCCCGTTTTGGAGGGCAATTGCAATACGGTATCAATGATGAGCTATGGCTTTGATCCTTACCTGTCAAGCTGGTCACCCTTCCATGGCGCCGTATATTCGGTTATATCCGCAGTGGCAAAGATCGCAGCCTGCGGTGGAGAATACAGTAAGATCAGGTTCACCTTCCAGGAATATTTCTGCCGTCTGGGTAATGACGCGAAGCGATGGGGACAGCCGTTGTCTGCTCTTCTGGGAGCCTATGATGCCCAGATTAAGCTTGGAATTCCTTCCATCGGAGGCAAGGACAGCATGTCGGGCACCTTTAATGACATTGATGTTCCGCCCACCCTTGCAGCATTTGCCGTAAATATAGCAAATGCAGGTGATGTAATAACAGGTGAACTTAAAAGGGCCGGAAATGTGCTTGTACAGTTTATTATGCATAAGGATGCCTATGACCTTCCCGATTATGTACAGCTTGGCAGATTGTACAAAAAGCTATATAATATTATGAAGGGCGGAAGAATTGCATCCGCATATGCGGTTGGCTTTGGGGGCATATGCGAGGCCGTAAGCAAGATGGCATTCGGCAACAAGCTTGGTGTGACAATTTGTTCAGAGTTGCCAGAGGATGAATTATTCCTTCCGGGTTACGGCTGCATAATCGCCGAAATGAATAAGGCGGATGCAGAAGATATTTTAAAGGAATTTGAACCGGATGAGATAAGAATAATAGGTGAAGTTACGAATGAGAAGGTATTCCGTTACGGCAATACCGTTATAACAATAGATGAGGCTATAAATGCATGGACGACAACATTGGAGAAGGTTTATCCGACACGCACAGAGACAGACAAAGTAAGCGACAGGCCGGTATACGACACTAAGAAGATTTATACTGCAAGGAACAGGACGGCCAAACCTAAGGTTTTCATTCCGGTATTTCCCGGAACCAATTGCGAGTATGATTCTTTGAAGGCATTTTCTGATGCCGGAGCTGAGATAGAAACGCTTATTTTCCAGAATCTGACTGCCGGTAACATTCGTGAATCTGTGGGGGCCTTCGCCCGGGGCATAAGGGGGGCACAGATTCTAATGATCCCCGGCGGATTTTCCGCCGGGGATGAACCGGACGGGTCAGGCAAGTTTATAGCCGCCGCCTTCCTGAGCGACAAAATCAGGGAGGCTGTAGGCGATATGCTTGAGAAAAGGGACGGACTTGCACTTGGTATATGCAACGGCTTCCAGGCTCTTATAAAGCTTGGACTGGTTCCTCATGGCAGGATAATACCCCAGTGCGACAATTCACCCACCCTTGTCACCAACCGGATAGGACGACATGTTTCAAAATATGTATACACAAAGGTTGTGTCCAACAAATCGCCATGGCTTATGAAGGCTGAATTAGGCGGAATATATGCCATACCTGCCTCACATGGAGAAGGACGCTTTGTTGCCGACAGAGAATGGATTGACAAGCTTTTTGAGAACGGACAGGTTGCCACAAGGTATGTGGATCTGGAAGGCAGGCCTACGATGGACCCTGATTATAATCCAAACGGCTCCTATGAAGCCATAGAAGGCATCACAAGTCCGGACGGAAGGGTATTTGGCAAGATGACTCATTCTGAACGGTATGACGATTATGTGGCTGTCAATATTCACGGCAACAAGAATCAGATGATTTTCCGGTCAGGAGTCGAATATTTCAGATAAAGGCAATAAATAAGCATATAAAGTTAACATTTAATAGTAAGATCATCATTAAGCTCAATGAACACAGGATGTTCCTTGAGCTTTTCATTTGGTGAATGAAGAGTAAGGTAAAGCTGCCCGTCAAATGCCCGGAATATCATCCCGTGGCCGCCGTCCCTGCTGAAGATTGGCTCCTTATCGTGTATCCAGGGTCCCGTAATGCTTCCTGTTGCCGATCTGGCGATAGCCTGTGCATACCCCCCGTCACCAAAGCTTGACCAAAGCATGACCAGGCTGTCCTTATCCGGCTTATACAGGAAGGGGCCGTCGGTAACAAAATTAGGCCCGTTCTTAACTCCTCTGGTCCAGCCGGGCTCCGATGCGGTGAAAAGTACGACAGGTTCGGATTCAGCCCTCTTAAGATCCTCGGATAACCTTATAAGGCACATCTCGCCATCCCTAACCTGTACCCATTCATGACAAAAGACCATATAGGGCTGCCCTTCATTATTCACGAAAAAGGTGCCGTCAAGGCATTCCCAGCCGGCCGGTGTAACCGGTCCCTCGCTATGGGGTACGAAGGGGCCTGTAGGAGCGTCGGATCTTAATAATTGAGTTCCCCTGCAGCGGTCAGAGGATTTAAAGGAGACAAAAGCATAAAAGGAATCCTTGTATATATGTACCTCGGGAGCCCAGTAATTTAAATCCGCCCAAAAGCCTTCAGGCTTATGGAAGGCTTCAATCGGATTGCTCCAGTCATCAAGGCTATCGCTTACATATACGTCAAATCCGTCACATTCACCCCAGCAGGTGGCAGCCCTGGTGCCGTACATATAGTATTTACCCATATAGGGCAGTACAAAGGGGTCCCTGATATTTATATCATGCAGCTTCATAAAGATTCCTCCATACTTATGCTTTATTTAAGAAGTGAAACAAACCGGCTATATGTAATAATTTTAGCGTTAATCTGATGATATGGCAATAAATCTTTTTTCTGACTTTATCCGGTAAATCAATTATGGTGGCATGGCTGATAATAACCGGTGCGTGTCTCAATCCGGCAGTAATAAATATAGTCATAATTATATTGAGATATAAGTTGATAACTATAATATATATAATAGTATAATTATTTGATTATTCTATTATTTATAATATAATTATATATAAGATGAAAAAGAATTATATGAGTACCTTTTAATTCAATTAAATACGCAGAAATATCTTTAGTAATAAAGGGCAGTAAACTAACCGGGAGGTGCAGCATGAGGAGATTTCGCTTATGGATGACAGTCTTTTGCTTATTGCTGGTGTCATGCTTTATCATTGAGTCGACATATTCGGCGAATGCCGGAGCAGCATATGCCGCAACTAAGGCGGCATCACTTAAGGCAGCCAAGGCTTCAATTCGTATAGGGGCAAAGGTTACGATTGAAATAAACAATAAAAATGCCAAGGCCACATATACTTACAAAAGCAGCGACACCAAGGTGGCAGCAGTCAATAAATCAGGTGTTGTTACGGGCAAGAAGGCAGGCACAGCAACCATAACGGTAACAGAAACCTATAATAAAAAGAAAACAGAGGTGGGTAAGTTCCAGGTTACGGTTCAGCCGAATTTGGACTATGATAAGATGATCAAGGCTTCATTAGTAAGTACCGGCAATAATTACAGGATTAAGAATGCTATAGAAAAGGCTGAGAATGGTGAGGAGGTAACCATAGCCTATATAGGAGGTTCTATAACCGAAGGCTACAATGCACCCAGAGGCAAGGATTACGCAACAAAGTCCTACGAGTACTTTAAGAAAACCTTCGGCAAGGACGACGGGTCAAATGTAAAATTTATCAATGCAGGCATGGCCGGGACACCATCCTCCCTTGGAATGGTAAGGTATAACAGGGATGTTGTCGATCGCAGCCAATCAGCGCCGGACATAGTATTCATAGAGTTTGCCGTTAACGATAACGATGACTACACCAGGGGCGATGCATATGAAAGCCTTGTAAGGAATATTCTGAATGCCGACAATAAGCCGGCGGTTGTATTGCTGTTTGCCGTATTCAAGTCAAAATGGAACCTGCAGGACAGGCTGCAGCCTGTTGGCGAGCATTATAACCTGCCTATGATAAGTATTAAGGATGCGGTTGTTCCGGAGCTTAACAGCGGAGCTTTGACCAATGCCGAGTTCTTCTCGGACGAATACCATCCTACCGAATACGGCCACACAATTATGGCAGACTGCATTAATCATTATTTTAAAACGATTGGCAAGGAAGATAAGGCTGAAAAGGATATTACAATACCTGATGAAGCTAAGATCGGCAAATCCTTTGAAGGCATAAAAATGCTCGATTCAACCTCGTCTGTTAAGGGAATAAGCATCAAGGCAGGAGGCTTCAGCGAAAAGGATATGGTGCTTGGCACCTTTGCCGGTGGTATAAAGACATTCCCGAACAACTGGAAGCATACGGCCAAGTCCGGTAAGAACCCGTTAAAGATAACACTGGAATGCAAGAACCTGGTAATTGTATATAAATACAGCTCAAGCAACACCTTCGGTTCTGTGGACGTATATGTAGACGGCACCAAGACTAAAACCTACAATGGCTATTCCTCAGGAGGATGGAATAATCCTGTAACCCAGATAGTATTTAATAATGATAAATCAGAGAAGCATACTATAGAAATTAAGATGGCGCCTAATAATGAAAGCAAGGAATTCGCCATACTTGCATTTGGTTATACCAAATAGAGAGGTTTTATCATAATTGTTCTTCCTTTTAGCAGACCCCGGACATACCCCCCGCATGCCCGGGTCTGTTTTTTTGTATTGATAATATTATCAATTACTGAGTTAAGCTTTGCAGCAAGAGCTTTGTTAAAGGTATGGCCCTCTATTATATCTTTTATTTTACAAACCGGCAGGTTCTCATAATAACGAGTTAATTATATATGACAATCAAGAGGATCCTTATCGTCACGAAAGCCCTTGAATACGGGCTGCCTGAGATTACCCCTGTCATTGGGCATATACTGTACCGTGCATACCAGCTCCGGTTCAAGCCATATGGCTGCTTCATTGCCGGGAGGAGTTTCAGGAAAAGGGGATTTATCGGCAACCTTAAGCTTTCGTAATTCGCCATATCTCACCCCGAAGGTGACATGACCCTGATAGGTAAGCTCTGTTCCGTTATATAGACCCAGTATGATGCTGGTGATGCCTTTCTCCTTGTTTATATATCCGCACACTACATAATCCCTGTCTGCAAGAAACTTGAACTTTATCCAGTCCTTTGTGCGCCTGTCAAAGTAGTATCTGCTGTTCATCTTCTTGGCTATGACTCCCTCAAGCCTTTGCTCCTTAGCCGCATTAAACAGCTCCGCTCCCTTTTCAGGAATATAGCGGCTTATTGCAAGCAGCTTTGACTCGCTGACCGTATCACTAAGTATTGCCTTGCGTTCAATGAGGGGAAGCTGTGTAAGCTCCCCGTCACTGCAATACAATATGTCAAAAGCAACATAGCATGCGGGATATTGCTCGGAAGAAAGCTTTAATTTAAAGTAATTGGAGGTAAGAGCCCTCCTTTGAAGCTCATAAAAATCAGGGACCCCGTTCCTCAGTATTACAAGCTCTCCGTCTAAAATACAGCGCCTGGCGACATATTGATGCAGGCCTGACAGCTCGGGAACCTTAGGGAGCAGGCGAAGATTCCTTTTATTTCTCAACTCCGTCTCATTGTCCAGGTATGCTATGCAGCGTATTCCGTCCAGCTTCAGCTCATATATCCATTCCGGATCATTGAAGGGCTCAGTCATTTCCGATATAAGCATCGGCTTAATATTCTTTTCATCAAATATATCCGTCATGCCATACCACCCAGCTTTTGATTTTGCGACATAGCAAGGGTACGCTGGAGGGCCTCCATAAGGTCGATTACGCTTGCCTGAACGGAGGTGTCGACCGCAACGATGTCTTCTCCGCGTATCTTCTTCATTATGGCGTCCCTTAAACGCTCCTGATATTCATCCTTGTAGGCTGAAGCATCGAAGGGCTTTGTAAGGGAATTTATAAGTGTTTTTGCCATGGCAATTTCAGCATCGCTTAATTCTACCGGCGGCATTTGCTTGGGAAGGGGCATTATCTCGTCCTGATAAAAAAGTGTTTTAGCTATAATTATCTTTTCAACCGGATAAAGGACAATAAGGTTTTCCCTGGTACCGATGACGGTTTTGGCAAGAGCTGTTTTCTTCTCCGAAAGCATGGCAGTGCGCAGCAGCTCATATGCCTTTTCGGCGCCGGCTTCAGGGATCACATAATAATTCTTCTCGTAATATATCTGGTCTATCTCGGTAAGCTCTGCAAATTGAAGTATATGAATTGTCTTGTCCTTCTTAGTCTTAATATTCTCCAACTCCTCAGAGGTCATTACCACATATTTTCCGTTCTCATATTCATAGCCCTTGATAATTTCTTCGGCCTTAACCTCCTTGTTGCAGCTCGGACAATATTTCTTGTATTTCACTCTTTCACCCGTATCCTTGCATAACTGGTTAAAGTGTATGTCATTATCACGCGTGATGGTATACAAGCCGACAGGGATATAAAGCAACCCCAGTGATATTGCGCCTTTATGAATTTATATAAATGATGTATTTGTTCTAAAGGATGAAGTAATTGATGCGATAAATGATTATCTTATCAAGCAAGGCTCCGATTATGTTATATGGATGGAGCAATGTACTGATGTCGAGGCTTATATGGAAGGCGGCAAACATGCTGATATTATTTATTCTGGATTCATAAATTTTAAATACTATAATATGGTCCAGAAGGGATTGCTACTGCCTTTAGATGATTACTTAAGAACCCCGAAAGGTGAAAAATTATATACATCTCTACCAAAAAGCAATTGGAATGCTTTGAAGCGAAACGGTTTTATTTATGGGGTTAATGGGTATACAGCTATTCAGGCTCCACCCTGTTATTTTGTTAATAAGAAGCTTATGGATAAATATTCATTAACCGAGGAAGATTTGAATAAGCCTCTTGAAGAATTATGGGATATACTCCGTATGGTTTACGAAGGTGAAAAAGGAAGGGATAGCTTTACTGTAATTTCTACTGATATAGATTATGGTATATCTGGTCTATATAATATCAGCAGTGCTGTTGTGATTAATCAGGAAGGGGGAAAAGCCCATCTTCTTTTAGATAATCCTACTTACCTGGATTTTATAGACGATATATATGCATGTGTAAAAGAAGGATTCATAAATCCAGACATTGCATCAACACATAATTTAGATAAATTTTTCATGTATTTGTGCTTTGATGCAGGTTTACCAACCAATCAATTTTTGCAGGGAAGAATAAAGACATCAGATGGAAAGATTGCTAGCAGAGATGATGTGACGGAAATTATTCTAGATGATTATAATTATTATGCAGGAAGTTTATCCTTTGCAAATTGTATTCCTATATCATCCAGGTATCCAGATTATGCTTTGGATTTTCTGACTAAAGTATATACAGACAAGGTTCTTACCAATCTATTCTTCTATGGAATTAAAGGTCTTCATTATGAATTGGTAGATGGACAGGTAAATCATTACGATTTATTTGCTAAGATATTAATTGGTAATGATTATTTATCATATCCTCTTGATTATGAATTACCAGATAAAGAGAGTCTTTATTACTCCATCATGAATGAGGCGCAGGAATCCAAGTATTCTCCCTATATGTATGATTTAAGCAGCCTAAGTAAGCAGATAAGTAGTTCAAATCATGTTCTTAACTTATATCTGCCAAACTTGTTAAAGGGAGAGGAAAAGGATTTTAGCACTTTTATAGAAAAGCTTAAGGATGAGTTATACAAAGCAGGTGTTGAGGATATCATAAATGAGGTTAATAGGCAACTAAATGCAAGGGGTCAATAATGCACATTTGATATACAAATGAGTAAGCATAAAAAGTTATTGGTATGGGCTAATGGCTATCAATAGGTTTTATATTACATGAGAGGTGTAAAATGTTATGAAGAAAGCAAAGAGGCATGGATTGGCCATATTCAGACAATTATTAATATGCTTGACGGGATTACCCGTAATAGCCTGCTTATGTTCCGGATGTATGCAGGAAAAAAGAAATATTGAGAAGGATTTTATAAAAGAGATAAATCCTTCTTTCACTCTTGAGGAAAAAGGCTTCTTTTACAAAGAATTTAATTCAGGAAATTATCCTTTTTTGACCTATTGGTATGACTTTGAATCGGGGAAAAAAGCAGTCTATTGCAGTGAAGCCGGCTGCAGTCATAATACGGAGGACTGCTTTGCCGTATCGACTAGAGCTTCGGCGATATTTCTTTATGGAAATAAGCTGTATTATACGGTTACGGAGTTTAAGACTGATAGTGATGGAATGACTTATATTGTCACCGTGTTAATGAGGTCGGATACAGGAGGAAGGAATACGGAAAGAGTTGCAGAAATAAAGGGAGATTACATAACAAGCATTTCGGAATATTTAGACGTCAAGTATTTGTATATCATTGGATTAATTGAAGGAAAGGATTATGACCTTGAAACGGGCATTCATACCTCAACAGATTTTGATAAGGCGGTTTTATATGAGATTGATATCGAAAACGGCAATACCAGAGAGTTTGTTATAGGAGAGGGCTGGGATTATACGGCATCAGTCCTTGGTTATAGCAGGAACAATATAATAATTAAGACTTTATCATATCAGAAAAGAATTAATATGGAACAATTTTTCAGGGAGAAGACTGGTGAGGAAGATATGGATATTTATGAATTTTCCCGGCAGGACAGCTCCGGGTACGAGGAGTTGATACGAGAATTTGCTGCTGCTCAGATGGAATTGGCGAGGGAAAGCATAATATGCCTCAACCCGGAAAATGGGGAGGTCAGGGAGCTAAATTTACCCGAGCCACTTCTGGTGCATGATGGCAAATGTTACTATAATAAGCCGACGGGATCCGATGGATATGTACTAACAGAATTTGAACTATCTTCGGGAGAAGAGAAAAAGGTGTATGACTGTATCGGATATGACACTTATATTATAGGAAATAAGCTGTTTGTCCAGTCCTCATCCGGGTATGTCAAGGGTTCAATGGGTGTTGATATGCTTGAATATATTAAGGACTCCTGTCCCGAATATTGTATGGATCTGTCCACCGGTGAAGTTGCCGAGATAAAAGATCTTACCGGGAGTCAGGGCCGCATAAAAGTACTTGCCGAATATGGAGATGAATATATCATAAGGCATAATGATGAGAGCGATGCCCGTCTCTTTCGGCTTGGGCGAATATCCAGGGAGGGCTATATAAACGGAAAAACCGGTATTATATATGTTGAGGGGAATTAATTATGGAACTTGAGCTTAAAAATCTAAGTAAATATTATAGAAGCATCAAGGCGCTTGATGATGTATCCTGTACCTTATGCGAGGGGATATACGGGCTTCTTGGGCCTAACGGTGCCGGTAAGACCACCATGATGAACCTGATTGTTGATAATATACTGCCAACGAAGGGAGAGGTCTTGTTTAACGGTGCCAATGTGCATGAGATGGGAGAAGCCTTCAGGGAGAGGCTGGGATATATGCCTCAGCAGCAGGCACTGTACACTCAGTTTACTGCAAGGGAATTTCTCGGTTATATGGCAGCCTTGAAGGGAATGAACAGGAAGGCAGCCAAAAAGAGAATTGAAGAAGCCCTGGACAGAGTGAATTTATCGAAGGAAGCGGATCTCCGCCTCGGAGGCTTCTCCGGAGGAATGAAACAGAGAGTTCTGATAGCTCAGGCAATTATTAACGATCCCGACGTATTGATTATGGATGAGCCGACTGCAGGACTTGATCCTAAGGAAAGGATTCGCATAAGGAATCTGATATCCGAGATAGCATTTAAAAAAATTGTTATAATAGCAACCCATGTTGTTCCTGATATTGAATTCATATCTAAGGAAATACTTCTTTTAAAGGAAGGCCGCCTGCTTGCCAAGGCACTGCAGGAGGAGCTGGTTAAAGCTATGGAGGGTAAGGTATATGAGATTCGCACACCTGAGGAGGATATGCATGGCTTAATGTCAGCTTATAAGGTATGCTCAATCAACAAGGACCGGGATTCAGTTGTTACAAGGATTATAAGCGAAGTACCTCCAGCCTTCGAAGCCTGCCGGGAGGTAAAGCCGACATTGGAGGATTTGTACCTGCATGTCTTTGACACTTATTCGCCTTCTGCCGCAGGGGAGGGAGGCGAAGCATGAGATTATACATATTCGAGATTAAGAAGGTATTGTTCCATCGTTATTTTATCATGATTATACTTGGACTTCTGCTTCTTAATATAGCCCTGTGCTTTAGATTCTCCCGCACCGAGACAGTTGATGCGAGGATTAACAGGGAATTGTATCGGGAAATCAGTGAGAAGGGTCTGTCCCTTGAGGAAGCTTGCGATTTGATTAATGACAGGCTGAGCCGGATGGATATTCACTCTTCCTTTCTTGCACATAATGTATATACCAACGCTAAGAAGCAGGTGGAGGCAGCCCTGGGTTATGGGACATACCTTGAGAATATTGAGGCATCAATAAAACAGCTCACAGCCATATCAATATTTAATGATGAGGATAGCTTTACCTACCGGTCCATGATAAAGATGCCAACGCATTACAGGCACCTTAAGTCGGTAAAACCGGTTTTGACCAATTCACAGCCGGTATTGTTTGCGACAAACAGGATGTTTACAGATGTATTTGCAGTTTTGCTTATGCTTTTTATATGGTCGGTTCTTCTTCTGGAGGAAAAGGCGAAGGGTATACATAATTTTATCAGGACCACCAAATACGGAAGGTGGAAGATACTTCCCGTCAAGTTTCTGGTATGCATTACATTATGCACAGGGATATTCTTATTGCTCTACGGCAGCAATTATTTTGCCGGAACAGCCATTTACGGGCGCGTAAACCTGTCACATCCCGTCCAGTCTCTTGAGGGTTTTACCGGATGCACCCTGAAGGTATCGATAGGCGTATATTTGCTTATATACGCCGTTACTAAGATATGTACTTATATAATGATTGCGGCAGTTATTATGCTTTTGTGTACACTGGCAAGGGGCGTCATATTTGTATTCGGTTCAATAAGCATTATTGCAGCATGGTCAGTATCCTGTTATACAGGAATACCAAAAAACTCATACATTGCATTATTCAAGTATATGAATCCGGCAGGCTTGTTAAGAACCAATGACCTTTATAAGAGTTATCTGGATGTGAATTTCCTTGGAAAGCCTGTTCTTGTCACGACATGCGCTGCAGTAGTTATTTTCCTGGTAATCCTTGTACCAGCCGTTGCTTCCTTTATTGTACATAACAGGCAAAGGTTGCAGGCCTTTGATTCTGGCAGGCTTTATATGACGGCTAAAAAGGCATTAAGTAAAATTATACGCCCGCGTAATACAACACGACGATTACTTTCCTATGAAGCAAGAAAGCTGATGCTAATGAACAAGGTCATCTGGATTTTGATTATTAATGTAATAATTGCCTTACATGGTTATATTACGTATAGAAAGCCGTATATACATAATGACGAAATATACAGGTCTTATTTATATGAGATGGAAGGGGAGATAAGCAGCGGTACAATTTCAAATATTGAAGAGCAGGATCGGTATTTTGATGGCTTGCGCAAGCAGGCTGAGGTATATCGTGTCATGCTGGAGGAGGGAAGCATCAACCCTACAGTATATGAAGCTTTCGTAAGTAATATCAATAAGGAATTGGAGAAAGCGGAAGTGCTTTCCGTAATTAAAAGAAGGGTATACGAGATTGAAAGTATAACCCTCCCCGGGGGAGCAAAGCCCTGGCTTGTGTACGATACGGGATACAGGATGCTTATCGGGACGGACGGAGATAAGGAGCTTATTACCGATCAGCTTATATTCCTTGCTTCCATGACCGCATGCTTTGCGGCTGTTTATGCTAAGGATAACAGCTTAGGTATGGATAAGCTGCTTAAGTCCACAAAAAGGGGCAGAAGCAAGACTTATGCATACAGAATTATCATAGGGACGCTTATCACGCTTGTGCTTTATACTGCCAATAACATTCCGTTCCTGCTTAATGTGCTGCATAACTTCGGAACAAGGGGGATGTCTGCTCCGATCCAGAGCCTGGAGTTTTATAGCTCGCTGCCATTCTCATTAAGCATAGGGGAGTTTATCCTGCTGGGATATATTCTAAAATTTATATTTGTACTTGCCCTAATGTGCATAATGGTTTCAATCTCCATATATTCGGAGGATCCGTCCATGGCAATCATCTTTTCGGTCGGATCATTCGTATTGCCTCTGGCTATATTGCTGCTTGGAGCAGGCTTTATGATAAACATCGGCTTTAATCCCTTTCTGTTAAGCCATATGCTTTTTACTGACTTAGACAAGGCATCGCAGGTCGTGCGGTTTATACTAAACAGCCTTATTATAATGGCAGGAGGTATATTGCTGTCGGTTAAGGCATACAGAAAAGCCTGCCTGCCTGCAAAATAAATCAATCACCTTTTCTGCCATAATCCATAATATATAATGCGAACAATTATGCAGAAAG
>DBQC01000001.1 GCA_002305075.1 Ruminococcaceae bacterium UBA1404 | reverse complement strand
ACCAGCAAAAGCGCTGTTCTATCGAGCATCTGTATCACTCCTTACCTACACACAATTAAAATAAAGCCACATGCTTTTTATTGCGCAGGCTTATTATGCCCGAATTATTGTTAGGGTAAACTTGTAGCCGAGGGGCCTTAATCAGGCATATTATATGGATAATTCTGCATAAAAAAGCACCTCCCATTTGGGAGGTGCAAGGGTTACTTGCTGGAGCGCAGAGCTTGCCGGGCAGCCCGCACCTCGCTGAGCTGTTTGGTGAGGGTCTCCTCGGTGCAGCGCAGCACATCTTCCGAAAACTCCTGTGAGGCGTTTTTAAGCTCCTTGCTCTTTTGCTGGGCCTGAGCCAAAATTTGGGCGGCCTTTTGCTGGGCCTGACGCACAATCTCCTCCTGTGCCACCAGCGCCCGGGCACGGTCCTCGGCCCGTTTGACAATGGTATCGGCCTCGCGCTTGGCTACGGCCAAAATATCGGCCCGGTCAGCCACAATGGCCTTGGCTTGCTTGATCTCGCCGGGCAGGTTGATGCGAATATCGTCGAGCAGGGAACGAATTTTTTCATCGTCAATCAAACTGCGCCCGCCCGAGAGAGGGAAGCTCCAGCTCTTGTCTAGCATCTCGTCTAACATGTCTAAAATTTCTTCAATGTTCATCTTTTCACCCCACTTGGTTATCGGCATCGGCAGGCGGGCCCAGCCGTGTCATAATGCGTTCGATGAGCACTTCTGGTACAAATTTAGAAATGTCGCCCCCAAACTGAGCAAGCTGTCGCACCATACTGGAGCTTAAATAGAGGTTGTCCAGCCGGGTCATAAGAAAGATGGTCTCGGCCTCGGGCAAAAGCTGCTTGTTGGCCAGCGCCATCTGGAATTCATACTCAAAATCAGACATGGCGCGCAGCCCCTTGACGATAGCCTGCGCTCCCACCCGCCGCACATAGTCGGTGAGCAGGCCCTCGTAGGCGTCCACCCGGGCGTTGGGCAGATCGCCCAGACTGGCGCGAATCATATCCACCCGCTCGTCTACTGTAAAGGCGCAGCGCTTGTCGGGATTGGTGACCACCAGCACCACCACCTCGTCGAACAGCAAAGCCGCCCGCCGCACAATATCCAAATGCCCGTGGGTGATGGGGTCAAAGCTGCCGGGACAGACGGCTATTCTCAACGCACTTCCTCCTCGCTGCGATAGGCGGCCACGCTGGACTTGCCATAGTGGTAGCGCCGCTTAAGTGTAAAGCTTCCGACCTTTTCAGGCACATGGGCGTTTCGGGCCGTCTCGTAGAAGATGACACCCCCCGGCGACATGAGGGGCACCAGCTGTTCTATGAGCCGATTGCCCAGTTCGCCGGCATGATAGGGCGGGTCCATGAAGGCGATGTCGAACTGCTCACGACAGCCGTTTAAATAGGCGGCAGCATCCTGTGTGAACACCCGGGCTCGGTCGCCAAGTCCGGTTGCGGCAAGATTGCGGCGGGTGATCTCGGCCGAGGCGGCAGCGGCATCCACAAAGACAGCCCAATGCGCCCCCCGCGACAGGGCCTCGATGCCCAGCTGTCCCGAGCCGCAAAACAAATCGAGCACCCGCGCCCCCTCTACCTCAAACTGGATGGCACTAAAAATGCCCTCCTTGGCTCGGTCGGAGGTGGGGCGCACTGCCATACCGGGCGGTGCTTCCAGAGGAATGCCTCTGGCCGATCCGGTCACCACACGCATGGTCATTCCACCTTGCTGTATAAAATCATCAGGCTCATATTATCCCCGTTTTTCCACGCTTTGTCAACTGCTCGAGCTCAGCTTCCATTAAAGTAATCCCACACCCGCTGGGCCACCGGCCGGGTCATTCCGGGCACCGCCGCCAGCTGATCTACCGTGGCATTCGCCATGGCTTTTTGGGTTTTAAAGTGGCTAAAAAGCGCCTTCGCGCGCTTTTCGCCTATCCCGGGCACCCCCTGCAAGGCCAGCTCAAAACTGCTTAGCTTGTGCTTTTTCCGGGCATAGTCGTGGGCAAAGCGGTGGGCCTCATTCTGAATGGCAGACACTAAGCTAAAGGCCCCCCGATTCATGTTGAGGGCCAACTCGCCCTGTGGGCCCACCAGTGCACGGGTGCGGTGGCGATCGTCCTTGACCATGCCAAACACCGGGATGCTCAGACCAAAGTGGTCGAGCACCTCTAAGGCCACCGAGAGATGACCCCTGCCGCCGTCTACCAGCAGCAGATCGGGCAGGCGGCCAAAGCCCTCGCCGCTCTCCTGTTCGGTGAGGTAGCGGTTAAACCGGCGGCTGAGCACCTGCTTTAAGGCGGCGTAGTCGTCCACACCTGCGCTGTCTTTTATCTGAAAGCGCTTGTAGTCCCGCCGTTCGGCCCGAGCGTCCTTAAAGACCACCATGCTGCCCACAATAATCTCTTCGCCGATGTTGGAGATATCGTAGGCTTCAATAATGCCGGGGGGACTGTCCATCCCGGTGAGGTGGGTCAGCTCGTCGAGCATACTCATCTCTCGGCTGGTGCGCCCGGTGCTGCGAGCCAGCTCCTCGGCCGCGTTAAGTCGGGCCATCTCCACAAGCCTTGCTCCCTCGCCCCGTTGGGGCTGGTGCAGCCGCACCCGGCGGCCGGCCTTCTGGTCGAGCATCTGCTGAATAAGGGCAAGGTCATCGGCCTCGCCATCGAGGAAGATGGTTTTAGGCAGGTCAGTCTGGCTGTGGTAGTAGCGGGAGATAAACTCCCCTCTGGCCGCAGGAATCGAGTCGGTGGCGCCAATGAGAAAGGTCTCCTTGTCGGTCATGCGGCGGTTTCTAAAGCGCAGCAGCACCACTGCCGTCTCCGACTGGCCCTGCACAAAGGCAATGACATCGAGGCTGTCGATCCGGGAAAAAACCACCCGCTGACGCTCGCCAATGCGCTCGATGGCCCGCATACGGTCACGGTAGCGGGCGGCCTTTTCAAAGGCCAGCTCCTCGGCGGCAGCCTCCATGCGCTGGCGGAGCAAGTCGAGGATATCCCGGTCACCCCCTTCGATGAAGGCGACAGCCTGAGTTAGAGCCTCGTCGTACTCCTCGGGGCTGATGGTGCCTCGGCAGACACCGCTGCAAAGCTTAAGATGGTAGTTGAGGCAGGGCCGCCCCTTGCCGATGTCCCGGGGGAATTTGCGGTTACAGGTGGGCAGCATAAAGGCTTTGTTGGCCTCGTCTACCGTCTGCTTCACCACAAAAGAGGAGGTGTAGGGCCCGATATAGCGGGCTCCGTCGTCCACCTTTTGCTTGGCCTCGGTGATGGTGGAGTAGGGCGGCGGCGAGATGCGCACATAACTGTAGCCTTTGTCGTCCTTTAGCAGAATGTTATACTTAGGGGTGTGCTGCTTGATGAGGCTACATTCGAGCACCAGCGCCTCGAACTCGCTGCCGGTGACGATATAGTCAAAATCCTCCACCTGACTGACCATTTTGTAGGTTTTGGGGCTGTGGCTGTCCACCGCCCTAAAGTAGCTGGTCACCCGGTTTTTTAAACTTTTTGCCTTGCCAATATAAAGAATGCCCCGCTGCTTGTCCCGCATGAGGTAAACCCCGGGGTCCAGGGGCAGCGAGAGGGCCTTTTGGCGCAGCGCGGCAATGTGCTTTTCGTTCATAAACTGTCCTCAAAGTAAATGGTGTAAGGCCGCCCACAACAGAAAATAGGAGCGCGCCTCGGCGGGCACGCTCCTATTATACACGATCTGGACGGTTTACTCAACAAAGCCCGACTCGATAAGCTTAACCAGCGCCGCTACAGCCGCCTGCTCGTCGGTTCCATCGGCGATAATGCGAATGCTGGCGCCCCCCACTATGCCTAAGGAGAGCACGCCAAGAAGGCTCTTAGCATTGACTCGGCGCTCCTCCCGCTCGACCCAGATGGAGGATTTAAACTCGTTGGCCTTTTGAATAAAGAAGGTGGCCGGACGGGCGTGCAGGCCGATTTGGTTCTGGACGATAACATCTTTCATGTACATAGACAACTCTCCTTAATTGGCGCACACTCAATCATCTTTATCTTGGGTACAACCTACCATAATTGTAGCAGATAAAATGTTTTCGTCAACTTACGAAATGCACAAATAAATGGCATTCATGTTAAAAATATTATGACGATACACAAATTTTATATGTGATTATGGCCAATCAAGTGGATAAATCTTGTTCAGCATAGCCTAAGGCTTGGGATTCTTTGCCATCTTTGCTGCGCAGCTCGGCCAGATACTGATGGTCGGCCTCGGTAAGGGGGGCGTTTTCAAGCAGGTCTGGGCGCTTATAGTAGGTGTTCTCCAGTGACTTTTGCCGCCGCCAGGCTTCAATGTGGGCGTGGTGGCCGTTTAGCAGCACCTCGGGCACCGCCATGCCCCGCCAAATGGCCGGGCGGGTGTAGTGAGGGTGCTCCAACAGACCGTTGTAGTGGCTCTCCTCGGTGTAGGAGGAGGTGTCGCGCAGCACGCCGTCACAGAGGCGGGCCACCGCATCGGTGACCACCATGGCCGCAATCTCGCCGCCGGTGAGCACATAGTCGCCGATGGACAGCTCCTCGTCGATATAAGTATCCAAAAAGCGCTGATCCACCCCTTCGTAGTGGCCGCAGACCAAAATTATACCCGAGAGCTTGGAGAGAGCTACCACCTTTTTCTGAGTGAGCACCTGCCCTTGGGGAGACAAATAGATCACCCGGGGCCGCGTATCAAAGGTGGCCAAAACGGCGTCGAGACAGGCGGCCAAAGGCTCGGCCTGCATGACCATGCCGCTGCCCCCGCCATAGGGCGAGTCGTCGGTGCGGCGGTGCTTGTCCTCCGAGTAGTAGCGGATGTGGTGGTAGCGGATGTCGATGTGACCGGCCCGTTTGGCCCGGCCGGTGATGCTCTCATCGAGCACCGCCTCGCACATATCGGGAAAAAGGGTACAAATATCAATCCTCATCGTCAAACAACCCCGCTAACGGACGAATGCGCATAACGCCCTCGTCCAAATCCACCGACTGTACCACCTGTGCTATGGCCGGTATCAACTTGATACTGCCATCGGCAAAGGTGATGTGGTAAACATCGTTGGCCCCGGTGGGCGACACCTCGCTGAGCTCGCCGTAAAGCTGCCCGTTGTCGGCATTAATCACCTTTAGGCCTAACAAATCCTGCACAAAATATTCGCCGGGGGCCATGTCCACTGCGTCTCGGTTGACATAGAGCAGCCGACCCCGCAGAGCCTGGGCGGCCTCCATGGTGTCGACGCCCTCTAGGCGCAGCACAGCCACACCCTTTTGCACCCGGGCCGACAGCACCTTGACCGGGGTGCGTCCGCCGTCTAACCAGAGCGTTGTAAAGCCGGTGAGAAAATCGGGAGAATCGGCCATGGGATAGACCCGAAGCTCCCCCTTTACACCATGGGTGCCCACAATTTTTCCGCACTCTAAAAACTGTTTCAGCGTTACTTCCTCCCTTAAGCGGACATTTTGGCTTACATAAACCAAGGGGAAAGCCATAACCACAGCTTTCCCCACCCAATGTGGTTTAATAAAATTCGAACTAGTCTATTTCGACGGCGGTTTTCAGGTTGCTGCGGGCGGCTGCCGAGCGAACAATGGTGCGGATGGCTTTGGCAATCCGGCCCTGCTTACCGATAACCCGGCCCATATCGTCGGGGGCCACATGAAGGTGATACACCACGGTGCCATCCTCCAGGGGCGGGTCGGTGGTCACGCTGACCGCGTCCTTATCTTCAACAAGTCCGCGAGAAATCGCGATAATAAGTTCTTCCATTTTATAACCTTCTCCCTAGCCGCGGGGCATATGCTCCTGTGTCCCGCAAAGCGATAAAACCGGCAATAGCTTAGAGCACACCGGTCTGCTTAAGCAGGTTGCGCACCGTATCGGTGGGCTGTGCGCCATGGGACATCCACTTCTTCACCTTTTCGGCGTCGACCTGGAAGACCGAGGGCTCCTTGGTGGGGTCGTAGATGCCGATTTCCTCGATGAAGCTGCCGTCACGCGGGGCGCGGGAATCGGCCACCACAACGCGGTAAAAGGGTGCTTTTTTGGCGCCCATGCGGCGCAGTCTTATTTTAACAGCCATTACTGTCACCTCCTTGGAAATAGGATATATCTCAGGCCAAAGGGCCGTAAGAACGCTACTTTATAAATCCGGGCGGGATGTCGCCAAGGCCAAAGGGCAGCTTGCCCCGGCCTCTTTTGCCCTTTTTCTGGGGGCCCATCATCTGCTTCATCATCTTCTGAATCTGGTTAAACTGGCGCAGGACTCGGTTTACATCCTCTACCTGCGTGCCGCTGCCGGCGGCAATGCGGCGTTTGCGGGAAGGATTGATGATGGCGGGCTTGGCGCGCTCCTGCTTGGTCATGGACTGGATGATGGCCTCGACCCGTCGCAGCTCTCGCTCGCCCTGCTCGGCATCCTCGTCCTTTATTTTTACGCCGGGCAGCATACCCAGCACCTGCCCTAAGGGTCCCATGGACTGAATCTGCTTCATTTGCTCGAGCAGGTCGTTCATATCAAAGCTGTTTTTTTGCAGCTTTTGCTGCATTTTTTCGGCCTCTTTAAGATCCACCTGGGTTTGAGCCTTCTCGATAAGGGTCATCATATCCCCCATGCCGAGAATGCGCGAGGCCATGCGGTCGGGGTGGAAGGGCTCGAGGTCGCTCATCTTTTCGCCGGTGCCCGCAAACTTGATGGGCTTGCCGGTGACCGCCCGAACCGAGAGGGCCGCTCCGCCCCGGGTATCGCCGTCGAGCTTGGTGAGGATAACCCCGTCGATACCCAGTTGCTCATCAAAGCTTTGGGCCACGGTGACGGCGTCCTGACCGGTCATGGCGTCTACCACCAGCAAAATCTCGTGGGGCCGGATGGCGCTTTTAATTTGGCCCAGCTCATCCATAAGGGTCTGGTCAATATGCAGGCGGCCGGCCGTGTCCAAAATCACAATATCGTCGCCGTAGTCCTTGGCACGGGCCAAGGCTTTTTGGGCGATGAGCAGGGGGTTTTCCTGCCCCATGGTGAACACCGGCACCCCTACCGATTTGCCCACCACCTCGAGCTGTTCGATGGCGGCGGGCCGATAGATATCGCAAGCCACCAGCAGTGGGCGTTTGCCCTGCTCCTTAAAAAAGCGAGCCAACTTGCCCGCGTGGGTAGTCTTACCGGCGCCCTGAAGGCCGCACATCATGATAACGGTAGGCGGCCGCGAGGTCAGATTGATGCGCACATTGGCGCTGCCCATAAAGGCAGTCATCTCGTCGTGCACGATTTTGATAACCTGCTGAGCCGGGGTCAGACTTTCGAGCACGGTGCCTCCCACGGCCTTTTCGGTGATGGCGGCCACCAAATCCTTGGCCACCTTATAGTTTACATCGGCCTCGAGCAAAGCCAGGCGCACTTCGCGCATGGCGTCTCGCACATCGCTCTCCTTAAGCCGGCCTTTTTGGCGCAGCTTTTTAAAGGTTGCGGACAGCCGTTCGGTTAGAGAGTCAAATGCCACTTAAATGTCCGCCCCCCGTTCGTGATCTTCTATCAACTTATTAGACAGCTCCCGAATCCGGTCTGCCGCCCGAGATATTTCCCGGGAATAGACATAGCGGTCGTTGTGGGCCTCGATGAGGTCGGCCTGGCGAGCAATCTCGCGCAGCACCTGGCCCATGCGTCCAAAACGCGCCACCAGACCCAAGCAGTCCTCAAACTGGGCCAGTTGGTATTCCCCCCGCTTAATAGCATCTCGCACGCCCTGGCGGGATATGCCACTGTGGGAGGCTATTTCGGCCAGCGAGAGGTCCTCGTTATAGTAAAGCTCAATCATCTCTTGCTGCTTTTCGGTAAGCATATCGCCGTAAAAGTCATAAAGCATGGCGATGGACATATCCTTGGCCAAAACCTCTCACCTCATTGTCCTTTAGTGATAAACATAGTATAGCATTTTAAGCGGGGCTGTCAAGTGTTTTTCTTTACACTAAGTGCAAAGTTTTTAGCCTTGTCAGTCCCGCCTATGCCCCCATGAAAAAATCGTATGTAATCTTGGCAAACAGTAGCCCCACAACCACCAGCATCATGGGACGGACGATGCGCTCGCCATTTTTAAGGGCCATCCCCGAACCGAGGTAGCCACCAATCATTCCGCAGATGGCTGTGGGAATGGCGTAAATCAGCAGCACCTGCCCATGGGCCAGAAAGCTGATAAAGGCTGCCACGGTGCCGGCGTAGTTGACCATTTTGGCCGTTCCCGATGCGGTGAGCACATCAAGCCCCAGCACCCCGGTAAAGAGAAGCAGCAAAAAGGTGCCTGTTCCGGGGCCTAACAAACCCTCGTAGATACCCACCCCAAAGGCCAACACCATCCCCTTTATAAGGGCCGGGCGGCTAAGGCGGCTCATGCTCACACGCTCGGCGTCGGGGACAGTCTGCTTGCGGGTGAGCAGATAGAAGGCGATAAGGGGCAGCAGCGTAATCATAATGATTTGCAGCACCCGGGGGCTTATGCCCAGGGCAATGCGGGCGCCGATGGTGGAGCCTATAAACCCGGCCGCCGAGCCAAAAAGAGCCAGTCTGGGCTCGAACAGGCCCCGTCTGCCAAAGCGCAGTACCGTAACCGCCGAGGCGATGGTGCTAGAGCACTTGCTGGTGCCCAGGGTGATATGGGGTGGAAACCCCAGCGCCAAATAAGCCGGGGCCGACACGGTGCCGCCGCCCCCCGCAATGGCGTCTACAAATTGTGCTACTGCGATAACCAAACAGAGAATGATGAGCTTTGCCGCGTCAAAATCAGCCATATTGCCCTCCGGTAGGTCATTGTGATATGCCAGTATACCACAGCTCGGCCAGATGGGGCAACAGTCCCGGTGACTGGCAAACCCCCTCGCAACCGGGGGCAAGTTATGCTATACTACTTGGTAAATCTACATATTTGTGGCAATAAAGGAGGCAAAACCATGAAAGTGATCATCGTCGGCGGGGTGGCCGCCGGTGCCAGTGCAGCGGCACGGCTTCGGCGCCTAAACGAACAAGCCGAGATCACCCTGTTTGAGAAGGGGCCCTATATTTCCTACGCCAACTGCGGGCTGCCCTACTATGTGGGAGGCGCCATCCCCGAGCGGGAGGACCTGCTGCTGCAAACCCCCGAGAGCTTTTTTGCCCGCACTGCCGTGGATGTGCGAGTAAACAGCGAGGTTGTGGCCATAGACCGGGAGAAAAAGACCGTGGAGGTTTTAAACCATGCCACCGGAGAGCGCTACACCCAAGGCTACGACTACCTGCTGCTGTCGCCGGGGGCTGCTCCCTTTGTTCCTCCCATGCCCGGAGCCGACCTGCCCGGCGTGTTCACCGTCAAGGATGTGCCCGATGCGCTGGCCATTCGGGAGTGGGCCCGCAAAACTCCCGGCGGAAGGGCGCTGGTGGTGGGGGGCGGCTATATCGGCGTTGAGATGGCCGAAAACTTTGCCGAGATGGGCATGCAGGTGACCCTGGCCGAGCTTGCAAACCAGATTATTGCCCCGCTGGACTTTGACATGGCCCAAGAATTACATAATCATATACGCCGCCGAGGGGTGGATTTGCGACTGAACACCGGCCTTAGCGGCCTGGCCCAGTCCGAAGGAGGACTGATCGCCTCACTGGGAGACGGCACCGAGCTGGAGGTGGATATCGCCGTGCTGGCCATTGGCGTGCGTCCAGCCACCGGCCTTGCCCGGGAGGCCGGCCTTGAGACCGACGGACGGGGCTTTATTCTCACCGATGAGCATATGCGCACCAGCGACCCCTACATCTTTGCCGCCGGCGACGCAGTGGCCGTGCGGCTGCTTAACACCGACCAAAAAGGCAGCATCGCGCTGGCCGGCCCGGCCAATCGACAGGGCCGGGTTGTGGCCGACAACATAGCCGGCATCCCCAGCAGCTTTTCGCCGGCGCAGGGCTCGGCCATTATCAAGTGCTTTAGCCTCACGGCCGCCTCCACCGGCCTCAACGAAAAAATGCTTAAAAACCTCGGCATGGATTACGGGCGGGTGTATGTCTATGCCGCCTCCCACGCCACCTACTACCCCGGCGCAAAGTTTATGAGCCTCAAGCTGCTCTACGCCCCCGATACCGGGCGGGTGCTGGGTGCGCAGGTGGTGGGTCGGGACGGAGCCGATAAGCGCTGCGATGTGCTGGCCACCGCCATCCGAGCCGGGCTGACCGTAGACGACCTGTGTGAGCTGGAGCTCTGCTATGCGCCCCCCTACTCCTCGGCTAAAGATCCGGTGAACATGGCCGGGTTTGTGGCCCAGAACATTCAAAACGGCCTGTTGCGCCCCTGGTTCTGGGACGAGGCTGGCAGCCTTGACCGGGAGGCCGTTACCATTCTCGATGTGCGCACCGAGGAGGAGTTTGCAGGCGGCTCCATAGATGGGGCAATCTGCATCCCGGTGGACGAGCTGCGGGCCCGGCTTGACGAGCTAGACCCCACAAAGCCGGTATATGCTTACTGCTTTAGCGGCCAACGCAGCTATACGGCCTGCCGCATACTGTCTGGCAACGGCTTTGAGGGCCACAACCTGTTGGGCGGCTGGCGGCTTTATAATCTGGCCACAGGCGGATAAAGGCTTTTTGTCACTTGGTGCGGGACGGTTTTATTAGCCGTCCCGCCTTTTTTTGTTTTTGACCCCTTGCCTTGCCCGTATCGGCCGACCCGCCGGCGCATAGACTGACTAATGTCCCCATCCACCATCATTATCCTCTGCAATTTCTGGAAAAAGTTCTTTACATTTTAGGGGGCAGGTGGTATGGTAATTTTATTCGTTTTATACCAATCCGATTGAAGGTGTATGCCGTTTATGGGTTATATTTCGCGTTTTCGCCGTTATCGCGCCGGCTGCCGCGCCGAGTTTATGGGCCTGGTTGGCCCGCTGCTCGACGCCGAGCTGGTCCGTGCGCTCGATAGCGTTCCTCAGCATTTTCGCTACACACGCCTGCGCCACAGCATGGATGTAGCTTATATATGCTTTTGCATCGCCAAGTCTTTGGGGTTAGACAGCCGCTCGGCGGCCCGGGCCGGCCTGCTCCACGACCTTTATTTCCATGAGCCTCACCATAGCTCCTACAGCCTGCTGCGCAGCCATCCCCAATTGGCTTTAGAAAACGCCCGCCGGCTGGTGCCCGACCTCAACGCCATTGAGGAGGACGCCATTTTGCGACATATGTGGATGGTCACCCTAAGACCCCCCCGGTACCGGGAGGGCCTGGTGCTCACCATGGTGGACAAATACTGCGCCGCCCGGGAGTTTGTGGCCAGCCTGTTTGAAAATGGGCGCATCACTTATATGACCTATTACGCTAAGGAGCTGGTGCTGGAGGCCGAACTGGCCCTCAGCTATCTGGCCGATCAGGAGGAACTGGCCGCCCGGGAGAGCGTGAGCCAGACCGCCGGATCTCATCTGCTGCCTTAATAGAGGGGCCCACCCCCCGGGGATGGGCCCTTTGATTTTGCTGCGGCTTTTGCCTTACTTGTGTGTATCAATGCCCGTCCCTATAGGGACGGGCATTTTTGTTTTTGTAAAGTTTGCCTTCGGCCGGGGTTATCTCTTGGAATTTTGCACAGGCTAAAAGCGAAAACTGCCTATTTTAGGACGGTGAAAACAATGCAAACACTATGGAGCGCCACCACCATTTTGCCCCACTTTCCCACGCTTGCAGGTGAAATCAGCACCGATGTGGCCGTCATAGGCGGCGGGATGGCCGGTATTCTCACCGCCTTTAGCTTGGGACAGCGGGGGGTCAATGCCGTTGTGCTGGAGGCCGCCACCATTGGAAGCGGCCAAACCCGGGGCACCACCGCAAAAATTACCGCCCAGCACGGGCTCATTTACGCCGATATGCTGGCCAATATGGGCAAAGAACTGTCGCAGCAGTATGCGGCCGCCCATATGCACGCCATTGCCGACTACCGGCGCATTGCAGAAAACTTAGACGCCAACTGCGCCTTAGAGAACCGCCCGGCCTATATTTACTCCCAAACACCTCGGGATCTGCCCGCCCTCGAGGCCGAAGCCCATGCAGCCCAAACCCTCGGCATCCCGGCCGAGTTTGTCTCGTCCACCGAACTGCCCTTTTCGGTAGCCGGAGGCGTGCGCTTCCCCGACCAGGCCCAATTTCACCCCCTGTCCTTCTTAGGAGCGGTGGCCCGAAATCTTGAGATCTACGAGCACAGCCGAGTGCAGCGCATTGAGGGAGACAGGCTGCACACGGCACAGGGCAGCGTGCGGGCAAAACAGGTGGTTATAGCCGCTCACTTTCCCTTTAGAAACATCCCCGGATTTTATTTTGCCCGGATGCACCAGTCTCGCAGCTATGTGCTTACGCTTGATAAGGCGCCCACGCTGTCGGGCATGTATCTCGGGATAGACAGCGACGGGCTTTCGCTGCGCAGCTACGGCGATCGTCTGCTGTTGGGCGGCGGCGGACACCGCACCGGACGGCGTACGGCCCAGTCGGGTTATGCTCCGCTGCGCCGGGCGGCAAGACGATATTACCCCGGATGCGCCGAGCAGTATCGCTGGTCGGCTCAGGACTGCATGACCCTGGACGGTCTGCCATATATTGGGCGCTTTTCGGCTGCCACCCCAAACTGGTATGTGGCCACCGGCTTTGGCAAATGGGGCATGAGCAGCAGCATGGTGGCCGCCAACCTAATCTCTGACCTGATCACCGGTGTGGACAATCCCTTCGAGCCGGTGTTTTCTCCGCTTCGCTTTACACCCAAGGCCTCGGCCGATAGCTTTTTTACCAACCTTAGCCAGTCGGCGGGCGGGCTGAGTCGTCAGCTGCTGTTTCAGCCCAAATCCCGGCTGAATGCGCTGCCACCCGGTTACGGCGGCATTGTGCAGGTGAAAGGCCACAAGCTGGGCGCTTATCGGGACGAGGGGGGGCGGGTTTATCTTGTGTCCACCCGCTGCACCCATTTGGGCTGCCAGCTGGAGTGGAACCCCGACGAAAAAAGCTGGGACTGCCCCTGCCACGGCTCCCGGTTTGACTACACCGGCCGGCTCATTTGCGGTCCGGCTCAAACCGACCTCAAGCGATACAGATAGACGCAAGCCCGTGGCCTGCGTCTTGGTAACTTTGTATATTCAAGTGGCAAGGGGTTATCGGGCACAGATAGTAAAACCGATTTGCATACCCATGGGGCGCCTATCGCCCCTTTTCCTTATTCGCCCAACCCTTCTTTATAGGGCTCAATATGAATAATCACCTGTGAATCTCTACTAAACTTTGCTTTGATGGCATCTTCTATCTCATGGACTAGGTGATGTGCTTTTTCAACATCCAATATAGAACTTACTTCGATATGCAAATCAATATTCAGATCGTTTATGCTGCCTCTGCTTCTGATTTTGTGGGCACTCTTAACATCATCAAAACGCATGACAACATCTCTGATCTCATTTGCATCAATCACTGCACTGTCAAGGAGCACATTGCTATTTTCCAGGAAAATCTCATAGCCCACATGAAAAATAAAACCCGCTATGATCAAAGATACCATAGGGTCAATGATAGGCGGAAGCCCAAGTTTTACGCCCACAAGTGTTGTTAAAACACCCAGTGATATATAGATGTCACTCCTTGTGTGCATTGAGTCTGAAATAAGAATTTGACTGTTGAGCTCTTTTCCCTTTTTGTACTCTGCAACGGCAACAGCAATGTTAATCAGCAGCGTAAATACCAACACCAGAAGGCTTTCTATGGTTGTTTCGGGAATGATGGGTGCTTTAAACCTTTGAAATGCACCGACAATAACCCTTCCGCCTGCAAAAAATAGCATTGCAGATATAACTAAACCTGCCAATGTTTCGAATTTATTATGCCCATAAGGGTGTTTTTCATCTTTTGGCTTTGATGCAAAATATATGCCGACCAATCCGATGATGTTAGAAGATCCGTCTGAAAGCGAATGGAGTCCATCTGCCATCATACTGGCACTTTTTATCACTGAGCCTATCATGATTTTTAAAGTAGCCACAAGCAAATTAAGCAACAAGATGATAGCTAAAACCTTTTGCACTTTCTGATAGTTGTCTTTATCCACAAAACCGCCCCCTTATATAAAAAGTCCATGGGTCATTACTTAACGCAATGTCCCATGGACTTATGTCCACTGTCTTAAAAAGACCCAGCCGCATACACATCATTCGTATCGCTTGATCATTTGCACATTTTGCTTCTTTAAATATATTGTTATGATCCATCAAAGATTACAAGACTGGTTGCACCATTTTATATTTATAGCATTATATTGCTATATTATCAAAATGTCAAATTCGCGAACTGCTGTCGCTTGTGTCCTGTTCGGTATATACCCCATGAGGTGTAGTGTGCTTTTTCAAAAAAGAAAAAACCCTCTAGCCGCATGGCTAAAGGGATTTTGTGTGGAGCGGGTTACCGGGCTCGAACCGGCCACCTCCACCTTGGCAAGGTGGCGCTCTACCAAATGAGCTAAACCCGCATATGGCGACCCGGAAGGGACTCGAANNTAACCAACTGAACTACCGGGCCAGCTCCCACGCAAGGGCAGGGTCCTGCGCGATTTTTGGCGACATTTGTTATTATACATTCGGTATGCCAAGTTGTCAACATCCTTCACCAAATCTTTTTATAAATGCTACCCGGATGCAGCGGCAAGATGGGTATAACCCGCTTGCCACTGCAAAAGCTAACACCTAAGGAGGTGCAGAAGATGGATAACCTAAGACAGAGCGAGCATATGCTCGGTAAAGTTTATCAGAGTGCAGCTTTTGGCAAAATGGCTGCCGAACGGGTTCTGCCCGCCGTCAGCGATCCCCGTCTTTCTCAGGAGCTGCATCGCCAAAAGGAGGGCTATACCCGCGTGGCCAATACGGCCGAGGTCTATCTTGGCATGACGGGCAAAAATCCCCCCATGCTAAGCCCTCTCAGCGGCGCCATGTTAGAGGCCAATCTTTATGCGGGGCTGGCCGGTGCCAAAAATGACACCCGGCGCATCGCCCAGATGGTGGAAAAGGGCAACCGCACCGGTCTGCGCAAGATGCGCCGACTGCTAGACGATAGCTCGGACGGCGCCTGTTGCGGACACGAGCTGGCCGACCGGCTGTATACCATGGAGCAGCAAAACCTCATGCGAATTAGGGAACTATAAGGCGGTGTGTTTATGATACGCAATGTACGCGACCAAAAGGACCAGGTAACCTATACACCCTATAACCCCAACCCCCGGCTGGGCAGGTTTTATTCCAACCACCTAAATCAGACCTATAACGAGAACACCCCTATGCGAGCCGAGCGGCAAAACACCCGTCTGCCCGTGATCGGCGATATTCTTTCCACCCTAGCCGAGCGCATGGGGATAAAAGAGCCGTAACCACGGCAAAACCGGCTCCGAAAAACACTAATAGACCATCCATTGTTATCGGGGAACTGCATTGGCATGAGCCTAGTTCTATGTCGTTATCATGTAACTAATGCTAGCAGGGCCGCCCGTCTTGGGCGACCCTGATTTGTTTTGGTTAAACCGTGAGCAGATCCCGAAGTTCGGCCAGAGTTTTCTCGCCGATGCGCTCTACATAGATAAGCTGCTCCACCGAAGTAAACCTCCCCACCTGCCGGCGGTAGTCGAGGATATTCTGGGCGATGACCGGGCCGATGCCGGGCAGCTCCATAAGCTGCTCGAGGGTGGCCGTGTTGAGGTTGAGTTTGCCTTGGGTAGCGTCAGACGAGGTATCGGAGGTCGTTGTAGGCAGGCACTCGGGCGTCGTCCCCTCGGAGTGAGGGAGGATCTCCGGCTCCCCGGCGGCCAGCTTGCCTACAGCGGCAGGCAGATACCGAGGCGGGCTGTAGCCCGCTCGCTCGGCAAAAATAAGCACCATGCTCATGGCGGTTACCAATCCGGCTGCCGCCATAAGTCCCTTTAGGATTTTGTCGTCCCGAGCCACTGAGGGGCACCTCCACTCTGCCGGCCTAGTCGGCCATCATCCGGTCGATAAACTGGGCCACCGCCCCGGTCTCGGCGTGACCCAGCACATGGTGAGACACCGCCCGAACAGACTCGATGGCGTTGGAGGGGCAGGCGGCATAGGCGGCGGTTTTAAGCATATCGAGGTCGTTGTCGTAGTCGCCAATGGCCGCCACCTGGCTCAAATCGAGATAGCCCAGCTCACCCAGCCGGCGGATGGCGGCTCCCTTTGAGCAGCCTGAAGCCATCACGCTGGCATACATATCCCCCGAAGCCATCACCGACATGGCCTCGGTGTCGCTGTGACGGATAAAGCGCAAAAAATCTTCCATCTCCTGGCTGGGCACAACAAACACCAGCTTGAGCCAGTCGCCGGGGATGGCAGAAATACTCCCCCGGTAGTCCTGATGATGAGGGGGGACATAATCCCGCTTGGCGCCGACCTCAAAGCCCTCGTGCAGTGTGGACACGCTGGCCCCCACATGGGGAAAGGACTCCACAATGCGCGCCATAAGCTCCCGGGCACTCTCGGGCAGCGGCGTGTATTCCACCAAAATGTCTCGGGAAAGGTCGTAGATGGCCGCCCCATCCAGCACGATGCTGGGGGCATTGGTGCCCACCCGCTCGCCTATGGCTTTGGAGCTGCGCAGCGAGCGGCCGGTGGCCAGCGAAAAGCGCCCACCCGCCGCCATAAAACGGGCAATGGCCTCGATGTTGACGGTGGGAGGATTGGCGGACATCAGCAGCGTGCCGTCCACATCGCAAAAAAGATGGCAGCGGTGGGGCTTGGGTAAAGTAGCGGGTTTGTCTCTCATCGTTTTTTCTCCACAAAAGCAGTAAAATAGTCGGGCAGCGGACTCTCGAAAAAAAGGCGCTGGCCGCTTATAGGATGCACAAAACCGAGGGCAGCCGCATGCAGGCACTGACCCTTGGTTTCGGCGATAATCTTTTTGGGTCCATAGAGCGGGTCGCCCACCAGCGGGTGGCCTAAATGGCTCATATGCACACGAATTTGGTGGGTGCGGCCGGTCTCCAGCCGCAGGCGCAAAAGCGCAAATCCCCGCAAAGGCTCTAGGGTCTCATAGGTGGTCACCGCCCGCCGTCCGCCTGTGGAGAGCACGGCCATGCGCTTGCGCTCCTTGGGATGACGGCCGATTGGCAGGTCGATGCGCCCCTCGGGGGGATTGGGGTGGCCATAGACCACCGCATAGTAGAGGCGCAAAATACTGTGGGCCTTAAGCTGGGCCGAAAGCCTCCGATGGGCAAGGTCGGTTTTGGCCACAAGAAGCAGGCCGCTGGTGTCCTTGTCGATGCGGTGGACGATGCCCGGCCTCATAACCCCTCCAATGCCGGACAGACTGTCGCCACAGTGGTGAAGCAGGGCATTGACCAATGTGCCCTCCCGATGTCCGGCGGCGGGGTGCACCACCATACCCTTGGGCTTGTTGACCACCAGCAGCACATCGTCCTCATAGAGGATGTCCAGATCGATGCATTCGGGCTGGACCTCCGAGGGCAGCGGCTCGGGAAGGAGCAAAGTGACCACATCCCCCTGCTGTACCGGGGTCTTTTTGTTGGGAGGCCGGTCATTGTGCAAAACACCGCCCTGCTCCATGAGCTTTTGGGCGGCACTGCGGCTTAAAATGCCGCTAAGGGCGATAAACCGGTCAAGGCGTAGCCCAGCGTCGGCTTCGGTGGCAATCAAGCGGTGTTCAGTCGCCATGCCGACTCTCCTTCTTTTGTCGCCACTCCAAAAGCAGCAAATAGGCAACCAGCCCCAACGCACCCACCACCACCAGGCAGTCGGCAAAGTTGAAGATGGGATAGACAAACAGCGGGCTGATATCAAGATAATCCACCACATAGCCAAGGCGAATGCGGTCGATAAGGTTGCCAAGCCCCCCGGCGATAATGAGCGTAAGTCCCATGCGCACGATTTTGTCGGTGCACCGCCCCGACATCATATAGACCAGCAGCCCCATCAAAAGCAGCGATGCCAGCGCAATAAGCGGCCAGCGCTTGCCCCAAAACAGGCTGAAGGCGGCGCCATAGTTCTGGGTGTAGGTAAGCTGCAAAAGACCGGGTATCAGCATCACCGAGGGCTGCCCTTTAAGGGTGACCGCCCAGCTTTTGATAAGTTGGTCGGCCACCGTGAGCAGCACAATGGCCAGGGGGTAGATAAGCATTTGCACGAAGCAGCACTCCTAATACAAACAGCGGCGCAGACGGCAGGCGCTGCACCGCTTAAATCAAAATATAGAGCTTATAATCAGCGCCGGCGCTTGCCTCCGCCATCCTCCTGCTGAAGGTCGTAGCCCTCGCCAAACTTGAGTGCGCCAAATCGGGACTCCCTCGAGGTGGGGTGCCCCTCGGCAAAGACCGAATCGAGGCTTTCGCCGGCGTCGGCATCCTCCTCGGGGAGCAGGCTGGGCAGCGCATCAAAGGGCAACAGGTCGTCGTCGCCAAAGGACAGCTCCTCGGCCGGGTCGGCCGGCTCGGGGGCTCTCTCGGGCTCGACGGTGGGAAGCTCGGCGCTTTCGGGGGCCGAGGTCTCCTCGGGCTCGGGGTCATCCTCAATCTCGCCGGGCAGGGCGCTCACCAGCTCAAGATGCTGCTTATAGAGGGCGAGCAAGCTATTTTTGAAGCTGGCTACCTCGCTTTGTAGGTTGGCAAGACCCACCCGCTCCCGCTCAATCTGGCGCTGGGCGTTCTCCACGAGACGCTCGGCTTTGATGGTGGCGTCCCGCAAGATGATTTCGGCCTTGGTGCGGCTCTCTCTAATCACGCTGTCCCCTAACTTTTGGGCGCCCAGCAATGCGGTTCGCAGGCTCTCCTCGTCCTCCCGATATTCAATAAGCTTTTCGGCCAGAACCTCCAGCTTGTGCTCGAGATCCTCTTTTTCACTCGTCAGCTTGCCAAACGCCTCGGACACTTGGCGGAGAAAGCTGTCCACCTCCTCGACGCGGTAGCCGCCGATGGATTTATCAAATCTTTTGGCCGCAATTTCTCCGGCTGTTAGCATGGCAAGGCCTCCTAAAGATATTTTCGGATTTCTATGCGTATTCTGCCCTTTTTAGAGCGTCCCTTATCACAGACAAGGGCTTTTCCGTAGCCTCTGATGGAAATTTTGTCCCCGCTTTCCACCCGAGCCGACTGCTCGGTGAGCACAAGGCCGTTTTTAGCCACCAATCCGGCAGATACCATCGCGGCTGCGGTTGTGCGGCTTTTTTGGGCGATGGCAGCCACCACGGCGTCTAGCCGCAGGGCGCTCACGGTGGCCTCTCGGGATGTGTATTGCTGAACAGGCAGGCTTGATAAATCGGCCCCCGCCTCGCACACAACCCCGGCCGAGCCAATGCGCTCAAGCTCAGACAGGGCTAACTGTCCGGCGGCATGGGTCATAAACACCAGCGCCCGGTGCGGCTCTACAAGGATATCACCGATGCTGTCGCGGGAAATAAGCAGAGCCATCAGGCTGCCTAAAATATCCCGGTGGGTAACCGACGCCTGCTTGGGCAGGTGCAGCGTAATGGGCAAAATGGGAAAGGCCGACATATCGGCCGCCCCGTGGGGGAACACCCCCAGCATAACCCGCTCGGCACCGGGATAGCCACCGTACCAGACGGCGTCCTCCCGCCGGGCTGTAAGCGGGCGCAAAATGGCCTGCTCAGCCTCAGTTAGAAAGGCGGTAAAGGCCCTGCGATGCCCATTTAGCATATCGTCCACACGGGCAATCAGCATAGCCTCGGCCTTGCTCCGGGTGGCCGGGGGTTTATTCATTAGAAGTAGAGCCCGTTATTTTCCAGCTCGTCCATAATATCCCCCATAAAGGCCACATTATAGGGGGTGATGATGTAGGTGCTGGCCGCAACCCGCTGGATTTTGCCCTCGTTTGCGTAGGCAACACCGCTGAGAAAGTCGATAAGCCGGCAGGACACAGCTTTGTTGGCCTGCTCGAGGTTGAGCACTACGGTGCGCTTTTCGTTGAGGTGGTCAGCAATGGCGCTGGCTTCGGTAAAATCTTCGGGCTTGACCAGCACCACCTGAAGCTGGGTGGTGGCGGCAATTTTAACCACCTTATTGTTGTGACCCAATATGGTGGCCGTGTCGCTCACACGCGTATCCCTAGGCTCCCGGGCTATTTCGGCACTCTCGCCTCGCTGCATGGCCAGATCTTCCTGTATGTCCTCCTCGTAATCGTCGTCCTCGGGCATTCCAATAAAATTTTTTAGCTTGTCCATCATACTCACAATCGACTCCCCCTTTATCCGTAATCGTCTCTAAAGCAAGAAGATATTTCCCAGTTTACTTATAGTTATTATCCATAGTTGTGGCCCTTTTGTCAATAAAAAGCCTGCTCCTAACCCACAATCTTGCCGTCCTGAAGGTCGGTGCCCTGCACAATCACCTGGTCGTAGAGTGCCAGAGGCGGTCCGTCCGAATTGGCGGCTGGTCGGCAAAGCACATAGCCGGCCTCCTCAAAAAGCAGCTCCACCGGCTTGAAGATCATGCGGCCCCCCGCCAGCACATAGGCCCCGGGTTGTGCCCCCACATAGCGCAGAGCCGACAGAGGCAGTCGCAGCCCGGTGACCCTGTTAAATTTGACCTGCACGGTGGCCGTGCGCTGAGCCAAAAGATAGTCGCTGATGTTGGAAAGGCGCAAATAGACCATGTGCCTGTCTCCCTCTAAGGAAAAGGCACGCAAAACCTGAGCGCCGATACCTGAGGCGGCGCTGTGGGGGAAGTCTATCTCCAGCCGGGCACCCGGGCTAAAGCGGCCCGCAGCATCGTCATCCACAAGCAGCGCAAGCAGGTAGTTGTGACTTTTTACCACCTTGCCCACACCGGTCTGCCCGGTGGGCTCAAGGCGGCCGGCAATGAGCCGGGCCACCGCATCGTGGTCGAGGCTTGGAAAGTCGGCAGCCGAAAACAGCTCCTCAAAGCCGTCAGTCTTGGAGGAAAAGTAGCCGGTAACCGGCGCCACCACCCTGCCCGAAGGGGGAGCGGCGTCGCGCAAAAGAAGCTCGCACTCTCGCTCGAGCTTTTGGATGCGCACACCATAGTCCGAGGCCCGTCCCACCGCAATCTGCCTGCGGTTGAGGTTGTGGGCAAGGCTGCGGCTGCGCTCGTTAAGATTGTCCAGCCGCCCGTAGGCCGCAGCTTGGGCTATGGCCGTTACCTGCTCCTCAATCTGAGTGTTGATGGCGCCGACAGTGTTGATTTCGCTGTATACGGCGTATTGGGCGGCGCTTAGGTTGGCAATCTCCTGCTCGAGGGCCGCAATCCGATTTTGGCGATCTATGTCCGACTGGCGGTCAAAAATGTCGGCCACCACCGTGCCGCCCAGCACCATCTCGCCGCCCTGTGCCCGGTAGCGCACAACCCCCGTCACCGAGGGGATAACCTGCTCGGTGCGGATAAATGCCCCTTGTGCCGTATAGCTGTCGTCCATGGAGGTAGAGAACACCGTTTCGGTTTTATAGGGGGTGTAGTTATAGCGATAGACCATCATGCCCACATAGCTTAGGGTGACCACCGCCACCAGCACCGAGAGCAGGGTGCGGATTGATCTGTGCATGGCAGTCCCTCCTTTGAGGTTAGATGTAGCTGTCGTGGTCGGAGGCCAGCACCAACGCCTGCCGGCGCAGCTGCTCTGGAGTCAGACGGTCGATGGCCAGCCAGCGCACCCGACTGTCCCGCCGCCACCATGTGAGCTGCCGCTTGGCATAGCGTCGGGTGGCCCGCTTTAGGTCCTCAAGACAGCTGTCAAGACTTTTTTCTCCGTCTAAATAGGGAAAGAGCTCCTTATAGCCAATGGCCTGGGATGCCTGTGGGCCAAGGCCGGCCGCCCGCAGTCGGGCGACCTCCTCCACAAGGCCCATCTCGGCCATAAGCTCTACCCGGCGGTCGATGCGCCGATAGAGCAAAGCCCGGTCCTCGGCGTAGAGCCCTAGGATGCAAAGGCGGTAGGGAGAATCCCTGCGGGAGCGGGCCTGATGCAGGCTCTGGGGCAGCCCGGTGGCCGCATGAACCTCCAAAGCTCGCACAATGCGGCCGAGGTTGTTGGGGTGAAGGGTTTTGGCAAGCTCGGGGTCTACTTCGGCTAAGCGCCGGTGCAGGGCGGCATTGCCCTCCCGGGCGGCCTCGGCATAAAGAGCCTCCCGCAGCTCGGGCATTGCCGGTATGTCACCGAGGGCAGTGCCATCGATGAGATGCGAGACATAGAGCCCCGTGCCACCGCAGATAACCGGCAGCTTTTGTCGGCGATAGATGTCTTCTAAAACGGCTGTGGCGTCCTCAAGGTAGCGGCCCAGACTGTACGGCGCGCTGGGCGGCAGAATGTCAATAAGGTGGTGGGGTACCCCCTTCATCTCATCCGGGGTGACCTTGGCGGTACCGATATCCATACCCTTGTAGATTTGGAAGGCGTCTGCCGACACCACCTCGCCGCCGAGCTGACCGGCCAAATAGACCGACAGCCCGGTTTTTCCCGAGGCCGTGGGGCCCACCACCGCAAGAAGCGGCGGCTTTTGTGCTTTTAGGTTAATCGTCCAAACATCCTTTCAATCTCTCGCCGGCTAAAGCGGCGGCTGGTGGGGCGTCCGTGGGGGCAATGGGTGGCCTCGCCGCCCAGCACAAGCCCGGCGATAAAGGCAAGCTCACCCTCGCTTGAGCGGTCGCCGGCCATCACGGCGGTGCGGCAAGCCACCGAGGCCAGCAGCCCCGCCACATAGCTGGGAGTTATATCCCGCCGATAGGCGGACACCGCAGCGGCCATTTCGGCCACCGCCGCCACAGGGTCGCCCGTGGCTAACAGCATGGGCACCTCCCGCAGCAGCAGCGTGCCCTCGCCAAAGTCGTCGAACACAAGGCCCATGGCGGCAAATTCTTCAGCGCTGGCCACCGCCGCAGCATAGTCGGACTTGGGCAGGTGCACGGTCAGAGGCGTGAGTAGGGTTTGGCGTTCTATGCCCTCTGTACTGTCGAGAAGCCGGTTATAGAGATAGCGCTCGTGGGCCGCATGCTTGTCGATAAGGTAAAAGTCCTCCCCGCTCTCGGTGAGAATGTAGGTGCCAAACAGCTCGCCGATCACCCGAAAGTCGGGCGGGCTGTCCTGCGCTGTGGTGGCAGGCTGCTCGACCGGGGGCAGTTCGGGCGTCCCATCTTCGGGCGGAGGGCTGTCTATCGCTGCGATGGGGGGCCGCTCCGGCGGGGGCCGCAGTCCCGTATCGTCCCGCAATATGAGATGGGCGGGTGAATCATCGGGTCGGGCGGCTGGCTGAGTCGGGCGGGCCGCCGGACCGGAAACAGGTCGCCTGTCAGAGGCAGGCGCAGAGGAGGGCCTGTCTCTCCCGTCCGGCGAGAACGCTGCGGGGGCCATGCGCCCTTTAAGGGGTGGCAGGCCGGACAGTGCCTGCTGCTTGTCGCTGTAATCAAAGTCCCCTAAGGCGAAGGGGCTCATAGCAGGAGCTGGGCGGGCAGCGGGAGGTGTAAGCGTCTCCTTGCAGGCCGAGTATAGCGCATTGTAAACGCGCCGCTCGTCGGAAAAGCGCACCTCGGTTTTGGCTGGGTGCACATTTACATCCACCGCACCGGGCTGAATGGTCAGGTTGAGCACGCACCCGGGGAAGCGTCCCCCCACCAAACGCTGGCGATAAGCTTCCTCCAGGGCACCGGTGAGCAGCCTCGACTGCACTGTGCGCCCGTTGATATAAAAGTACTGCATGGCACGGGTGGGCCGCCCCCTGTTGGACATGGTGATAAAGCCACTGACGCCAATGCCATCCCCGCTAAAGTCCACGGGCAGCAGGCCGTCGGCAAGGTCGCTGCCTAAAACCATGCGCACGGCCGACAGCACAAGGCCGTCCCCCGGGGTGGTGAACAGCCGCTTGCCGTCCCGGATATAGCTAAAGCTGACGCCGGGGTTGATCAGAGCGAGCCGCTCGAGGATGTGAGAGACCTGTGCGGCCTCGGCGATGTCCTTCTTAAGGAACTTCATGCGGGCCGGCGTATTATAAAAAATATCCCGCACCACGATGGTGGTACCCACGGGGCAGCCCGCCCGCTCGTGGAGCAGCACATCGCCACCCTCGATCTGGATACGGCCGCCCATATCGCTTTCCGGCTGGCGAGAGAGCATTTCCACACGGCACATGGCGGCCACCGAGGCCAGTGCCTCGCCGCGAAAACCGAGGGTGAGAATGGCATCTAAGTCCTCGGCTGCGACTATTTTGCTGGTGGCATGGCGCACAAAGGCCGTGGGCAGCTCATCGAAGGGGATGCCGCAGCCGTCGTCGGTGACGCGGATATAGCGCACACCGCCATTTTTAATCTCTACCTGAATGCGGGTGGCACCGGCGTCGAGCGAATTTTCCACAAGCTCCTTAACAATGGAGGCCGGGCGCTCCACCACCTCGCCGGCGGCAATAAGTTCGGCCACCGACGGCGCCAACAGACGAATGCCGGGCATACAATCCCCCCTTTATTTCTTTATGAGTGCTTTGAGCTTATATACAAGATTGAGTGCCTCGATAGGCGTGAGGGTGTTGGGGTCTACCCTGTCCAGCTCGACGATAAGCTCGGGCGGCAGCGTGGAGCCTAAGGTTAGCTGGGCGGGCGCGTCGGATGGCGGCTGCTTTACGCTGCGGTGGGGACTTACGGGCACACCGGCCTCTAACTGACTGAGTATGGCCTTGGCGCGGGTGATAATCCACTCGGGGATGCCGGCCAGCTTGGATACCTCTATGCCATAGCTGTCGTCGGCACCGCCGGGAATAATGCGCCGCAAAAAGGTGATGTCGTCCCCCCGCTTTTTGACGGCGGTACTCAGATTGACCACGCCTTCATGGCTTTGCTCGAGCTCGGTGAGCTCGTGGTAGTGGGTGGCAAACAGAGTTTTGGCGCCCAGCTTTTTGGGGTCGGCGATGTATTCCACCATGGCCCGGGCTATGCTCATACCATCAAAGGTGGAGGTTCCCCGGCCAACCTCGTCCAGGATTAAGAGGCTTTGGGCGGTGGCCCCACGCAGAATGGCCGATACCTCCCGCATTTCCACCATAAAGGTCGACTGGCCGGTGGCCAAATCGTCCGACGCGCCCACCCGGGTATAAATGCCGTCTACCAGCCCGATGCGGGCCGATTTTGCCGGCACAAAGCTGCCGATTTGGGCCAGCAGCACAATGAGGGCGGTTTGGCGAATATAGGTGGACTTACCGGCCATATTGGGCCCGGTGATAATGGCAATGCGCTTACCCGGCACGCCCAGTTCGGTGTCGTTCGGCACAAAGGGCTCATCTTTGAGCAGCGCCTCCACCACAGGGTGGCGGCCCTCGGTAATGATAAGCTCATCCCCGCTTGTAAGCTCGGGGCGACAGTAGCCCGACTCGATGGCCACATGGGCAAAGCTGAGATAAACATCGAGCTGGGCAATGGCCTGTGCCGTGTTCTGGATGTCTATCAGCCGGTCGATCACAGCCGACCGCAACGCCTCGAACAGAACCTGCTCTAGGGCGCTGGCCCGTTCTCCGGCGCTTAAGATCTGGTTTTCAAGGTCTTTTAGCTCCTCGGTAATATAGCGCTCGCTGCTCACAAGGGTCTGCTTGCGTATGTAGTGGTCGGGCACAAGGGTGAGGTTGGCTTTGGTTACCTCGATGTAATAGCCGAACACCTTGTTAAAGCCCACTTTGAGGCTTTTGATACCGGTGGTTTCCCGCTCTCGGCTCTCAAGGGCCGCAAGATAGCCCCGACTGTCTGAGAGCAGTGTGCGCAGCTTCAAAAGCTCGGCGTTATATTCCGAGCGGATAACCCCGCCGTCCTTAAGATGGGCCGGAGGCTCGTCCACCAGAGCCGACGCAAGCAGGCTGCGCAAATCGTCCATGGTGTTGATGCCGTTATAAACGGCCCGCAGATATCCGGCTTTGGCGCCCTCAACCGACGCTTTTACATCAGGCAGCCGCTCGAGGGTCTGCTCGAAACTCTTGAGCTCTCGGGGGGTGGCCGAGCCGTAGACAATGCGGGTCATCAGGCGCTCAAGATCGTAAACCCCGGTGAGGGCCTGCCCGGCCGCCTGATACATATGGGCGTTTTGCACAAGCTCCTCCACGGCGTCCTGGCGCTTTGTGAGCACTACAAGGTGGGTGAGGGGCTGCTCGAGGTAGCGGCGCAGCAGTCGGCGGCCCATGGCCGTGCGGGTGCGGTCGATCACCCACAACAGGCTGCCCTTTTTTTGGCCGCCCCGCATGGTCTCCACCAGCTCGAGGTTGCGCCTGGCCGTGGGGTCAAGGCGCATAAAGCGTCCGCCGGTGTAGACATCCAGCTCCACAAGGCGATTGGCGCCCTGCATCTGGGTGTTGGCTATGTAACTAAGCAGGCCAGCCAGCGCCTGGGTAGCCAGCGGCTGATTGGTAAGCCTTAAGTTCTCTATGGAGCGGCCAAAGTGTTCGACCACCCGCCGTTCGGACTGCGCATAGTCCTCGTCGGGCAGCGAATCGGCTGAACAGTGCAGCCGCTCGCTTATAAAGCGCCCCATCTCCGCAAGGTCAAAAAAGGCCTCGTTAAAGATTACCTCGCTGGGGAAAAAGCGAAAAAGCTCGCTTTTAAGTGCCTCCTCCCCCTCTATCTCGCAGGCGTGGGCTGCCCCCGTGGAGATGTCTGCCGCTGCAAAGCCAAAGCGCCCCGCATGGTAGACCATGGAGGCGATATAGTTGTTTACCCCTTCTTCTAGAAGATTGTCCTCGATAAGGGTGCCGGGGGTTACCACCCGCACAACCTCGCGCCGCACCACGCCTTTGGCTTCGGCGGGGTCTTCCACCTGCTCGCAGATGGCCACCTTGTAACCCTTTTTTATAAGCCGGGCTATGTAGCTTTCGCTGGAGTGGTGGGGAACCCCGCACATGGGTGCCCGCTCCGGCAGGCCGCAGTCCCGCCCGGTGAGGGTGAGCTCCAGCTCCCGGGAGGCCAGCAGTGCATCCTCGAAAAACATCTCATAGAAGTCCCCCAACCGAAAGAACAAGATATGATCCTTGTGCCGGCTTTTAATATCCATATACTGGCGCATCATGGGGGAAAGGTTGGCGGTATCCATCCAGGTTCACCTACCTTTTAAATGAATAGGAGCGGAAACGGTGTCCCGCTCCATGGCATATTTATCCCTCGCAACCGGCGCAGCTGCTGCAGCTGCCCGAGCAACCGCCGGCCTGATACTGAATGGTATCGGGATCGAAACCGTTAAAGCTACCGGTGATAATCTGGTAGATATAGTTTAGCAGCGCGTTGGCTTCCTCTCTGGCCTCATTGTAGTTAACCATGGCGGGAGAGGACATAATCTCGGTGTAGAGAGCCTGAAATTCGGCGTTCATGGCGGCAAGCTTGTCGTTATCCCGATCGGCTTTGCCACCCTCGGTGGTGATGGCCACCCGCAGCGCATTAAAGTCGGCAATGCGCTTTTGCAGTTCGGTGTCGGCCTCGTTGGCAGCCGTTGCATTTTGCAGATTGATGTACCGGCTGTCCTGCTGAATAAGCTTTCCAAGCTCCCGTGCGCTTTCAATAACATCCATAACCGATAGCCTCCTGTTTTTTGTTGGTTTATATTTAATACAAAGTGTACCCTGTAAGACAGGCTATATCGCTAGCCTTCCAAAAAGCGCCCAGTTTTGCGCTCGCTCTATGGTAACCTCTACAAACTGGCCAATGAGGTCGGCCCCGCCTGTAAACTCCACAATGGTATTGTGCTCGGTTCGGCCCATTAGTGTTCCGTCCTCCGAGCGGCCGGGACCCTCGGTGAGCACCCGCAGCGTTTTGCCTATCTGGGCTGCGTTAAGCCGGGCACCTATGGCCGACTGGGTGTCGAGCAGGCGCTGCATCCGGGCCGATTTTTCGCTGTATGCAATGGGGTCGGGCAGGTCGGCAGCCGGGGTGCCGTTGCGCTTAGAGTAAATAAAGGTAAACAAAGCGTTAAAGCCCACCCGCTCGACCAGCGACAGCGTGGCGGCAAAGTCTTCCTCGCTTTCGCCGGGAAAGCCTACAATAATATCGCTTGAAAAGGTGACGCCGGGAATTGTGCGCCGAGCGTAGTCTATAAGCGCAAGGTAGCTCTCGACGGTGTAGTGGCGGTTCATGGCCTTTAGCATCCGGTTCGAGCCGCTCTGAACCGGCAGGTGAATATGCCGAGCCACATGGCGGCTGCGGGCAATCGTGTCGATGAGCGCCTCGGTGCAGTCCTTGGGGTGGCTGGTCATAAAGCGAAGCCACCAGTCGCCGGGCAGACTGTCGAGCCGCTTGATCAGCCCGCCAAAGTCGATGGGTTCCAGAAGGCCCTTGCCATAGGAGTTTACATTCTGCCCGAGCAAAGTAATCTCCCGGTAGCCCGCCGCAAGAATTTCCTGCGCCTCGGCCAGCACGGCCTCGGGAGCACGGCTGACCTCTCGGCCACGGGTATAGGGCACAATGCAGTAGCTGCAAAAGTTGTCGCAGCCCTGCATAATGGGCAGCCAGGCTTTGACGCTGCCCTCCCGCTCGATGGGCAAACCTTCCACCACACGGGGCTGGTCGCTGCTGTAAAACACGGGCTTTTTATCCGAGAGCCGCTGGCAAATAAGCTGGGGCAACATATGGATGGCACCCGTGCCAAACACCAGATCCACATAGGGAAAGCTGCGGCGGACCCGCTCGGAGACTTCCTCCCGCTGGGTCATGCAGCCGCAGAGCGCAATCATAAGCTCGGGGCGCTGGCGCTTGAGGCCCTTGAGTGCGCCGAGATGGCCCCACACCCGGTCCTCGGCTGTCTCGCGCACGGCGCAGGTGTTGAGCAGGATAAGGTCGGCCTCGTTCTGGTCGTCGGTAAGTCCGAAGCCCATCCTGAGAAGGCTGCCTCTGAGGCGCTCGCCATCGCTGACATTCTGCTGGCAGCCATAGGAATGAACAAAGGCAAGGGGTTGACTTTCGTAATGCGCCTGCAGCATGGCGGCCGCAAGCTCAAATTGGGTGTTCTCTAATATTTTCACAGTATCTCGTCTTTCCTTAAGGGGTCGAATAATGGGTCATTTGCTACCGAATGAGTATATCATAAGTTTGGCTGTAATAAAAGTGCGACTTTTAAGGTTATATGCTTTGAGCCATGGCCTAAAACCCAAGATAATACAGGGGTTTTTGCATTTTGATGCAGCTTTGAAGTGTCTTTGCACTGCGGCCGGTCCCCTCACAAAGACGGTTGAAGGCAAATGCATAATTTGTTCATAAATTTGTAAAACTATAAAGCTTGACATAAACCTGACAACCCATTATACTCAAATAACATTCACCATCATTTCACGCTTCTTTCACACACCGCATTTTTTGTCAGGCGTGTTTTTTATTATGTTATTAAAGATACGCCTGCCGAAACAAAAAAGGAGGTTCTAACATGAAGTCATCGTTTAAAAGGGTACTTAGCCTGGGGCTGGTGCTGGTCATGGCTCTGTCTTTGGCCGCTTGCTCTAAGCCTAAAGAACCCGAAGCAACGGCTTATACAGCCGGCAGCTACACCGCCACCGAGCGGGGCCATAACGGCCTTGTAACCGTAAAGGTGGACTTTTCGGAGGACGCCATCACAGCTGTTGAGGTCACCGAGCACAGTGAAAGCCCTGGCATTTCCGACGCTCCCATAGCCGACATTCCGGCCGCCATTGTGGAGTATCAGTCGCTGGGTATCGACACCGTTGCCGGTGCCACCGTCACAAGCAACGCCATTCTGGCTGCCGTGGCCAACTGTGTCAATCAGGCCGGTGGCGACGCCGAAGCCCTTAAGGCCGTAGCCATTGAGAAGAAGGCCGGCGAGCCCATTGTCCGCGAAGTGGATGTAGTGGTCGTAGGCGGCGGCGGTGCGGGTGTCGCAGCGGCTGCCAGCGCCGTGCAGAACGGTGCCTCTGTGGTTCTTCTTGAGAAGACCGCGGCCCTCGGCGGCAACACCCTGGCTTCGGGCGGCGGCTCTACCACATGGAACGCCGTTATTCCCGAGAAGGTTGCAGCCACCCCTTCTATGACCGGCCAGGAAGACAGCCTGCGCGCCTTCCTTGAGTATGATCCTGCCGAACTGCCCGAGGGCTACGACGAGACCCTTGTCACCCTGCAGGGCCAGATTAAAGAGTATCTTGCCGGCGACACCAGCACGATGTTCGACTCGGTGGAGCTGCACATTATACAGACCTACTTCGGCGGCCTGCGTCAGGATCTGGACGGCAACTGGATCTATGGCAAGTATGAGTTTGTCAGAACCCTCTGCGAAGAGAGCCCCAAGTCTGCTGCTTGGCTTGAGAGCATGGGCGGCAAATTTAGAGAGACCCTTGGTGAGCCCATTGGTTCTATGTGGAAGCGCGCCCTCGGTCCGGCTACCAACAACCAGGTCGACCTGTTCGATCCCACCACCAAGGTGATACTCGATAACGGCGGCGAAATTATCTACAACACCCGTGCCGAGAAGCTTATCAGCGAGGATGGCAAGGTTGTGGGCGTTACCGGCACCATGGCCGACGGCACCCCTGTTGAAGTGCGTGCCAAGAGCGTTGTTCTGACCACCGGTGGCTTTGCTGCCAACAGCGAGATGGTCATCGAGTACAACAACTACTGGCCCGAGCTGAGCGCAGACATTAAAACCACCAATGTGAGCGGCTCTGTGGGCGACGGCATCAACATGGCCCTTGAGGTAGGCGCTGCCCTTACCGGTATGGAGTTTGCGCAGCTTATGCCCATCGGCTGGGCCGACAATGGCCAGCTTGCTCTGGGCGCCGGCAACAATGTTATGTATATCGGCCCAGATGGTACCCGCTTTACCAACGAGTATGCCGAGCGCGATGTCATCTCCAAGGCAGCCTTTGGCGTAGGCGGCGTGTTCTACGAGATTAAGAGCCAGTCTGAGGATATTTTCAATCAGCTCGCCCGTGTGGACGACGGCACCAACATGGTATTTGCCGCCGACACTCTTGCCGAGCTGGCCGAGATGATTAATGTTCCCGCCGATGCGCTTGAGGCGGAAGTTGAAAAGTACAACGGCTATGTGCGCGAAGGTGTTGACCCCGAGTTTGGCAAGAATGTATTCTCGGCCTATATCGAGGCTCCCTACATGGCCCGTGTGCTCAGCCCCTCCAGCCACCACACCATGGGCGGCGTGGTTATCGACACCAGCTGTCATGTGCTCAATGAAGACGGCGACATCATCCCCGGTCTCTATGCGGCCGGCGAGGTCACCGGCGGCATCCACGCCGGCAACCGTCTGGGCGGCAACGCCATCGCCGATGTCTTTGTGTTCGGCAGAATTGCCGGCGAGAGCGCGGCCAAGGCTTCCTAAGCCCGTTTAAGCACCGGTTTAGCCTAAATAGCCCAATAAAAGTTGCGGCACTGCCAACTAAGGCAGTGCCGCAGTTTTTTGTATGTGTGCACTTAACCCCACCAGAAGCACCACACCGGTGCATCGAGCAGGCTGTGGGCCAGTGCGCCTAGGGTGCCCATACCCTGGTAAACCAGCTCGGGGCAAAAGGCCATCTGCTCCTTTGCAAGGCCCAGCGCCACAGCGGTCGAGATGGGCGGACGTGTGACATAGCACTCCCAGCTGTCGCAGCTTACCACAGCGGGCAGGCAGCCAAAATGCTCCTGCCAGTGGGCAAACAGCGCAATTTGCTCCTCGGGCGAGGGACCGCTTAAATAGCTGCCCATGGGCAGCCATGCCGGCAGATGGGCGGGCTGCCGGGTGGGGATATCGGCTAAAATCAGCTCGGGCACCAGCCGCTGGGCGGCAATATCCCGTACCGAGACAAAGCTGTGCAGGGGGTTTCCATCGGCCATGGCCCCCATAAGGCTATTATCGGAAAAGTCGGGCTCGGGCGGGAGTGCGGCCTCGTAGCGCCGGCGTATGAAGGCAGCCGTGTCAATGCGGGCGGCCGCATCGATCATACGGCGGCGGCTCTCGGCGGGGGTAAGGCCCATGTTGCTCTCCCGCTCGGCCTGCATCTCGAGCATTTCGGCAAGCAGCGGCGAGGGCAGCACCATAAGGGGAATAAAGCCTCCCTCCTGCCCCTCGGCCAAACGGGTTTTATAGAGCTCGGTCACATCCTCGGGGTTTAGGCCGTCGGTACATATCCATCGGCAGGGGCAATCAAGGCGGACCATAATGGCCTCAGCTTCGACCGAGGGAGCAGCGGGCGGCTCAGGCGCACGCCGCCCTTTAAGCAGCCTTCTGATAAATCCCATGGGCGCCTCCTGTTATAGAGAGATAAGCCGTCCGGCCATGTCAGCGGCTCGCACTAGGATAGCCGGGCAAAATATGGCGCAGCTCGTCCACGCTGTCTATCGCGAGGTCGGGGGATGTCAGATGGTCGGGAAAGGGGCGATCGCCCCGAACCCATGCACTGATCATGCCGGCAGCAATGGCGCCCTGAATATCGTCGAGGGGGTTGTCCCCCACATACATACAGGCCTCGGGGCGGACGCCCAGACTCTGGGCACAATGCAAGAAGATGGCAGGGTCGGGCTTGAGCACACCCACATCGTCGGGGCAGACAAGATGGTCGATGAGGTCGGTGATGCCCAGCGTTTCTATCTTAACCAGCTGCATACTGCGCCGACCGTTGGTGACCATGCCCACTCTAAGGCCCAGCTTACGCACCTCCTCAAGGAGGGAGTGGGTAAAGGGATAGGGCTGCACATAGAGGGGTAGCTGCTCGATGACAAAGCGGTTATAGGCCTCAAACTCGGGCAGCGTAAGGCGATGGCAAAGATGGGGATAAATGGCCGCCGCTCCGCCGTAGGTAAAATCCTCGTTGTAAAAATAGCGCTCGCAACCCAACAGTGCCTCGGTAATCACCTCGACCGGCTCGGGGATGGACAGAGCTTCCCGCAGCGGCTGGGCCATCTTGCGCAGACTGGCCTCCCGGTCGTAGAGGGTGTGGTCAAGGTCGAACAATACGGCCTTAAGCATATAAAACGCCTCCTTGGGGTAATGGCTCTATCATAACACAGACAGCCGCCGGACAAAAGGGCGTCCATTTGAAAAAGAGACGGCCCGTTCGGGGCCGTCTCTTTTAAGATGGATGTCTGCTATTTTTTGTAGCGCTCCATGATTTGGAGCGTGCGCTCGATGGCGTCCACCGCCGCAGCATGGTCCTGCGAGAAATTTATCCTGAAGCAGTCGGTAAATTGGGGGCCAAATTCGGTGCCCGGTGTTACCACCACGCCGGCCAGCAACCGCAGTGCCCTTGCAAACTCGCCGATGCTCACATCGAGGGGGGGCATTTTGACAAAGAGATAGCTGCCCGCCTCGGTGAGTCGCACCGAGACACCTTCGGCTGCGGTGAGCCGGGCCATCAGGTCGTCCCGTATGCGCCGGTGGGCCAATATGCGGGCCTCCATCCAGCCGGCGGGCTCGTCGAACCAGGTTTTAAGCACCCGCTGGCAGTAGCCGGGAGCTCGCAGTGAAACAATGGCCTGAAGCTTTTCCATACGGTCGATAATCTGCCAGGAGCCAAAGGCTGCACCCAGCCGATAGCCGCTTAGCGACTCGGTTTTGGAGGGGCCGATGATGGTGACCATCTGCTCGGGACGGTTTTTGAGTGCGCAGAGGTGGGTATAGGGCCGATTATCGAACACCTGACGGGCATAAAGCTCGTCGGCAATAACCGAAACGCCGTAGCGGTTGGCTAACTCGGCAATGGCGGTAAGCTCCTCGGCGGTGTAAATGACGCCGGTTGGGTTGTTGGGGTTAGAGAACAAAAATAGCCGCACGCCATCCTTAAAGGCCTGCTCGAGCCGGGCAAGGTCTATGCCGCTGCCCTCCCGGCAGTTTAGGTAGTCCATGGGAATGGGCACCACTTCGCCCTCTAAAAACGCCACCAGCTTGCGGTTGGCAAAGTAATCAGGCTCCAAAATGGCCACTTTGTCGCCCGCTCGCATGCAGGCGCCCATGGCCATAAACAGTGCACCCTGGGTTCCCGGAGTGATGATGATCTCGTGCTCGGCATCGATGGCCGTGCCAGTAAAAGCGCTCAGCTTGCGGGCAACATCCTCCCGAATAGACCGGGTGCCCCGGTATTCGGTGTAAGCCTGGTCACCACCTCGGGCCACGCCCGACATAAACAGCTCGGCAGAACCCGGGATGGGAGGATGGGCATCCACATCGCCGTGGGAAAAGTCTACCGGCCGGCCGGGGATGGGCTCACCTCGCAGCGCTACTTTATCGGTCTTCTGGCGCACCTCCTGACCGGGGGCATTTTCAACGCCTAGCTTTTGGAATTTCTCCTCAATTGTGCGCATGTCCAGCACCTCTTTCGCATGATTGCAGCACTAGGCTGTCCTTTGTTTAATAATACACGATCTTAGAGCGATTATCAAGCCACCTTGTCCCTAAAGAGGACCACGGGGTGGCTTCTTACCGTTAGAGATAGGGTTATTGTCCCTGGTCAATAACCGAGAAGTTCTGCTCGGCCGCCTTGAGCAGGCGCTCGGTTTTTTGGGCACCAAATAGCTCTGTAAAGGCCCCAAGAGCAGCTTCGGTGATGGCTTTGGCCTCTGCGGTACCCAGCATCTCGGCAAAGGTGGCGTTCATGCAGGCATAAAGATGCGCCGTGTGATAGAGAAAATCTTTAATGTTGCGCTCGGCCATGGATTTTTTCACTTGGGCGCTCTCTTTGGCCTCGGCTTCGCTGCCAAAGTGCAGGCCTTTCCAGACAAATCGGCAGCGGTCGTCGCCGCGGCTGAGCAGCGACTGAATCTCGATGCTGTTTTGCGGGTTAAAACCGGTTACCAAGCTGTCGTCCACATAAGCGCAGTAGAGCTGTCCATGCTCTAAAAGGTCGTGCTTAATCCAGCTGTCGCACCAACCGCAGCGCAGCACATCGGTGGTATAGTGGGGGCTCAGAGCTACCATAACGCTCTGGGACCAGCCCCGGGGGTCGCTCCATTCACCGTACTGGGTATAGGCCTCCATGGTGCGTTCCCGGCCGTCTCGCAAAGCCCTTTGGGCCATGCGTTGGCCCCGCTCTCTGCCGTAGCGGCGGGTGGCCTCGGCGGCAGCCGTCTCCCCTGCCTCGCCATAGGCTCGAGCCTCCCGCACCAGTAGCCCGTAGAGCACTGCGTGTTCCTCTATGTAAAAGTCGTGTTGATCGCTCTGCATAAGCTCCCCTCCTTGTACCTTATAGAATATCCTCGGGGCTGTAAGCCGTCAAGGCAAAGACGCACTGCAACCCGCTCCCGGCATCTCTCCAAAACATAAAAAACCCGCCCCATACGGACGGGTTTTTGGAGGGGTGGATTTATCCCGGAGGGGGGACATAGCTTACGCCCAAAAAGCGGCTGATCACTTCGGCCTGTGCCTCGGCGGCTGCCCTGAGCATATTGTCATCCAGCAGCAGTGCCTCCTCGGCGGGGTTGTCGTGATAGGCAATCTCGGAAAACAGCACATGGGGGCAGCCAACATCCACCGCCGCCCGCATCACGGCATAGTAATCCCGGGAAGGGTTGCTGGCCGAGGCTCGGGTTTTGGCTCCGTTGTTCTGGATGCCCAAGGTGCGAGCCACCTGATAGCTGAGGTCGGCTGCAAAGGTTCGGTTTTCGGGCTGACGCACCGAATAGTATACCTCGGTGCCCCCCAACTGACCCGCAAACTCCTCGGGGGCGGCGTTACTGTGCTGGGATAAAAACACATTGTGGCCCGCTGCGGCCCTTCCCCTTGCCGGCAAAGGTGGATCCTCGTTCTCGGCTCGGGTAAGATAGGCCCGGATACCGCTGCGCTCTAAGGCTTCTTTAAGAAAATTCGATAGTGTCCACATTCCCTCGTACTCCCGGTAACCCGTGGGTCCCCTGTTGGGATTGCCGGGGCCATGGCCGGGATCGATCATCACGCTGGCCAATTCTTCGCCTCCCTCTTATCGCTGCTTACACCTCTATATCTCATCCTATGCGTAAGGCTGGTAATCATGCCAAAAAAGCCCGTTTCGATTGACTTTCTAAGTATTTTTAGGCACAATAGAGACATAAAGCAGAGGAGGGTCCGCTATGGTTGAGGTACGTTTGGGAAGAACGGGCATCACCGCCGAAAAGAACGCCTTCGGTGCGCTGCCCATACAACGGGTAAGTTTTGAGGAGGCCGGTGCGATTCTGCGCACTGCCTATCAAAGTGGCATCCATTTTTTTGACACTGCCCGCAGCTACACCGATAGTGAGGAGAAAATTGGGCGATATCTGTCGGATGTTCGTGAGGATATTGTGCTTGCCTCCAAATCCCCCGCAAAAACAGGCGAGGACTACAAGAAGGATCTTGAGACCTCGCTTAAGATGCTCCGCACCGACTACATAGATATCTATCAACACCACAATCTCCCCTTTTGCCCTAAGCCCGGTGACGGCACCGGCCTTTATGAGGCAGCTCTCGAGGCTAAGGAGCAGGGCAAGATCCGCTTTATTGGCCTGACCAATCACCGGATGGCCGTGGCTCGGGAAGCGGTGGAGAGTGGCCTTTACGACACGCTGCAATTCCCCTTTAGCTATCTTGCCACCCCCGAGGAAATTGCGTTGGTCGAGCTGTGCCGCAAGCACAATGTGGGCTTTATCGCCATGAAGGCGCTGTCCGGCGGGCTGATCACCAACGCGCGTGCGGCCTATGCCTATCTTGCGCAGTACGACAATGTGCTGCCCATTTGGGGCATTCAGCGCATGGAAGAGCTTGAGGAATTTGTCAGCTTTATCGACCAGCCCCCCATTATGACCGATCAACTGGCCGATGTCATCGCCGCCGACCGCGAGGAGCTGGTGGGCTCTTTCTGCCGGGGCTGCGGCTACTGTATGCCCTGCCCGGTGGACATTCCCATCAACACGGCGGCCCGTATGTCCCTTATGCTGCGCCGCGCACCGGTAGAGACCTATACCACTCCCCAGTGGCAGGCGGGCATGAAGCGCATTGAGAACTGCATAAACTGCGGCCAGTGCCGGGAGCGCTGTCCCTATGGGCTGGACACCCCCGAGCTGCTCCGAAAGAACCTTGAGGACTACAAAACCTTTGTATCAATATAATATGCGCATATTTTGCGGGAATGAGGCGTTTTGATATGAACAAAAATCAGATTGCGCATGTGGATGCGCTGGAAATCTTAGACTCACGGGGCAACCCGACCGTCGAAGCTGTCATAGAGCTGTCGGGCGGGGCGTCCGGGCGAGCAGCCGTGCCCTCGGGGGCTTCCACCGGAGCCTTTGAGGCTGTGGAACTGCGGGACAAAGAGCCCGACCGCTATCTCGGCAAGGGCGTGCGCCAGGCTGTGACCAATGTAAACGACATCCTCGGCCCCCAGCTTATCGGTATGGATGCCACCGCTCAACGGGACATAGACCTAAAGCTGATTGGTCTGGACGGCACCCCCAACAAAGCAAAATATGGCGCCAATGCGCTGCTTTCCCTCTCGCTTGCGGCCGCAGTTGCGGCGGCGAACAGCCTGGATATGCCCCTTTACCGCTATTTGGGCGGCCCGGCGGCCCATCGCCTGCCGGTGCCCATGATGAATGTTATCAACGGCGGCAAGCACGCCGGAAACAATGTGAGCATTCAGGAGTTTATGATTATGCCGGTGGGCGCACCCAGCTTTACCGAGTGTGTGCGCTGGTGCGTCGAGGTGTTCGGCAGCCTGCGGGCTTTGCTCAAGCAGCGGGGGCTGCTCACCATGGTGGGCGATGAGGGTGGCTTTGCGCCCAACCTCTCCTGCGATGAAGAAGCCCTTGACACCCTGATGGAGGCCATCGGTAGCGCCGGCTTTAAGCCCGAAAAGGACTTTGTGCTGGCCTTAGATCCCGCAGCCACCGAGATGTATGAGGCCGCCGCATCGGCCGGCGAGCCGGGCAAGTATCTGTTTTGGAAAACCGGTGTTTTGCGCACCGGCGAGCAGATGATTGACTATTGGGCCGATTTGTGCAAAAACTATCCCATCATTTCGCTGGAAGATCCCCTTGCCGAGGACAACTGGGCCGAGTGGCAGGCGCTCACCGCCGAGATCGGTAACCGTGTGCAGATTGTGGGAGACGATTTGCTGGTGACCAACCCCAGCCGCATTGCCCGGGCTGTCCGGGAGCGGTCGGTCAACTCGGTACTTATCAAACTCAACCAGATTGGCACCCTTACCGAGAGCTTGGCCGCCATCGACATGGCCCATCGGGCCGGCTTTACCACGGTGATTTCTCACCGCTCGGGCGAAACCGAGGACACCTTTATTGCCGACCTTGTAGTGGCCATGGGCAGCGGACAAATTAAAACCGGCGCCCCCAGCCGCAGCGATCGCACTGCCAAGTATAATCGCCTGATGCGCATTGAGAAGGCACTGGGCACCTCGGCCGTTTACGCCGGACACAGCGCTTTTGACCACCTTAATCGAGGATGATGTGGGCTATAAGACCCACCCTACTGGTGCTCGTGTTGCTGACGGCTTTGTCGGGCTGTGTTTCGCCGGCAGAACCGAGCGTACCCGAGCCGCCCGAGCCGGAACCGCCCGGTGAGGCTGTGACCTATACCGAGGAGCTCGCCGCACTTATGGCGGGCAATGTAACCGAGACCATGCTGGCCCTGCCGCAGGCCGAAATCACCCTGGCAGACGAGCCGGCCACGGTAGTGCTCTACCTTGACGCCGAGCTGGACAACGAGGGCCTAATCGCCCGGGACGACGGCTGCCTGAGCAGCCTGATTGTCCACCGGGGCGAGGGTGGTTTTGCCCTTGTGGATCGGCAGTATATTCAGGGGGAACTTTCCTGTCTGGTGGTGGAGTCCTACGACGGTGAAAGCCCCGAGGTACTGGTGATTTACAAGTCCTCGGCCGGTGTGCGCATCGACGCCTATACCTACAACCCTGACTCCGACACCTTTGATTCCCGTCTTGTTTATGAGACCATGGGCAATGTGTCGGTTTACGGATAAACAAAAACACAAAAAATCCCGGCCCTTCTAAAAGAGCCGGGATTTTTGCCGCTTATTTTTCGCTTTTTAGCCCTGCGCCGCAAAGAGGGATGAGCGCATCTCCCTCGAGGGGGGACCGGCGCACAAGGGCCTGGTAGGCCGCATAGGTGGCCGCCGTGGTGTGCTCCACAAAAAGGCCGTCTCTGGCCAGCGCCTGCCTGGCCGACAGGATGTCCGCCTCGGGGGCAAGGATAACCCCTCGGGGGCCGGCATAGCCGCCGCCTAAAATCTGTCTGCCACGCATGGGCTTTCCGATGGCAATGCCCTCGGCATAGGTCTCCTCGGGGGTGATGTCTCTCGGCGAACCCTGTGCTCCATAGAGCGGTGCGCAGCGCTCGCTCTGCACAATATAGAGCTTAGGTAGCCGGTTTATGACCTTAGAGCTATACAGATGCATCAGCGCCTGCTGGCAGCCCAGAAGCAGCGTACCGTTGCCTACGGGGATAAACAGATTGTCGGGGATGCGCCCTAGCTGCTCGAACACCTCGTAGATAAAGGTTTTGGTTCCCTCGTAGAACAGCGGGTTGTAGACATGGTTGGCGTAGTAAATGCCCTCCTGGGCGGCCTTTTGGCGGCAGGCGTCGGCGGTTTGGTCGCGGCTGCCGTCAAAGACCGTACAGCTGGCTCCATGGGCCTCAATCATGGCGATTTTTTTAGGGGAAGTGCCCTTTGGCACATAAATCTCGCAGTCGATACCGGCCCGGGCACAGTAGGCGGCTACAGAGTTTCCTGCATTGCCGCTGGAATCCTGAAGCACGCGGCTTATTCCAATGGTTTTGCATAGCCAGATAAGGGCCGCAGCACCTCGATCCTTAAAGGAGAGGGTGGGCATGGCGTAATCAAGCTTTAGGTATAGCCCCTCCTGATAGGGCAGCGTGGCGGTCATGCCCTCGCCCAGGGTTACATCCCGCCAGAACTCGTTTTCAAGCGGCATAAAGGCCCGGTAGCGAAAGATGTTCCACTCGGTAGGGTCAATGAGGTCGGCGCTGTAGGCGGGGGGCGTATAGTCGAGCACAAACAGCCCGCCGCAAGCACATTTGTAATCTAGAATATTGAGGGGGGCCTTGGCCCCACAATCGGGACAGATAAAGCCTATCAACATTTTCCCTCCTTAATTTAGGGCCGCAATGGCCTCGATTTCCACCAGACAGCCGTAGTGTAAGGGGCCGGTGGGCACCACACAGCGGGCCGGCTTATGCTCGCCAAAGTAGCGGGCATATTCGGTGTTGATGGCCGACCAGTAGGCGACATCGGGGGTGTATACCCGGCACTGGAGCACATTTTGGCGGGTGCATCCGGCTGCTTTAAGCGCCTCGTCAAGATTTTTAAGGGCCTGCTGCGCATGGGCCTCCACGCCCCCTTTGGGCAGTGCGCCGGTGGTGGGGTCTATGGACAGCTGACCCGATATATACACAAGTCCGCCGTGGATAACGGCCGCCGAATAGTGGGCGCCTGCACGCCCCGAACTTTGGGTGTTGATAAACTGCATGGCTTTGCCTCCTATGCGTAAAACAGGGTGGTGTCCAGCTTTATTGTATGAGGGCGTGCTGCCCTGCCAAGATAAAGCTTTGCGGCGATTGGGCCGGTGCGGGCTTATTCAAGGTCGATATAAGCCACGCCCTGCTCGATGCGCAGCCGGGTGCCATAGGGGGCAGACAGCTCTGCCAGCCGCTCAAGTACCGCATTATCTTCAAGCAACCGAGGCCAGCCCTTACGGCTGCGGGGCAGCTCCATATCCAAGGTGATGGGATAAAGCTGCACTTGGGTGATTTTGCCGTCTGTAGCGGTAAACCCGGCCATAACCGCATGCCATATCTCGGGCTGCACGCCATAGCCCCGGGTGCCGTTTTGGCTGCGGTTGTCCATATAAGCGCCTATGGTGGTGCTTTGGGGCAGGCCGTGATTTTCAAAGGCGTCGGCGGGCTGGAGAGCAACGGTCTCGGTCTGGAAGATAAAGTTGCCTAAGCTGTAGAAAATCACCCCGTCGCCATAAATCTCGATACCCCGCAAAGCGTGGGGACCGTGCCCCAATACAGCGTGGGCACCGGCGTCGATGCAGGCTCTGCAAAAGGTCACCATAAACTCGGCGGGGATGGTGTCGTCCTCGCCGGCAAACTCGTGGGCATGCAGGCTGACCAGCACATAGTCGGCCTGACGGCGGGCCTCTCGGATACCCGCTAGTGTGCGCTCTAAGTCGGCAGCCTTGGGCTCGGTGTGCAGGGCGTTGACGCTGTCTCGCTTAAAGCTTAGCCCCCCAAAGTTAAGCCGACCCTCGGGCAGGGGCGGAGAATAGCCGTTGCGGATGGATTTAAGCTGCTCCGCGTTCATTTTGGTGGCGTCGGCAATGGCCTCGAGCGTGCTAAAATACTCATCGGTAACATGATAGGTGGTGGTGTAGCGCAAAGGGTTAAGGCCGGGCCGACCCTGCATATCAATACGCTGGTTGCCCGCCGCTCCGGACGGATGGAAGGTGGAGCAAATGCCAATCATGGCCACCCGGGCATTGGGGGTGTCCAGATAGGCGGGGGCGCTGGCCTCGGCAAGGTTGGCACCGGTGCCGGCGTAAAGCATTCCCCGGCTGGTGAGGTTGGCGCAGGTGGCCAGCAGTCCGCCGTGGCTATAGTCGTGGGAATGGTTGTTAGCGGTGTTATAGAGGTTAAAGCCAAAGCCGTCCTTTAAGTCATCTAAAATTTCGGGGTCAGCCATGGCCCAGGTGCCTCCGGAAAAGGCGGCGGGGTAGCCCTCGCTGCGGTGGGTGGTAATTTCGAGGTTGTTAAAGCGCACATCGTGGCGGGCGATAAGCTCACACAGTGTCTCGAAGCCGGGATAGCCAGCCTCGGGTAGGCGGCGGGTCATAAATGTGTCGCCTGTGGCGATAAAGGTGGTAGTGTTCATGGCTAAACTTCCTCCGTTTTCTTAGCATTTTGGTTCGCCAAGAGCTTTAGGGCCATTTTACCATTTAAGCGGCGCCTTTACAAATCAAATGTGCCCTGCAGGGTTCCCGAAGCCGGTGACAAAACCTAATATGAAGACCAGCAGCTAAAGCCAGCTGGACTGGGAAAGGTCTTTTGACAAACGGCACCCTTGCAGTTTAGAATATGACATAAAGGTGCACCACCTATATATTTCCTCTGATATGCAACAAATGTTGTATAGTCCAAGAACAAAACCAAGGAGATTAGATTATGCCTAGTATCTAGATCAGTCTTATTGCTATTGTAGTACTTGCAATAATTACGCGACTAATCAACCAACTTAATAAGAAATCGGGCGCAGACGCAAAAGGCCACTCTAAACAAAAAAGCCCGGTAATTACAAATACCAAAAAATAAACTACCTACTAACAGCGAATGAATATAATTTTTATAAACACCTCTTGCCCATAGCTACCAAAAAGGGTCTTACAGTATGTCCAAAGGTCAGGCTGGCCGATGTGATAGAACCTCAAAAAGGACAACATCGAAAAGCCGCTTTTGCTCGAATCCAATCTAAGCATATTGATTTTTAATTATGCAAGGGAACCCTTAATCCGGTATTGTCGATTGAACTAAACGACAGCAGCCACAATAAGCAAGGCAGAATAGACCGAGATGACTTTGCAGCCGAAGCACTAAAAAGCGCACAAATTCCTATATTTTGGACACATGGACCCGGGGAATTAGAAATGCGAATAGATAAAATACTATCAGCAAATGATGAAACGAAAACACTTATAACCAAATAAAATGGGCTGCCCTGTTGCTGGGGCAGGCCATTTTTCTTGCATTTTAACTTACTGTGAACTAATACTCATCGTGGAAAATAGCTGATGATACTTATAGTTATCAGACTTAGCAAGGCGCTTATTGACCTCACCATGAGCTCCCAAAACCGGCGACAAAATGATTGCATTGCACTAAGGTGCTTGTTATAATAACAATGTTGCCTCCGAATAAGGAGGCCTTTATCTGCGGCAGTTTTTCTGCCGCCATTATCTGCGGGGAGTGGGCGATATGTCGACACTGACGGCGATCTTTCTCATTGCAGCTCTGGGCTACATGGTGGGCAGCATCAATTTAGCCGGTTTGAAGCTGGGGGCCTCGGGCATTTTGCTGGTGGCGCTGGCGTTTGGCCACTTTGGTGTGGTAGTGCCTTCGGTTATCAAGGATTTGGGGCTGGCGCTTTTCGTGGGCTCAGTGGGCTTTATCGCCGGTCCCGGTTTTATGGACAATTTTAAGGGACAAGCCGCACCCAGCCTGATGCTTGGGCCCATTATCATCAGCTTAGGCAGCCTGATGACCGCCGGGGCCATTAAACTGTTTAACCTGCCAGCCCCGTTGGCCATTGGCATGATGACCGGCGCGCTGACCTCCACCCCCGGTCTGGCCGCCGCCTCCGAGGCCACGGGCAGCGAGCTGGCCTCCATCGGCTACGGCATTGCCTATCCCTTTGGGGTGCTGGGCATTGTGCTGTTTGTGCAGCTGGTGCCTAAACTGCTGCGGGTGGATATGGAAGCAGAGAGAAACCTGCTTATCGGGCGCTTTGCCCGCCCTTCGGAGAAGGACGCCGCCCCGGATAAGGCTGTAAAACCAAAGGGTCTGGGCCTTGCGGCCTATTGCACAGCCATGGTGCTGGGCCTGTTTATCGCCGGCATCACCATCCCACTGCCCGGGGGCGGTGTATTCAGGCTGGGCACCTCGGGCGGGCCGCTTCTGGCCGGACTGCTGTTTGGACATATTGGCCAAATTGGAGGCGTTTCGCTGCGGGTGCCGCCCAAGGCGCTGGAACTGCTGCGGGAGATGGGGCTAATGCTCTTTCTTGCCGGGGCCGGTACCGAGGCCGGACGGGGCTTTGTGGCGGTTGTGCTCGAGCACGGCATCGGGCTGTTTCTCATTGGGGCCGCCATTACGCTGGTGCCGCTGTTTGCCAGTTACATCATAGCTCGGCGGGTGTTTAAAATGCCGCTGCTGGCAGGTCTTGGAGGCATTTGCGGGGGCCGCACCAGCACACCGGCTTTGGGGGCGCTTATCTCGGTGGCCGAAACCGACCATGTGGCCGTGGCCTATGCCGCCGCCTATCCTTCCGCACTTATCTGCATTGTGTTGGCCTGTCAGGCTCTGGCGCTGATTATGGCTTAATAGCTTACTTAAAAATCCCCGCCCATCCGTACGGATGGGCGGGGATTTTTGGCGCTTATCCTAAGCAGACCGGCAAAGTGGAGCCAGCGTAGGGCATCACCAGTACCGAAGCGGTATCTCCCATCGTGGCGATGGCTTCATCAAATGCCTGCTGAACCGTGGAAAACGGCCTAAGGTGAGCGCGCCGCACAAGCTCGGGCGGCATATCCGAAACCAAAAAGACCTTGGCCCGGCGAGTGACCAGCGCAATGGCCGCCGCCTTGTGTCCGCCCAGCTGAAAGTCCCGTTCGATGCGCTCAATCAGTGCCTGGGGACTGTCGGCCTCGCGTATCCAGCGTTCAAACACCGGCTCACCCAGCCCCTCGCCGCAGGCTCCCACCAGGATAATAATTCCGCCATCCCGAACAGCGTGGGCGGCGTTGTCCAGCGCCTTTTGGGTCTGATAGAGGTTGATGTCCTTAGGATAGCCCCCCTGGCTGGCCACCACAATGTCGGCCCGGCGGGAAATATCCACCCGGTAAAGGCTATCTAAAAAGCGGCAGCCCGCCCGGTGAGCCTCGATATAATGCCCGGCTACGGCAAAGACAATCTCTTTGTGGGCGTCCAGTACCACATTCACAATAAAGTCCAGCGGGCAGTAGGTTACGGCCTCCTCCAGGTCGAGACGCACGGGGTTGTCCTTAATGCGGCCGGCCACCGCCTCGGGCATCACCATCTTGCTGTGGTTGGCCTGAATGGCCGCACGGGTAGAGACCCCCGGCATCAGAGCCTTGGCTCCGCCACTGTAACCCGCAAAATAGTGGTATTCGATATTACCTATACCTATGCGCCGGTCGGCCTCGGCCACCACCCGGGTGATGTCCACCGGCGTGCCGGCCCGGGTGACACCCATGTGGATGCAGTCGGCCGGGTTTGAGTCCACACATCGCACACTGCTATAGATGCTGTCGCCCACCAGCCGGCGCATCTCGTCCTCGGTGTGGGGACGGTGAGCGCCCAAGGCAAAGACCACCGTGATGTCCTCGGGGCGAACACCCGCCGCATAGAGCGTCTCTATCACCGGCGGCAGCACCGTGTGGCTGGGCAGAGGCCGGGTAATGTCACTGGTAATCAGCACAATTTTCTCCCCCGGACGAACAATTTGCTCAAGTTTAGGCGTGCCTATAGGGGACGCCAGCGCACGCTTTACCAGCGCAGCGCCCCGTTCGGTTATGGCGGGCGCCGTAGGCTCTATCACACCCACCAGGTTTTTATTCGGAATCTGCACGGTCTGCGTGCCGCTGCCGTAGCCTAATTGAATGTCCATAACAGCCTCCTGACGGCCTGTGTTGCACAGGCCAGTTGCTTACAGGCCACGGTCGGCCTTGATGCGGGCGATAAGGGCAGAGAGAACCTCCACGCAGTCCCCCACAATTTTATAGTCGGCCACGCCAAAAATGGGGGCCTCGGGGTCGGTATTGATGGCCACCACCTTTTGGGCTCCGCCGATGCCGGCCAAAAACTGAATGGAGCCCGATATGCCGCAGGCAATCAGTAGCTTGGGGGATACCGCAAGCCCGGTTTGGCCGATTTGGTGGCGGTATTCGGCCCAGCCTATGTCCACCACGGCCCGGGAGCAGCCCACTGCGCCGCCGAGAAGCTCCGCCAGTTCCTCGACGAGCGCCATATTCTTGTGCCCGTCGATGCCCCGGCCGGCGGCGACGATAATCTCGGCGTCGGCAATGCTGGCAGCGGGCGGAGTGAGCACCTCCTCTAATAGCACCACCGCATCGAAAAGGCCCTCGGGGGGTGCGACCGGGACAATCTCTCCGGTGCGGGTAAGGTCGGGGGTAGGCGCAGGCAGAACACCGGGGCGCACGGTGGCCATCTGGGGCCTAAAGATTTGGGTGTGGATAGTGGCCATCAGGTTGCCCCCAAAGGCCGGGCGGGTCTGGAGCAGCAGCCCGGTGTCCGGGTCTATGTCCAGCTCGGTGCAATCGGCGGTGAGGCCGGTTTGCACTCGGGCCGCCACCCGAGGAGCCAGCGAGCGACCAAAGGCCGTGGCGCCAAACAGCAAAATCTCGGGTCGGTGGGACCGGATAAGGCGGGTGATAACCTCCGCATAAGGCAGCTCGAGATTATGGCCTAGCTGTGCGTCCTCGCAGAGATAAACGGTGTCGGCCCCGGCAGCAATAAGGCTGTGGGCGGCATGGGCCACCTGCCGACCCAGCAGCAGTGCCGCCACCCTGCAGCCCCTGCGCTCGGCCAGCTCCCGAGCCTTGGCTATCAGCTCGAGCCCCACATCCAGCACAGCGCCCGAGCGCTGCTCGCAAAACACCCAAATGTCCCGGTAGCTGTCTCTGTCAGCAGCTCCGCCGTGGTCCTTCTCGATGGAGATGGCCCCAAATCGGCAGCTGCCCAGGCAAAGACCACAGAGCACACAGGTGTCCGGGTCTACCCGGGCCTTTTTGTCGGCCATGCTCAGGGCCCCGGCCGGACAGCTGCTCACGCAAAGACCGCAGCCCACACATCTATCAAGGTTTATTTTAAGCTCGGCCATGTCCGCTTACCTCCTCGATAATCTCTAAAAGGCGCTCGGCCAAGGTGGCGGCATCACCCTCGAGGGCTATGGCCTCACCCCCACGCTCGGGCACATAGGTGCGCACCACCTGCGTGGGCGAACCTGCAAGGCCGATGTGGGCGGGGTCGGCACCCAGCTCGGCAGCGCCCAGCGCCACAAAGGGGGCCTCAAGGCCGTAGCGCACACCGGCGATACTGGGCATACGGGGCTGGTTGATGTCCTTGGCCACCGTGAGCAGCGCCGGCAGCCGTACCGTTAGCCGCTGGGTGCCCCCCTCTATGAGACGGCGCACCACCAGTTTGGTCGGGGTGGCTTCTATAACTTCGCAGACATCGGTGACATGGGGAATGCCTAAATGCTCGGCCAGCTCGGGGCCTATTTGAGCCGTGTCGCCATCCACAGCCATGCGGCCGCAGAGCACAAGGTCGGCCCCGCCCATATATCCAATGCCTAAGGAAAGGGTGTAGGCGGTGGCCAGTGTGTCGGCCCCGGCAAAGGCCCGGTCGGTGAGCAGCATGGCTTTGTCTAGGCCCCGGGCACAGGCGTCCCGCAGCAGCCGCTCGGTTGCGGGAATGCCCATGGAAATCCCCCAGGTCTCGGCATTGAGCTTTTGGCCAAGCTGCACGGCCAGTTCGATGGCATAGCTATCGAAGGGGTTGGTCACCGATTGACGGGCGTCTCGCACAATGGTGTGGGTGACAGGGTCCATGCGCACCTCATTGGTGCTGGGAACCTGCTTAATACAAACAGCGATCCGCATGGCTATCTCCCCTCCCCTTCCGGCGCAAATAAGTTGCCCACGCCCAGCAGACCCTTGGGGTCAAAGGCCCGCTTGAGGGCCGTCATCTGGCTTATGGCGTCATCGCCGTACATCACCCGCAAAAAGCCGGCTTTAAGCTTGCCCACGCCATGCTCGGCCGACACCGAGCCCCCTAACTGTGAGATGGTTTTGGCCCACTCTAAGTAAAGCGCCTTAGTGCGCCCATGTTCCTCGGCGGTGCGGGGCAACACATTGACATGGACATGATTGTTCCCCACATGACCCCATATGGCGTACTCCAGCCCCAAAGCTTCAAGGTCCCGGTGGTACATGGCCATCACCTCTTTAAGATGCCGGTCGGGCACGGCCATATCGGTGCCCAGTTTGGTGATAACCGGGTCGCGCTTTTTGCGCTGATCAATAATCATATTGACGCATTCGGGGGCCGCATGGCGGAAAAAGATTAGCTTGTCCCGGTCAAAAACCGTGCGGCAGACCCAGGTATCCCGTTCGTCGCCGCCGCAGGCTGTCATCATCTCGCCCAGCCCAAACAGCCGCCGGGCGGCCTCTTGCTCGTCGGCGCAGTGGAGCTCCACATAGATGCAGGTGCGCTGCTCGGGGATGGCGGGCAGCCCCCCAAAGGCAGGGTTTTCGGCCCGGGCCGTCCGCAAAAGCTTTAGGCAGCGCGCATCGAAGAATTCCAGCGCCCCCACTTGGTCAAGCTCCTGTCGCACCTTAATCACAAAATCTATGGCCTGGCTCTCCCGCTCAAAAAAGCAGGCAGCGCCCCAGATGGCCCCGGGCAGCGGCTGCAATGCCACCTCGATTTGGGTGATGACGCCTAAGGTTCCATCCGAGCCGATGATAAGGTCGATGGCGTCCATATCATCTTTAACATAGTAGCCCGATGCGTTTTTGGTGCGGGGCATGGTGTAGTCGGGTAGGCGGATATCAAGTCGGCGGCCTTGGTCGGTGGTGAGTGTCAGCCGGCGGCCCCGGGCGAACACCTGCCCCCTATCTATCGTGAGGATTTGGCCGTCTGTTAGCATGAGGCGCAGGGCCGACACATGCTCCCGCACCGGCCCATAGCGGTAGCTGCGGGCGCCTGAGGCGTTGCAGGCCACCATGCCCCCTATGCTGCAGGAGCTTTCGGTGGGGTCCGGGGTAAAGAACTGCTCGGGGGCCTCTTTAAAGGCAGCGTAGGCCGCAAGGGCACTGTCGTCCCATCCGGTCGTGTCAAAGCGCTTGTCCGCTATGCGCTTGTTTAGCTGGGATAGGATGACCCCCGGCTGCAAGCGGATATAAAAGCGACCCTCGGCGTCCCGACGCAACCCGGTTACCCGGTCCATGCGCATGAGGTTGATAACAAGCCCGCCGTTGGGCACTGCCGCCGCCGCAAGCCCTGTGCGAGCCCCCTGAAGGGTGACCGGCGTGCCGTCGGCATGAGCTTTGGCGAGCACCACCGCAAGCTCCGCTTCGTTTCGGACAAAGGCAATGGCCTCGGCCCGGCCTATGGTGCGGGATTCGTCCCGCAGGTAGACCTGATACTCCTCGGTCATGGGTTTAATTAGCGTATAAGGCAAATTGACCACTCCATTACGGCGTCCAAAAATGACTATTGACGCCGCCTGTTTTGTCATTTCCCCCGCTTTTAGCGAAGGGATGTCATCTTTTTTATCATAGAGTATTCGCTGGCAAAAATCTATGGCTGCGGCTCAAATTCACAGGTAGGCCGGCAATGGTTTCGAGCCGAGCGAGGTGCCTTGCAGAGGGTCGACATCTGTTGCAACCTCACATATCAGCTTCCTCCGCTACCTTGAGGTGGTCCCGCCTGGGCACGGGGATAGGTGGAATGGGTGGCTCTTTCGCCCAATTTGCATGGATGGGTAGAATTTCACCGGATTTTCACAGCAATTTTAGCTAAAATGGCAAAAAGAGTAATTCCCCTTCTATTTTTCTTGCATTGGACATACTTCATTGCTATAATAAGGCAATAGGCTAAGGACATATGTCCGCACAAGGAGGACACATCCTGCCTATGTTTTAATAAGGAGGAACATTGCTATGAAGAAGTTTCTTGCACTCGCTCTTATTTGCGCCCTGGCTCTGAGTGCATGCTCAAGTCAGCCTACCGGAGGCCCCGAGTCTCAGGGATCAGCCCCCGCCGAAGAAAAGGTTATCAAAATTGGTGTTTTTGAACCGGCTACCGGCGATTCAGGCGCAGGCGGCAAGCAGGAGACCCTTGGCATGCAGTACGCAAACAGCGTGACCCCCACCGTGGAAATCGGCGGCGAGACCTATAAAGTCGAGCTTGTTTACGCCGACAACGGCTCCTCCACCGACAAAGCTACTTCTGCGGCGGCCGAGCTGGTTAGCAAGGGCGTGTCCGTGGTGCTGGGCTCCTATGGTTCGAGCGTGTCCATTGCCGCCGGCCCCACCTTTGACGAGGCGGGTCTGGCCGCCATTGGCGTAACCTGCACCAACCCCGGTGTCACCGCCGGCAACGACTACTACTTCCGCATCTGCTTCTTAGACCCCTTCCAGGGCACCGTGCTGGCCCACTTCGCCATGGATACCTTTGGGGCCCAAACCGCCTACTGCTTAGGTGAGCTGGGCAACGAGTATGACCAGGGCTTGGTGGAATATTTCAAACAGGCCTTTGAGGCCGCTGGTGGTCGGGTGATTACCGACTCCTTCCCCACCAACAACTCTGACTTTACCTCCTACTTAAGCAAGGCCAAAAACGAGGGGGCCGATGTGTTCTTCTCGCCGGTGTCCATTGCCTACTCCACGCAGATTGTGGATCAGGCCGCCTCTATGGGCGTGGACTTCCCCATTTTGGGCGGCGACACGCTGGACAACAACCGGGTGCTTGCGGCTGCCACCGGCAAGAACATTAAGCTGTTTGTTTCCACCTTCTATCAGGAAGGCAGCGAGGACACCAAAGATTTTGACGAAGGCATCAAAGCCTGGCTGGAAAGCAATCCGCAGGCCAAAACCGACAACGGCGGAGATACCACCATCGCCGCGGTGACCGCCATGGGCTTCGACGCTTATTATGTAGCTCTGGAGGCCATTAAGGCCGCCGACAGCGCCGACCCCGGCGCCATTAAGGCCGCTCTGCCCGGAGTGGAATACACAGGTGTTTCGGGCCGAATTGTCTTTGACGATATTGGCGACGCCATTCGAGACACCGCCTACATCAAAACCGCCAACACCGAAACCGGTGCTTGGGACTTTGTAACCCAGCAGGGCGTGGGTTAAACTAAAAGCCCTGCATGAAGGCCGGATGGCTTAGCGGGGTGCCTTGTCCCCCGCTAAGCCCCGGCGGCCGGGCTGTTTTCAAGGGCGGCGGGTCGCCCCCCTTGGAGGCAGCCCCATTCTTTTATTAGGGAGGTGCCCTCTTGGAGTTTTTTCTGTCGATATTGCTGTCTGGCATTTCGGTGGGGGGCCAATATGCGCTGATTGCTGTGGGCTACACAATGGTCTACGGCATTTTGCGGCTTATAAATTTTGCACACGGCGATGTGTTCATGGTGGCCGGCCTTATGATGGTTTATCTGTCGGCCTGGCTTCCCCTTTATCTGTCGGTGCCGGTGGTGCTGCTGCTCACGGTGGCACTGGGCTTTATTATTGAGCGTGTGGCCTATAAGCCGCTGCGGGCTTCCCCCCGTATGTCGGTGATGATTTCGGCCATCGGGGTAAGCTACCTGCTGCAAAATTTGGCCCTCTACATAACCGGTGGCCTGCCGCAAATGTACCCACGGTTGCCGCTGCTATCCGATTCTGTGACCATAGGCGGCGCCACCACCCGTGTGGTGACCCTGGTCACCCCATTTTTGGTGCTGCTGCTGGTGCTGGCGCTGACTCAGCTTATCCACCACACAAAGATTGGCATGGCCATGCGGGCCGTTGCCCGTGACTTCGAGACCAGCCAGCTTATGGGTATCCGCATCAATTCGGTGATTTCTGTAACCTTTATCATCGGCTCTTTTTTGGCCGGCGTAGGCTCGATGCTCTACTTCTCCAACTATGCAACGGTCATTCCGGTATCGGGCTCTATGCCGGGGCTAAAAGCCTTTGTGGCTGCTGTGTTCGGCGGCATTGGCTCGGTGCCCGGCGCCGTGATTGGGGCCTTTCTCATCGGCATCTGCGAGACTTTGATAAAGGGCTCGGACTACACCGTGTTCTCGGACGCCTTTACCTTTGCGCTGCTCATCCTCATCTTGGCGGTCAAGCCCACCGGACTGTTCGGTGAGCGCACCGCCCAAAAGGTTTAGGGGGTGCCCGTCATGTCGAAGGAGGAACGCCTGCGGCGCGGACAACGCATCACCTGGCTTTTGGTGGCCGCATTGCTGCTCTTGGTACTGGTGCTCGAGAATGTCATCCCACCCTCTCGAATGCTCTTTCCGGTGCTTAAAAAGGGTGCGGTGTACGCGCTGGTTGTGGTGTCTATGAACTTGCTCAACGGCTTTACCGGCCTATTTTCGCTGGGGCAGGCCGGCTTTATGTTGGTGGGGGCCTATACCTATGCCATCCTCACCATTCCCACTGCTCTACGAGACGGTGTTTACTACCTCTATGGCAGGTCGGCCGTGCATTTTTCGCTGCCCGAGATGTATGCAAGGCTGCTGGGCTCGTCCGGATTAGGCGGAGCTGTCAGCCTGACCCTCGGGGTGCTCACCGCCCTTGTCTGTGCTGGGCTGTCGTCGGCGCTGGCGGCTTGGCTAATTGGTCTGTCGGTGCTGCGGCTGCGTAGCGACTATCTGGGTATTGCCACGCTGGGCTTTGGCGAGATTATTCGCGCCATTTATCAGTGGGATAAGCTTGGCCCCATCACTAACGGCGCCAATATGCTCAAGAGCTTTCCCACCTTTACCAGCTTTAACATCAAAAATACTCAGGGCCAGATTGTGCTGCGGCTGTCTACCTTAGTGCCGCTGATGCTGGCCGGAGTTTGTATTGGTATTATGCTGCTGCTGATAAACTCCTCCTACGGTCGGGCCTTTAAGGCCATTCGGGAGGACGAGGTGGCCGCCGAGGCCATGGGCATCAATCTGGCCCGCCACAAGATGATGGCTTTTTGCACCTCGGCCTTCTTTGCAGGGGTGGGAGGCGCCATGCTGGCCATGTACCAAAATCAGGTACAGGCCAAGGCCTTCACTGCGGCCATGACCTATGAGATTTTGCTCATTGTGGTGCTGGGGGGCATCGGCTCGGTGTCGGGCAGCTGCATTGCTTCCTTTTTGTTCATCGCCAGCTCCGAATGGTGGCTGCGCTTTTTAGACAACGCCCTCTATATTGGCGGCTTTAAGGTGCCTCTGCTGCGCAACGGCTTTAGGCTGGTGGTCTTTTCGTTTATCATTATGATTGTGGTGCTGTTTTTTAGACAGGGCTTGATGGGCAGCCGAGAGCTGCCCGAGCTGATAGCCGGATTCTGGCAGCGCAAGCACAAGGCAAAGGCGGGTGAGCCTCATGGCTGATGCACTGCTGCGCCTTGAGAACATCACCATGCAGTTTGGCGGCGTTGTGGCGGTAAACAACCTATCCATGGAGGTGGCTGAAGGGGAGATTGTCGCCCTGATAGGCCCCAACGGGGCGGGCAAAACCACCGCCTTTAACTGCGTAACCGGCGTGTATGAGCCCACCAACGGAGAGGTTAGCTTTGCCGGGCAGCCCATCATCCGCAACCACCCACAGGGGCGGATGCAGCGGAGCTATCTGGGCGAATATGCCGAGCACTACGCCAATCAAAGGGTGCTGCATCCCACGCCCGACCACATAACCCAGCTGGGCATTGCCCGCACCTTTCAAAATATCCGGCTGTTTGGCGCCCTTTCGGTGCTGGATAATGTGCTCATTGCCAAACATATGCGGGCCAAACACAGCCTGTTTTCGGCCACCTTTAGGCTGAGCGCGGGTGAGGAGCGCCGGATGCGCAAAGAGGCATTAGCCCTTTTAGAGGAGCAAAATTTGGCCCATTTGCAGGACGAACCGGCGTCCAGCCTGCCCTATGGGCTTCAGCGCAGGCTAGAAATTGCCCGGGCGCTGGCCACCGATCCCCGGCTGCTGCTGCTTGATGAACCCGCCGCCGGCATGAATCCTCAGGAGACGCAGGAGCTCACCGACTTTATTCGGAGCATCCGCAAGAACTACAACCTCACGGTGCTTATGATCGAGCATCATATGGATTTGGTGATGCAGATATCCGACCGCATTTATGTGCTGGACTTTGGCAAACTTATTGCCCACGGACCGCCCGAGGCGGTGCAGGACGACCCCCGGGTGATTACGGCTTATCTAGGAGCGGAGGAAGACTATGCTGAATATTGAAAACCTCCGGGTGAATTACGGCGGCATCGAAGCGGTTAAAGGCATCAGCTTTTCGGTGCCTAAGGGCGAGATTGTCACTCTAATTGGGGCCAATGGCGCGGGCAAGTCTACCACGCTGCGCACCATTGCGGGGCTGGTGCGCCCCAGGTCGGGCACCATCCGCTTTGAGGAATCCGATATTACCGGCCTCTCCCCCGACCGCATTGTGGAGCAGGGCATCACTTTGGTGCCCGAGGGCCGCCGGGTGTTTCCTGACCTCACGGTGCTGGAGAACCTTAAAATCGGGGCCTATCTGCGCCGGGATAAGCTTGATGAAGACATCCGCTGGGTCTATGACCTGTTCCCCCGCTTGAAGGAGCGCTCTTGGCAGGCGGCGGGTACGCTGTCCGGCGGCGAGCAGCAGATGCTGGCCGTAGGCCGTGCCCTTATGAGCCGCCCTAAGCTTATGATGATGGATGAGCCCTCTCTTGGGCTGGCACCTTTGATTGTAAAGGGCATCTTTGAAATTATCAGGGAGATTAACCGCCAAGGGGTAACCATTTTGCTTATAGAGCAAAATGCCAATATGGCCCTGCATACCGCCCACACCGCCCATGTTCTGGAGACCGGACGGCTTACCTTGAGTGGCAGCGGCAAAGAGCTGCTGCGTGACGAGGAAGTGCGGCGCGCCTATCTGGGCTGACCAGACACTTAGCAAAGCGGCCCGCCTTTGGCGAGCCGCTTTTAGCTATGTATTACAGGTTTTTAGTAGAACTCTATTGTTATTTTCCATAATGCAGCTTGCTTTTTGGCCGTGCTGTTATTATAATAGTAAAAGTTATTATTAGTAAAGTCTAATAGGTGCAGTCACATTTTTTTAATGCACGCACATGATCGATACCACCAACGAGGCCATTCGGGCCATCCACATCGCCACCGACCAAGTGGGCACCGGCGCCGACCAGGTATCCAGCGGTGCTCAGGCGTTGGCGGCGGGCTCCACACAGCAGGCAGCCACCGTCGAGCAGTTGGGCGCCTCAATCCACGAGGTGGCTGTACAGGCCGAGCAAAACGCCAATAAAGTTCGGGAAACCACGCTTCAACTTGGCCAGGCCGGCGACCGCTTGGGCGAAGGCAATGCCTACATGGGCCGGCTCACCGAGGCTATGGCCGAAATTGCCGCCTCCTCCAACCAGATTGCTTCCATTACCAAGGTGATTGAGGATATCGCCTTTCAGACCAACATTCTGGCTCTCAACGCCGCCATTGAAGCGGCCCGTGCCGGTGCTGCCGGCAAGGGCTTTGCCGTGGTGGCCGACGAGGTTCGCAACCTTGCCGCCAAATCGGCCGAGGCTGCCCAAGAGACCTCTCAGCTCATCGGTGCTTCGGTGGGCAGCGTGGAGCGAGGTACCGAAATCGCCACCGAGACCGCCCAAATTATGCAGGAAGTAGCCGACAGTACCTACAAGGTCATCGAGAGCATCGCTGAGGTGGAGACGGCCTCCATCCAGCAGGCTCGTGCCATCGAGCAGATAAACAGTGGCCTTGTGCAGGTGTCGGCCGTGGTGCAGACCAATGCCGCCACCGCCGAGGAAAACTCGGCCACCAGCGAGCAGATGAGTGCTCAGGCGGCCGTGCTGCGGCGCGAGGTAGCCCGGTTTAAACTGCGTGACAGTGTAATGCCCGCCTCTCATCCGCTGCCTCCGCCCGACTATACCGCCGATCCCCTGCCCGACTTGGGCTTTGGAAAATACTAATTGTGCCACCTTTAAGCCCCGGTGCATGGGTCCATGCACCGGGGCTTTGTGTCGATTTGCTCGGCACCTCTAGACAGTTTTGCAAATTGCATAAACCGATGGAAATATAGTATAGAGGCTATATCATTTATACCGGCTTGTTAAATAGGATATTATCGCCTGTCGTTGCGTTAAAGAAGTATGAATTAATTAAAATATAAGTAAAAGATATCGCAAAAATGGTATAAATTGCTTGTTATTTCGATAGAAAACTGTATAATGGGAGCATAACTTGCTTTATTTTACACAATGTAACAATAAAGTAATAATTAGTTCTCAGATAGATGACAAATTCTCTATGCGAAACTATGTCACATTCACTTAGAAGGGTCCCTATGTTAAACAATGGAAAAAGAATCATGCGGGTTATATGCTGATTACTGATAAAATTATTCATTTTGTCTCGTCTGCGGGGGAAGATGTATGCAATAGTTGGGACCGACATTCTCGATGAATAATAGCCGGAGCAAAGGCGCTTCGTTATTACACATTTGGAGGAAACGCACATGAAAAATCTATCCATCAGCAAAAAGCTCATCGTCGGATTCGGCACCATCCTTCTTATGCTCCTCATCACCATCGGTGCGTCTGTGGTCACCATCAGCGGCATTCAGAGCCAAATGAACAACTACGCCCAGTATGTACTCCCCAACAGCACCAGCGTCTGGATGATCCGGCGATATATGATATCCACCGAGCGCTACCTGCTCCAAGCTATTTTAACCGACAATGCTTCGATAATAAAACAGCGGTTCAATTCAGCCCAGAAAGACTCTGAGTTGCTAAGCGCTGAACTTGATAAGTATGCAGCCAACCAGCCGGATTCCAGCCGAGATGAAGGCATTTCCAAGCTGAAGGATTTGTTTGAGCGGGCGGGAAGCATCCGACTGGAAATGGAAAAACTCATGCAAGACCCCACCGATATAAATATCGCACTGGCAGAAGCCATGCTTGTAAATAGATATGTACCACTAATTGAACAGGCCACCAGAATTTTGGTGGAGTTTACCGAGACCGCCGACGCCCGCACCCTTGAGCAGGAGCAGGCTGCCATGGCCTCCATTCAGAGCGCCTGGATTACCCTTGGCCTGTGCGGCGGCGTGTCGGTTGTGGTGGCTCTGCTGCTCACTTCCATCATTCGCAAATCTATTCTCACCCCCGTAAACGAGATTGTAAGTGCTTTTGATGAAATGTCTAGGGGCAACATGAAGGCCGAAATTAAGTACGAGAGTCGGGATGAGCTCGGGCAGATGGCCATGCACATCCAGAACGCCAACAAAATGCAGAGCGAAATTCTATTTGATCTCGCCGATAAGCTCATGCGGCTGTCCCGGGGCGACCTCACCTTTAAGGTTGACATAGACTACCCCGGTGATTTTAACACCTTAAAAGAGACCCTTGAGGAAACCGTTGCCGCTCTTAACCAAACCATGTTTAACATCAGCATGGCGGCCGAGCAGGTGGCCATGGGCTCGGGCCAGGTTTCCAGCGGGGCACAGGCTCTGGCTGCCGGCTCCACCGAGCAGGCCGCTGCCGTGGAAGAGCTAACCGCCTCGGTTGAAAAGGTGGCCGCACAAGCCGACGCCAACGCCATTGCAAGCGCTCAGGCCGCCCATTCTATCCAGCAATCGGGCACTAGCGTAGCCGCCGGAAACGCCCGTATGCAGCAGCTCACCGAGGCCATGGCCGACATCAGCTCGGCCTCGAACCAGATTGCCAACATTACCAAGGTGATTGAGGACATCGCCTTCCAGACCAATATTCTGGCCCTTAACGCCGCCATTGAGGCTGCTCGGGCGGGCGCTGCCGGTAAGGGCTTTGCCGTAGTGGCCGACGAGGTGCGCAATCTCGCCGCAAAATCAGCCGAGGCCGCCCAGCAGACGACGGCGCTGATACAGACCTCGGTTGCCACGGTTGCAAGGGGCATCGAAATAAGCAATCAGACGGCTCAAATCCTCCTTGAGGTGGGCACGAACTCCGAAGAGGTTATCAACAGCTTTGCCGGGATCGAGCGCTCTATTGCCGATCAGAATGTGGCCATCGAGCAAATTAAGGACGGGCTCTCTCAAATCTCTGCGGTGGTGCAGACCAATGCCGCCACGGCCGAGGAAAACTCGGCCACCAGCGAGCAGATGAGCGCTCAGGCTTCCACACTGCGGGAGGAGGTCAGCCAATTCAAGCTGGCTGGTCAGGCGGTACATATATCTGAGACGGTCAAAACGGAGCTCACCGACCTGCTGCCCGATTACGAGATTCTGCCTGATGACGAGATTCTGTCCGAGCAGGAGGACTACGCCACAGCCGACTTTGGCAAATACTAAGTGAAGGAGGCGGGTTTATGGAGCTGCAAGCCAAACTATATAGCGATATTTCCGACGAGGCCGCCCACACCCGGTATCTCACCTTTCTTACCGACAATCAGCTATTTGGCCTTCCTATTGGGTCCATTGTGCAAATTGTTCAGATGCAGGAGATTATCCCACTGCCCGAACAGCCTCATTATATCAAGGGCATTATCAATCTAAGAGGGCAGATTATTCCTGTTATGGATGTGCGTCTGCGCTTTGGCAGGCCGGAGGTGCCATTTTCCGAGCGCACCTGCATCATCATCACTCGGGTGCGAGAGAACGACTTTGGTCTGATTGTGGACGAGGTCGACGAGGTAGCCGATATTCAGGCCGAGCAGATTTCTCCACTGCCAAGGATTGGCACGGATATGGACAGGGTGCACGATTATCTCACAGGAATTGCCCAGCTAAAGGCAGGCGAAGACCAAAAAGAGCGGGTTGTGCTTCTTATTCATGTGGGAAAAATCCTTGGCGATACCGAGCTTTCTGCCCTTGCTCAGGCCATGGAAGATTGGCAGTAATTTAATTGTAGACAACTGGAATGTGCAGCACCGGCCAGCAGTTTAATTATGGTATAATCAGGTGCAAGTGCCGTACAGAGCTACTTTTTCTGTACGGCACTTTTGCGAAAGCGGTGGGCTTATGAGCGAAAACGACCACGCTCATATAGCAGCCCACAGATAGGGGAACAGCAGATGGATCATAAAGAACCTAGGCAAAACGGGCGCAAAACAATATCGTTGCATACCTTGTCCGCAGTGCTGGCCGCAATCTTTATTTTGGTTATGCTAAGTGGCTCTTACCTGCGTTTTGTTTGGAACAGGTATCAGAATATGGCCGAAAATCAGGCTTTGCAGCTTGGTTGGTCTATCGAGGCTATGCTGCACATCGAGCATATCCTCGAGTTGGTGTCGGACAGTTCTGCGCCAGTCTCTACAGAGGCAATCTTTGTGGAGCATTCGCTGACCCATCTGGTTGAGAGCACGGATGCGATATATTATGCCTATATTCTAAAGCAGCAAGACGGCAGGACCCTTGTGGTGGCCGACTCGTCCGGCGCTCAGTCATCCACCTCCAAGCCCACAAAGCGCAGCTGCGAGCAAACCGTAGAGATTAACAACCTACCCTTTGCAACCGGTCAGTGCCTGCTAACCGAGCCTGTCTCGACTCCCTGCGGCGACTATATTAGAACGCTCATACCCATCCGCCACCCGGAGAGCGGTCAAACCATCGCCGTTTTGGGGCTGAGTTATTCTGCGGCCGAATGGCAGGCAAATGTAAAGCAAAGAATGATACCCGACATCGTCATTGTAATCTGTCTGCTGGCACTTATTGTCTCGCTGATAAGTCTTGGGCATAAGCAAGGGCGACTTAGACAAACTAGCGAGAAACTGGCCTTTCAAGAGACCCTATACAGAAACATTTTTGAGCAGGCCCCCATTGGTATCTTTTTGCAGGAGGGTCGGAGACGGCTGAAACAAGGCCCGGACAAAGGCTATATCTGCATAAATCCAATGGGTGCTGCTATTCTTGGAAGAAATGTTGCCGAGCTGGAGGATATGAGCTTGTCCGAGCTGTTTTTCAAGGACGATTTTGCCTCCACCATGCATCAGTATGAGCGATTTCAAAAGGGCGAAATAAGCTCTTACGAGATAGAGGGGCGACTGGTTCGGCCGGACGATTCCATCGTCTGGGCCAATGTTAAGATCATCGACTTTTTCGCCGGCCCTTCGTTTGAAACCTTGTTCCTCGTGCTGTTTGAGGATATCACCGAGCGCAAGCAATCTGAGAAGTCCCTGCGAGAGAGCGAGCGCAGCAAATCGGTCTTTTTCTCCCATTTACCCGGTATGGCCTATCGCTGCAAGAATAATGCCACATGGACCATGGAGTTTGTGTCCGAGGGTTGCTATGCGCTCACAGGCTATAAACCCGAAAGCCTTTTGCAAGACAGCCAGATCTCTTATAGCGAGATCATTTCCCCTGAATACCTTGATGCGGTGCGAAGCACCTGGGAGCGTGTGCTGCTAAATCGCCAGCGCTATCAGGACGAGTACGAAATTATTACCAAGTCCGGCGAGCGTAAGTGGGTGCTGGAGGTGGGCCAGGGCATTTACGACCAAAACGGCGATGTAGAAGCCCTTGAGGGCATTGTGCTGGATATCACCGAGCTCAAGCAAAACGAGTACAAGGTGGCCTACCTGCGAGATCACGACTTTTTAACCGGGCTGTATAACCGCATATACATCGAGCAGGAAAAAAAGCGCCTCGACCAACCGGAGTTTTGGCCGCTGTCGGTTACCATATGCGACATAGACGGGCTGCGCATGATCAACGATGCCTATGGTCACGAGGAAGGCGACCGGCTGATTAAAACAGTTGCACGGCTGATACAGGGCTGTCTGCCCCGCTCCTGTGTGCTGGGCTACATGGGTAGCGGAGAATTTTGCGTGCTCATGCCTAATACCGACAGCGAGCAAGCGCACCGCTTAAAGACCAGCATCAATAATGCTGTGAGCAGCTACAATAGAACAAACGAAAAAGCGCTCTATACCATAAGCGTCACCATTGGTCACAGCACCAAACAAACCGCCGATCAGCAGATTCAGGATGTGACCAAGGCTGCTATGGACTACCTAAGCAGCCGAAAGCTGGTCAACCAAAACAGCTCTCACTCGGCCATTGTATCCTCCATCATGGCAACCCTTTATGCCAAAAGCCAAGAAACCGAGGAGCACGGACAGCGTATGGGAGAATGGTGCCAGATGCTTGGCGAGCGCCTTGGTCTGGAGCAAAAGGACTTGGATGATTTGAACCTGTTGTCCAAGCTGCACGACATCGGCAAGATCGGCATAGACGACAGCATCCTCAACAAGCCCGGCCCGCTCGACGAGGACGAGTGGCGGGAGATGCGCAAGCACCCCGAGATTGGACACCGCATCGCCACATCAACGCCTCAACTAGACCATATTGCCCACTACATTTTGTGCCACCACGAGCGGTGGGACGGGAAAGGCTACCCCCTGGGGCTCAAGGGGGAGGAAATTCCTATTGTGGACCGGATTCTTGCCGTGGTGGATGCCTTTGACGCTATGACCGAGGACAGAGTCTACCGCAAAGCCCTGCCTATTGATGTGGCCATAGAAGGGATTAGGGAGAATGCCGGCACGCAATTTGATCCAAACATTGTAGATATATTTCTTGAACTTATAGAAGCTCGGGAAAACCCGGTTCATCCGAAGAAAGATGCTCCGGAGCTGCAGCAAAATATGGCCCATTAAGCAGCATTTATCTAGTATGCATACCAAAAAGCCGGTAACCCGTATGGTTACCGGCTTTTTGGTGGGTGATGAGGGATTAAACTCACGACCCCCGTGCTGTGAACGCAGCGCTCATAAAGAATCTGTATGCTTTTTTGGTCTTTATGCTATGGTACGCCAATGTCGCAACGCCAAGGCTTTAGCTTACCACAGTTTAATCGCTGTTTGCATTTATGCAGCTTACTTCCTCCATCATCTGAACAAACAGCATAAGCTCCTTGCGTGAGGCAACATTGAGTTTCATATAGATGCGCCGGTTATGGGTTTTTATGGTGTTGATTGAAAGACAAAGAATCTCGGCAATTTCCTTTGCGGTATGCCCTTCTACATATAAATCAAAAACAGTTTTTTCAGCGGCAGAAAGCGACTGAATATTCCTTACAAACTCCTGATACAAGGCCGAATGTGCCTGTATCGGGAGTCCTTTTGTTTCTCCCGGCATAGGCGCTTCGTCCTGCGCTGCAAGAAATTCGATTAAATCATCGATTTCAGGAATTTTTGTTTTAGTGGCCGGGTCGGGGTTCTTCAAACGCTCCAAAGCCTCGGCCACCGGCCGAATATACCTGTGGCTAATAAAGGACGCAAGGCCGATATTTACAAGCATGAGCGCCAAAAGTCCAACAATCAGGTTGCGGCTTCTGGCAGAAATCAGCCTGTTTAGGCCCTCGTCGGGCATCATCAGCGCCACCGCCCACTGCTCATCCTCGTAAGCCGATTCAACCGGATAGAGGGGGATATCGTCTCGTGCAGGCCAGCATAGCCCTCTTTTTCGGGCTGTCGGTAGCTGTAAAAGCCGCCCGGTCCGGAGGAGATCTCAATTTGCGTGTGTTCAGGTGCTGCGGGACCTGCGGCAAAGTTTCCGGCAAAGAGCGCACCGGACAGCCGCAGCGCATCTTCTTCGAGCGGCGAGAGCAGGCAAAGCAAATGGTCGTAGCCTTCAGACTGCGGTGCGAAGGAAAGCTTAAACAGCATCTGGCTCACCTCAAATCCGCAGACGCCAAATACCGTGCCGTCCGCAGCAATAAGCGGTGCGGAACAAAGCATGACCCGCTCGCTAAAGCCCGGCAAAGTGGTCGCCTCGCTCCATCGGTAAAGGCGGGAGAGCGGACGCTTTTCTGCCCTTGCGGCGGCCATGGTCTCTGAGAAATATGGGAAAGCCCCCACATCCATCTCCATCTGCCACTGGGGAAGAAGATAAATTCCATGGTTCCTAGCAATCGACATCGGACCAATTCCAAAATGCAGATTTGCCGCCATACCATTGACGATATTCGGCTCCATGTTTTTTAGGTAAAGGCAGGCTCTGGAGTTGGCTGCATTGGGTAGCGCAGGGTTGACGGTCGCATCCAGCAGGAGAAAAACGCCGCTGGCGCCCGACTTTTCCAGCGCCCCGGTCAGCCGGCTCAGCTCGTCCGCCAGCAGAGGCTCCAGCAAATCGGTGCTTGCCTGCAAAGCAGCGGCCTCGCCACCGTGTTCTGTCAGGTTGCGCTCCAGCGTCACCGAGAGCTCTTTGGCAAGGTCCACCGTCTGCACCGAAACTGCGCCAAAGGATCGATAGATATCCTGCGCAATGTGGGTCAATTCATTTCCAAGAACCGGTCTGTGCTCCCGCAATCCAGCTCTAAAAACACCCGTTGTAAACAGGATAAGCAGAACGCCCAGCATGATGGTATTGAGGAACAAAACCAGAAAAAGAAACAGCCGCAGGCGCATGGGCAGACCGTTTTGACCGCTGTGGCGTATCGCTTGACGATACAGTCCCAGTGCCTTAATGAGCCTCTGCTTTGGCACCCACAACCCCTCCTTTGGTTTATGATAGTGCTCTAATAAACTCACTCAGGGCACCGCTGGCCGCCTGCTCATAAGCGGATTCTGCGTCCATGGTGCTCAGATTTTCCAGATACTGCTCCCGGCGATTCCTCGCAATGGAAAAAAATGCGGACTCAAAGCCGTCGCCGATGCTATTAAAGCGTTCAAACACCGGTGGTATGTAAAAATCATAATCTTCGTGAACGGTGGTGGCAGTGCGCAGAAGCTTTTGAATATTTGGATTGCTATTTTGGGCGATCTCCCGCTCCATATGGTCGGTAAAGGCTCGAGCGGTCACCGGAAGATAACCGGTTGACGAAACAAAACGCATATTCCGCTCCGGCGCGGTAAACCATTTGAGGAACAAAGTGGCCGCTTCTTGTTTTTCCGGTGTGGTTTTTGCTACCGCCAGGCCGCTCCCCCGCTGGATGGCAATTTTTTTGCCGCCCTCAAAGGTTGGATAGGGCAAAACTGTATGTTCCACGGTTTCCTTGACATTGTTTGGGTAGGTAATCGCATCGCCGTAAAAAAGAATGCCGGCCGTCGAACCGGTGGAGCAGAGGATGTCCCCTGTTTTGGAAAGATCGGAGGAATAGCCGTCATAAATGGCGTAGCCCCCCTTTACCGCCGGTTCAAAAACGGAATTCCAAATCCGTTCGAATTCTGGCGTGTCCAGCTTAAGCTCCTCGCCGAGAAAAAGAGAAACGCCCATCTGTTCCATACCGACCTGAGCTAGATTGAAAAACGAGTCGGAGGCGTAGAAGGTCTTGCCATCATTGGGTATATCCTGCGTCTGCTCGTCGGTCCAGCGGTAATATCCCATAGCCGCCTTGGAAAGCCCCTCAAAGGTGGAAAGGCTGTCCATTGTCACGCCAGTGGCGGATGAAAAGCGCTCGAACAGCGTTTGGTTCAGGAACAGCACCTCGGTGGACTTGGCAAAGGGAAATACATAAAGCTTTCCATCGGCCAGCCTGCCTTCCTCCAGAAAACGGGGCAGATATTCCGCAAGCTCGGCGTCGGTAAAGTATCCGTGTAGCGGCGTGAGGAGTCCTTTGTCTGCCAGCAGCGTAGCCGTGGCCGGATAACAGGTGGTAATATCCGGCATTTCGGGTGCACCGGGGTCGCCGGCCGCAATCATGGTCAGCTTTTCCTGAATGGCCGCCGAGCCCGAAATAGAGGTAACACTGATGACAATGCCCTTTTGCTGCCCGACCGTGGCGTTAAACTCCTCGATGTGGGCATCCATCATGGCCTGCATCTGACCCCCAAAATTGTGCCACAGCGTAAGCGTTACCGGTCGCTCGGGGCTAAGTCCGGTATTTTGCCCACAGGCGGTCAGCAGCACAACCAAAGCAAGCGCTATCCAGGTATGCGTTCTCTTTTTCACGGCATTACCATTTCCTTCCTGTGATGTGGTGTGCAAATCGCTCTTGGCCATCATGCCGATATAGAACTACTATTTTTAGTCAATCTGTCAATCAGCCTATAAAAATAAAAAAATCACCCCAAAAATCATCCCTGTCTCGCCTCTGCAATCACCCCAAGGGTGATTACATATTGAAGCTCCTCTCGTATGATGAAGCTGAAGACAGCTACTGTATCCACTTCAGATTACCAAATTAATCTAACTGAGTCAATGGCGTAGAACAACATGAGAGGAGGGTGGTTTTGTGCAAAGTGCGTGGCTGCGCAACCAGATGATTGGAGTCATCCACAGCCTATATGATCTTGATTTGCATAAGCTTGGCATCTTTTGTGCCGAGCGAAAAAGCACGGCGGCTCAGGCAAAAGCAGATGGGGGGGCGAATTGTGGGGGTGGATAGAGGTCTTCCCGTGTTCACGGCAAAATGCCGAACGGTGCACGACGGGGTCGGTTTTCGCCTGACCTTCTTTTGCGAGATCTGCGGCAGCGGTTACACCACACCTTTGTTTCTCTGTAATACGCCACAGGAGGCCTTACGCTTAGGCGAACAGGACGCACGGCTGCACTTTAACCGATGCCTTCGCTGCCATCGATGGGTGTGCGACGAGCATTTTAACGAGAATCGCCTGATGTGTACAGACTGTGTCCCCCGCATCTGCGCCCGTTGTAATTCGCCCGTTTCAAAGGGCAGCACATTTTGTTCCGTCTGTGGTGCCCCGCTATCTAGTGTGGAATAGGAGGGATGACATAGCAAGCTCCAAACGGTCTTGTACCCATTGCAGCCGCGGCAAAGACGGCCGAGGCACGCTCAAAATACATGGGCTCATAACTATAATAAACTTTGGAGGTAATGATGATGACAGAAATGACAGAAATGACAGAACAAACCACCGACTTCACCCCGGAAGACATTGAAAAGAACAAAACCATGGCAGGGCTAGCCTATCTGATCTTCTTTTTGCCACTGCTCGCCTGTCCCGAATCGAAATATGCCAAGTTTCATGCCAATCAATCGCTGGTACTATTAATTGCCGCTGTCATCGGCAATGTGGTTTTGGGCGTCATTCCCGTTGTTGGCTGGATGCTGCTTCCGCTTTTCGGAATTGTTGTTTTAGTTTTTAGCATCATGGGGCTTATCAATGGGTTTGGAGGTAAAGCCAAGAGGCTACCCTTAATCGGAGCATTTGATATCTTAAAATAGAGCACCACTTTGAACCTACTATTTCAAAGAAATGTTAGGAGAGCCGATATGAAAACAAAGGCGCTATTTCTACTAATCTTTATCTTGCTTTTGGTGCTTGCCGGTTGCAAAACCGAAACCCCCGCCCCAAATCAAACCAGCGACGCTGTATCCCCGGAGGTATCCAGCCAAAGTGAGGCAGTTTCTGAGCCTAAATCACAAACCGAAGTTGATGCGGCTTTCAAAGTCCTTCCGGCTAGCTATCCCATCGATATTCTGCCGCTGGCGGCCGATGCCAAGATACTCGATGTAAAAGAAAATCCTGCAAGTAATGGCCTGGAAATTATCTATGTAAGCGATAACGGCATCGATACGCTGTGCGATTTTTATGAGGGCGCGCTGAGTGCCGCTCCGAATTTAAACACGGATGAAACATCGGACGGGTATATGATTTTTGCAAATATGGATGGTATCGGCTATAACATTATGCTTAGCAAAGATGCCATGCGCGCCAACCCCCAATACGCCGGAAAAACATCCGTGTACCTCATTCTGTCCGGATTGGAAGCGATCTCAAGCGACCCTCAAATGCCAGAGGGCGAAGGAGAAGCATGGCCCCATCTCGATTTGCCCGGCGTGCCGCAGCTTGAGGGGCACATCGGCAAAATCTTGCGGGAAGACGGTATCATCCGTCTGGAGATAACAGTAGAAAGCGCCGAAAAGGTAAAATCCTACATTGACGCATTGACAGCCAAAGGTTTTAGTTTTGATACGCAGCCGAATATCGACAGCGACCATATGGAATTTCTCGCTTTCAAGGACAACAGCATGATGAGCTTCGTCTATAAAGGTGAGGAGAATGCTGTATCCATCGAATATCAGAAATAATCGGGTGTCAAACATCTACATCTAACTGTGAGGAGCGTGTGTAGCAATATGAAGAAAATCTTAGCCGGGTTATTGGTTCTTTTGCTGGTTTTCTCGCTTGCCGGCTGCGGCATAAAAGAAAAGCTTGAGCAGAAGGCCGGAGAAGCGATTGTAGAAAAGATTCTTGATAGCGCAGGAGTAAAAGCAGATATCGATGGTGACAAGTTGGTTGTCAAGGGTGAGGACGGCGAGGGCTAACCTTTGGCTCGGGCGAATGGCCGACATCGGACCTTGCAAAAACCATTCCAGAGTTCAAGGGCGGCAAGATTACCGGCATGTTGGAGGCAGCTGATTCACTCTATATTATGATAGAGGATATCTCCGACGAACAATTTGTTCCCTATCTAGAAGAAATTAAGGCTATCTTCTCAGAGGAAGCCTATGAGATGACCACTGGCGACAGCATGATGTATGGGGCGACAAATGGCAGCAATATCAGCGTTATGATCACCTATGAAAAAGATGCGGGGTTCAGCATAACGCTTTCAAAATCAGAAAGCTAAGAACATAAACCCCTGATCCATTAAGGGCACTGACGCTTTACCCAATGCCCTGACCTCGAATGACATTCTTGATCTAGTGGTCGAGACCTTATCGATGTTCAGGATACACCGGAAAATAGTCACAGGCAGCGGATAGATGGGTACCGCCTCCGGCAAGCAATACCTGCAGCTGGAGGCGGATGCCAATATTCCGGGCATTGTAGAAGATTTTGATGCGCGGTTGCAGTTCTATTTTAATAAGTGTATACGATGGGAGGATATATCCGGTGACAAAAACGATTTGTTCGGCCTGCAACGCAGAGCTGGAGGCGGAAAGCAAATTCTGCCCCGACTGCGGAACCCCCAACGCTTCGCCCAAAGTACCACCCGCCCCCGTTGCAGTGACAGCCGCTGAAAATGTAGCAAAGCCGGCGCAAAACAACTCGCAGCTTAGTGTTTTGGGTTATGTGCTTACGATGCTGGCCCTTTCACTGCCTATCATTGGTATCATACTAGCCTTTGTGTGGGCGTTCGGCGCCAAAACGAACCTCGCCAGAAAAAACTTTTGCCGTGCTGTACTTATTCTGAGCGGTATGTTTTTGCTCATCACAATTGTTGGCGTTGTTGCCAATTATAGCGCTCTTGCGGAGCTTATCGGGCTGCTATTGTAGCAGCCCGCAACTATGCTAACGCAGGTTTGGCACCAAACTGACTGAGGAAAGATAAAGACATGGAGTCTTTGTCATACGGTAATTTCGGCGTGTAATCTCTTTGCTTTTCTTTGATGAGGATCACCACGCCTTGATACAATTGTGTATAGACAATTTGCAAATATGAAAGAAAAAAAGCCAGTAAACCCGCATGGTTACTGGCTTTTTGGTGGACGATATGAGGCTCGAACTCACGACCTCTGCGTTGCGAACGCAGCGCTCTCCCAGCTGAGCTAATCGCCCGTTTTAGACTAGGTTACCCGACAAACACACGTCTGCCGGGTAACCGTCTGGAGCTGTTGAACAGATTCGAACTGTCGACCTCTTCCTTACCAAGGAAG
>DBQC01000009.1:53059-81206 GCA_002305075.1 Ruminococcaceae bacterium UBA1404 | reverse complement strand
TTTTTACTTTGCCATTGACACTTTGAGCAAATGTGGGGCCACCTTTAGATTTTAGCTTGCGCACCTCTTTTGGGTCGAGCTGGCTGTCTTTTGGCATACAATCACCTCGCCCATAGTCTGTGCGGCCTTTGTGGGTATATGCAACAAAAAAGCAATCTACTCGATGACCACAGCCGTTCCCGAAACGGTAACCATCAGCATATTGTTTGCGGTGCCCAGCACTTCATAGTCGATGTCTACACCCACAACGGCGTTGGCACCCAAAATCTCAGCCCGGTGCTGCATCTCCCGCAAAGCGTTACTCCGAGCCTCTATCAGCTCGCCCTCATAGCTTTTGGAGCGGCCGCCAAAGAAGTTTGTCAGGCCGGCGGCAAAATCCTTGACAAAATCCACACCGCTAATGACCTCTCCTACAACAATGCCTTTGTATTCCGTGATGGTCTTGCCCTGGATGGTGGGAGTTGTGGTGATAATCATATCCAAATTCCTCCTTTCGGTTGTTGCGCTTATTATAGCACAAGCCAAGCGAGTATAAAGCCGAATTCTATAAAAATGGGGTGAAAGATTGACCAACCAAGAGAAGAAAACGCCGTTTAAAGCGCCCCAAAACAAGAGAATGTGCGCACAAAGGCACAGCACAGGGCAATCTGGGCGCAGTCATCTATGCGATAAAGGCATTGAAAGCCTTGGCAATTTGCTTTATAATGGCAGCAGCTTTAAAGTTTGGGTAACTGCTCTGCCTTTAAGAGCATTTTGCCTATGTGCTGCAAGGAGAACGCATCCCATGAAAAAACGCATTCTTATCACGGCGGGTTCCACCCGTGAAGCCATCGACGAGGTTATGACCATCGACAATATGTCCACCGGCAGCCTTGGCATCAATCTATCAGAGCGCTTTTTGGCGCAGGGCCATCATGTCATTTTGATAGGCAACTACCGCTTACCCGCCACCCGGCTATATGAAAAGCTCGAGAAAGACTGGGGGGGCCGGTTTTGCTTTGAGGCCATCACCTCCTGCTCCGACCTGATGGCCGCACTTGAGGCTCGGTCCGGTAAAGCGCCCATTGATGCCATCATTCATGCCTCGGCGGTGGGGGACTATAAGACCGATTATACCTTTCTCTTAGAAGATATGGCCGCCCATATTGGTCGCATGGTGGCCGAGGGCAGGCTTACCGACGCCGACCAAATTGAGCGTGCTATTCTCGATACCATGGGAGACCCTCCTTTTAAAATCCGTAACGACAGTAAAATCTCCTCCAATCAGCCCAATCTTACGGTCAAGCTGGGGCTTACAGTGAAAATCATCTCCCAGCTGCGGGCACTTTACCCCAACACGGTGATTTTTGGCTTTAAGCTGCTTGAAAATGTGCCCAAGCAGGAGCTCTACGACTATGCTCAGCAGCTTTGTGTAAAAAACAGCGTGGACTTTATTTTAGCCAACGACTTAGCCGAACTGCGCACTGGGGCAGACACCCGTTACCTTGTGGATAAAAACGGTTTTACCGGCCGTGTTCTGAGTACGGTGGACGACATTTTTGCCGTCATCCTCGAAAAGCTCCAATAGCCTTTACCTGCGCCAGGGTTTAACAAATTTCATGCCGATTTTTTCAAACACCGTGCAACCTGCGCGGTGTTTTGTTATACTAAGAAGGTAACCCTCAAAGGAGCGTGAACAGGTGGACATCCACAGCATATTAACCGAAAAATTTAAGCTAAGCGCCCAGCATGTAGCCAACATTGTGGCGCTGATTGACGAGGGGAACACCATCCCCTTTATAGCCCGCTACCGCAAGGAGCAAACCGGCTCTTGCGACGATCAGGTATTGCGGGAGCTAAGCGAGCGCCTTAGCTACCTGCGTGGGTTAGAAAAGCGCAAAGCAGAAGTGTGCGCCGCCATTGCGGCACAGGACAAGCTCACCGAAGATATCGAGCGGCCCATTGAACAGGCTGTCACTTTGGCCGAGGTGGAGGATATTTACCGCCCCTTTAGGCCCAAGCGCCGCACCCGAGCCACCATCGCCCGGGAACGGGGACTAGAGCCGCTGGCCGATTTGATCGAGGCTCAAAATTTAAAGCAGGGGGATATCGACGCCCTGTGCGCCCCCTATATCGACGCCGAAAGGGAGGTGCCCGACACCGAGGCCGCACTGGCTGGTGCCCTGGACATCATCGCCGAGCGAATCAGTGACGACGCCATGCTGCGGGGACAGCTGCGGGCCCTCTGCCAGCGGCAGGCCCGGCTCTGCTCTCTGGCGGCCACCGAGGAGGATACGGTCTACCGCCTTTACTACGACTTTGCCGAGCCCATATCCAAGCTGCCCAGCCACCGCATTCTCGCCATTAACCGAGGCGAGCGGGAGGGGGCGCTCAAGGTGCGCATAGACCTCGATGAGGAGGCCGCCCTCGCCCTCGTCTATCGGCGGGCTTTGCGTCTGGGCAGCATCACCACGCACTATGTGGAGGCTGCCGCTACCGACAGCTACCGCCGCCTCATCTTTCCCTCCCTCGAGCGGGAGGTGCGAGCCGACCTCACCGAGCGGGCCATCGAGCAGGCCATTCGGATGTTCGGACTAAATTTGCGCCCGCTTATTATGCAGCCCCCCATCAAAGGTAAGGTGGTTATGGGCTTTGACCCGGCCTACCGCACCGGGTGCAAGCTGGCGGTGGTCGACCCCACCGGCAAGGTGCTGGACACGGCGCTCATCTACCCCACGAAGCCCCACAATAAGATTGAGGAATCCAAAAAGATTCTGCGCCGGCTGGTGGAGCGCCACGGTGTGGAAGTTATCGCCATCGGAAACGGCACCGCCTCTAAGGAGAGCGAAATCTTTGTTGCCCAGACCCTTGGAGAGCTAGACAGTCCCGTACAATATGCCACGGTCAGCGAGGCCGGCGCGTCGGTCTACTCGGCCTCCAAACTGGGCGCCGAGGAATTCCCCGATTTCGATGTGTCCCTGCGCAGCGCTGTATCCATTGCCCGCCGGCTACAAGACCCCATGGCCGAGCTGGTCAAAATCGACCCCAAGGCTATTGGTGTGGGCCAATATCAGCACGATATGCCTGCCGCCCAACTGGACGAAACGCTGTCCGGCGTGGTGGAAAGCTGCGTGAACAGTGTAGGGGTAGACCTTAACACCGCTTCGCCCTCGCTGCTGGGCTATGTGGCCGGGCTCACGGCCTCCACAGCCAAAAACCTCTGCCTTTACAGGGAAGAAAACGGCGCCTTTACCTCGAGAACTCAACTTAAAAAGGTAAAGGGTCTAGGCCCTAAAACCTTCGAGCAATGCGCCGGCTTTTTGCGCATACCCGGTGCGGTGCGCACATTGGATAACACTGCCGTTCACCCCGAGAGCTACGCTGCCGTAGAACGGCTGCTTGAGCTGTTTGGCTACAGCGAGTCCGACCTCACAGAGGGCGGACTGTCCGAGCTGCCCGAAGCAGTTAAGGCCAGAGGAGAAGCCGAGGTGTCTGAAGCCTGCGGCATCGGTCTGCCCACCCTGCGGGACATCCTCTCCGAGCTGATGCGCCCGGGTCGGGATATCCGAGACAGCCTGCCGCCGCCGGTGTTGCGGGCCGATGTGCTGGACATGAAAGATCTCAAGGCCGGTATGGATTTTATGGGCACCGTTCGCAATGTGGTGGACTTTGGCGCCTTTGTGGACATTGGCGTTCATCAGGACGGACTGGTGCATATCAGCGCCATGGCGGACCGGTTTATTAAGCACCCCTCCGAAGTTGTGGCGGTGGGTGATGTGGTAAAGGTCTGGGTACAGGAGGTTGATGTGCCAAAAAAGCGCATATCTCTCACCATGAAGGCGCCCAAATAATCGGCAAGGGAGGCAGAGACATGACGCGTAAGCTCTATCAGGAAGACCCATATATGCGGCAATTTGAAGCCACAGTAGAGGCCTTTGAATATCGGGAGGACTGCTGGCACATCCGCCTTGATCAAACCGCCTTTTATCCGGAAGGGGGCGGTCAGCCCAGCGACCAAGGCACACTAGATGATGCAGCAGTGTCGTATGTCTACGAGAAAAACGGCCGCATTTGGCATGTGGCCGACCAGCAGTTTCAGGTGGGCCAGAAGGTGGCCGGAGCTATCCATTGGGGGCGCCGTTTTCACTTTATGCAGCAGCACCTGGGCCAGCACATTCTGTCGGCTATTTTTCTAAAGGAGTTCGACGCCAAAACAGTGAGCGTTCACTTTGGGGTGGAGACCTCCAGCCTCGATCTCGACCTGCCCCTCACCCCCGAGCAGGTGACAGACGCCGAGCTTATGGCCAACGACGCCGTCTACCGCAACATACCGGTGGATATTCTCTATCCCTCTCCGAGCGAGCTGGCCGAAAAGTCCCGCAAAATCCCCGAAACGCATGGCGAGCCGCTGCGCATTGTGCAGGTGGGCGACCTCGATTACACCGCCTGCTGCGGCACACACTGCCGAACCACCGGCGAGGTGGGTCTTATCAAGCTCTTTAAGCCCGAAAGCTACAAGGGTGGCCTGCGCATAGGCTTTGCCTGTGGCGGTGCGGCCTTTGTGCGCTACCGACAGCTATACGGCACGATAACCCAAATGCAGCAACTGCTATCGGTGGCTGAGGGAGATATTGCCGAGCGCACCCAGAGGTTACTTGAGGAGGTTGCGGCTCTGCGCAAAGAGCGGCAGGCCCTTATGGACCGACTGCTGGCCGCCGAGGCCGAAAAGATGGTGGAGGCCGCCAGCCCGGTGGGCGCCTTTCATCTAGTATGCGAGGTTATGTACGACACCACCCCCGAAGATATGCGGGGCCTGTTTTTCCACCTGACTCAGCGCCCCGGCGTGGTGGCGGTGTTGGGGGGTGTGGTGCCCGCTGGTGCCATGCTGATGATGGGTACTTATAGGGGTGAAAGACGGGTGGATGTACGCAGCGTGTTTAATCAGAGCCTGGCCTACATTGGCGGACGAGGTGGCGGCAATGCCGTATCCTGCCAGGGCATGGGCCCCGAGGTGGGCCGTTTGAGCGAAGTAGTCTCGGCTGCTGGGCTGGTGATGGAGGAGCTGCTAGAGCGGGTCAGCATGAGCCCCGAGACCCCCTAATGCACAAGTGTTCTAGATAGAAAAAGCCCCCGGCGCTGCCGGGGGCTTTAATAGTTTTAAGCTTTTTCGATACCGAAAATGACCTGATGGCCGTTGACATCGTATTCGCGAACAAAGCCCACAGGCTCTCCGGCGGAGATGGAGAGGGCCAGCACATCGCTCGAAACATCGGAGGTGTGCGCCTCAATAACCGCCTGGGCTTCCCGGTTGGTCTGGTAGCGGACATGAATCCGGTCGGTTACTTCAAATCCGGCTTCCTTGCGCATGGTTTGGATTTTGCTGATAACCTCACGCACAATACCCTCCCGGATAAGCTCGGGGGTTAGGCTGGTGTCGATGGCCAGCGTCAGGCCGCCCTCGGCTGCGCTATAGAAGCCCTCCCGCTGTTTGGGCTCAATGAGCAGATCCTCGGCGGTCAGAGTTACGGGGCCATCGGGTAGATGGAGGACGAGCTGTTCGGTGGTGTCCAGCTCCTTCTTGGCTGCAAGGCCGTCTATCTCGCTAAGAGCCCGGCCAATGGCCCCCACAAGCTTACCGAACTTGGGGCCTACCGTTCTAAGTTGGGGTTTAAAGCTGTAATCCACCAGCTCGCTGCCCTCCAGAGCAAATTCGATGACCTTGATATTAAGCTCATCGAGCACAATGCGCTGCATATCGGCGGGCAGCGTGTCGGACACGCCCTGTACAATGAGCCGACTTAAAGGTTGGCGGATTTTGATGGCGGCGCCATTTCGGGCGGCCCGCCCGGCCCCAACCATGTGCAGCACGGCGTCCATATCCCGCTCTAACTGGTCGTCTATCAGCGCAGGGTCGGCGGTGGGGAACAAGCAGAGATGAATACTCTCGGGTGCGGTGTCATCCACCGAGCGCACAAGGTTTTGGTAGATATCCTCGGTCATAAAGGGAATCATGGGAGCGGCGGCCTTAACAAAGGTCACCAGCGCAGTGTGCAGGGTGAGAAAAGCATTGATGCTGTCCTCGGTGAGCTCACTGCTCCAAAAGCGCTCGCGGCAGCGACGCACATACCAGTTGCTCAGCTCATCCACAAAGCGCTGAAGCGCCCGGGCGGCCTCGGTGAGGCGGTAGTCCTCCATATGGTTGTCCACCTCGGCTACGGTGCGATTAAGGCGGGAGAGCAGCCAGCGGTCCATCACCGAGAGGCTTTCGGGGCGCAGGGTGTGTTGGGTAGGGTCAAACTGGCTGATTTCGGCATAGAGCACATAAAAGGCGTAGGTGTTCCAAAGGGTGCCCAAGAACTTGCGCTGACCATCGATAACCACCTTGTCGTGGAAGCGATTGGGCAGCCAGGGCGCCGAGTTGGAAAGGAAATACCAGCGAATGGTGTCGGCCCCGTAGGTGGCCAAAGCCTCCATGGGATCTACCGCATTGCCCTTAGATTTGGACATCTTCTGACCGTGCTGATCCTGCACATGGCCCATGACGATAACATTTTTATAGCTGGACTGGTCGAAGATGAGGGTGGAGATGGCCAGCAGCGAATAGAACCATCCCCGGGTTTGGTCTACTGCCTCGGAAATAAAATTGGCCGGGAACTGAGACTCAAACAGCTCCTTGTTTTCGAAGGGATAGTGGTGCTGCGCAAAAGGCATAGCACCCGAATCGTACCAGCAGTCGATCACTTCGGGGGTACGGTGCATCTGGTCGCCACACTTGGGGCAGGTGATGGTCACTTCGTCGATATAGGGGCGGTGGAGCTCAATGTCATCGGGGCAGTTGGGGGAGAGGCTCTTTAGCTCGGCGATGCTGCCAATGGCTTGCTGGTGACCGCAGCCACATATCCAGATGTTAAGCGGAGTGCCCCAATAGCGGTCTCGGCTGATGCCCCAGTCCTGAACATTCTCGATCCAGTCGCCAAAGCGGCCCTTGCCAATGCTTTCGGGAATCCAGTTGATGGTGTTGTTGTTGGCAATAAGCCTGTCTCGTACGGCGGTCATCTCGATAAACCAGGACTCCCGGGCATAGTAAAGCAGCGGGGTATCGCAGCGCCAGCAGAAGGGATAGCTATGCACAAAGGTGGGGGAGGCAAACAGCAGGCCCCGTTCATTAAGATCGTCTAAAATGGCTATGTCGGCCTCCTTTACGGGCAGGGCGGGCCAGTCGGTTTCGGGTTTCATGCGGCCCTTGCTATCCACCAGTTGTACAAACGGCAGCTTGTAGGCCCTGCCCACGGCGGCGTCCTCCTCGCCAAAGGCCGGTGCAATATGCACAATGCCGGTGCCGTCCGCAACGGTGACAAAGTCGGCGCAGACCACATACCAGGATTTGCCCGCCGGCTCAACAAAGCGGTAGAGAGGCTCGTAGGTCCGGTGCTCAAGCTCCTTGCCGATCATGGAGTCAATAAGGGTGTATTCCTTGTCAGCTAGCAGCGCCTCAATGCGCTCCTTGGCAAGATAATAAACCTTCCCCTCCATGGAGACCTTGGCATACTCAAGGTTGGGGTTAACGCAGAGCGCAAGGTTGGAGGGCAGTGTCCAGGGGGTGGTGGTCCAGGCCAGCATATAGGCGTTTTCCTCGTCGGTTAGCCTGAATTTGACATAGGCGCTTCTGTCGGTGACCTCTTTATAACCCTGCGCCACCTCGTGAGAGGAGAGGGGCGTGCCACAACGGGGGCAGTAGGGCACCGTTTTAAAGCCCTTATAAAGCAGCCCCTTGTCGTATATTTCCTTAAGCGACCACCAAACCGACTCGATATAGCTGTTATGGTAGGTGACATAGGGATTATCGGTGTCGGCCCAAAAGCCCACAATGTCCGAGAAGTCCTCCCACATACCCTTATATTTCCAAACGCTCTCCTTGCATTTTTCAATGAAGGCTGCCACGCCATATTCCTCAATTTGATCTTTTCCATCCAGACCAAGAGCTTTTTCTACCTCGAGCTCTACCGGCAGACCATGCGTATCCCAGCCGGCCTTGCGGGGCACATAACGGCCCTTCATGGCATGAAAGCGGGGCACCGTGTCCTTGATAACCCGGGTGAGCACATGGCCGATGTGGGGGGTCCCGTTGGCGGTGGGGGGGCCGTCGTAAAAGATATAGGGGGGCGCACCCTCGCGCTGGGTTACGCTTTTGTTAAAAATATCGGCCTGCTTCCAAAAGGCCAAAACCTCTTTTTCGCGCTCTACAAAGCTCATATCGGTAGGGACCTTGCGGTACATATTATTCATCCTCCTTACAATCCAATCAAAAAAGCTTTCACCCCAATAACAGGGCGAAAGCTCGCAACCACCTATTACTGCATACCAACATACGCGCTCCCTATAACGGGGGAGAACCGGCACAGTCTACTTAGCACAGCCGTTCGACCTGCGGCTCGGGAGTGATCTTGGGCGCCGGCTAATCGCACCGGGCTTACACCGTCCCCGGTTCGCTTAAAGCTTTCGCATGGCACTTACTATCTCCGTCTTCGCCTCTATTACTATTACCCTTTATATTATGGCCAAAAACGGAAAAATGTCAAGAGGGCAGTGGGTGCCAACCTGGAGAAGACAATTTTATCTTGCTTAAAGGACAAAAAGCGTTCTATAATGGAGTAGATTTTATGGCGAAGGAGCGGGAACCATGGAGCTTATTCTCACAGGCAAAACTAAAAACATTTACCGGCTTGACGACGGCAACTACCGGCTTCTCTTTAAGGACGATGTAACCGGTCAAGACGGCGTATTCGACCCCGGGGCCAATCAGGTAGGTCTTTCCATCGAAGGCATGGGCAGGGCGGGGCTGCGCCTTAGCGAGTACTTTTTTCAGAAGATACAGGATGCGGGCATTCCCACCCACTACATCAGCTCGGATGTAGACGCCGCAACCATGGTGGTTCGTCCCGCCACGGTGTTTGGCAAAGGGCTCGAGGTGATTTGCCGGTTTCGGGCGGTGGGCAGCTTTTTGCGTCGTTATGGTGCCTATGCCACCGAGGGTCAGCCGCTGGACGCCTTTGTGGAGGTTACCTTAAAGGACGATGAGCGGGGAGATCCCCCCATCACCAGAGACGCACTGATCATGCTGGGCATCCTGTCGGACAGCGAGTATGAAGAGCTCAAAGCGCTGACCCAGCAGATTTCTCGGCTTATTCGAGACGACCTTGCCCAGCGTGGTCTGGAGCTCTATGATATTAAGCTGGAATTTGGCCGTGTGGACGGACAGGTGCATCTCATCGACGAGATTTCGGGCGGTAATATGCGGGTCTATAAGGATGGCGCTATAGTGCACCCTCTTGAGCTTGCAGGCCTTATTTTGGATAAATAACCTTCGCTTTTGATAAATACAATGCGCGCCGCAGCCGCAGCGCGCGTTTTTACCGGCTTAGTTCTGCTGATTGTGTCCCGCATTGGGGCCCAGGGCTTCCCGCCGGGTATTATGCTGGGTGTTTTGCCGCTGGATAAGGCGGGTATTCTCAGGTTTTATTGACTCCGTCCGGTTTTGGTCGGGCACTTGACCGTCTTTTTTGATTTTGGGCTTTATCAACATTCTCTCCTCCCGAGGCTTTATATTTCAGTCTGCCCAAAGCATTTGCGTCTACGCATCCTTGGCAGTATAATGGCATGGAAGACCCCTGCCGCTCATACCTTGTATAGGTGATGCGGTATGAAGATGCAATTTAAGCACAAGCTGTGGATTATAACGGCCATTTGGATGGTGCTCTGCGGAGCAGTGGGGGTTATGTTTCGACTTTCTGCGGGGGATGCGCTGGCCACCGCCGGCATGGGCAAAATCCGCCCCATAGTGGTGATAGACCCCGGTCACGGCGGAGCGGACGGCGGGGCTGTAGGTGTGGGTGGCGTGCAGGAGAAGGAGATTAATCTCGCTTTGTCCCACAAGCTGCGCTGCTTGTTCGAGTTGGGGGGCTTTGAGGTCATTATGACCCGGGAGACCGACATTTCCATCCACGATCCCGGCATCACCACGCTGCGCAAGCAAAAAACCAGTGACCTCCACAACCGGCTGGCCATTGCTCAGGGCCATCCCGGGGCGCTGTTTATCAGCATTCACCAAAACAAGTTTAGCGTAAGCAAGTACTGGGGTGCCCAGGTGTTTTACGGCCCGCAAAATCCCGACAGCAGGCAGCTTGCTCAGCTGATCCAAAGCAGCATTCGAGAAGGGCTGCAAACCGAGAATACCCGGGAAATAAAACAGGCTGAAAAGAACCTGTTCTTGGTTTATAATCTGGAGAATCCAGCCGTGCTGGTGGAGTGCGGTTTTTTGAGCAACCCAACAGAAAGCGCCCGGCTTCAGGAGCCCGACTATCAGGACGCGCTGGCCTTTTGCATATATAAGGCCGCAGTAGAATATCTGGGCTAAGGCCCTTAAACGGATGTATAAAGGGAGGCATGGCTATGGCGGCCAAAGCTAGAACGGTCTATGTATGCTCAAACTGCGGCTATGAAAGTCTAAAATGGATGGGGCGCTGCCCCGATTGCAGCCAGTGGAACACCCTGACCCAAGAGCTGCGGCAGCCCCCTGCCAAGGCATCGGCGGCCACGGGCCGGTCAAGTGCCTTACCTGTAGTGGATCCGGCAGAGGTGATACCCATCACCGCCATCGACGAAACCGACGAGTTTCGCTACCGGACCCATATCAGCGAAATTGACCGGGTGTTGGGCGGCGGCATTGTGCCCGGAGCCGCCATGCTTATCAGCGGAGACCCGGGCATAGGCAAGTCCACCATTCTGATGCAAATTGCCCTTCCGCTCAGCGAGCAGCTAAAAATCCTCTACATATCGGGGGAGGAGAGCGCCCGCCAAATTAAGCTGCGGGCCCGCCGTCTGGGGGTGGACAGCCCCAATCTGCTGCTCTGCTGCTCCACCAGCCTCGAGCAGATTGTCTCTACCATCGACCAAAACGCCCCCGATATGGTCATCGTCGACTCCATTCAGACCGTGGGGTTAGCTTCGCTATCCTCCTCACCGGGCAGTGTAACCCAGGTGCGGGAATCGGCGGGTCGGCTTATTCGTATGGCCAAGGAGCAGGGTTTTCCTTTGTTCTTGGTGGGACATGTAAACAAGGAGGGGGCCATTGCCGGGCCTAAGGTGCTCGAACATATGGTGGATACGGTGCTCTACTTTGAAGGTGAGCGCAATTTACCCTACCGTATTTTGCGGGCGGTGAAAAATCGATTTGGTGCCACCAACGAAATTGGTGTGTTCGAGATGAACCGCGAGGGCCTCAGGGAGGTGCCTAACCCCTCGGCGCTTCTGCTGTCGGGACGCCTACCCGATGTGCCGGGTAGCTGTGTAGCCTGTATTATGGAAGGCAGCCGCCCAGTTTTGGTAGAAATTCAGGCGCTGGCTGCCAAAAGCGCCTACAATGTGCCTCGACGAACGGCCACCGGCTTTGATTATAGTCGCATGGCCATGCTTTTAGCGATGTTAGAAAAGCGCGCCGGCTATTCGCTGGGCGCTTTGGATGTGTACATTAATGTGGTGGGTGGTTTGCGCTTAGACGATCCCGCCGCCGATTTGGCTGTGGTGGCCGCCACCATCTCCAATTTGATGAACCGGCAGTTGGGACCGGACATTGCTGCCTTTGGCGAGGTGGGACTCACCGGTGAGGTGCGCATGACCGGGCATATTCAGGCGAGGGTAGGGGAGGCCATACGATTGGGCTTTAGGCGAATCATCTGCCCAAAGCAGGCGGTGGCCCAGCTTGGATCTCTGCCATCGGATGTGGAGCTTTTAGGCGTCCGTACCGTGGGGGATATCCGAAGCCTGCTGGGCTGAAGAAGTCGGCATACTCGGGTTGTAGTACAAGCAGTCACCGGGCGGCACGCCACGGGCAGGAGAGAGCCTTTCGATGGTGCAAAATCCCTCCTTTTGGTGTACGCAATGAGCCGAGCATGTGACCAGATTCATAACCAATCACCTCGCAAGTAGTGTGAGCGGCGGCAGAAGGAATATGCGAGCGGAACAGGATGAGGAGATAGGCTATAAAAGAGCCAAATATCGCCGTGGATATAACTGTGTGCTAAAGGTGGTAATTTTAAGCGATGTGTAACCGGCACATCGCTGATTTTGCGGATTGAGCAGCCACCATCATAACATGAGCATCATCTCTTTTGCAGATTTGGCGGATACCGGTAACATTGCGTTTTTTACATTTGCAGATACAGGTTTATATTGGGTGATAATTTGCTGATTTAACTTAGCTAATGCTTGACAGGGAAGGGGCATATGCGCCATAATAAAAATGGATGCAGTTTCGCTAAATAAAAATTTAGCGAAATTTAGGGGAGTTGCAAGAGGGTTTTACAGCAAATGTGGCCGATTTGCTCGTTTACTCCAGCCAAGGCCCTAATAGATTAAGGCTTGTATCTTTATGGAGCAATTTGATGATTTGGCACACAGCACATCTGATTCTGTGTCTGTATCAGCCATGATATCCTACCCAGTAAACATTGGCGCATGAACACGGCCCACTTTCATGCAGTAAGCACATATGTATCCACCTTAGCCATCAACTTTGGCGGAGCCATATACTTAGGAGGTTCTCATGTCTAAGTCCAAGCGCCCGGACTTTTCCGATGTACCGCCCATTGTGCGGGAGTTTCTTTATTATAAGCTCACCATTCAAGGCCGGTCGGCCCGAACAGTGGCAGCTTATCATGTGGATCTTCGGCTTTTCTTGCGCTTTCTCTATTGTTATTTAAATAACAATCTAAGCGATAGCGATATCGATATTACCACGGTCGATGTGTCCGGGCTGTCCACCGAATTTATCTGTTCGGTCAAGTTAAGCGATATTTACGAGTTTCTAAATTACACCCTTTCCGACCGAAGCAATAGCGCCACGGCCCGAGCACGCAAAATTTCCGCTATTAAGGGTCTATATAAATACCTTTCCACCAAAACCACTGCCCTGCGGGACAATCCTGTGGAGCACCTCGAGTCGCCTTCCTTAAAAAAGAGGCTACCCAAATATTTAACACTTGAGCAGGCCTTAAAGCTGTTGGGGGCCGCCTCGAGCGAACAGGGCACCATTAATCGTCGTGACTACTGTATGTTGGTGCTCTTTCTCAACTGCGGTATGCGACTATCCGAGCTAGTGGGCATCAATCTGTCTGATATTGACCTCGAAAGCGGCACGCTGCGCCTGTTGGGCAAGGGCAACAAGGAGCGCTTGGTCTATCTCAATGCAGCCTGCAAAGCGGCGCTGGACGCCTATCTGTCCGAGCGGGCACAAATGACGGCCAAGGACTCGAATGCGCTGTTTCTTTCCCGGGAGAATCGCCGCATATCGGCCCGACGGGTGGAGCAAATTGTGGGCGACTATCTAAAGCGTGCCGGGCTTGGCGGGCAGGGTTATTCCCCCCACAAGCTGCGGCACACCGCCGCCACACTTATGTATCAGCACAGCGATGTGGACATCCGGGCGCTGCAAATGATTTTGGGCCATGCCAGCCTGTCCACCACCCAGATATATACTCATGTGTCCGACGAACAGCTGCAAAAGGCGGCGGAAAAGTCTCCATTAGCCCGGGTTTCCCAACCCAAAAAGCCCAGCCCCCAACAGGAATAGATAGCTTTCAAGCAGGGCGCCCCCCACCATAGCAAGGCTGAACAGCCCAAATTTTAGGCAGTAGCGTCCGGGTGTAGGTGAGCCCGAGCTTCGGGGAGGATCTATGGGCCGGATAACCGCAAGGAATGTCCGGCTCATTTTTAGCGCTTCCTCGCAGGCGGCCACGATGATAAGGGCGGACAGCAGTGTGTTGGGCAGGAGCAAAAATCCTACAAAGGGTAATGCCCGCACCCCGTAGACCGCCAGCAGAGCTGCAGCCGTAAGGCCGTAGCCCAGGCCCTTAAACAGGGGCACCATATAAATAATGGGGGCGGCAATGGCGCAAAATCCACTAAAGAACAGAATGATGATGAGAACAAGATTTTGCGAGAGAGAGGATGCCAGCGTCTGGCCCAGAGCCTGTGTGGTGCGGGCATCCACAAAGCCCCTGAGCAGAGCGGCCAGCCCCTGGGCAAGGTCGCCGCTTAGGGTGCGCACCGCCGAGGAGCCCAGGGCCACACCGGCGATAAACATCCCGCTGAACACCACCGAGGCCCGGTGGCGGCGCATATAGCTTAAAATAGGCTCGGGAAGGCTTCTATTGCGCATCCTGCTGCGATAGTTTGTCCGTGTGCGCATGGCGGTGACACACCCTTTATCAGTCTTTGTCTAAGGGTATGCACAAAGCGAAAAAAATATGAGGCTGCGACTTGACGCAGCCTCATATTCTATTTTGTATCCATGTTCCATTGTTCTTTTTTGGTTGCAATAAGCGCAAGATTATCGCCAATAGCGTCAAACAAATTGGCCAACATATTGGTCTCGTCAGCATTTAAGTCGCTTGCAAGCATGATGGCAATAACGGCAGCCACAAGCACAAGCTCGCTGCCGGGAGACCATTTAAGCACGGCCGTCACCCCTTTACCTAAGATATGTAAAGAGGCCTAAAAAGGCTAAAATGCCTCTACTCCCCCAGCTCGTAAGCCCGGCGGATGCAGGCGCTGATGCCCGCCCGAAGCGCCTCGGCAAGCCCGGCCTGTTGCATGGCCTCTAGTCCTGCAATGGTGGTGCCACCCTTGGAGCACACCATGTCGATCAGCGGCTGGTGGTCCATACCCATATCCAACATCATGTGGGCCGAACCGATCAAGCTCGTACAGAACAGGCGATTAGCGGTATGCCGGTCAAAGCCCAGCTTTTCTGCCTCGTCTACAAAAACCTTGGCGATGTAATAGATAAAGGCCGGGCTGGAGCCGTTGAGGGGGATGACCTCGTTCATCAAGCTCTGGGGAATTTCGCAGGCCTCGCCTGCCGCCTTAAAGAGTTGAAGCACAAAGGCAAACTCCTCGGGCGTAGTGGGCGGGCCGTAGCTCAGCGCAGCGGTACCGAAGCCCGCCAAGATGGGGGTATTGGGCATCACCGTGATAATTTTGGCATCCTCGCCCAGCACAGCCCGGATATTATCCGCCGAGATGCCGGCCGCAATGGAGATAAACACCCGACCGTTTTGGGCCGCCGGACGCAGCAAAGGCAGTAGCTCCGGAAAGTTTTGGGGCTTTACAGCCAGCAAAACATATTCGCTGCTCTCGGCCACCTGGGCGGCGCTGTCCGCTAGACGGGCACCTTTTTTCTGTAGGGGCAGCGTTTTGTCTGCGTCTAAATCATAGAGGGTCAGATCGGCAGGCGTGAGGATGCCTGCCTGCAAAATGCCCCCCACAATGGCCGAGGCCATGTTGCCAAATCCAATAACACCAAGTTTGCTCATAGGGTTACTTCCTCCTCCATGGCCCCGGCAGCCTTGATATACAGGGCGCACTCGAGGCGTTTTTTCTCAAGTTCACAGGACATTTTGTGGGGCTGGGCAATGTCGCCATTATATATATAGCTATTAGCGTTACAGCCACCGCTGCAATAGAATTTGGCCCAGCAGTCCCGGCATTGGGGTTTACCGTAAACGGTTGCCGCCGCAAAGTCGGCCTTTATTTTAAGGTCAATCTCCCCGGTTGCCACATCCCCCATTCGCCACTGAGGATGCCCCACAAACTGGTGGCAGGGATAGACCTCGCCGTCCGGGGTTACAGCCACATACTCGTTGCCGCAACCACAACCCCGCAGCCGTTTGATGGCGCAGGGGCCTTGCTCAAGATCCATCATAAAATGGAAGAAGTTAAACCACTCCCCTTCCCGCTCCCGGCGCAGAAGCTCCTCGGCAAGGCGCTCGTACTCGGCAGAAATCGTCGGAATGTCGGCCTCGGTGAGGGCATAGGGCATGGCGGGGTCAGCCACAACCGGCTCCACTGAAATTTGGTCAAAGCCCTGCCGGTAAAGATGCAGCACATCCTCCATAAAGTCGAGGTTATACCGGGTAAAGGTGCCGCGTACATAGTATTGGCCCTCTCCCCTGGCGGCTACCAGCTTTTTAAAGCCGGGCAAAATGCGGTCGTGGCAGCTGCCCTGCCCTGAGGCCAGACGGCGCACCCGGTCGTTGGTGTCGGCCCGACCGTCAATGGAGAGCACCACATTATACATTTCCCGGTTGATAAAGTCTATTTTATCGTCGGTGAGTAACAGTCCGTTGGTGGTGATTGTAAAGCGAAAAGACTTGTCATGCACCTGCTCGAGAGAACGAGCGTAGGCGATGGTCTCTTTTACCACCTCGAAGTTCATCAGCGGCTCGCCGCCAAAAAAGTCCACCTCTAGGTTGTGGCGATTGCCAGAATGGGCAACTAGGTAGTCTATGGCGGACTTTGCCACATGAGGAGGCATAATCATGCGCTGGCCGCTGTAATCGCCTTTACCGGCAAAGCAGTATTCGCAGCGCATATTACAGTCGTGGGCCACATGCAGGCAAAGGGCTTTTATCGGAGACACGGCCATCAGCGAAGAAAATTGGCCGTAGTCGTCCGGCGAAAACAGATGTCCCATGCTATAGAGGGTGTGGAGCTCGGCATAAGCCTCCTGTAGAGCCTCAGGCTTATACTGGTCAGACAGGGCCTTTAGGATGCTCTCCGGGCAGATGGCGTCGGTGGGGGGCTCGGTGACATAGTCGAGCAGATCGTAAATCAGCTTGTCCACCAGATGAACGGCCCCGCTGTTTACATCCAGCACAATATGGGTGTTGTTTTGGGCAAATTTATGTATCATGGGCAGTTTCCTTTATACAAAAATATAAGGGGCAGCAGGCTGCCCCTTTTGCGGTAGACCGCGGCTTGTGTTACTTTACTTTGCGTTCGCACTTCTGGTTGGCCACGGTGCAAGAGGTCTTGCAGGCCGACTGGCAGGAAGCCTGGCACTCGCCGCAACCGCCCTTAACGGCGCTCTCTTTGAGGTTGGGCGTGTTGATGGTCTTGATGTACTTCATATCTTTTCTCCTCTGTCGTCGTCTAATTACCGGAAAAGGGGCAGCGCCATTTCCGGTTGGTGAGCCCTTTGCGTACCATTATAGCACGGCCGGGCAGGGGTTTCAACGGCTATTTTCGGCGGCGACTGCGCAGGTTGACTCCTACAATGCCGCCGATGGCACCGGACAGCAGCGCTATGATCCACTTAAATAGCGCTGCCAACCCCACTGGCTCTCCCATACCGAGAGAGAGTGCAAAAATTAGCGCATAAAGCAGCCCACCCATCATCAGGCCGTTTACAAGGCCACTGGCTCGCATAAATCGGCCCTGTACAAGGCCGGCAGCCATGCAGCCGAGCAGAATGGCCGACACGCTCATGGGGCCAAACAGCATAGTGGGCACATCCTGCATACTCATAATAAGGGCAAAGAGCATGAGAATGCTCGCAAAGACCACGATGCCGCAGAGCAAGGCGTACAAAATGGGTCTCAGGGCAGAGGGCAGCCTAACCACCGTATCTCCGGCGCGGCTCCTGGCGGAAGAATGCTTGTTTTTCACGCACACGCACGCTCCTATATCAAAGTTAGAGGGCTTTGCTATAGGATATGAAGCATGTACACGCCGATATGCCCATTTTGCTGGGCTTAGTTGTCGGTGCGCTCCTCCACAGCCCAGCGGGCAATGCGGATACGAGTGCGGTCCGAGGCAGTCTCGATGACCAGCGTGTCCTCACGGATGGAGCAGACGCGACCGATGATGCCCCCCTTGGTGATAACCTCGTCTCCAACCTCCAGGTTGGCGCGCATCTGGTTGATTTTTTTGTCCCTGCTCTGCTGGGGTCGCATAAAGAAGAAATAGACCATGGCAAGCAGCGCAAGGGTCATCATCATGGTGTTTGCGCCACCCTGTGTGCTGAGAAGGGATAGCGATGTAAAGCTGGTAACTGTCATAGTAAGGGCACCTCCTGTATTGTGCAAGCAAGGACAAGTATACCTAAAAATGCCGATGATTACAAGCCGATATTTCTATATGCGCCGAGAAACCATGGGCAGCATGGTCCGGCGGAAGCTTGCAAAGTCGCCGTTATCCAGCGCTGTGCGTATTTCGGCCATAAAGTGATTATAAAAGGTCAGGTTGTGCATAACCGCCAGCCGCATACCCAATATTTCCCCGGCTTTGAGCAGGTGGCGGATATAGGCACGAGAGAGCCCCTGTTTGCAGGCCGGACAGCTACAGCCCTCTTCTATGGGGGCGCTGTCCCGCTGATACTTGGCGTTATGCAGGTTACGAATGCCCTGATGGGTGAATAAGTGGCCGTGGCGGGCGTTGCGACTGGGCATGACACAGTCGAACAAATCCACGCCCCTATAAACTGCCTCCAGCAGATTGGCCGGCGTGCCCACCCCCATGAGATAACGGATTTTGTCCTTTGGCATATGGGGCTCAACCACATCAAGCACGGCGTACATCTCCTCGGCGCTCTCCCCCACCGCCAGCCCACCTATGGCGTAGCCATCCATATCCAGTTCGGCGAGGGTTTGCATATGGCGCACCCGCAAATCGGCAAAGATGGAGCCTTGATTGATGCCAAACAGCAGTTGATGGGGGTTTAGAGCCTCACCGCTTTGGTTGAGACGCCGCATCTCGGCGATACAGCGGCGGGTCCAGCGGGTGGTGCGCTCTACCGAGGCGGCGGTGTATTCGTAGGTGGCGGGGTTGGCCACACATTCATCAAAAACCATGGCGATGGTGGAACCCAGTGCCGACTGAATGCGCATACTTTCCTCCGGGCCCATGAAGATGCGCCGGCCGTCGAGATGGGAAGCAAAGGTCACCCCCTGCTCTTTGATGGTGCGCAGCCCGGCGAGGGAAAATACCTGAAAGCCCCCGCTGTCGGTAAGGGTAGGGCCGTTCCAGCCCGCAAAGGCACCCAGTCCGCCCAACTCCCGCACCACCTGCTCGCCGGGTCGCAAATGCAGATGATAGGTATTGGACAGCATGACTTGGCAGCCTAGGTCGGGTAGCTCGGAGGCCATCACCCCGCCCTTAATGGCTGCGGCCGTTGCAACATTCATAAAGGCCGGCGTCTCAAAGCGGCCGTGAACGGTGTCAAACCGCCCTCGGCGGGCCAGCCCCTCGGTTTTAATAAGGGTATACATAAAGGCTCCTTTTGTCAGGGAAGTATGAGCATAGCGTCGCCAAAGGAATAAAACCGGTAGCCATTTTGGATGGCCGTTTCGTAGGCCGCCATGGTCTGCGTGTGGCCCATAAAGGCGCTCACCATCATAATCAGGCTGCTCTCGGGTAGGTGGAAGTTGGTGATAAGTCCGTCCACCACCTTAAAGTCGTAGCCGGGATAGATAAAGATGTCGGTGTAGCCGTCGGCTGCGGTAAGAGGCAATCCCATGCGGCCTAGGGTCTCCAGCGTGCGGCAGCTTGTGGTGCCCACCGCGAACACACGCTTGCCGGCCGCCTTGGTACGGTTAACCGCATCGGCCACAGACTGGGGCAAATGATAGTGCTCGCTGTGCATATGGTGGCGTGTAATGTCGTTTACCTTTACAGGGCGAAAGGTTCCCAGTCCCACATGCAAAGTGACGAACGCCACCTCTACGCCCATGGCTCGGATTTTGTCTAACAACCCGTAGGTAAAGTGGAGCCCCGCCGTGGGTGCCGCCGCCGAGCCCGGCTGGTGGGCATAAACGGTTTGGTAGCTGTTTTTGTCCTTTAGTGATTGGGTGATATAATGAGGCAGCGGCATCTGGCCCACTTTATCAAGCACCGAAAAGAAGTCGCCCGAATAACTAAAGCGCACCAGCCGATTGCCGCCGGGCAAGCTGTCTAAGACCTCGGCGGATAGCAGATCCTCGCCAAAGCTAAAGCGTGCCCCCTGCTTGGCCTTTCTGCCCGGCCGGGTTAGCACCTCCCAGATGTCTCGGTCCTTTTGCTCGAGCAGCAGCAGCTCGATGGCAGCGCCCCCCGGCTCTTTACGGCCTAACAGGCGGGCCGGCAGCACCTTAGAGTCGTTGAGCACCAAGAGATCGCCGGGGGTTAGATAGTCGGTGATATCCAAAAAGCGGCGATGGGCGATGACACCCTCGTTTCGGCGGCAGACCATCATCCGGGCGTGATCTCGGGGCTCAGACGGAGTCTGTGCGATAGCGCCCTCGGGCAGATTAAAATAGAAGTCGGATTTCTGCACGCGCATTTCCCTTTCGCACACACACTATTTTGTTTGACATATAATGGGCCGAGTGCTATTATAAAATTTAATATTCAAAGTCGGCATCGGCCTTATCAACCCAACTATTATAGTTTAATATCCGCCGGTTTTCAACCGTTTTTTAGCAAAGGGCCAGCCTGAGAGCTTTTAGGAGGAATGATGATGAATAGCTATAGCTATCGTGTAGGCATATTAGGTGCTACCGGTATGGTGGGGCAGCGCTTTGTTTCGCTGTTACACGACCATCCTTGGTTTAAACTGACCGTTTTGGCCGCATCCGCGCGCTCGGCGGGTAAGAGCTATAAAGAGGCCGTGGGCAGCCGATGGGCTATGCCTACCCCCCTGCCCGACACCGTGGCGAACATGACCGTATTAGACGCTGTGGCCGACTTTGACCGGATTGTCTCAGAGGTCGATTTGATCTTTTCGGCGGTGGATATGTCTAAAGACGAGATTCGTGCCTTGGAGGAGCGCTACGCCAAGGCTGAGGTGGCGGTGATGAGCAACAACGACGCCCACCGCGCCACCCCCGATGTTCCCATGCTAATCCCCGAGATAAACCCCGAGCACGCCGAGGTGATAACCGCTCAGCGCCGCCGGCTGGGCACCAAACGGGGCTTTATTGCCGTTAAGTCCAACTGCTCCATCCAGTCCTATGTGCCGGCCCTCCACCCGCTGCGGGTATATGGGCTTAAAGATGTGCTGGTCTGCACCTATCAGGCCATTTCAGGGGCGGGCAAAACCTTTGAAACATGGCCCGAAATGCTCGATAATGTGATCCCCTATATCGGTGGTGAGGAGCGCAAGAGCGAACAGGAGCCCCTCAAGGTTTGGGGCAAAATAGAGGGCGACCAGATTGTGCCCGCCACAACCCCCGACATTTCAGCCCAGTGCATTCGAGTGCCGGTGCGCGACGGGCATCTGGCGGCCGTATATGTGCGCTTTGAAAATAAGCCCACCCGAGAGCAGATTCTCGAGGCTTGGGAGAACTACGACTGCGAGTCGGCAAAGCTGGGACTCCCCCACTCCCCCACCCGTTTTCTTCACTACTTTACCGAGGACAATCGCCCGCAAACCCGCCTAGACCGTGACCTTGAAGGTGGTATGGCCGTTTCTATCGGTCGGCTGCGGGAGGACAGTCAGTACGATTATAAGTTTGTTTGCCTCTCCCACAATACGCTGCGGGGAGCTGCCGGCGGCGGTGTCCTTATGGCCGAATTCCTGGCAGCCAAAGGATATTTAGACGCCGAGTAAGCCCAATGTTTTTTATGGCCCTTCGTTAGTCTTCCTGATAATCTGGAGGTATTTAATATGAAAAAAACTGTATTCACAGGCTCGGGCGTGGCCATTGTCACCCCCATGCGTGCCGACGGATCTATCCACTATGATGAGCTTGCCCGGCTTATCGATGTCCAGATCGACGGCGGGACCGACGCTATTATCATCTGCGGCACCACCGGCGAAAGCTCTACCCTCACCGATCAGGAGCATGTAGATCTCATCGGTTTTGCTGTGGAGAAAACTGCCGGACGGGTTCCGGTGGTGGCTGGTGCGGGCAGCAACGACACTCGCTACGCCATCTGGTTGTCTGAGGAGTCCAAGAAGGCGGGGGCCGATGCCCTGCTTCATGTGACCCCTTATTACAACAAAACCTCTCAAACCGGTCTGGTGCGCCATTTTAACGCCATTGCCGATGCTACTGACCTGCCGGTTATCGTCTATAATGTGCCCTCTCGCACCGGGCTGGATATCAAGCCTGCAACTTATGCCGAACTGGCAAAGCACCCCAACATTGTAGCTACCAAGGAGGCCGGGGGCAACATATCGGCTATCGCCCAAACGGCCGCCCTATGCGGCGACAACCTGGGCATCTACTCGGGTAACGACGATCAGATTACCGCCATCATGGCCCTAGGCGGTCTGGGGGTTATCTCGGTAGCCGCCAATATTATTCCCCGCGTGATTCATGACATGGTGGCCCTCTGCCTAGAAAATAAGATGGCCGAGAGCCGCTCGCTCCAACTGAGCTACCTCGAGCTTATCAACGCACTATTTGCCGATGTAAACCCCATCCCGGTCAAGGAGGCCCTGTGCATGATGGGCTACGATGTCGGTCTAGGCCGTGCCCCGCTAGCCCCTATTGAGCCGGCGGCCAAGGCTCGTCTGACCGAAGCGCTAAAAGCCTACGGTCTCATCGGCTAAGTTTGTTCGCGGGACGATCAAATTTCTACCCTAAGAGGTGATGTGTAGATGCGCAAGATGATATTGGTGGGCGCCAGTGGGCGCATGGGTCAGGTGATGGCCGGACAAAGCTATCAAAACGGCTTTGAGGTGGTGGCCGGTATCGGCCGCTGTAGGGACGACAGTCTGCCCTTTCCAGTCTACGACAGTTTTGAAAAATGTCACCAACAGGCCGATGTGCTCATAGACTTCTCCCATCCCGCCGTGTTAGGAGACTTATTGGAGTTTGCCACCAAGCGAGGAATGCCCACGGTTATCGCCACCACCGGCATGGATGAGGAGCAGATTGCCGCCATTCGTAAGGCCGCCTTGCGCATTCCCATCTTCTTTTCCTTTAATATGTCCCTTGGGGTGTCGCTGCTTGTCAAGTTGGTGCGTCAGGCGGCCGCCGCCCTGGGCGAAGGCTTTGATGTGGAAATTACCGAGCGGCACCACAACCAAAAGATTGACGCCCCTTCGGGCACCGCCATTATGCTGGCCGAAGCGGCTCGGGAGGGCCTGCCCTATACCCCCCACTATACTTATGATCGCCAGACCCGGCGGCAAAAGCGTGACGCACACGAAATCGGCATCCATTCGGTGCGGGGAGGTAATATTGTAGGCGAGCACGAGGTGCTTTTCGCAGGCACCGACGAGATCATCACCCTTTCGCACTCGGCTCGCTCCAAAGCCGTTTTTGCCACCGGCGCCTACAAAGCGGCCCACTTTATCATGGGTAAAGCCCCTGGGCTTTACACCATGGAGGACCTCGTTTAGCGCCCTTTCCTAAGCTATAAGCCCTGCCGCAGCAATACGAGTAGTCATAAAGACAACTTGTAACCCGAGGGTCATGGTAAACTGAATACGAAAACACGCCTTAGTTTTTACATGCTAAGGCGTGTTTTTGATTTGTAGATGTAACTCTGACAACCATCAGCTGAGCTGGTGGAGTAAAAAGCTTTAGCTTTCAGCATAGGAAGACGCAGCCACAGCGAGGAATTCAAGAATCAGCTCGTCGAGTTGCTCAATGCCGGCAAGCCCAGGGCGGAGATTATCTGGGAGTATGAACTGTCAGCCTCCAACGGTCTGCCAATTGGTACCGCACCACCAAACACTTTTCCCTATAGGAGTGTGGTTAATATGCCTTTTAATATTTATAAAATCCCCAACTGTTTGCATCGTGCAATGGCTTTGCGCAAGGGACTAAGCAACAGCAGAACAACGAAGAAATTGCCCACACAGTGCGCAACATCAAACGGAATGCCCGCTATCCACCAGGCAAATGCGCCTGCCGCACCACTTACCACAACATAGGATATCGCATAGAGTGCCCCATAAAACAGCCCGAACAGTGCTGAGATGAGCGCAAACACAACCACACCGTTTGCCTGACGAAATGCCCTAACCACAAAGAACAGTGCCGGCCAAACATAAAGTTGGGGAAACCACCACAGCCCGAAGCCGAAAAGCGCACCATAGATCAGCAGATAGGTGTAGATTGCGATCAATGCAAGCTTTGGAAACTCCAAAGCATACACGATAATGAGCAGGCTGACCAATTCCACGCTTGGAATTCCATCAAGCGCACACTTGGAAACCACCATGATTGTTGCAAGCAGCCCTGCGATGACTAAATCTTTTGTCTTTCGCATATCAGTAGCCGGTTTTCAGCGTTAGCTCAAACTTGTCCCCATCAGAAATGGGCTGCGAATCGGCACCTGTCATCACATCCTGCCCCTCTTTGGTAATGCACCACCACTGCTGAAGCGATTCATCAGCAGTAATTTTGTCTACTGATTTGATAAAAAAACCGTATGCGCCCATCTCCCCCTCAATCAAACCATACTCTTTGAGAGCCTCCCCCAGATAGAGTGCATCTGTTCTCATGTTGTATACCTTTTGTGACTGATTTGCCACAACGCTTACCTGAATCTGCTTGCTTCCCTGCTCGCTTTTGGGCGAAAATGCAAACCAGCATCCGATTAGCACCGCTGCGGAAATAACCAGCACTGCGGACATTAAAAATAGTTGTTTTTTTGTTTTACGCATGTTCGATCCTCACTTTACAAAAAAAACCCTTTCAAGTATGAAAGGGTGATACATGTCCCATGCCAATAAAGACAGTACCGTAACCATTCATCGTGGCATCAGCATCCCGGCAGGCTCGGTGTTCCGACTGAGGGCAAAAATGCCCGACACGGTGGCGGGACCGCACAGGAGTTTCACCTGTTTCCCCGAATTGCCTGTCAAAAAGTGCGGTATTAATTTTAAAACTTGCACAAACCAGGTTGCAAACCTATTGTGTGGCTATATTGTTATTATATAACATGAAAGGCAAGCTGTCACTATTAATCTTAAATCTATCGAAAACGGAATTCACAAGCTAAACTGCTATGGTCGATTTGGGGCTATTACTGTCATGCACAGCAGTATCTTTCGCTCAAAGCAGCTGCTTTTTTGCTTAGTCCTTTTTTTCAATCACAACATATGCTTGGCCAGATTGAGCGCTGTCCCCCCATCGCACAATCCGAGATCAGTTTCGCACTCCCGCCGTTTTATAAGTAGAAGTTGAGTTTGTCTAAACCATCTTTGGGTTTTAATCCGTTCCAACAATAACCTAAAGCACTTTCCACGCTCTAAACCCCATGCAAACTTTACAGGTGTGGCTATTCATGTTTTTACATCCGCAGTTCTAATTTGAGGCATTTCTTTTTTCAATTTTTTAGTATTTTTAATATGAAATTCATGGTATCTTTAAAATTGAAATCATTCTATATTTTCATCCTATTTCCCTATTTAAATATGTTGAGAGGCGAAGGTTTCATTTTTGCAACCTTCGCCCATTTTTATTTTCTCCGTACGATAATGAGTATGGGAACAACTCAAATAATGTTGTTTGAGGAGGTGCTCTTGTGTTTTGGAAAAACAAAGGGAAAGAACCGGTGCTTCCCACCATCGTAAGTGTCGGTGCATTGGACGGAGATACCTTTGGTATTACACTTGAGAGTGGAAGCTCCATTTTACTGGAGCTTGGTGACAGAATTCACGAACCTGCTTTTCCCGCCCTCATTGAAAGCGGGAACTTCTACAAGCCCCACACCGATGGGGAAAAATCTACTGGCCTGGGGGTATGTCCATTACTCTGAAAGAGGTCTTAGAGTTGCTGCTGTCGCGGGACAATGCACGACAAAATCAGGGCAACCACAAAGTAAAATGAGCGTGTAAAACGAGCATGGAGAACATACAAAAACCTTCAGCAAAACATTTTAGAAAGGAATCATGATATATGAAAAAAGCGCTGTCTTTATTTATTTTAATACTCATGATGCTTTGTGTAACGGCCTGTGGAGGAAAAAACCACCCCACGCATGCCGAGAGTTCAAGCGCTGCCGAGAGCTCAAGCGCTACCGAGAGCGCAGAACCTACCACACCATCAAATTCACAAACGCCTATGGTTTCCATTACCCTCTATGCAGACTTCTCAGCGGGCGAACCCGACGGAAAGGCAAGTGGACTGCTAATAAGCACAACTGTCGAAATGAGTTCAGAACCATCGATCGAAGATCTGGCGAATGCCTTAAGCGAATGGTCCGGATTGGATTTCTCTCTGGTGGGTGAGCGTCATGGAATCCCGAAAAGGGAGCCGTGCCATCCAAATGGAAAACGAAGCGTTTAATCGGCAATTCGGCGTTTTTGCAGTGATCCGCACACAGCCTTTTATATCCTGACCCCGCATTTCATGGAACGTCTAGTCGCGGTAGACCAGGCAGCAAACGGAAATAGCTGTTTCCAATTCTCTGGTAATCGGCTCCAAATTGCGGTCGGAACAAAGCTCGACTTATTTGAAGCGAGCAAATGGAGAGCACCCAATGTCATTAAAATGAGAGCTCGCTTTCGGCAAGAAATCGCAAACATGACGAGTATTCTGGACGAAATGCTCATGCACGAGCGGTTGTTTGGAGAAAACGCAGAGGCCGCTGTCAAGAACGACTGAGCCGGACACATCAGCCGCTGAACCGGTCAGAAAAGATAACGGGGGTGGTTTACACGGAACTTTGGATTGCCGGAGCTCTTCTGATCCTGTGCGTAGCAGGAATGATCAGCCTTTCTCTGCAGATGCGAAAAAGTGCTAAGAAAAGCCTTTTTATTGTGGGGACTGTTATTCTTGGGCTGTGCAGCTTGGTTTTGTGCGTCTACCTAATCCTGGGCGGCATCATGGTATCCGGCATCCGGCAGCTTAGACGAGGGAAAACGCTGCGTTGGATGCCCGGCTTGTCGTCCTGTTTTTGGCGGCATACAAAACGCGCCTGAACAATAAAACAGGGGGCGGCTTTCATCAGCCGCCCCCTGTTTGTGCATCTTATTCTTTTGTGAGCCAAAGAGGACAAAAGCGGATATAATGTCCATTCCTTCCGGTTGGCGTGATGACAGCCCAAACCGTCCGCCTCATAACCCGCAGAGGTTCACAAAGTATCTTTATGAACACTCGCCTAATGCGATAGGTTTTTGGTTTTGTCGCCTCCTGCTATTTTGGCAGTGCGCCGCCATTCTTAAAGTGGATAATCATCTCGTTGGTCAGCGCAAAGTTCTTAGGCTCCACCGGTATGTCCTCCCGCCTGAAGAAGGTAGCCTCCACCACCTCTTTCATGTCTACCTGGGGCTCCTGTGGGCCGTCCAGCTCCACATAAAAGCCAAACAACAGCGATTCTGACAGCGCCCAGGGCTGACTTTTATAAAACCGGGGGTTTTTTACCTTAAGCCCGGTCTCCTCCATGACCTCCCGAGCAACCGTTTGCTCAATGCTCTCGCCCACCTCGGCAAACCCAGCCACCAGCGCATAGTTGCGGGTGCCGTTTGCGTGCTTAATGAGCAACAGCCGGTCGCCATCGGTAACGCCGATAATAACCACCGGCGAAATTTTGGGATAGAGCATATTGCCACACTCGGGGCAGTGGAGCATGCGCTCCTCCTTGCTGTGCACAAGGTTGCCGCCGCAGCGGCCGCAGTAGACATTGTTGCGGTACCATTTATAGAGCTGGTGCGCCGTAAGCCCCGCATAGGCAAGATGCCGGGGTCCAATCGTGCGAAACATCTGCGTGTTCTCCAGCTTATACCCCGCAAGTCCGGGGTCGGGCCGGTCGAGCGCGAGGAAAAATGACTGGTCGTCTATAGAGAACAGGTAGATGCAGGTTGCCGGCTCACTGGTGAGCTGGCCGTAGGTGGGGAAGCGCAACCGATCCTCCGAGATGTCCGCAAGAACCTCCTGACCGCTGAAAAAGAACACCGTGCTATCCTTGGTAGGGCGGATATCCCGGTAGGTGTTATAAAAAGTATAGGGTGCAATGTCCTGTATCATGGAGTTTTCCCTTCTTTTTTTATATAATATGGCCCGCAGGCCTACAGCCCGCGCAGCATCGGCGCGGGCTGATTGGACAGCTAATAATAGGGATGTTAAGAGCCTAACAGGGCCTTGTGGTAGACCTTTTTGCCCTTGCGCAGGATGACATGGCCCTTCTCGAAGTCCGAAGCGGTGATGAGGGCGGTCACCTCCTCGATTTTTTGGTCATCCACCGTGATACCCCCCTGCTGGATAAGCCGACGGGCCTCCCCCTTAGAAGGGGCAAGACCGGTGGTCACAAGAAGATCGATGACGGAAATGGCGCCGTCGGTAAGCAGCCCGGCGTCTATGGTGGTAGAGGGCATATCGGCACTGTCCTTCCCTGCGCCAAAAATGGCCCGCGCGGCCGCCTCGGCTTTGTCGGCCTCCTCCTTGCCGTG
>DBQC01000009.1:0-53003 GCA_002305075.1 Ruminococcaceae bacterium UBA1404 | reverse complement strand
CACATCGGCGTCGTCCACATTGCGCCAGTACTGATAAAATTCGTAGGGACTGGTCTTTTCGGCATCAAGCCAAATGGCTCCGCCCATGGTTTTGCCCATCTTGACGCCGTCCTTGGTGGCCAGCAGCGTAAAGGTCATACCGTAGACCTCGGCACCCTCCACCCGGCGCACCAAATCCACGCCACTGATGATGTTGGACCACTGGTCGCTGCCGCCCAGTTGCATCACACAGTCGTGCATACGGTACAGCTGAAGAAAATCGTAGCTCTGCATAATCATATAGTTAAACTCGATAAAGGATAGCCCCCGGTCCATACGGGACTTAAAGCACTCGTAGGAGAGCATTTTGTTCACCGAAAAGTGGACGCCCACCTCACGCAGAAGCTGGACATAGTTGAGCTTCATAAGCCAGTCGCCGTTGCGCTCCACAATGGCCTTGTCAATGTCGACAATCCGGCGCATCTGCTCTAAAAAGAGGTTGGCGTTATGGTTAATCTCCTCCACAGAGAGCATTTGGCGCATATCGGTGCGGCCGCTGGGGTCACCCACCATGGTGGTGCCGGTTCCCAGCAGCAAAATGGGGGTAAGCCCGGCTAGCTGCAGGCGCCGAATGGTAGTTAGCACCAAAAAATGCCCCACATGGAGCGAGTTTGCCGTGGCATCGAACCCCATATAAAAGGTGCCCTTGCCGCTGTTAAGCAGCGCCTCTATCTGCTCGGGATGGGTCATTTGGGCGATAAGGCCTCGCCGGGTGAGTTCTTCATAGAGCGTCATAATCTAAGTTCCTTTCTGTGGATAAAGTAAAAGAACGCCCCCTTATGCCAAAAGCACAAGAGGGCGCTAAAAAGCGCGGTACCACCTCAATTTTGTTGCGCCAAAGCACAACCTCCGGGATAAATCCCTTAACCCTTAACGCGGGACTAGACGGGTCTTCCTACACATTGCCACTTCAGAAGACCGGCTCCGGGATGTATTCGGCGCACCCCTCAGCACCTCCTTACACCAACCGGAGGCTCTCTATGGCTGAAAAAGTGGGCTTACTTGTTCCCATCAGGGCCGTTTTCACTATCATGAGTCATTATAGTATGGTGGGGTGCGGCTGTCAAGCACGGGTAGTTTGAGCCTCTTTTAACATTTCCCGGGCATTTTGCAGTGCTGCCGGGGTCAGGGTCTCGCCGCCGGTGATGCGGGCCAGCTCTCGGGCACGACCCTCGTCGTCGAGGGCAACCACCTCGGTAAAAGTGGCATTTTGGTCGGTCTGCTTTTCAATGAGCAGGTGGTAGTCGGCAAAGGCGGCCACCTGTGCGAGGTGGGTGACACAGAGAATCTGCCGGCTTTTGGAGGCCGATTTTAGCTTGCCGCCAATTTTATGGGCAGCCCGGCCGCTGACGCCGGTGTCTATTTCGTCAAAGATGAGGGTATCCATGTCATCCTGGCCGGACAGCACATTCTTGACCGCCAGCATAAAGCGGCTCATCTCGCCGCCAGACGCAATACGAGAAAGAGGCCTGGGTGCCTCTCCCCGGTTGGCTGAAAAGAGGATTTCGAGGCTGTCGGCTCCGGTGGGTCCCAAGGACCGGGGCTGGATGGATACATCCAGCCGTACCGCCGGCATATCGAGGTCCAGTAGCTCTCGCTCCACCTCACGGGCAAACCGCTCGCCGGCCTCCCGGCGGGCCTCGGTGAGCCGGGCGGCGGCAGCCTCGGCCAGGTCGGCCAGCCGGGCCTCCTCGGCCTCGAGCTTTTTGATGTGCTGGTCGCTGAGCAGAATGTCATCAAGCTCGGTCTGCATGGCTTCGCGCCGCTCTATAATATCCGCTACGCTGCCACCGTATTTGCGGGTAAGGCGGTAGAGAATGTCCAGTCGTCCCTCTATGGCGTCCAGCTCGCCGGGGTCGTATTCGGTGTCTCCGGCGCTGTCTCTTAGGGTGTCCACAATATCCCGAAGCTCATAACCGGCGGAATTCAGCCGCTGAATCAAGCTCTCGCCATCGGGCAAAAAGTCGGCAATGCGGGCAAGCTGATCGGCGGCAGCAAGGGCCGCATCGGCAGCCCCTATGGTCTCATTGCCGCCAAGAAGGTCTACAGCCGTCATCAGTGCGTCGGCAATTTTGCCGCTGTTGTGGATAACATCCCGCCGGGCCATGAGCACCTCGTCCTCACCGGGGGTGAGGTCGGCGGCGTCTATCTCGTTTATCTGAAAGCTTAAAAAGTCCAGCCGTTGGGCCTTTTGACTCTCACTCATGCGGGTGTCGCTCAGCTTGGTGCGTACGGCGGTCAACTGGTCATAAAGCTCTGTGTAGGCATTTACCTTGTCAGACAGTCCACCATAGCTGTCTATAAAGCCCCGGTGGCTTTCGATGTCGGTCAAGGCTTGGGTGTCAAATTGGCCATGTATGGCCAGCAGGCAGGCGCCCACCTGCTTGAGGGCGGCCACCGTAGCCGGCATACCGCCTATGCGGCAGTTGTTGCCCGAGAGCGTAATTTCTCGCTGGATGAGCAGATTGCCTTCCTCGTCTGGAGCATAGCCCAGCTCGGTCAGCGCCATGACGGCTCGGGGAGAAATATCCCTAAACAGTGCCGACACCAGCGCCTTTTTCTCGCCGGTGCGGATGAGATCTCGGGAGGTGCGCTCGCCCAAAACGGCCTGAATGGCGCTGATAAGAATGGTCTTGCCCGCGCCGGTCTCGCCGGTGAGCACATTGAGCCCAGTATCAAAGCGAACCGATGCCTTGCGGATCAGGGCAATATTCTCGATATATAGCTCACAAAGCATAATTACCTCACTGCGCTGATGTTAGAAAGCCTTTTTGCCATATGGGCGGCGCCGCTGTCGTCCTGCATAATAAGAATAAAAGTGTCGTCCCCCGACAGGCTGCCCACAATGCCATCAAAGTCCATGCGGTCCACCGAGGCGCAGGCGGCGTTGGCCATACCGGCGTGGCAGCGCACCACCACAATGTTGCGGGCTGCCGCCACATCGATAACCGACTCGCTCCATATGTTGCGAAAACGGCTAAGTTCCCCCGGTGTAGCCGTATCCGAAGGAAGCGCATAGCGGACTAGTCCCGAGGCATCCCGGGTTTTAATTAGGCCGAGGGCATTGATGTCCCGAGAGACGGTGGCCTGTGTGGCCGTAAACCCCTCCTCGGCCAGTCTTTGGAGCAACCGCTCTTGGGTGTCCATATGTTCGGTGGCAATAAGCTCCAGGATTTTTTCTCGCCGCTTATTCTTCATAAGCTCAACCCCTTAATCGCAGCTTTTGATTGATAATCTGATAAAAATCCTTGTTCTGCAGATCCACAAACTGCACATATTTATCCGACAGCCGCACCCTCACCTCAGCGCCGGGTAGCAGCCGGGCCGTTACCTGACCGTCCACCACCAGATGCAGCGCATCCTGGTGCCCGTCGAACAACGGTCGGGATACCAAGGTTTTTTCCGGAGAAAAGACGATGGAACGGTCGTAGATGGAATGGGGACAGATGGGCGTCATAATCAGGCAATCTAGCGCCGGGTCTACAATAGGACCGCCGGCCGACAGGGAGTAGGCTGTCGAACCGGTGGGGGTTGCAAAGATGATGCCGTCGGCCCGATAGTCGCCCACAAGCACATGGTTGCAAAAAACGCTGATATCGGCAATGCTGCCGAGGTTGGAACGGGTAATAACCGCATCATTAAGGGCCAGAAAGCTTTGGCTTTTTCCCTCATGACGGGCCTCTACCTCCAAAAGGGCACGGCGCATAAGCTTGTAGCCGCCCGACACCACCCGGTCTAAGTCCTCTAATGCGTCGCTCTCCACCTGTGAGAGAAAGCCCAGTCGACCGGCGTTGACCCCCAAAATAGGGCGGCTTGCCGATGCGGCATACATGGCACAGTGGAAAATGGTGCCGTCGCCCCCTACAGCCACCACCATGTCGCATTTGCGAAGCTGGCGCTCAAATTCGCCGGACAAAACCCCCTCTAACCCGAGGGCGTCCGCCGTCTCCTGCGAAGCGCGCACCACGCCCCCCGTCGCCATAAGGCGCTCGGCAACTCGCCGGGCTACCTCGATGGTTTGAGCCTTTTGCAGGTTGGTCATCAAAAAAAACTGCATGGCGTCCCCCCTAAATTACAAGGCCGAGTGGGCCCTGTCTACAAGACCTATTATATCAAATGTGCCGGCAGCAGCGCCAGTGTTTTGCTGCATTTTTTTCCTAATATACATTAAATATTCAATATTGCCCTGGGGTCCCTTGACCGGAGAGTAGTCCACCCCGGCTATTGTAAAATTTAAATCCTCAGCAAGGGCTTTAATTTTCTCTATCACCTGAACATGGACGGCACGATCCCGCACCACGCCTTTTTTGCCCACCTGCTCCCGTCCGGCCTCAAACTGGGGCTTAATAAGACAGACCGCCTCCCCCTGCTCGCCAAGCAAAGCGGCGGCTGCCGGCAAAATTAGCGACAGCGAAATAAACGAGAGGTCCATGCACACAAAGTCCAGCGGCTCGGGGATGTCCTCCCGGGTGAGATGGCGTGCGTTGGTGCGCTCCATCACCACCACCCGACTGTCCTGCCGTAGCGTCCAGGCCAATTGTCCATAGCCCACATCCACGGCGTAGACCTTGGCCGCCCCATGTTGGAGCATACAGTCGGTAAAGCCACCGGTAGACGCTCCAAGGTCGGCGCATATGGCCCCCTGAAGATCGACTTCAAACACATCGATCGCCTTTTTGAGTTTGAGACCACCCCGGCTTACATAGGGCAGTGTCTCCCCACGCACCTCAATAATATCCTCGGAGGACACGCTATGGCCCACCTTGTCGCACTTCTGGTCGTTTACATACACCTGTCCTGATTGTATAAGCCCTTTAGCCCGGTCCCGCCCGGTGGCAAGTCCCCGCTCTACCATGGCCATGTCAAGCCGTTGTTTCATCTGTGTCCTCCGCAATCCAGTCTGTGAGATGGCTACCGGTAAGCCCTAGGTCGTCGAGAAGCTCCTCCACTTTGCCCTGAGGTACAAAGCCCTCGATGGCTCGGATGCGGTAGCGCCCTATAAAGCCCCGCTCGAGCAGTGCCGCACCAAATTGCTGGGCGATGCCCCCCTGCTTGATGCCCTCCTCGGCGAAGAACACCATATCTCGGCTTAAAGCCAGCTCTAACGCCGCCTCGGGTAGCGGGGCAATGCGCCCCAAAATCAGCAGTGCTGTGTTGGGTGTGCGGCTGACCGCCAAGGCTGCCTCGGCCGACAGGCGACCATAGCTCACCAGCAGCCGTGGAGCATCGGCCGATCCGAAATAATAAAAGTCCTGTCCTGCTTCGGGAGCGTAACCCTCGGCAAAGACCGGCTGCCCCCCTCTCGGATAGCGCAGAGCCACCGGGCCGCTGTGCGTCCGGGTTGCCCGGGCAAAGTCGGCCCGCAGCTGATCGAGGGTGGCCGGCGAATAGACAGTCATACCGGGGATGGTGCTTAAAAAGGCCGCATCGAAGATGCCCTGGTGGGTCTCACCGTCGTCCCCCACAAGGCCGGCCCTGTCTACGCCGATCACCACATGCTGACCGGCGATGGCAAGGTCATGGATAATGTTGTCATAAGCTCGCTGCAAAAAGGTGGAATAGACCAAAAAGACAGGCAGTGCCCCCCCAGCGCTCAACCCGCCGGAAAAGGTGGTTGCATGGCCTTCGGCAATGCCTACATCGAAAAAACGGCCTTCGGGGCCAAACCGCTCAGCAAAGGCGCTCAGGCCGGTGCCATCGGCCATGGCCGCGGTGATGGCACAAATTCGGGAATCTTGCTCGGCCAGCCGGCAGAGGGTCTCCCCTGCCACCGCCGAAAAGCTGGGCCCCGCCCCCCTGCCTTGGTCTCCGGCCGGCGGAACGCCGTGGTAGGCGTTGGGCTCCTGCTCGGCGGGACGGTAGCCTCGGCCCTTCTGGGTCTGGACATGGATGACCACCGGCCCGTTTAGACGCTTGGCTTGCCGCAACACAGCCTTTAGGCGAGAAAGGTCGTGACCGTCTACCGGGCCCATGTAAACAAAGCCCAACTGCTCAAAAAAAGTCATGGGATACAGCATCTGCTTGATGGCGCCCTTGGCCTGCGCAATGGCGTTCTTGGCCGGAGTGCCCACCACAGGGATTCGGTCTAGGGAGGCCCGGGTTAAGCGCTTGGCCTCAAAATAGGCAGGGCGGTTGCGTATATCCGCAAGGTAGGTGGCCAGAGCACCCCGATTGCGGGAGATGGCCATCTCGTTATCGTTAAGGATGAGAATAACCTTTTTACCACTGGAGCCAAGGTTGTTAATGGCCTCGTAGGCCAGCCCGCCGGTGAGGGCGCCGTCTCCCACCACGGCCACCACCTCGCCGCTGTCTCCTTTCAGCTCCATGGCCGCCTTCATGCCTAAGGCCGCTGACAAAGCGGTGCTGGCGTGGCCGGCCACAAAGCTGTCACAATCGCTCTCGCTGGGCCGGGGAAATCCTGCAAGGCCCCCCTTGGTGCGCAGCGTGCCAAAGCGGGCACGGCGACCGGTGAGCAGCTTGTGGGCATAGCACTGGTGGCCCACATCCCAGAGAATTTTGTCCTTTGGCAGGTTAAACACGCTGTGCAAAGCCACAGTAAGCTCCACCACGCCGAGGCTGGAGGCCAGGTGCCCGCCAGTTTTAAGCACGGTAGATATAATCTCTTTTCGCAGCTCACCGCACAGCGCCTGCTGCTGGGTATCGGTAAGCTTTTTAACATCGCCCGGGCGTTTTACAGCATATAAAACCGGGGTAGCCATGGGGTCCAACTCCTGACTTTGATGGGATTTACAGCGCATAGACAAAACCCACGGCTGTGCCTAGGGCTGCGCCGGCCAGCACCTCCACTGGCGTGTGGCCAAGAAACTCCTTAAGTAGCTTCTCGCCGTCAAAAACAGGCCATGTGTATTGGGCAGGACGGCCTCCGTTTTCAGCGTCGCTAATATCTTGGTCGCTGGCGTTGACCATAGACAAAAAGAACTTATGCATATCCTTAAAGCCGTGGCTCATGCGGTTTAGGGCCTTGGCCTGCTCACCCGCCGCACGCCGCACACCCAAAGCGTCGTACATCACGATGCTCGATAAGATCAGAGAGAGCGCAAACTGCGTGGACTGTATTCCCTCGACCCGGAACATGGCGGTGGTCATGGCGCAAACCAGCGCCGTGTGAGAGCTGGGCATCCCCCCCGAACCCAGCAGGCGCTCGCTACGAAAACGCCCTGTAACGGCCCAGTACAGCATCGTTTTTATCACCTGAGCGCTTGCCCAGGCAATAAAGCTGATGTTAAGCACAGGGTTGCTAGTTATGGTTTTATAAAGCTCGGTCATGACATTCGCTCCTTTAGTGGGTGCGGGTTCTAAGCAGCTCGGTGAGATCATATAAAAAGCGGTTTTTAAGCGGAAGCGCATCCAGCCGGACAACCGCCTTGTTATGCAAGGCATCGGCCACAGCTCTGGCCGACTCGAGGCCCAGCAGGCTGAGGTAGGTGACTTTTTGAAGCTCGGCGTCTCGCCCGGTCTGTTTGCCCAAGGCTTGGGTATCGCCATAAACATCGAGGATATCGTCGACCACCTGAAATCCCAGCCCCAAGAGACCGGCAAAGTCGGCAGCCGCCTGCTCGGTATCCAAAGAGGCTCCCGCCGCAATGCAGCCCATACGAGCCGCCGCCTTAATCAGCGCACCGGTTTTAAGACGGTCGGTGTTCTCTAGGTCCTCCCGGGTGCGGTGGTTTCCTAAAATATCCAATACCTGACCGCCCACCATGCCGTAGGCCCCTGCTGCCTCCGAAAGCACCGAAATTTGGCGCAGCGCCCGCTCGGCCCCGATGCAGGCGAGATTTTCCTCCCCGCTGAGCTGCGAAAAAGCTTGTGTGAGCAGACCGTCTCCGGCCAACAGGGCCATGGCCTCCCCAAAGGCAATATGGCAACTGGGACGGCCCCGACGCACAGCGTCGTCGTCCATGCAGGGCAGGTCATCGTGGATAAGAGAATAAGCGTGAATCATCTCAACGGCCATCGCAGCAGGCAGAGCGGGAGTGGCGTCGCCGCATAGCCCTTCGCACAAGCCCAAGGCCAGCTGGGCTCTAATGCGCTTTCCACCGCCTAAAAGGCTGTATCGCATAGCCCGCAGCACCTCGACCTGAGCCGGCGCATGGTCCAGAGGTAGGGCGGCGTCCAACGCCTCTTCCATGCGGTGGGTATAGTGGGCCATCTGCACCTTAAGCTCCATTTTCATCGTCCTCCGGGGCGGTGGTTATCTGGCTGATTTCCAGCTCGGCAGCGCTTAGCATCTCGGTGAGCTGACCCACCAAGGCGGTGCCCTCCTTAAACAGAGCAATAGAGGTGGCAAGGTCGACGCCGCCTTCCTCAAGCGCCTCATTGATGGCCGTAAGGCGCTCGAGCTTATCTTCAAAGCTGGGTTTTTTCTGCATGATAAACCTCCGACTCAGATACAATGGATAGGGTTGTGCCCCAGTGGTAGCGGGTGGACAGGCTCTCCCCCGCCTCTGGCGGCCCGGTAAGGGGGCGGCCCTGTGCATCGGTGGTAAGGGTATAGCCCCGAGCGAGGGTTTTAAGCGGGCTGGCCATATCCAGCGCCACAATTTGGGGCAGCAGAGCTTGACGCTTTTGGCTTATCTGCTCTCTATACGCCCGCCCAAGCCTGAGTTTGGACTCTTGGAGCTGCCGGCGATAGGGGGCGGTTAGACCCTCTCCATTTCGCAAAGCCGGCGAGGCCGCCAGACGGGTAAGCTCAGTCTTATAACGGCGCAGCCGCTCGTTTAGTAGCCCGGCCATCCTACGCTGGGTGGCTTTGAGCTGCTCAGGCAGATCGGACAGGTCGGGCGTGGCCAACTCGGCTGCCGCCGAGGGAGTGGGTGCCCGCAAATCGGCGGCAAAGTCGCATAGGGTAAAGTCGGTCTCGTGGCCAACGGCCGATATCACCGGCTTCTTGCAGTCGGCCACCGCACGAACCAGCGCCTCCTCGTTAAAGGCCCAGAGATCCTCCATAGAGCCGCCGCCCCGACCGAGGATAATCACATCGCAGCGTGGGTCGGCCTCCAACGCCTGCAGACCGGCGATCAAACTGCCGGCAGCCTTGTCCCCCTGAACATAGGCGGGAGCCAAAACAACCCGTCCGATGGGATAGCGCCAGGACAGCACTTTAAGGATGTCTTGAAGGGCCGCCCCGCTTTTCGAGGTGACCACGCCTACGCCGGTGGGCAGCGGGGGGAGCGGACGCTTGTGCTCGGGATTAAACAGCCCCTCGTTGGACAGCCGTGCCTTAAGCTTTTCATAAGCTGCATACATGGCCCCAAGACCGTCTAATTGCATATCGCTGATATAGAGCTGAAAAGCCCCGTCCCGCTCATAGAGGGTGGCCTGTCCCCGCACCAGCACCGCAAGGCCGTTTTCCGGCCTAAAGCGCAGATGACTGGCGTGGCCACGGAACATAACCGCCCGCACCGAGACGCCCCCCTCTTTAAGTGAGAAATAAAGGTGGCCCGAGGCCGTATGGGCGCTCAGGCTGGAAATTTCGCCCCGAACATAAACCTCGCCAAGGAGCGGGTTTGATTCAAGCAGGCTTTTTACATATCGGTTAAGCTGAGAAACGCTAAGAATATTCACACCGCCCCCCCCCTTTGCAGTGGTATTGGCCAAGGCTAGATATCGCCTTCTAGGCTGACCTGGTCGCCAGGCGCAATGGGGGGCTGGGGCGGGTCGATGCGCTCCACCGGGAGTTCAACGCCTCTGGCGTAAGCGCCCAGTACACCGTTTAGAAAGGATGCGTCCTCCTCGGTGCCATAGCGCTTGCAGAGCTCCACTGCCTCGTTGATAGATACGCTCACAGGCACATCCTCCATATGATCCATCTCGGCGATGCTCAGGCGCAGCAGCGTCAAGGTTACCCGGGGCAGCCGCCCCACGCTCCAGCGGGTGGCATGGCGGCTTATTTTGGCGTCAATCTCCTCGATATGCTCGGTAACGCAGGCGCAGAGCGTTCGAGAAAAGTCATTAAACAGCACCTCGCGCTGCTGCTCGGCCAGGGCGATGCGCTCGTCTATCATGCCGCCGGTAAAGCTGTATTCAAATAGTAGAAAGAAGGCCTGTTCTCGGGCATCTCGTCTGGTCATAAGCTTGTCCATTCCCCGCTTTCACTTAAAAACCCCGCAGCAGCTTGCCGCGGGGTTTCGGCCTAAGGTCAGTCCTCTAAGACCGCCTCGCCCTGTTGCGTACCAAAATCAATTCCGGCAATGTTAATGTTCACTTTAGAAACCGCAATACCGGTCATACTCTGTACTGCATCCTTGACGGCAACCTGGATCTGCTCGGCCACCTCGGGGATAGTATAGCCGCTTTTTAATACGACATGAATGTCGATAATCGCTACATCATCGTTTAAAGTGATGGCGATGGGGCGGGCTGTCTGCTTTTTGATAACCCAGCCAGTAAGGTTGGCGGTATACGGTGCCAGACCATGCACGCCTTCGATTTCCTGTGCGGCTATGCCTGCCACGGTGGCTATAACATTGCGGGATATGCGCAGCGAGCCGCCCGGCTGCCGCTGATCCGTATTTCTCATAGGGGTGTTGCCTCCTTTTCCTTGAGGGCCGCCCGCAGGCGGCTCTATAAGCATCCGGCAAAGGCTCCGGAATGCAAGTGGCATAGATAGAAAGTGGTGCGGTTATTGCGCCATGAACGAAGAACCTCGCATCATCGGCCATCACCAGAAGGCCGACTATACAAATCATGGTATAATAACCGTCTTGCGGTTATTATACCATGAAATCGGATTTTCTCAACCTTTAGTTCACTTCAATAATGGAAATATTTTCGACCGGCAGGTTGGTCTCTTTGAGAATGATGTCCCGCATTTGTAGCACCTCGTCCTCCAAAAGGCCGTTGGTTTTCACAATAACATCTACCCGCTCGGTGTCATAGTAGACCATGCACTCGGCAAAGCCTTTGGCCTTTATAAGGTTCTCTATCTTGCCCTCTACCTCCACCGAAGCCGCAAGATCGGCGGCCTTTTCGGTCAGCAAGGCCTTTTGCGTCTCAGGTACGCTCTGATCATTAATGAGAGTCATCAGCGCCTCTCTTGCTGCGTCCCGGGTTTGACTGCGGGTAATTTTGGCCTGGGCAAAATACGCCTCGCCTTCGTCGGCTCCCTGAGCCTCGCCGTCTACATAGCTTGCCTCGCCGTAGTTGCGGCCGCTTTCAATCAGGCTGCCGGTAGGCTCAAGCTGCCCGCTGTTTATGTTAGCGTATTCCCAGTTGAGATAAACGGCCACCGACAGCCCCAGCACCAACGCTGCCAAAATGACCTGACGCTTGCCTATTAGCGTCTTCATGTTCAGCCCTTTTAGGCCTTTTTTGTCACGCAGACTCTGTTTGAACTTATCCCCAAAGCGGTTGTTACCGCCGAGATAACCCGCTCCTGCACGACCATATTGTCTGCTCCTTGGCATACCACCACGACCCCCTTGATTTTTGGTTCTATTTGGGTTATCAAAAGCGCCTCGCGCTTACCACCTGTCGCGTCCACTAGCACATAGGCGTGCTCGCTGCTTTGGCTTTTTTGCACCCGAGAGGGCTGGCCGCCCTCGTAGGCGGTGTCGCTGTCCACGCTTGATTTCCCCGACCGAGCGTAGACCTGCTCAAAGCCATTTTCCACGGTTACAAGCACATGCAGGGCTCCCACACCCTCAATCTGTCCCACCACCCTTTCAAGCCTTAGCTCAGCTTCCCTTGCATAGTCGGCCGCCGAGAGGGGCAACTCCCCCTTAGGAGCCTTGCTACCCGGGCTCAGTAAGTCGCCCAAAAAGCTCGACAACATAATGAGCACCATGCCTGCCATCCCTAAGATAACAACCAGCTTGAGCCCTTTGTCCTTGTCGCGGATAAAACTCCCCAAAGCCGATGTGTCCATCATGCGTCCTCCTCAACATAGGAAATCTCCACGGCCTGACCCATCTCGGCTTTGAGAAGGGCGGTTATGGCGTCCTGACTGGCTCTGTCCGCCTCGTTTAGCTTTAGGGCAACGCCCTTTAGGTTATAGGTAGAGCCTGTCACCTCTATGTCTATTCGCACACCCATAGCCTTTATGCCGATTTGATCCAAAATCCGCTGGATGTCGGCCGCCAGTGTGTAGCGCATAGCTGCAAGCGCCAAGTCATCGGCCTGTTGCTCGAGCAGCTCGGGGTCTACCGCAGGGGCCGCAAGTCCGGACAGTTGCCCTTTAAGTCCTGCCAGCGGCGAGAGCACAGCCAGCAAAAAGACCAGCGATAGCACCATGCCCACGGCCGATTTAAGCTTAGTTTTAGGGATGAGCATTTGAAGCAGCGCCAGCGCAATACCTGTGCTGCAGATCGAAAGCGCCCACTCTCTCATAGTCTCACCCCGCTTGCATGGCCAGCATGGCCGCCGTAGAAATAATCATAAGCAGCCCTATGCTGATCACAATGGCCGACAGTAGCGCCATCACATCGGCAAAGGCCGATAGGAGCTTTGCCAACACGCTCACCCCTAAGAGGTCGCTGCACGCCGAGGTAAGAGCAAGGGCCATACGCCAGAGCAAAGCTTCGGTGAGCACGGGCAGAAAAATAATCAGTGCCGCCACCACGCCCGCAACACCCACGGCATTTTTGATGATGCGAATACTGCCCTGTGCAGCCATAAGCGCATCGGCTAGGGCGCTTCCTACCACCGGTACAAAGTTGCCAACCAAAAACTTGGTGGTGCGAATGGCCATGCTGTCCGCTCCCGAGGACATGAATCCCCCAAGGGTTAAAAAGCCTGTAAACATCGTCATGATAAAACCCAGCGCCCAGCTACCTAACTTTTTTATAGAGCCCGCAAGGCTCCAAAGCCCCTTGTTGGCCGACACACCGGCCGATACGCAGAGAGCCACATATACCCCCATGCTGGGCACCAAATTGGCTGCCACAATCTGCGAAATAACCTGACAGGCCCCCAGAACCATGAGGTTGTAGAGGGTGGCGGTGGCCGGCAGGCCATAGGCCGAAATAAGCAGCGCCAAAATGGGGGTAAAGCTTAGCATAAACAGCGCACATTCCTGAATGGAAGCCCCCACTCGGGTCACCGTGCCCACCATGCGAGCCGTTACCGTGGCCGATACACAGAGAACAGCCACAACTTCCAACACGCCACTCAGAGTGCCTTCACCCGCCGGCGTCAGGGTCTGGAGCAGCCCGCACAAAAGGCAGATAGCCACCAGCGAGAGCATGGCGCTGCGCATGGAAAATAGCGCGTCGGACAGCGCACTCAGGGCGAGTTCGGTAAAGTCGGCGGGGGTCATGGCAATGAGCTCACCTATAGGAGGCAGCCCCCTTTCCTCCAGCAGCTCGGCCATCTCCTCCGGAACAAGCTCCTCAATCATTTCGGCGGCGGGCGGTGCGCTGTCCGACCCGGCAAAAGCGGGTAGGGGCAGCAGCACCAGGCTTAGGAGTACCATTAGGGCGACGAGCATCCTTTTTTTCACACATCCTCCCTCCTTTACAGGCGGAGTAGCCCGGATACAATCTGCAAGACCTGACCGAACACCGGTAGCGCCAGCACAAGGATGGACACCCTGCCAGCCAACTCCACCTTGGAGGCAATGGCGCTCTCCCCTGCGTCCCGGCAGCTTTCGCCGGCCAGTTGGGTGATAAATCCCACCCCCATCACCTTAAGAATAACCGCTGTGTTTTCGGGCCCGATGCCGCTGACCATGGTCATATCGGCGATCTCGCTCAGCACCGGTTCGAGCGCTAGAATAATCCCCACCAGCGCCAACCCTCCCGCCGTTAGCGAGAGGGCCAAGGCATATTCGGCCCGCAGCCCCCGCAGCACCACGGCCATGGCGGTGGCCGCCAGACACAGCCCGATAATGGCCATAAGTTCCATGGCTATAACCCAAAGACCGACTTGACGGTCGTAAACAGGTTGCTTATCTCATAAATCATCATCATAAGCACCACGATGAGGCCGGCCAAGGTTGTCATGGTGGCCTGATCGTCCCGACCCGAGCGGGTGAGCACCTGGTTGAGCACCGACACAATGATGCCTATGGCCGCAATTTTAAAGATGAGATCGACTTCCACGCTAGACCACTTCCTTACCCATTATTTATAGCGCTGCCACCACGGCGGCCATACCTGCCAGCACCCCGAGGGTACGGTAGACCTTTGATAAGCGGTCGCGCTTTTCCACCGCATAGTGTCGCCGCTCCTCCAAAGCCCGCAGGCAGCGCCCAATGGTTGCACGCTGGCCCTCTATATCGCTGCCCCCTAAGAAATATGCCAGCGAAGCTAACTCCTGCCTATCTGTTTTTTCGAAGGCTCTGAGCTCCTCTGCTGCCCTTGCCCAGCTCTCGGGCGGGGGCAGTCCGGCCTCCATATAGGTGCAGGCCGCATGAAGAAAGTCCCGGGCGGCACCGGCGCTGCGCCGGCTTAGACGCTCGGCCGCTGTTCGCAGCGGGGTCTGGTTATACGATAGCTCCTCGCCCAAAGCTCCCAACATGGCGATAATCCGCTCAAGACTGTCGACGCGATTGCACAGTATGGCCGATTGGCCCACGCCGCACAGAGCGCAACTGCAAAAGAGCAAGATCAGCCCGAGGGTCTTGATAAGCAGCTTCATGGGGTGTGATAACCTCCTTTATGCGTCCGGGATTCTCCGGTCCGGACAATAAAAAAATCCGCTCAAAGGCTCCGGTTCCAAGTAGGGCCCGACCCACAGGTCGGCGGCTTAGCTCCTCTCTGCTCCCGGCGTGAACGGTCACAATAAAGCGCACACCGCTGTTGAGCCCCTCGCTTAGAGCCGCGCACTCGGCAGCATCCCCAATCTCGTCGAGGGCAATAACCTGCGGTGAGAGCACCCGCAGCGCCGTGAGCACGCCGGCAGCCTTGGGGTAGCCGCTGAGCAGGTCGGTGCAGCAGCCAAGGTCAAACTGCGGCCGCCCCGACAGGCTGCCCCCGATCTCGCAGCGCTCGTCCACCACTGTTATCAGGTGGTGCTCCCCCACCTGCCCGCTCGACAGCAACCGAACGGTCTCCCGCAGCAGCGTGGTTTTACCGCTGCCCGGCGGACCAGCCAGCATGATACTGCCTTTAATAGCGGCAAAGGCCCCGGCCACCTCTCCGCCGCAGCCGGGCAGAGCCCGGGCTATGCGCAGGTTGATGCCTGCGATGTCCCGCACATTGCTCACGACGCCCTGTTCCACTACGGCCGCCCCGGCCACTCCGGCCCGATGTCCACCGGGCAGTGGAATAAAGCCCTGGGCAATGGCCCGCTGGTGGCTGTGCACCGAGTACTCACACAGAGCCCTAAAGCTCTCATAGAGTGCTTGGTCGCCGGCGATGAGGCAACCCTCGGTGGGAGTGTATACCACTCTCCCGGACTCGGTTACAAAGGCCGGGCGCCCCCGCAAAGTCAGCGAAACAGGCCCGCCTAATCGCAGCCGCACCTCGGTGGCACCGGCCTTTACCGGGCCGGGCAGCCGCATTAGCGCCGAGCGCAGCGGCTGGTATAATCGGCCTATGGCCTGCTCAAAGGCTGCTATGTTGGCCATGGCGGTTCCCCCTTTGTGTCTGCCTTGTCCAATACTATGCAGGGTCTTGTCCGGGCATGACAGCGCAGCACAAAAAAGCGTGTATGCCACACCGGCATACACGCTTATTAATGGAATAGTTAGAAAAGTGCAGTCTACAAACACCCTGAAGGTGAAACAGATTTATGCGGCCTCAGGCAGCGTCAGCTGCCCATAGACTGTCGGAGATTACCCCCCGGATTCGAAGTGTAGATTCGTTACCTGTTGTAGCAGACCATGTTTGCACCGCTCAGGCAGGTGTTATGGCTTGCTATGCAAGTTGCTTTTTTACATAAACCCCGATTGGCTTTTTTAGCAAGCGCAAAACAAGGAACTGAACAGGTATCATAACCACGTTTTGCACGATACGGGTAGGCAGCAGAGCCAAAAAAGGTGTCCCTGTAATAAGGGTTATCCAGAATGTAGAAAGCATCAAACTGATACCTAAACGATTGATGGTAACTGCGGCACCAAGTTGCACCCAATTCCCTTACGGTTGTAGAGGAACAAACCAAACACTATGCCGGTAAGGGCTGCGGAAACAGTAAAGCCTGGGAAGTATGCACCGGTAGGAAATAAAACTGCTCCAATGATATCACTCATTGCTCCAGCTACGCCTGCCATCATCGGCCCATACAGCATGCCGCAGATGGCGATGGGTACAAACCCAAACCCAATGCGCACAATAGGGGTGTTGATGGACAGGAACCGAGCCAACACGACCTCCATAGCCACAAGCAGCGCAACATTCACCAAAACTTTAACTTTGTTTTTGCTTTTCATAATATATCTGACTCCTTTGTGGAAAATTGCAGTACGAACAGTTCTAATTTTGCCACAAAGATAGTCAATAAAGATAGTCAATGTGGCAGCGGATGCGGGTATGGTACCGCGGGAACGCAGTCCCTTCGTCCGGCGGCAACTTCCCATCCACCGGCACTTTACGCACCATCCCTACTCTGACCTTTACTACCGAAATACTCAGTCAACACAAACACTAAATGCATTGCTCCAGACATATAGAATGACCAAAAGCACAAATCACCTTCCCATCTTAAATATCTTGGACACCTGAAGATATACTTTCTTCGATACTCCCTCTACGCATTCTCTGAGGCGCAGATTGCCTCGCTCTAATGCTCAAATCCGCATATTGCAAAGAAAGCAACCGGAATATATGCGCCCCCTGACATCCTTGGCCGACATACTGCATAAAACACCGAAACAGACCAACAGATTGCAGAAAATCCCATAACTAAGGGGTTTTCAAACGCCATAGTGCTCTTGGATGCTGCCACAATGTTCATGCTGGCGCCCATCATATCAGACTTGCATGCAACAGTCAAGAAAGTGGAGTCTACAAACACCCTACGCTATGCAGGCTTTAGGCTCCGGTAATACCCGGTTCGCTCATCTTCAAAATCCGACATCATTTTTAAAATACAAGCTGCACCAGCAGCATATACACAGCCGTGCCCCCCGCTATGCTAAGCAAAGTATTTTTAAATAGGCGGTGCAGCAGAACAATGGCCGCTATGGCGATAAGCTCGGGCAGGCCCCGGCTACCCGTAAAGACATTGATCCCTCGCAGGCAGTAGACCACCAGCAGCCCGATGGCCGCACTCGGGAGCAAAAGCTGAAGCCGCCGGACAAAGATGGGTATGGGCCTGTGGGCGGGGAAAATCCAAAAGGGCAAAAAGCGGGTGAGCATGGTGCCCAAGGCAATAAAGAGTAATGTGATAAACAGCGGCCAGCCGGCGAGTATGGTCATGGGCCCATCCTCCCTTCGGTCAGCTTGTTAGAGAACAGGGCAAACACGCCAAGCATCAGCAGCATGGCGGGTATCATAAAACTGTCCGGCCCAAACAGCAAAAGACATACAAGCGAGCAGCCTATGCCAATGAGAGCACTGGCACGATTGGACTTGTTCGACCACTGATTGAGCAAAGTTACAACAAACATGGCGGTTAGAGCAAAATCCAGTCCCTTGAGGTCTATAGTGATAAGCGGCCCCAGAACCGCACCGCACAAAGAACCTAAAATCCAGTACCAGCGGCAGAGAAAAGCTATAAAAAACATAAACCAGCCGCTGTCCACCCCCGCCGGCGGGTTTGTGGCGCACAAAATAGAAAAAGCCTCGTCGCACAGCGTGAAGATGACATAGGGTTTAAATTTTTTGGCCTCTTTTATCTTTCCCAGCATGGAAAGCCCGTAAAAAAGATGCCGGGCATTGACCATTAAGGTCACCGCCAGCGCATTGATGGGGTTAAAGGGGGCCGCAAACAGGGCGATGGCCACATATTGCATAGAGCCGGCAAATACCAAAAAGCTCATGAGAAAAGTCCAGCCTACGCCCAGCCCTATGCTATGCATAAGCACTCCATAGGCCGTGCCAAGAAACATAAAGCCCGCCATAACAGGCAGCGTGTGCGGAAACGCGCTTTTTAGCGCCCCTATGATGGTGTGTGGTTTAGTGTTTTGCACTGGTATCTCCTAAAGTGTAATAATAGCAAAACGCACATATAGCCGGAGCTAATATGTGCGCCTATGCCAATTTTTCACGGGGTCGGTCAGCTTATACCCAGAGCCTGCTCCACATACTGCCGCAGCAGCTCGGGGTTGCCCTTGCCCTTGGTCTGGCGCATGCACTGGCCCACTAAGAAGCCCAATGCATTGGTCTTGCCGCCGTGAAAATCTTCCACGGCCTTGGGATTTTGGGCCACCACCGCCCGGACAATTTCCCGCAGGGCATCGGCATCGCTGATCTGGCCAAGGCCCTCGGCCTCGACCACCGCCGCTGCGGAAATATCCTCGAACATGATACGCTCGAGCACTATTTTGCCCGCCGCTGTGGAGATAGCCCCACGCTCGATAAGATTCAGCATCTCATAAAAGCGCTCGGCGGTAAGACGGGTGTCCTCGAGTGGATGCCCCCGCTCACCAAGTAGGCGGGTCACATCGCCGCACATCCAGTTGGCGGCAGATTTGGCATTTGCCCCCATCCCGACCACCGCTTCGAACAGCACGGCCTTGTCGGGGTCGGCAAGCAGAGTGGCGGCCTGGTCGTAAGGCAGAGCATAATCGGCCATAAAGCGGCGCATTTTGGCCTGAGGTAGCTCGGGCAGACTGCTGCGCAGCGCCTCGATGCGGCTGTTATCCACCACAATGGTCAGCAGGTCCGGATCGGGAAAATAGCGGTAGTCGTGGGCATATTCCTTGCTGCGCATCACAACATTCTCGCCCTTAATATCGTCCCAGCGGCGGGTTTCGTACTCGATGGTGCCGCCAGCCTCGATCATGGCGATCTGGCGGGCAGCCTCATAGTCGATGGCTCTGGCCACACCCGAAAAGCTGTTAAGGTTTTTCATCTCCACTCGGGTACCCAGCGTCTGGCTGCCCACAGGGCGCACCGACACATTGACATCACAGCGGATGGAGCCCTCCTGCATCTTGGCGTCCGAGATGCCGAGTGCAATCACCAATTCCCGGATGGCCTCAAGATAGGCCTTTGCCTCGGCCGAGGAGCGAAAGTCGGGCTCCGAGACGATTTCGATTAGGGGCACGCCGCTGCGGTTGAGGTCGACCAGAGAGCCGTCGAAGGCGTCGTCGTGCATCATCTTGCCGGCGTCCTCCTCGATATGGATGCGGGTAATGCCAAAGCGCCGGGTGGTGCCCGACTGGTCGACCATCACATCGAGGTAGCCGCCCTCGCAGAGGGGCATATCGCCCTGAGAAATCTGATAGCCTTTGGGCAGGTCAGGATAAAAATAGTGCTTGCGGTCCTGCTTGCAGATGGGGTTTATGGTGCAGTTGGTGGCCAGTCCCATGAGGATGGCGGCGTCCACCACCTTTTCGTTGAGCACCGGCAACGCACCGGGCATGGCTGTGCAAACGGGGCAGCAGAGGGTGTTTACCGCTGCGCCAAACTGGTTTTTGCAGCCACAGTATGCCTTGGATTCGGTGGCCAGCTCGGTATGCACCTCGAGCCCTACAACAATCTCATACTTCATAGCACAGCTCCTTTAAGACAGACCGGGCAGCTTAAAGCCGCCGCAGAGTTTTTCGTAATGATGCGCAACACCAAAGAGCCGCGCCTCGGAGAACTTAGGGCCAATAAGCTGAAGGCCGGTGGGCATTTGATTTTCGTCAAAGCCGCAAGGCAGCGACAGTGCGGGCAGACCAGCGATGTTCACAGTTACTGTACAGACATCGGTGGCGTACATTTTAAGGGGGTCGCCTATATTGGCGCCCAGCTCAAAGGCGCCGGTGGGGGCGGTGGGGGTGATGATGAGATCGCATTCCTCAAAGGCGTCGCTGAACTCGGCGGCAATGCGCTGCTGCATCATCCGGCCCCTGCCGTAATAATCATCATAGTAGCCGCCAGTTAGCACAAAGGTGCCCAGCATAATCCGGCGTTTAACCTCGGGGCCAAAGCCCTCGCTGCGAGAGCGCTCGAAAAGCTCGTTTAGGTTCTCGCAGCCCTCGGCCCGGTAACCATAACGAATACCGTCGAAGCGGGAGAGATTGGAGGAAGCCTCGGCCGAGGAGACGATATAGTAGGCGGACAGAGCATGGGGTGTGGAAGGCAGGCTGATGCGCCGGATGGTGGCCCCCTCGGCTTCCAGCGCCGCTACCGCTTCAAGGACATTCTGCCGCACTTTGGCGGAAATGCCCTCGCCAAAGTATTCGTCGGGCAGGCCGATAGTCAGGCCATGAACGCCCCCGCCAAGAGCCTCGGTAAAGTCGGGATAATCCCTGCGGGCCGAGGTGGCGTCCAGCGGGTCGTGACCGCAGATGGCTCCGTAGCAGAGGGCAACATCCTCCACCGTTCGGCCCATAGGGCCGATTTGGTCGAGAGAGGAGGCAAAGGCCACCAACCCGTAGCGGGACACGCTGCCATAGGTGGGCTTTAGACCCACAACACCGCAGTAGGCGCTGGGCAGCCGGATGGAGCCCCCGGTGTCCGAGCCGAGGGTGAGCACCGCCTCGCAGGCGGCCACCGCCGCCGCCGAGCCACCCGAGGAGCCGCCGGGCACCCGGTTTGTATTCCATGGGTTGCGGGTGATCTTCATGGCCGAGCTTTCGCAGGACGAGCCCATGGCAAACTCATCGAGGTTGAGCTTGCCAAGGGTAACCGCACCGGCGGTATCTAAGCGGGATACAACGGTGGCGTTATAAGGAGGCACAAAGCCCTCGAGCATTTTGCTGGCACAGGTGGTGGCAATGCCCTGGGTGCAGAGATTGTCCTTAAGGGCAATGGGTACGCCGGCCAGCGGGTGTAGGGTCTCCCCTGCCGCTATCTTTTTGTCCACAGCCTCGGCCTGTTGTAGGGCCCGCTCTTCCGAAAGGGTGATATAGGCCCCTATTTTATCCTCCACCGCACCAATACGGCGCAGGTGATCCTTGGTGATCTCCACAGCCGAACAGGCACCCGACCGCAGTAAGGCGCCCAGCTCGGGCGCGGATTTTTCATATAAATTCATACGAATCCCCCTATTATTCTATCGTTCTGGGTACCACAATACAGCCTGCCTGCTGAGCCGCTGCATTTTTTAGGACATCGGCCTGCGGCAGCGAGGGTGTTACCCGATCGGCCCGCAGCACCATAGGGTTTTGGGGGTCGAGCAGACTTGCGTCCCCCTCTATCTTGGGAAGGGTGCTCACCATGTCTACCAGGAGCTGCATTTCCTGCTGGTATTGCTCCATCTCCTCGGGTGTAAAGCGCAGCCGTGCAAGGGCAGCCAGATGCGTCATGTCTAATTTCATAGGGGACTCTCCTTCTAATTTTTGATCATATCTATAAGCTGGGTCTCGTCGATAACCGGCACGCCCAGAGCATTGGCCCGGTCGAGCTTGCTGCCGGCTCGCTCGCCGGCCACTAAATAGCTGGTTTTTTTGGACACCGAGCCCGATACCTTGCCGCCCATCTCCTCGATAAGACGAGTCGCCTCCTCCCGAGAGAGGGTGGGCAAGGTTCCGGTAAGCACAAAGGTCTGGCCGAGCAGCCTGTCCGATATGGGGGCGCCCCCGGTATGGCTCATAGACAGCCCCAGCTCGGTTAGACGGTTGATGAGCGCTCGGTTGGCCGCATCAGCAAAGTAGTCCACCACATGGAGGGCCATAACCGGTCCAAAGCCTTCGATGGCCATGATGGACTCTTGGGTGGCGTCCATAAGGGCCTCCATGGTGCGAAAGGCGGCGGCCAACTCGGAGGCGGCTTTTTGGCCAATGCCCCGGATACCAAGGGCATAGACGAGCCGGGCAAGGCCCTGTTGCTTGCTGGCCTCTATGGCGGCAATCAGATTGGCAGCGCTTTTCTCTCCCAATCCCTCCAGCTGGGCAATGGCCGAAGCCTCAAGGGTGTAGAGGTCAGCGGCGTTATGAATCAGGCCCTGCGCCACAAAAAGGTTTATAAGCGCCTCGCCAAGGCCGGCTATGTCCATGGCATCTCGGCTGCAAAAATGGATGAGGTTGCGCACAAGTTGGGCAGGGCAGCTCTGATTAATGCAGCGCACCGCCGCCTCGCCCTCATAGCGATGAACCGGCTCTCCGCAGGCCGGGCAGCTATCGGGAAGCTTGTACACCGGATTTTCCTGCCGGTGCTCGACCACCTCTACCACCTCGGGAATGATGTCCCCTGCCTTGCGGACCCGGATGATATCCCCCACCGCAATCTGCTTTTGGTCGATAAAATCCTGGTTGTGCAGCACAGCCCGGGTGACGGTGGAGCCAGAGAGCAAAATGGGTTCGAAAACCGCCGTGGGAGTCAGGGCGCCGGTGCGACCCACCCGCACCTCTACCGCCACAAGCCGGCTCTCCTTCTCCTCGGGTGGGTATTTATAGGCGACGGCCCAACGGGGGAATTTGGCGGTCTGGCCCAGCTGCTCGCGGTGGGCAAAGCTATCTACCTTAACTACCGCACCGTCTATATCAAAGGGAAAGCTATCGCGCTCGGCACCGATGCGCCGCACCTCGGCCAGCACCGACTCGATGTCGGTAAAGCTTTGATAGATGGGCGTTACCTTAAAACCCAGCGACGCCATATAGTCAAGGGATTCGGCATGGGCTGTGATGGTAGCCCCCTCTATCCGCTGGAGATTAAACACAAAGATGTCCAGCCCTCGCCCAGCCGTGACTCGAGGATCCTTCTGGCGCAGGGAGCCGGCTGCCGAGTTGCGGGGGTTCTTAAAGGGCTGCTCCCCCGCAGCCTCCTGCTGCTCTACAATGCGCACGAATTCGGCTCTGGGCATATAGACCTCGCCACGCACCTCAATAAAATCGGGGGCGTTTTTTAGCCTGTGTGGAATGGCCGCTATGGTGCGCAGGTTTTCGGTTACATCCTCGCCCACAAATCCGTCTCCTCGGGTGGAGCCCCGCATAAAGCGGCCCTGGACATATTCCAGCGCCACCGACAGGCCGTCGATTTTGGCCTCCACCACATAGACAGGGTCGGGTATCACCGCACGCACCCGCCGGTCAAAGGCGAGGATGCCCTCCTCGGAGAACACATCCTGAAGCGAGCCCATCTGCACCAAATGGGTCACCGGCGCAAAGGTGTTCTCCCGGTATTCGTTCACCCGCTGGGTGGGCGAGTCCGGCGTGATGAGATGGGGATGTTCGGCTTCGATGGCCTTTAGCTCGGCCATGAGCTGATCATATTCATAGTCGCTGATGCTCGGATTGTTTTGGATATAGTATTCTTCGTTATATTTTGAGATAAGCGCCCGCAGGGTCTGGGCTCTTTTCTCGGGCAGATCCGGCATGGTTTCACATCCCTTATACGGTTTTGCCTAGTATGCTTTGGGAACTAGGTCAGTATAGCAAAAAAAGGCTGCGGTGACAAGAAAAACAGCACGGTTAGGGCAGAAAACCGGACAGGCCTCCCTGCCCGAGGTAGAGCTCGGGCACGGCGCCCACAATAACCGTTTCGGCCACGCAGATGCGGGTAGACACTTCGGCCGGACTGATGTAGCCCGGCAATATGGCCGCAATCGAAGCAGACACCTCCACATAAATCTGGTGGCGGGTCTGGTTAATACCTGCCGTGTCGAAGCGGTTTTCAATGTCGGCATTGACATAGCCGGTGGGCACCACCTTAAAAACGATCTTGGGGCCCCGACCTGAAAAAATCTGTCCGCCAAGAAAGGTGCCGATGGGAATTTTAATGTCCTGCTCCTCAAGGCGAGCAATCTCCTCGGTCACCTCGGCCGTGATGGCCGTGCGCAGGGCGTTAAGGGCGGCCATATCTGCCTGCACCATGGCCACCTCCCCCCGCTCGCCATAGGTCACGGTGACAGCCTGGCCGCCGGCGGCTTCCCATTCGGTCATATAGTCGGCCACTGCCCGGTTAATGGCCTCGGTGGCGTAGACCTTGGCCTGGTAAGCAGCCATGGTGCGGATGGCCGGGCGCATCTGGCTATCGGCCCACCACAGACCGAGAGCGAGCGCCGCCATCAGCAGCCCATAGCGTATAAAATCCATTCTGTCACGGCTGCGCTGCCACCTTCTTCTCATACCACACTTCCCTGCCCTTTTTCTTCATTTTATAAAAGGCTATGCGCCTAGGTTCCTGATTTGACAGGCTTTCGCAAATATTTGGCATCTGCTATAATCTAAACAGAAGAAAAAAGCTTGCGTTAAGGCGGTGGATTATGAAACGGTATGTAATTGCCCTCGACCAGGGCACAACCAGTTCTCGGGCAATTTTATTTGACAAGCAGCAGCGGATTGTCGCGATGTCTCAGCGGGAAATCCGGCAGTTTTACCCCCAGCCCGGATGGGTGGAACAGGATGCCGGCGAGATTTTTGACACCCAATACAAGGTAATGATGGAAGCCATGGCCGCTGCCGGGGCTGCCCCAAAGGATATCGCCGCCATCGGCATCACCAATCAGCGTGAGACCACCGTCCTCTGGGAGCGAGACACCGGACGACCGGTTTATTCGGCCATAGGCTGGCAGTGCCGCCGCACCGCCGACATCTGCCGCGCCGCCGAGGAAGCGGGCATGGCCCCCCTTATCCAGGACAAAACCGGGCTGGTTATAGACGCCTATTTTTCGGCCACCAAGGTCAAATGGCTGCTTGAGAATATAGACGGTCTTAAGTCTCGGGCCGAGCGGGGCGAAGTTTTGTTTGGGACGGTGGACAGCTACCTTATTTATCGGCTTTGTGGCGGACTGCATGTCACCGACTATACCAACGCCAGCCGCACCATGCTCTACAATATCGGAGAGCTTGAGTGGGACGATTCGCTGCTTGACTACTTTGGCATCCCCCGGGCCATGCTGCCCCGGGTGGTGCCTAGCCTCGGTGTGGTGGGGCAGGCCCGTATACAGGGATTGGACATTCCGGTGGCGGGCATAGCCGGCGACCAGCAGAGCGCACTGTTCGGCCACGGTTGCACCCGGATGGGACAGGCCAAAAACACCTATGGCACCGGCTGCTTTTTGCTGATGAACACCGGCGAACGGCGCTACAATTCCCAAAGCGGCCTCATTACCACCCTGGCTATTGGGGAGGGCACAAAGCCCCACTATGCGCTGGAGGGCAGCATTTTTTCGGGTGGCTCGGTTATCCAGTGGCTGCGAGATGAGCTGGGCCTTATCCGCGCCGCCGAGGACAGCGAATACTTTGCCGCCAAAGTACCCGACAACGCCGGGGTTTATCTGGTGCCCGCCTTTACCGGGCTGGGAGCTCCCTATTGGGATATGTCCGCCCGGGGGATGCTGGTGGGACTTAGCCGGGGCAGCGGCCGCAACCACATTATCCGGGCGGCGCTCGAGAGCATTGCCTATCAGACCCATGATGTGCTGGAGGCCATGACTGAGGACACCGGCATCCCGCTGTCTGTTTTGGCGGTGGACGGAGGGGCCACCCGAAACAACCTGCTCATGCAGTTTCAGGCCGACATCACCGGCTGTCCGGTAGAGCGCCCGGAGCTGCTGGAGACCACGGCCCTAGGGGCCGCCCGGCTGGCCGGATTGGGCGTGGGCTTTTGGCAGCCCGACGATTTGGCCGCCGCCGAGGGGCAAGGCCGGCGCTTTATCCCCCATATACCCGATGAAAAGCGTAAGGTGTTGCTGTCCGGCTGGCGCAAAGCGGTAAAAAGCTGTCTTATGCACAGTGAAAGCGACTCTGGATGGCTGTAAAGGCTCGGGCCATGCCAGCGCTATTTTTTCAGACACTGAGGCCACAGAGGGCTTTCATTTTGGCTTTATTGTACCAATGTCGTGCTAAAATGCCACAAAGCTGCCGCAAATGCTGCGGCAGCTTTGTTTGTTGCTGTAAAGCTTATTCGCTTTTCAGCTTATTTTCGGCCTTTTCCATAAACCGCTCGGCATTGACAATGGCTCGGGTGTGGCTGCCCTCCCCGATCAGCCCGGCATCGTCATAGGCTTTTAGTGAAAAACTCACCCGCCGCTCGCTGAGCTCGGTTAACACGGCCTGAACCTTAACCGTGGCCCCCAATGGCGTGGCCGACAAATGGCGAACCTCTACCTCGGTTCCCACTGAAGTCATACCCTCGGGCAGCTGGGTTTTAAGACAGTAGGAGGCGGCTTGCTCCATCAGCCCTATCATAACCGGTGTGGCCAGCACTGGCAAATCTCCGCTTTTTACATAGCTGGCCGTCATATTCTCTATAACCATGGTGGTGATGGTATAGCTTTCGTTCATGCGCTTTTTCCTCCGGGCTTTTTCTATCATTGTACCAGCCACTGGGGGCCCTCGTCAAAGATATTAGCGCACGGTTTGACCTTGTCGCTTACCAATCCGGTCGATGGCCAGCTCGCCCTCTCGAAAGTCGCAATATAGGCTGTCGCCCTCGCCAATCTCCCCCGAGAGGATGCGGTCGGCAATTTTGTCCTCAATCCGCTGCTGAATGGCTCGGCGCAGCGGGCGGGCGCCGCTGTCGGCCTTTAGACCCTCGGCGGCGATCTCCTGAGCGAGGGCGTCACTAAATCGGGCCTCAATCTTGCGCTCGGCCAGACGCTCGGCCACCTGTGCGAGCATACCCCGAGCAATGCGCTTCATCTCGTCGCTGCCTAAGCGATTAAAGACCACCACCTCGTCCACCCGCCCGAGGAGTTCGGGGCGCATGACCCGCTTCAGCTCGTTTAGCACCTCGCGTTTAATGGACCGATTGTCCAGCCCGCATTGCTGTTCTGCAAAGCCGAAGGGCTTTTTGTCGCTGATAAACCGCGCGCCGATGTTGGAGGTCATGATAATCAGTGCATTTTTAAAGCTGACCGCCCGACCCTGGGCGTCGGTGAGCTGGCCCTCCTCCAAAACCTGAAGCAGGATGTTGTGGATATCGGGGTGAGCCTTTTCAATTTCGTCGAACACAACAAGGGAGTAGGGCTTGCGTCGGATGCGCTCGGTAAGCTGGCCGCCCTCGTCGTGGCCCACATAGCCGGGGGGCGAGCCGATAAGGCGGGAGACTGCGTGTTTTTCCATGTATTCGGACATATCCAGGCGCAGCATGGCCCCGGTATGGCCGAACAGATGGCGTGACAGCGCCCGGCAAAGCTCGGTTTTGCCCACGCCGGTGGGCCCTAGGAAGATGAAGGATCCCACCGGTCTGGCTGCGTCCTTGAGACCCACCCGGCTGCGGCGAATGGCTCGGGATACGAGGCGCACTGCCTCATCCTGGCCGACCACCTCCTTGGCAAGGCGACTCTCGAGGCTCTGGAGGCTGCCCACCGCATCGCCGCTGAGAGACCGGATATCGATGCCGGTGGAAACGGCCAGCACCTCGCAAATGTGGCAGGGCTCCATGCGGGGGGGTTCTGGCTGCGCCGGCGTTGCCGAGAGCAGCCGACGCAAATCAAATCGCCCCTCTTCGGCCGAGTTGGGAGCCGTGGATGTTGTATGGGTTGCGCCAATTTTGATATAGGCGGCGGCCTCGTCCATAAGGTCTACCGCTTTGTCGGGCAAAAAGCGATCGCTTATATGGCGGGCGGACAGCCGCACCGCCGCCTCCACCGCCTCGTCCGAGATGAGCACACCGTGGTGGCGTTCGTAGCGGCTGCGCAGACCCTTTAGAATGGCAATGGCGTCGGCCTCGCAGGGTTCCTCCACCGCCACACTTTGAAAGCGGCGGCTGAGAGCGGCATCCTTTTCGATGTGTTTGCGGTACTCATCAAAAGTGGTGGCCCCAATAATCTGTAGCTCGCCCCGAGCCAGCTGGGGCTTTAGGATGTTGGCGGCATCCACCGCTCCCTCGGCTGCGCCAATGCCCATGATATTGTGAATCTCGTCGATAAACAAAATGATGTGCTCGGCGTTCATCACCTCGCTGATGATACCCTTAAGACGATCTTCAAAGTCGCCCCGGTACTTGGTTCCGGCCACCACAAGGGTTAAATCGAGCACCATCACCCGCTTATCCCGGATGATGTCAGGCACATTTCCCTCATGAATGCGCTGGGCCAGGCCCTCTACCACGGCGGTTTTACCCACACCCGCCTCACCGATGAGGCAAGGGTTGTTTTTGCTGCGCCGGCAGAGTATCTGAATAACCCGGTTTATTTCTCGATCTCGGCCAATCACCGGGTCGAGCCGCCCCTCGGCCGCCAGCTCGCAGAGATCCTTGGCATATTTGGGCAGCAAATTCATCTTGACGCTGCGGGCACTGCTCCGCTGCTGACGGCGGGAGCGCTCGGTTTCGATATCCACAAAGCCCGAGAGCTGGGCGTATAGGGCCGACGCATCCACCCCCAGCTCCCGCAGCATCATCGCTCCACCGCTCTGGGTCTTTTTAAGCAGAGCCATTAAGATGTGCTCGGGGGTAACCTCTCTGTCGGCCCGCATACGGCTCTCATCAAGGGCATTCTCGAGGATTTGGCGGCCATGCTGGGTGATGTCCTCCGGGGTCAGTACGGTTTTCATGCCACGGCCTGCGTGGGCCAGCACCCGGTCACTCACCGGCGCAAGCGTAACACCCCGCTGTGCAAGCAACCCAAATGAGGGTCCGTTGTCCTCGCTGACAAGACCCAGCAGCAGATGTTCGCTGCCAATATAACTGTGCCCCAAAGCCGACGCCTGAGCAACCGCCAGATTGATAACCCGGTTTGACTTTGTGTTAAAACCATTAAAGTAAAACATAGCAACCCTCCGACTTGTAGTCTTGCCGGAATTCATTCCATAAATCCATTTCCAACGACAAGGGCCATATTTGGGGCTTTTTTCCCCTTTTTAAGCAAAATCAAAACGGCGCTGTAACGCGCAAAGGGGCGGCCACATAGAATGGGCTGAAGTTAGAAAGGAGGGGTACGATGTTTTTTAATAATAATGCATCCAGCAACTGCTTGTGCCTACTGCTTATTGTGTTGGTGCTCGTTGCCTGTCTGTGCGCCGCCAATGCCAACCGAAATACCTGCGGCTGCGGATGACAGCCCAACCCTGTCTCGCTGCCGCTTTGAGTAGTAGTATAGCGCACAAGGTGCCTGTTTTATGCCGAAAAGTGCTGCCAAACAGAAAGCCGTCCCCCGGGCTTTACGGCTTAAGGGGACGGCTCTTATATAGGATTAGCAGGCGGTTTATCAGGTGGCACATAGATGGCCCGGCCCTCGCCCAATATGGCGTTTAACTCCTCAAGCATGGGGAGGTTTATGTCCACCCACAGGGACTTCGGGGCGGCGGTGAGGCGACCGATATCCTCAAAATAGACATAGACCGGCGTTTGGCCCTCGAAAAACCGAAGCACGCGCTCTGCCCGTTCAAAGCACTCGGACTCTCGGCTGTCCACCTTGAGATAGAGCCCCGGACGCCGGGTAGGTCTTTTATTTTCGCCTTTGCTTGGCCGACCAGAGGGCTCGGGCTGCTTATTCGGCGGGTTGGACAAGCTCTCCACCGGTTCCACCCGCTCGCAGATTAGCTTGGGCTCCTCATCCTCCCGCAAGGATATCCGGGCGCTGACCACCACAATCTTATCCTCGGATAGCAAAGCCGAATATTCGGTGAGCGTCGTGGGAAAGACCAACATCTCCATGGCACCGGTCATATCCTCGAGCGTTATAAAGGCCATGGTAGCCTCGCTGCGGGTGACCTTAAGCTTGCGGGCAGCCACCGTACCCAGTAGACGCACCCGGCTGCCGTCGCTGTAGGAGGTGCCGGATTGGTCCGACCCCTCAAGGATGGCAGCGATGGTGGCCAACTTATGGCGCTCTATCAGCGGCCGGTAAGGCATCAGCGGGTGGCCGGATAGATAGAGCCCCACCGTCTCCTTCTCCATGCGCAGAATGTGGGCCGAATCGTATTCCTCCATGTGAGGCAGCTCGGGGCCCGGATCGATGGCGCCCTCTACCCCGCCAAATAGACTCACCTGGCCGGATAGGTTCTCTCTCTGGCTGCGATTAATATCGCTCAGCATGGCCTCGAAGCCCAACATCATGGCCCTGCGGGTATGACCAAAGCCGTCTAACGAACCGCATTTAATCAAACTTTCCACCGTTCGCTTGGTGAGCTCATGCGTGCCCGACAGGCGCTTTAAAAAGTCGTAGAAGCTTTTGTATGGCCCACGGCGGCGCTCCTCCACCAAGGCTTTGATAAAGCCCCGGCCTAAGTTTTTTACCCCTAACAAGCCAAAGCGAATGGCCCCGTCCTGATAGGTAAAACTCTCGGTGCCCACCCGCACATCGGGGGGTATCACCCGTACTCCAAGGCGCTGGCACTCCTCGATATACTCCACCATTTTGGTCGTACTCTCGTAGACGCTGGTGAGCAGGGCCGCCATATATTCACCGGGGTAGTAGTGTTTGAGGTAGGCGGTCTCGTAGGCTACCCGGGCGTAGGCCGCAGCATGGGACTTGTTAAAAGCATAGCTTGCAAAGGAGGCCATCTCGTCAAAAATCTGGTTAGCTACCGCTTCGGGGATGCCGTTTCGCACAGCACCGGCCACGATGACATTGCCGTCCTCGTCGGTTATGCCATGAACAAAATGCTCCCTTTCCTGCTGCATGACCGCATGATCTTTCTTGCTCATGGCTCGACGCACCAGGTCTGCCATGCCGTAGGAGAATCCGCCAAGCTCCCGGCAGATCTGCATAACCTGCTCCTGGTAGACAATGCACCCGTAGGTCACGCGCAAAATGGGCTCTAGTGAGGGGTGCTTGTACCGCACAAGGCTGGGATTGTGACGATTGCGGATATAGGTTGGGATGGACTCCATCGGCCCTGGTCGGTAGAGCGAAATCACGGCGATGATGTCCTCCATATGCTCGGGCCGCAGCCGCTGAAGCACCTGCTTCATACCGCTGGATTCAAACTGGAACACCCCGTCGGTGCGCCCTGAGGCAAACAGCGCATAAACCGCCGGGTCGTCCAGCGGAATATTTGCCATATCAAAATCGGGTGTGTGGGTACGCACCATCTTCTCGGCGTCGCTGATAACCGTAAGATTGCGCAGGCCAAGAAAGTCCATTTTAAGCAGGCCCAAATCCTCCAGTGTGCCCATGGGGAACTGGGTGATGATAGCCTCGTCATTTTTTTGCAGCGGCACATAACTGTCCACAGGCTTGGGTGTAATCACCACCCCCGCCGCATGGGTGGAGGCGTGGCGGGGCATACCCTCAAGGCTGCGGGCCGTGTCGACGAGAATACGGGTCTGGCTGTCCCCCTCGTAGGCGGCTCTCAGCTCGGCACTGCGCTCGAGCGCCCGGTCGATGGTCATTCCCAGCTCCATGGGAATCATCTTGGCTATTTGGTCAACAACCTGATAACCAATACCCATAGCTCGGCCCACATCGCGCACCGAGCCCCGGGCCGCCATGGTACCAAATGTGATAATTTGGGCCACATGGTCGGCGCCGTAGCGCTCCACCACATAGTCGATAACCTCCTGCCGCCGTACATAGCAAAAATCTATGTCAAAGTCGGGCATGCTGATGCGCTCGGGGTTTAAAAAGCGCTCGAACAACAAATTGTAGCGCAGCGGGTCGATGCCGGTAATGCCTAAGCAATAGGCCGCAAGGCTTCCTGCCCCCGAACCTCGTCCTGGCCCTACCGGAATGCCCTTCTCCCGGGCGTAGCGAATAAAGTCGCTGACGATGAGAAAATAGTCCACATAGCCCATCTGAACAATAACCTCGGTCTCGTAGTCCAGACGGGCTCGGGCTTGCTCGCCGGGATCGGGACCGTAGCGCTTTATAAGGCCCTGGGCACACTGCTGCTTAAAATAGGCCGTGTTGTCCGATACGCCGGCCACAGTAAACTCGGGCAGCTTGAGCTGATGAAAGGCAAAGTCTACATTGCACCGCTGGGCAATACGCGCTGTGTTGGATAGAGCCTCGGGGTATCCGGGAAGGGCTGCGGCCATCTCGGCCTCGCTTTTTATGTAGAACTCGGCTGTGGGGAACTCAAGGTCGCTGTCGTCATCGAGGGTTTTGTTGGTCTGAATGGCCACCAGTACCCGCTGTGTATGACTGTCCTCCCGACGGATATAGTGGGCGTCGTTGGTGGCTACCAGTCCCACCCCAATTTCCCGGGCAATGGACGCCAGTTGTGGAATGATGGCCTGCTGCTCGGCAAGGCCATGATTTTGCAGTTCGATAAAGTAGTTCTCGGGCCCAAAGATGTCCCGGTAGCGTATGGCGGCTTCTTTAGCCTCGCTATACTGCCCGGCGGTGAGCAGTCTGGGAATCTGCCCGGCAAGGCAGGCCGAAAGGCAGATAAGCCCCTCGTGGTAGCGCTCGAGGAGCTCTAAATCCACCCGGGGCTTGGTGTAAAAGCCCTCTATGTAGGCGAGGGATACCAGCTTCATCAGATTTTGGTAGCCGGTTTGGTTCTCGCACAGCAGCACCAGATGGTAACCGCCGCTGTCCAGCCGCCCGGCCTTATCATGACGGCTGCGGGCGGCCACATAAACCTCGCAGCCGATGATGGGCTTGATGCCGGCCTCCTTGCAGGCCTTGTAAAAGTCGATGACGCCGTACATGGCCCCATGGTCGGTGATAGCCACCGCCGTCTGGCCCAGCATTTTGACATGCTTTACCAAGTCGGCTATGCGGCAGGCGCCGTCTAGCAGACTGTATTCGGTATGCAGATGCAGATGTACAAAGCGCTCCATAAGTATCAGGTTTCCTTCTCGGTTTTTTCCTCGGTGCGGCGCAATCTGTCGGCCCAGTCGGACAGGCGTCTCATACGGTGGTTAACACCCGATCGGGAGATGGGTTCGTCAAGCAGCTCACCCAGCTCTCTTAAAGAAGCCTCGGGGTGGCGCAGGCGCAAGGCGGCTATCTCCTGCAGCTCGGGGGGCAGCAACTGTAACTGGCCTTTGTCGGTTAAGTAGCGGATATCGGCAATTTGTGCGGCGGCCGAGGCCACAGTTTTGTCGATGTTGGCCGTTTCGGCATTGGTGATGCGATTGGCTTTGTTGCGCAGGTCCCGAAACACCTTGGTCTCCATAAGCTCTAAGGAGCAAATGGGCGCCCCCACTGCCGTTAGAATATCCTCAATAGGTTCGCTCTCCTTAAAATAGAGCAGCTGCTCGCCCCGGTATAGGGTGGTTTTGGGTGGGTAGCCCATTTGGCATAGCAGCTCGAACAGGCAGTCCCCCGCCGCCTCGGTAGCCGGCTTAAAAGAGAGATGGTAGTCCTTGGCCGGATCGGTTACGCTGGCGCAGGCCATAAAAGCCCCCGATAAAAAGGCTCTGTGCGCCCCCTCGGCGCTAAGATGCGAAGCAGATAGGGGTTGGTTGGCATCAAAGCCAAGACTGCGCGACAGCTTGGTAAGGCTGTCGGGGTGGCTGCAGCTCGAATGGTAGCGCATGCGTCCGCCCACTTTGCCGCTGCGCTTATAGTCTAAGCGCCGACCGGTGAGGATACGGAAGGCCTCGGCATAGCAGAGGCTGACCACCTTGTGTTCGGTAGTCAGGGTAAGGGTATTGGCATCCATCTGGGAGCCCAAAAGAAAAAGGCCGTAGGCAAAGGAAAGCCAGCGTGGCCCCTTTAGGGGCTTTGCTGCGAAGATTTCCTCCTTGGCGCGCAGTGTAAAGCTTAAAACCTGCCCACTCATTTGGCGATGTCCCTATGGGTGACCGACAGGCGGGCATCCTTCTCGGATAGATGGGCGGCCAATGCCTCGGCTACCACCACTGAGCGGTGCCGCCCGCCGGTGCAGCCGATGCCAATAACCAAACGGGTCTTGCCTTCTGCTATATAGTGGGGTAGGGCAAAATCGATAAAATCGGTGATATGACGCAGCATTTCGGTGGCTTGGGGAAAGGAAAATACATAGTCTCGCACCTTTTGGTCAAGGCCGGTTTTATATTTGAGTGAGGCTACATAAAACGGATTGGGCAGACAGCGCAAATCAAAGATCAAATCGGCCTCGGCGGGCAGCCCATATTTATAGCCAAAGCTGATGATGCTCAGGGTAAGAGGCTTATCGCTTTCGCCCAAAAACATGGCCATCAGCTGCTCGCGCAGCTTTTGGGGGCTGAGTTGGCTGGTATCCACGATATAGTCGGCTTGTTCTCGCAGCGGGGAAATAAGCTCCCGCTCTCGGGCAATGGCCTGCTCTATGGTGTCGCACCCCGGCTCGTCGCTTAACGGATGGCGGCGGCGGGTCTCTTTGTACCGGCGCAACAGCGTGGCGTCGTCCGCATCAAGATAGAGCATCCGCACCCAGCTGCCGCGGCCTTTTAGCAGGGCCACAACCTCGTAGAAGTTGCCAAAATGCTCCCGGCTGCGGGCGTCCAGCACCACCGCAAAGTCCTTGAGATCGGACTGACTGGTGGCGCACATTTCGGCAAAGCGCAGCGCCATATCGGGCGGAATGTTGTCGATGCAGAAGTAGCCTATGTCCTCCAGCGTGCGCACAGCCTGACTCTTTCCCGCGCCGGACAGACCGGTCACCACAAGAAAATTCATATTGTCCTCCCCGAACCTTTGATTATCCTTATAAGCCGTCTATCTAAACACCCGCACCTCGGGCTCCAGTTCGTAGCCGGTCTGCTCCCGTACGGTGCGCCGAACGGCCTCCATCAGCGCCAGCACATCGGCGCAGGTGGCTCCCCCGACGTTGACAATAAAGCCGGCGTGCTTCTCGCTCACAGCGGCACCCCCTATGCGCAGCCCCTTAAGGCCGCAACCATCAATAAGGGCGGCCGCATAGGCCCCCTTGGGCCGTTTAAAGATGCTTCCTGCACTGGGTAAGTCCAGCGGCTGCTTGTTGCGGCGCCGAGCCATGTAGTCCTCCATCCGGGCCCCTATCTCGGCAGGGTCGCCGGACATAAGAGTAAAGCGCACGCCCAAGATGATCTGTTCGTTCTCCATAAAAAGGCTGCGACGGTAGCCAAAATCGGCAGCCGTCACAGACATAACCCCCGTCCCGCCGGTGTGGGGGTCGAGGGTGTATACGGCTGTGAGCACATCTTTGAGCTCGCCGCCATAGGCGCCGGCGTTCATGTAGACGCCGCCTCCCACGCTGCCCGGTATACCGTAGGCAAACTCAAGTCCCGAAAGCCCGGCCGCCTTCGCCCGGTTGCAGAGGGAGCTCAGGCTCTCGCCCGCCGAAGCCCACAGCTCCTCATGGTGGGGATAATCCTCCCACACAAGGTCGGAGGTGAGCAGCACAAGGGCCTCGATGCCGGCGTCGTCCACCAATAGGTTGGTGCCACGCCCTACCACCCGGTAGGGGCAGTCGGTCTGTCGGCAGGCTTCTATAGCAGCGGCAAGCTGTTTTATCGATGTGGGGCGGGCCAGCAGCCGGGCCGGCCCTCCAATTTGAAAGCTGGTGTGGCGGCTCATGGGCTCGTGCTGCAGCACCTTTAGCCCCTCACCGTTCAGCGTGTTAAAAAGCCGGTTAAAATCCACGGTGGGCCTCCCTTTAATGACCAATTAGGCATCCCAAGTGTCGTCCTCGATGATGTGCTCATCCCGCACCACCAGCTCCTCGGGCACACCTAAGTGGCGCATAAGCTCCACGGCGGGCACATAGCCGGTCTTCTTAAGGCGTTGGTTGAGCACCGCAACCTCGATAATCACCGCAAGGTTGCGGCCCGGTCGCACGGGCACTGTAATGGTTGGCACCCTTACACCAAGAACCTGCATATACTCCTCGGTCATGCCCATGCGGTCGTAGTGCTTTCGCTCGTCCCAGTGCTCAAACTGGACAATCATATCCACGGTTTCGCTCATTTTAACGGCGCTCATACCGAATATCCGCCGAGCGTTGATGACGCCGATGCCCCGGAGCTCCATAAAGTGGCGGATATTGCTTGGGGAGGAGCCAACCAGACTGCGGCTGGACACCCGGCGAATCTCCACAGCGTCGTCGGCAATAAGCCGGTGGCCGCGAGCCAAGAGCTCTACGGCGGTTTCGCTTTTACCGATGCCGCTCTCGCCTAAAATGAGCACCCCTTCGCCGTGAACCTCCATCAGCACGCCGTGGCGGGTGATGCGGGGAGCTAACCCGGTGTTCAGGGCGCCGATGAGGGCTTGGAGCAGCTCGGCGGTGGGCAGATCGCTCAGCAGCAGCGGCACCCCATGGCGCTTGGCTGCCTGACGGATAAAATCCGGAATTTTGATGTTGCCCGAAAACACCACCATGGGTGGTTTAAAGCCAAACAGGGTCTCCACCCGCTGATAGAGCACCTCGGGGTCGAGGTTGCTGATATAGGCCATCTCGGTTTTTCCGATAATTTGGGTGCAGTTGTTCTCAAAGCCTTCAAAATAACCGGTGAGCTGTAGCCCCGCCCGATTGACCTCGGTTTCGTTGATAAAAATGTTTTTAGGATCATCGGGGGTATAAATAACCCGCAACCTAAAGTCGTCGATAATTTTGGACAGAGGAATCTTAAATTTTGAGATCACGCCGCCACGCCCTCACCTTTATAATATGCCATTTAGCTTTATTATATCGGTTTTAAATAGAAATTCAAATCAAATGTCGAGCTCCGCATCAGTGGGCCTTAAGATTGCCTAAACACTAAGAAGTTGATATAATATTAGCGAACGATTAGGGCGGCACCCAAAGGCTCCCGCCATCCAAAGCAAGGGCCAAACATGGCCCCATTACAACAAGAGGTGAATTCAATGCGCATCGCCCTGTTTACCGAGGCCTATCTGCCTTATCTCAACGGTGTGGTCACCCATGTCAAAATACTCAAGGAGGGCCTGGAAGAGCTGGGCCACGAGGTGTTGGTGGTCACGGCCGACGCGCGGACCAACCGTCACTTTATCAAGGACGGAGTGCTCTACTGCCCGGCGGCCCAGATAAAAAAGCTGTACGATTACAGTGTAGCCAGACCTATCAGCCGGCGGCGGCTCAAGCTGCTTGATGCCTTTGACCCCGATGTTATCCACATCCACAACGAATTTGGCATTGGGCTGTTTGGCGTGTTGGCGGCCCGCAGCCTTAGGGTGCCGCTGGTGCACACCCTGCACACCATGTATGACGATTACATCTACTATGTGGCGCCCAAGCCGCTGACCAATGTCACCAAGCGCGTGACCTACCGCTATGCCCGCTTTCTAGCCGGCAGAGCGCAGGTGCTGACCAGCCCGTCCACCAAGGCGGTAGGCTACTATGAGCTGGCCGGTGTGAAAAAACCGGTGCACATCATCCCGAACTCGGTGGAGACCGATATCTTCTCCCCTTCCGCCGCCACCTCCGAGGAAAAGCTGGCCCTGCGCCGGCAGTACGGCATTCCCGAAGAGGCCACAGTGGCCATTTTTGTGGGGCGCATCGGCAAGGAAAAGTCTATCGATGTGCTTCTTGAGATCTGGAAGCAGCAGTGTGCCGAGGACGAGCGACTCTTTTTGGTGATTGTGGGGGACGGCCCCTTCCTTGAAGAATATAAAGCCCTGGCCGAGACGCTAGAAATCCCCAATGTGGTTTTTACCGGGAGGATTCCCCACGATGCACTGCCCCCCTATCTCTGCATGGCCGATGTTTATGTGTCGGCCTCCACCTCCGAGATGCACTCCATCTCCATGCTCGAGGGCATGGCCAGCGGACTGCCGGTGCTGCAGCGCCGAGACCCCGAAAACCAGGAGCAGATTAAGGGCGGCAAAAACGGCTATATCTTCGAGACCGCCGAGGAGATGGGCGAGCGCCTGCGGGAGATTGCCGCCATGAGCCCCGGCCAGAAAATGATGCTTAAAAAGTCGGTGGCGGCCACCGTGGCCGACCAGAACAGCACGGAAATTGCACGGTTTATGCTGGATATTTACGCTTTGGCTGCAGGTGAGCTGGAAAAGGAAACGGCCGCCCGCCTAGCTGCCCGAGCCGAGGCCATTCGCTACGGCTCTCCCGGCATCACCGAACCGGGTGAAGACCCGATGGTGGATACCCTGGAATAATGCCTCTACTAAATCTACTAAAAATGCCGGACAAATTTGTCCGGCATTTCGGCTTTTAGAGCTCCCCTAGGCTGGAAGCCTTGAGATAAGCGTTAATAAATCCATCCAGGTCGCCGTCCATCACGGCACTGATGTTGCCCGACTCAAAGCCGGTGCGATGGTCCTTAACCAAGGTATAGGGCATAAACACATAGCTGCGTATTTGGCTGCCCCAGGCAATCTCCTTCTGTACGCCTTTTATGTCCTCGATGCGGGCCAGATGCTGGCGCTCCTTAATTTCGGCCAGCTTAGAGCGCAACATCTTCATGGCAACCTCACGGTTCTGGTGCTGGCTGCGCTCGTTTTGGCAGGCCACCACCACCCCGGTGGGAATATGGGTGATGCGCACGGCCGATTCGGTTTTGTTAACATGCTGACCCCCGGCTCCCCCGGCTCGGTAGGTGTCGACACGCAGGTCGTTCTCGTCGATTTGGATCTCCTTGTCGTCGGTGATTTCGGGCATGACCTCTAAAGATGCGAACGAGGTGTGCCGCCGGCCCGAGGAATCGAAGGGAGACACCCGAACCAGCCGATGCACGCCGCTCTCCGACTTGAGGTAACCATAGGCGTTAAGGCCCTCGATGAGGATAGAGGCGCTTTTAATGCCCGCTTCGTCTCCGCCCAGGTAGTCAAGAATTTTGTATGAGTAACCGTGGCGCTCGCTCCAGCGGGTGTACATGCGATAGAGCATCTGTGCCCAGTCCTGCGCCTCGGTACCGCCAGCCCCAGCATGAAAGGTCAAAATGGCATGGTTGGCGTCGTACTCGCCGGTGAGCAAAGTTGCCAGCTTCATGGTCTCCAGCGCTGCGGCAATAGCGGCGCTCTCGGCCTTAATTTCCTCGATAAAGCTTGCGTCACGCTCCTCCATGGCCATCTCTATGAGGGTCAGGCAGTCCTCGTGGCGTCCCTTCAGGCGGTCCATCTCGGCTATTTTGTCCTTAGACTGCTTAATTTCTCGCAGCACCTTCTGGCTGTTTTCAAGGTCACTCCAAAAGCTGTCCTCGGCCGACAGCGCCTCGAGCTCGGCCACCCTAGATTTAAGGCGGCTATATCCAATGGCCTCGGCCAGATTATCAAGCTCGGCCGACAACGCCAGCAGCGCCTGACGGATTTCTTCGAGTATCAGCAAAAACATCACCCTTTAGTCGTTGGTTAAGACAGATAGATAGTTTATTATAAACGCTTTTGCGGTTCCTTGTAAAGCCGCATGCATCCGGCTATTCACAAATTCTTCTTTTATTCTTGCTTTAAATAGGCTATAATGGCTGTAATATAGAAATCACCCGGGGTTTATTCCCCAGATTATAAAGGAGGGGCTTTGTGAAACGCTATACAGGTATCCCCTGCGTTCACTGCCAGGAAAAGTTTGAGGATCGCGACGATGTAGTCGTCTGTCCGATTTGCGGGGCCCCCCACCACCGGCACTGCTATCAAGAGCTGGGTCAATGTGCCCTTGAGGAAAAGCATGCCTCAGGAGAGATTTGGCATCCACCCGGCAGTGCTGCCGCTTCGGGGCGTGGCGAGCAGGCCGTCTGCCCCAATTGCCGTGCCCCCAACCCCCGCACCAGCCAATATTGCCAGATGTGTGGCACCAAGCTGCACACCAGCCATCAGGAGCGCCGAGATCCCCCGCCCGCCGCCGAAGGGGCCTTTACTCCGCCCCCGGGCAAGGTGTATACCGGCAATGTGGACAACACCGATCAGTGGGAGATTCAGGGGGTTACCGCCCGAGAAATCTCCACCTATATTGGCAACAACTCCCACTACTTTTTGCGACAGTTCCGCAGCCTGGGCATGAATGCCGGTGGCTGGAGCTGGAACTGGCCGGCCTTCTTTTTCGGGCCATTCTACCTGCTTTACCGCAAGCTTTATCTCTTGGGCGTCTGTGCACTGGTTATCCACATACTCTGTCATATCCCCCTTGGGATTTTGATGTTCGAGGTGTTTAAGACCGAGGCTCCGGCCCTAGGCGGCATTGCTCTGCCCATCAACCAAGAGCTGGTCAACCTCATGGGGCATCTTTCCCGCATTGGGCAGGCCATCTCCTACACGCTGATGGGTATTCAGGCGCTGTTTACCAACCGCTTTTTTCTGCAGAAGGTTTTGGCCGATATTCAGCGCATACGCCAGCAGATGCCCCCTTCGTCGGGCAGCCGAGAGTATTTTACTCGGCTATACTTTGCCGGACGGCCCAACCGCCTGATTGTGATTAGCACCAGCTTTTTAATTTTTAGTCTGATGAGCATTTATCTCAGATTTATTCAGGACACACTGCAAATTCCGCTGGTCTTTATTCAATTATTCTGGCCCTTTTAGCGGTATGGTCACCTTTGCCCCCTGCACAGGGGGCATTTTGCTGTGGGGCTGTTATTTTATAAAGTGAGGTGCTGTTATGCGTGTGAAAAAGGCCGTTATCCCGGCGGCAGGACTGGGCACCCGGGTGCTGCCTGCTACCAAGGCTGTTCCCAAGGAGATGCTCCATCTGGTGGATAAGCCGGTTATCCAGTACATTGTGGAGGAGGCGGTGGCCGCCGGCATCACCGATATCCTCATCATCACAAGCAGAGGCAAAGCTACTTTAGAGGACCACTTCGACCGCTCTCCCGAGTTGGAGGCTCGGCTTGCAGCCTCAGGCAAGACCGATGCCCTAAAGGAGATGCGCCGCATCAGCGAGATGGCCAACATCCACTATGTGCGGCAGGGCGAGACCAAGGGCTTAGGCCATGCGGTGCTGTGTGCCCGCTCCTTTGTGGGGAATGAGCCATTCGCCGTGCTCTACGGCGACGGCGTTATTGTAAGCGAGCGTCCGGCCATAGGAGAGCTGTGCGCAGCCTTTGCCACCTATCAAAAAGGTGTGGTGGGGGTGCAGCCAGTGGAGCTCTCGGCCATCAGCCGCTATGGCAGCGTCAGCGCAAGGCCGCTGGCCGACCGCATTTTTGCTGTGGACGACATGATTGAAAAGCCCCGCCCCGAAGAGGCTCTTAGCCCCTATGCGGTGTTAGACCGCTGTGTGCTGCCCCCCTCTATCTTCGACATTCTCGACCGCACGCCCCCCGGCGTGGGCGGGGAAATTCAGCTGACCGACGCCATGCGGGTGCTCTGCCACACCGAGGGCATGATTGCCGTGCACTACGAGGGCGACCGCTACGATATGGGCAACAAGCTTGAGATGCTCAAGGCTTCGGTGGAGCTGGGGCTGCGCCATCCCGAGCTGGGGGCCGAATTTGCCCTTTACCTTAAGAATATGGCCAAAAAAGCCCGGTAATTGGGCTATTATTCTTGACAATGGCCCGATGGGTGCCTATAATATCAATGTTATGCAGAAATGTATGACTCCTTGTTCTGCGCTTTCGCGCAGAGCCTAATGTCCAGAAGGAGGTAATGAAGAAAATGGCAAAAGCACAGGAAAATTACGAAACCATCGCAATTTTCAGTCTCACAGAAGGCGAAGAAAACATTGCGGCCTTAAGCGAAAGATTTAAGACCCTCATTGAAGAAAACGCCACTGTGAACAATGTGGAGGAGTGGGGCAAACGCCGCCTCGCCTATCCCATCAACGACGAGACCGAGGGCCACTACTTGTTTATTGAGTTTACATCGGCCCCCGATTTTCCCGCCGAGCTCGACCGCATCTACAAAATTACTGAAGGCGTGCTTCGTTCGCTCATTGTTGCTAAAACCAACTAAGGAGGTAGGATAAATGCTTAATAGGGCTGTTCTTGTTGGTCGCCTCACCGCCGACCCCGAGCTGCGCACCACACCCAATGGCATCTCTGTTACTACTTTTCGCATTGCAGTCGATCGGCCCTTCACCTCCAAAGCCGGTGAGCGCCAGACCGACTTTATCACCATAGTCGCATGGCGAAGCAGTGCCGAATTTGTATGCAAGTATTTTCAAAAGGGTAGCGCCATCGGTGTGGACGGCTCCATCCAGACCCGGGAGTACACCGACCGAGACGGCAATAAACGCACCGCCTTTGAGGTGGTGGCTGACCGTTTGTCCTTTGTAGAGCGGCGTAGTCAGTCGGGCGGCGGATCCCCCGCTTCTATGGAGCACTCGGCTCCTGCGCCTGCCTATCAGAGCGGCAGCGATGATGATTTTAGCATCATCGACGGCGACGACGATCTACCCTTTTAACCAAAATTATAAGGAGGAACCATTATGGATAGACCCGAGCGCACAGAGCGTCCCGATCGGGACAACCGCGGCCGTGGCCGCAGAGGCAGAAGAAAGGTTTGCGCATTTTGTGTGGATAAAATTTACGACATCGATTATAAAGATGTCCCCCGGCTGCGGCGTTATCTCACCGAGCGTGGCAAAATTGTCCCCCGCCGTGTAACCGGCACCTGCGCCCGGCATCAGCGCCAGATGACCACCGCTATCAAGCGTGCTCGTCATATTGCCCTGCTGCCCTATGTGAGCGACTAAATAACAATTAGAGGTAACTTCTAGATGAAAATGACCGTTCTCTACTACACAAGAACCGACACCACCAAAGAGATGGCCCATGTGATTGCAGAGGGCATGCAGATGGTGGAGGGGGTAGAGGCCAAGGCCTTTTCCATCGATGCCATAGACGAGGATTGGGTGCGGGAGAGCAAGTGCATGGTGCTAGGCACGCCCACCTATCTGGCCAGCGCCAGCGGCGATATTGTAAACTGGCTGGAAGGCCCCGGAAGAACCCTTGGTTTTGCAGGTAAGGTCGGCGGCGCCTTTGCCACCGTAAACTACCTGCATGGCGGCGGCGAGCTGGCCATCCGTCTCATCCTTGACCATATGATGGTCTATGGTATGCTCACCTACTCGGGCGGCGGCTCCCATGGCGTACCGGTTATTCACCTAGGTCCGGTCGCCATCAAGGGCAAAACCGACGAGGTTAAGGAGACCTTTTTGCTGTACGGACAGCGCATGGCTCAAATGACCGCCAAGGTTTTTGGGCAGGACGCATTAAATTAGCGCTGCCGCTTTAGCTAAAACACAGATAGTCCCCCGGTCTTGGACCGGGGGACTTTTGTTTATCCGATGACTATGGCTACCCAGTGGCAAAGTTTCTGTTCAAGGCCGTCCGGTGTAGATGTAGACCTTTTGGGTTTTGCGTGAAAGCTCGGTTCCCGGCTCTATGCTCAGCTTGGCCACAATACCGTAGGTGTACTCCTCCCCCACAATCTCAAGCAAGTCCTCATGATAAGGAATGCCCCAAACATTCAGCTCTCGCTTAGCCTCCTCCACTCGCCAACCTATAAGGTTGGGCATGGTAGTGTATTCCGGGCCAAGGCTAATGGTAACATGGATTTTTTGACCCTCGGCAAGCTCCCGGCCTGCCTCAGGGTACTGGCTGATAATTCGGCCCTGCTCCACCGTGTCGCTAAACTCTCTGGCAGGGTCCGAAAGGGCGTAGTAAGCGATAAACTCTCCGTCCCGCAGCAGCGCCTCAAAATCCCGGCCCACAAGCTCGGGCGTCATAAGCGGCTCTGGCACCGACTCGGAGGAGGCTGGCTGGCTCTCGGAGCTGGGCTGAGGGTCGGGCGTGGGGGTCGGTCCCGGCAGCCAGCCGGTGCGCAGCAGCAAAAAGGCCGTAAGTCCAAGGCCAATAGCTCCAAGACCAAGCGCCGACAACACTCCCCCACGGCGCTTTTTGGCGCCTCCTGCCGGGGGCATCCCGCTTGCATCAAATACGGCGGTGTGGCCGTCGGCATCCTCCAGCAGGGCGCTATAAAGGCCATCGGCCGAATTAAAGCGGGCCTCCACTTCCAGAGCCATGGCCTTCAAAATGGCCTCGGACACATGGTGGGGGATGGTGGGGTCAAAGTCCTCGGGTGGGATGAGGGTCTCCCCTGTCAGGCGGCCGTGATAGTCCACCGGGCGCTGACCGGAGAGTATGTGGTAAAGCACGGCTCCCAAGGCGTAGACATCGGTCCAAGCGCCCTGCCAGCCCCGGGGGGTGTACTGTTCGGGGGCGGCATAGCCATAAAAAAGTTCGGCCTCCAGCTCGCTGTGGCCGGTGCGAAAGGCGCTGGTGCCAAAGCCTGCGAGCATGAGCCGCCCGTCCACATAATGGAGGGTAACCGGCGAGATGCCCCGGTGAATGATCCCCTCCCGGTTAAAGGCCGACACGGTGTTTAGCAGCTGCAAAAAGGGCTTTTTTACCTCGGTCCAGGCAAGGCGGCCACCCCGGGTTAGGAGGTAATCCTCCAGGGTTTGGCCCTCCTTTTCGGTAAAGACGCCGTAGACGGTGTCCCCCCAGGACAGCACATCCAAACAGGGGATGATGCACCTGTCCGCACGCTGCCGGGACAGATAGCGGCAGACCTCCTCAAAGTCCATGCGCAGCGCCTTAAAAGGCACTTCTTTGCCCGGGCGGGCGCTAAGACCGCCGTCAGGCCGACGCACGGACAACACCTTAGGGTAGTATTCTCGCAGGGACAACACCCGTCCGGCTACCCGGTCGAAGGCGGCGTAGAGGGTGGCCTCGCTGTTTGAGTGGAGCACATGGCCCACTATGTAGCGTTGGTCTAATATATACCCGTTAGGCAGCAGGTCGGCGGGGTTGGGCCGGCGGCTGTCGGGCCGGCAGTGTGTGCACGCCTCGCCGCTTTGGGGATAAAAGCAATAGGGGCAGCGCCCATGTATGGTATGCTTCATGCTCGGTTTTAGTTCCCTTCACAGAGGATTGGATTACAAACTATTTTACCCGTTTTTAATCTTTTGCGCAAGTATAAGGGCCCCCTCGCACTAAGCGAGGAGGCCCTTTATAACCTGTAGGGCTACCGGTGGCTTTCCGGTGGAAGGCTCGAACCCTATGTAGCCCGTCAGGGTGTTCGCATACCCAAACCAAAGCTCACGGAGAGGGCCTCGTTTACCCGGCCCATAGACTGCTCGTCTAGATGTCCCATCTTCTCCTTGAGTCGCCTTTTGTCTAAGGTGCGTATCTGCTCTAGCAGCACCACCGAGTCTCGGGACAAACCGCATCCGTGGCTGTGCAGCTCGATATGGGTGGGCAGCTTTGTCTTGTCGCGTTGGCTGGTAATTGCTGCGGCAATTACGGTTGGGCTATGCTTATTACCCACATCGTTTTGTACAATCAGTACAGGTCTTACACCGCCTTGCTCCGAGCCAACAACCGGGCTTAGGTCGGCATAAAATATGTCTCCTCTTCTGACAGTCACGGCCATCACGCTCCGTCCGAATGATTTTTCACACTTATTTTTGCCCACAGAGGTCCTCCCTAATCAATATGGCATAGGCATTTTTTGGAGGTTGCCCCTCTTTATTCTATTAAAACGCAGTGCGAAATGCCCGTGGGATGGCGCCACTGGGCAGGCTGAAAAATGCTATTCCGCCGTCCGCCTAAAGCTCGACAGCACGATTTCGGTGTCGAGAGTGGGAAATAAAAGCCTTCGCAAAATGTTCTCCTGGTCATCACCCTCTATAATAAAAGGCGCCCCGTTAGCACTGCCCTCCACCGCCGGACTGCCCGAACGCAGGATCCGGGCGGCCTCGGGAGCTCTAAGGGCTTGGCGTATCAGCTGGGCCATCACGGCTGAGCCCACCCAGTCGGCGGGATAGCTCATCTGCCGCTGCCCCAGCTCCACCCGGCAGCCACCGTCGTCGGCAACCTGACGCAGCGGGCGCCAGAGAGGTCCGGGGGCGGCTTCCAAGGTCAGACTTCCGTCGGCGGTGTAAGCGATGGTGGCGTTGTAATGATGTTGACCCACCCGCACATCGGCCTTGGCCGTAAACGGGGGCGAGCGATCTATCTCGGGAATGGGCTCACCTATAAGACCGCAGCCGGTTATAATCATCATGCACAGTAAAACAAGACCCAATCGCCGCATACAAATCCCCTGCCTTTATCATATTGTACATGGATCTCTCATCTCCGCTAGCATATCTTATGTAGCAGAGGGCAAAAATAGGTTGCAATACAGCACAAACCGTGCTACAATGGCATACAATCTTATTAAACGCAATGACCGGGCATTAAAGCCGGGAGCTATGCGAGCTTTAGAGAGGGCGTTCGTCGGCTGAAAGGCGCCTGCTCGTACCCGACCTACATTCCCCCGCGAGCGGCTCCGCTGAACCTATGAATAGGCGGAGACGGCCGGCTCCGTTACAGCCGTCAAAGTGTCCGCCCCTGGGCGGAAATTTGGGTGGTACCGCGGTGGGTTTTGCCTGTCGCCCCAGTTTGGGGCGGCAGTTTTTTTGTTTATTTTAAGAGGTGATAATATGAAAGAAAAGCTCACATCCATGGAGCAGGCGGCGTTAAGTCAAATTGCGTCGGCTCCTGACCTTGCGGCGATAGAGAGCCTGCGGGTTGGTTATCTTGGCAAAAAAGGCCAGCTCACGGCTGTGCTCAAGCAATTAGGTGGCCTGGAGCCTGAGGTTCGTAAGGAAGTTGGCGCACTGGCAAACCAAATCCGCCAAACCATTGCAGAGGCCCTAGACCGCCGCAGAGAAGCGCTGGAGGCCGAGCTGCTCACCGCCCGGCTGCTCGCCGAGCGGGTGGATGTATCTGCCCCGGGCCGGCCTATGCCGCTGGGAGGCAAGCATCCTATTACACGAGTGCTCGATGAGCTAAAGGAAATCTTTTTAGGCATGGGCTTTAGCATTGCCGATGGCCCCGAGGTAGAGTCCGACTACTACAACTTTGAGGCGCTGAATATGCCTAAAAACCACCCCTCTCGGGACACGCAGGACACTTTTTATATCTCGGAAAATGTGGTGCTGCGCAGCCAGACCTCGCCGGTGCAAATCCGCACCATGGAGAAGCAGCGCCCTCCTATTCGGATTATCGCACCGGGCAAGGTCTATCGTTCCGACGAGGTAGACGCCACCCACTCCCCGGTTTTCCATCAGGTGGAAGGGCTGGTGGTAGACAGAAACATTACCATGTCCGACCTAAAGGGCACGCTGGACACTTTTGCCCGCCGTCTCTATGGCGAGGACACGGTCACCCGCTTTAGACCCCACCACTTCCAGTTCACCGAGCCCTCGGCCGAGATGGACATGATGTGCTTTAACTGCCATGGCGAGGGTTGCCGCATGTGTAAGGGCGAGGGTTGGATCGAGCTTTTAGGCGGCGGTATGGTGCATCCTAAGGTGCTGTCTATCTGCGGCATAGACCCTAATGAATACAGCGGCTTTGCCTTCGGTATGGGGCTTGATCGCATTGCCATGCGCAAGTATCAGATTGACGATTTGCGGCTGCTGTTTGAAAACGATCTGCGCTTTTTAAGCCAGTTTTAAGGAGGAAGGATTATGTTGTGCTCAAAGCGCTGGCTTGATACGCTGGTTAAAACAGAAGACAGTCCCAAAAGCTTTTCGGACGCCCTCACCATGTCGGGCTCTAAGGTAGAAGGTTATACCGTCGAAGCCGAGGAAATCACCGGCGTGGTGCTCGGGCAGGTGCTGTCCATCGACCCCCACCCCACCAGCGACCATCTGCTCATCCTTAAGGTGGATATCGGCGAGAAAACCCTTCAGATTCTCACCGCCGCCACCAACCTCAAGGTGGGCGACCGTGTGCCCACCGCTGTGGACGGCGCCACACTGGCCGACGGCCTTGCCATCACCACCCGCACCATGCAGGATCAGCTCAGTGAGGGCATGGTCTGCTCGTTGGCCGAGCTGGGCCTTCAGGTAGCAGACTTCCCCTACGCTTCGGCCGATGGCATCTTTGTGGTGGAGGAGCCGGGCAGCCTCGGTCAGGATATCCGGGAGGTGCTCGGCCTAAACGACACCGTGTTTGAGTTTGAAATTACCCCCAACCGTCCCGATTGTCTGTCCATGATTGGCATTGCAAGAGAAGTGGCCGCCACCTACGGCCAAAAGTTTGTGCCCGATAAGCCCAAAGTAAAGGGCGCCGGCGGCGACATCCGTGATCTTGTATCGGTAGAGGTGGAGAACCCCGAGCTCTGTCGTCGCTATGTGGCCAAGGCGGTCAAGAATGTCAAGGTGGGCCCCTCTCCCCGCTGGATGCGAGAGCGGCTGCGGGCGGCGGGTATGCGCCCCATCAACAACATTGTAGATATTACCAACTATGTGATGCTCGAATACGGGCAGCCCATGCACGCCTTTAACTACGCCCAGCTGCCCGAGGGCAAAATTATCGTGCGTAACGCTAGGCCCGGTGAAACCCTCACCACGCTGGACGGTATAGAGCGTATCCTCTCGCCCGAAATGCTCATGATTTGCGACATAAATGGCCCCACCGGCATTGCCGGCGTGATGGGCGGACTGGGTAGCGGCATCGCCGAAGATACCAGCTGTGTGGTATTCGAGTCGGCAAACTTCGACAATGTGTCCATTCGGCTGACCAGCCGCAAGCTGGGCCTGCGCAGTGAAAGCTCGGCCCGGTTTGAAAAAGGGCTGGACGGTCAGCTCTGCATGGAGGCTGCGCTGCGAGCCTGCGAGCTGGTGGAGCTGCTGGGCTGCGGCGAGGTGATAGACGGCGTGATCGATGTGGACAATACCAACTACACCCCCACCTCCCTCCCCCTGCGGGCCGACTGGATAAACACACATTTGGGCACCGACATTTCCGAAGCCGACATGATAACCATCCTGACCAATCTGGGCTTTAGGATGGAAAACGGCCTTATCCAGGTGCCCAGCTACCGGGCCGATGTAACCATGGACGCCGACATCTCGGAGGAGGTTGCCCGCATTTACGGCTACAACAACATCCCCTCCACCCAGGTTACAGGGGCAGCGGCCGGGCTCCTCACCGAGCGTCAGCGCTTCGACAGCAGCCTAGAAAGCGCCGTGGTGGGTCTGGGCTTTCAGGAGACTCTCACCTATACCTTTATCTCCCCTCGGGCTTATGATCGCATCGGTCTGCCCGACCAGCATCCGCTACGCCGTTCGGTGGTGGTAACCAACCCCCTGGGTGAGGACACCAGCCTGATGCGCCGCACGGCTTTGCCCAGCTTATTGGATGTGCTGTCGCGCAACTATAAAAACCGCAGCCCCAGGGCATGGCTCTATGAAATGGCCAAAACCTTTACACCCCTTGAGAGCGCCGACCAACTACCCATTGAGGAATATCGCCTCACGCTGGCTCTCTACGACGCCGAGGCCGACTACTACACCCTAAAGGGTGTGGTAGAGGCGCTGCTGCGCCACTGCAAAATAGATCGCCGCCTTGTGCGCTACGAACCAGTGACCGATCATCCCACCTTCCATCCGGGGCGCTGTGCTAAGCTCTTGGTGGGCGATAAGGAGATTGGTCTGTTTGGCGAGGCCCACCCTGCCGTGGTTAAAAACTACGATATGGAAGGCCGGGTCTGCCTTGGTGACCTCAGCATCAATCTGTTGTTTGAGCTGGCCAACCGAAATCCACAGTACACCGCCATGCCCCGCTACCCCGCCTCGACCCGAGACCTTGCGCTGGTTTGCGACGCCTCACTGCCCGCTCAAACCATGGAACAGGCCATCTGGTCGGCCATTCCTGAGCTGCTTGAGGATGTGGTTCTCTTTGATATCTACGAGGGCGCCCAGTTAGAGGCCGGCAAAAAGAGTGTGGCTTTTAGTCTGACACTGCGCTCTAAGCAGGGCACCCTCACCGATGAGCAGGTGGACGCAGCAGTCGCCTCGGCCCTATCGGCCTTAGAACAGGTGGGCGCACGGCTGCGAGCGTAAATTTTAGCTTGCATGAACAGGGCGGCTTGTTGTACAATAGTAGGCGAGGTGATGAGGTATGCATGAGCCGACCATAGCGTTCTCCATTCAGGAGGATAAGGAAAAAGAGGTAAGGGCCACCCTGACGGCGGTCTATGATGCGCTGCGCCAAAAGGGCTACAATCCCATCAACCAGATTGTAGGCTACATCCTCTCGGAAGATCCCACCTATATCACCACCCACAACAATGCCCGCAGCCTTATTCGCCGCATCGACCGTGACGAACTGCTGCGCCTGCTGGTTAAATCCTATTTGGATGACTGATTAATAACGCCATCAGGGCCGGTGCACAGGTGCCGGCCCTGACTTTTTATGGAGGCATTTATGAGGCAAGTTCCCCTGGGCCACACCGGCATCACCGTAAGCGAGCTCTGTTTTGGAGCGCTTACCATCGGGCCGCTTCAGGCAAACCTGCCCCTTAAACAGGGGGCCGAGGTGGTGGCCCATGCGCTGCGGTCCGGCATCAGCTTTTTTGACACTGCCCAGTTCTATCGAACCTATGACTATCTAAGAGAAGGTCTGCGGCTAGCGGGCAACCCCGAAGCCATAATATGCTCTAAAACCTACGCCTACTCTCGGCAGGGGGCCATGGACGCTGTGGAGGAGGCTCGCCGGAAGCTTGACCGGGATGTGGTGGACATCTTTATGCTCCACGAGCAGGAAAGCGACCTTACTTTGCGTGGCCACCGGGAGGCCCTGGACTATCTCTATGACTGTAAAGCTAAAGGCATTGTCAAAGCCGTGGGCATCTCTACCCACCACATCACTGCTGTAAAGGCGGCAACCCATCTCGGGCTGGATGTAATCCATCCCCTTATTAACAAGGCCGGCCTCGGCATTGTGGACGGCAACCGTGAGGAAATGGAGACTGCCCTGTATGCGGCGCATCAAAAAGGCATCGGCATTTATGCCATGAAGGCTCTGGGCGGAGGAAACCTGTTTAGGTCGGCCGATGCTTGCCTAAGCTATGTGCGTAGCCTTGGCTGCATAGACGCCGTGGCTGTAGGTATGCAGTCGGTCGATGAGGTCGATGCCAATGTGGGCTTTTTTAGTCGGGGTCACTTCTCCCCCGCCGAGGAGGCCGCCCTTTCGGCCAAAAGCCGTCATCTGCACATCGACGACTGGTGCGAGGGTTGCGGCGTTTGTACCCGGGTGTGCCCACAGGGGGCGCTTTCACTTAAAGCAGACAAGGTCTACTGCCAAGCCGACCGCTGCCTGCTCTGCGGCTACTGCTCCGGCCACTGTCCGGCCTGGGCCATCAAGGTGGTTTGACCGCAGGTAAAAAATGTGTTATAATCATTTGTATAGACAATTCAGGCATACTTTTGGCCTATTATCCTAAAAAAGGGGGTATTTATTTGGCAACAAAGACCGGGAAAAAGGCAATTAACCCCAAGTCAACCTTTAGAGGCCAGCCGCTTTTGCGAAGCGGCAACACCATTTATTATGGCGACCCCTCTCGTCCCTACATTGCCACGCTGCAAATTATAACCACAGAGCCTAAGGGAGACATCAGCCTCTCGGGCCGTGTGGCGGTGCAGATTGTCTCGACCGACGAATCGCTGCCCATGCCGGCCCGCATCGTAAAGAAAACCGAGAAAGTTGGCCTTTACAAAGCACTGGTCATTGCGTCCATCTGGTTAGAGCGCCAACTTGCATCATAATACAGCTTGATACGACCATCGGCATTAAGCCGGTGGTCCACTGTTTTGCAAGTAATAATGCGTTTTATGCAAAAAGGAGGCCTGCTGTGATAAGAATAGCCACGCCCGACGATTTGCCGGCCATCATGGCCATTGTAAAGGGCACTGTTGCAATGATGCTGAAGGAGGGCAGTACCCAATGGGATGAGAACTACCCTACCTTGGCCCATTTTGCTTCGGACATAGCCGCAGGCAGCCTCCATGTAGCCGAGCAGCAGGGCCAGGTGGTGGGCTTTGTCTGTCTAAATACCGAGGAGCCCGAAGGCTATAAGGCGCTTAGCTGGCCGGTGGATGGCCCTGCGCTGGTGCTGCACCGCATCGCCATTGCGGTGCCCTTTCGCAGGCAGGGGGTGGGCAGCCGCCTTATGGCATTTGCAGAGCAACTGGCTCGGCAGCAGGGTGCGGTGGCTATCCGATGTGATACTTATTCACTCAACGCCAACATGAACCGTATGTTCACCCAGCGGGGCTACCAGTTTGTGGGAGAGATGTACCAGCGAGGGCGGCCTCTGCCCTTTAATGTCTATGTCAAGGCGCTATAACGCATAAAACCGGCCGGAGGTGGGATGTCCCTGCCCTCCGGCCGATTGCTTTTTAATAGTACATATAAAGCTGGCATTTTAGCATTCCATTGTAAAGCTTGCGGCGCTTGGTGGCCTTGCGGCCAAAAAGCGTCTCAAACTCGGGATGGGCCGCAATAATGTAGTAGGACATTCCGGCCGCCGGCTGAAACACCTTGCCCATGCACTTATAGAGGTCTTCGGCCTGTTTTAGCTCCAGCATCCGCTCGCCATAGGGTGGGTTACACAGTACAATCCCCCCCTGCTCGGGTAGAACAAAGTCGTCGATATCCCGCAGCTTGGCCGAAATGCGCCCCCCTACCCCCACCTTTTGGCGGTTATGCTCAACCAGGGCGATGGCCTCGGGGTCGATGTCGCTGCCATATCCTCGAAAAGCGGCCTCTCGCTGGATGCCATCTATTCCCTCGGCTCTGGCCTTTGCCCAGACTTCGGCCGGAATGCAGCCGTAGTGCTCCCCGGCAAAGCGGCGATTAACTCCAGAAGGGATGCGCAGCGCCTTGAGGGCGGCCTCGATGAGTAGCGTGCCCGAGCCGCAAAATGGATCGTAGACCCGACTGTCCGATTTCACCCGAGCCAGGTCGACTATACCGGCGGCCAAAGTCTCCTTGATGGGGGCGCTTCCGGCATTTTGGCGATAGCCTCGCTTGTATAGCCCGGTGCCCGAGGTATCTATCATCAGCGACACTTTGTCCTTGAGGATGGAAAACTGAACCTGAAGCTCGGGACCGGTTTCGTCCAGCCAACTCTGCCCATAGGCCTGCCCTAGACGCTTGGCAATGGCCTTTTTGGTGATGGACTGACAGTCGGGTATGGAGTGGAGCTGGCTTTTAAGGCTCCATCCCTTTACCGGAAAGGCATCGGTTTTTCCGATAAAGTTTTCCCACGGCAGGGCGTAAACACCGTCGAACAGCTCGGTAAAGCTGCGTGCCTCAAACTCCCCAAGCAAAATAAGCACCCGCTCGGCGGTGCGCAGCATCAAATTGGCCCGGGCCAGCATCAGCCAGTCCCCTTTAAAGGTCACCCGGCCATCTGTGGTCTGGATGTCCCGACCACCCATACGCTTAATCTCTCCCGAAAGCACGCTCTCCATGTCAGTGGCAGTGATAAAA